>NZ_FRAF01000001.1 GCF_900142255.1 Alicyclobacillus tolerans | reverse complement strand
AGTGTGTTCGAGGACTTAGACAAGTGGATACGTCACCGATTGAGAATGTGCTTCCTTAAGCAATGGAAGAAACCTAAGACAAAGCGACGAAACCTCGTCGTCCTTGGGATTCCCGAGGAATGGGCAGTCCTGATAAGCGGTTCCCGCAAGGGCTACTGGAGACTCTCAAATACCCCACAAATGAATAAAGCCCTCGGTCTTGCCTATTGGCGTGACCGAGGACTGGTTAGCTTAGTTGAGCGATACGATGTGATTCGTTCCACAACATGAACCGCCGTATACCGAACGGTACGTACGGTGGTGTGAGAGGACGGGGGTTAGTCACCCCCTCCTACTCGATTGTCAAAGCTGTCCAATGGGATTGGCTTCAGATGAAAATAAAAATGCAAAAAAATGGAGGTAACGATGTTGGAACACCAAATTACGCTCAAAGACGGTCAACAAATTGCGGTGGAGAGCGGTACCACCTTGCAACAACTTGCTATGCGCCTCTCTGCCCGGCTTGGCAGAGAGGCAGTAGTGGCTAAAGTGAATGGTCATTGGATGGATTTGCAGCGCACTGTTCATGAAGACGCTGTAGTCGAGTTTTTTACTCTAGCAGACGCAGAAGGTTTGGAAGTTATGCGCCATTCCGCAGCTCATGTAATGGCGCAGGCAGTAGCAAGACTGTTTCCAGGTACCAAGTTTGCCATTGGACCCGTGATTGAAAATGGATTCTATTACGATTTTGCCGATCACGATTTTTCTCCTGAAGAGTTTTCTGCTATAGAAACTGAAATGCAAAACATTATTCGCGAAAATCTACCTATCATTCGAGAAGAAATTAGTCGTTCCGATGCGCTCGAATTTTTTCGAACCCGTGGCGATCGTTTCAAGGTAGAAATTATTGAAGACTTGCCTGCGGATACGACACTGACACTCTATCGACAAGGCGAATTTGTCGATCTTTGTCGAGGCCCGCATCTTCCATCTACAGGCTATATTAAAGCCTTCAAAATTATGTCCTTGGCGGGAGCTTATTGGCGAGGAGATAGTCAACGAGAGATGTTGACCCGTTTATACGCAGTAGCGTTTGCAAAAAAATCTCAACTGGAAGATCATTTAAAATTTTTGGAAGAAGCGAAGCAACGCGATCACCGTAAACTTGGCAAGGAGCTAGAACTATTTATGTTCTCTGAAGATGCTCCGGGTATGCCGTTTTATTTGCCAAATGGATTGGTTATTCGCAATGAGTTAGAAATATTTGAACGGCGTTTGCAAGTTGAGGCCGGATACCAGGAAGTCCGCACACCAACGCTGATGAATCAGCGGCTCTGGGTCGAATCAGGCCATTGGGATCATTACAAAGAGAACATGTATGTCTCGGAAGCTGACGATGAACTTTATGCGCTCAAACCGATGAACTGTCCTGGACATATGTTGATTTACCGCAATAAACTGCGCTCTTATCGAGAATTACCGTTGCGCATAGCAGAGTACGGTCATGTACACAGACATGAATTGCGCGGAACACTCGGTGGTATGATGCGTGTGCGGGCGTTTACGCAAGATGACGCTCACATCTTTTGCCAACCGAATCAGATTGGCAGAGAGATTGAGAATGTGCTTGAATTAGTCTCTAAAATCTACGGCGTGTTTGAATTCCCTTATCATATCGAGCTATCCACTCGTCCAGAAAATTCTATGGGTTCGGATGAACTGTGGACAGAAGCTGAGTCAGCTTTGCAGGCAGCTCTTGATGGAGCGGGTGTTGAGTATCGCATCAATCCGGGGGACGGGGCATTTTACGGACCTAAAATCGATTTTCACATTCGTGATGCGATTGGACGTACATGGCAGTGTGCAACAGTCCAATTGGATTTCCAATTACCAGTGCGTTTTGATTTGGAATACGTCGGTGAGGATGGAAAAATGCATCGTCCGGTGGTTATCCATCGCGCAATCTTTGGGTCTATCGATCGTTTTTTGGGAATTTTGACGGAACATTTTTCGGGAGCTTTCCCGGCTTGGCTTGCTCCTGTACAAGTACGTGTCGCTAGTGTCGCTGAAGAATTTTCAGGCTATGCTCAAGAAACGGCGGAGTTTCTCTCTCAACGTGGTTTTCGAGCAGAAGCGGATGTTCGGCCAGAGAAGATTGGCTATAAAATTCGTGAAGCTCAAGTGCGCAAAATTCCATACACACTGGTTGTGGGTGAAAAAGAACGGGATAATGGCAGTGTATCGGTAAGAAGGTATGGAAAAGGAGATATGGGTCCCCTACAATTGTCCGAGTTTACTGAAATGCTCGCTCAAGAGATTGCAGAGAAAAAATTGTTGGTATGATGTTTTTTTTGTGAATTGCTGCTATAATGGTATTGTGTGTTTACACGTAATTCTAAAGAAGAAGCGCTCGCTTCTCACCTGGCTGGTACGGCTGGCGGGTTGAAGAATTGTTGATTTGCGATTATTGGGTGCAAATAAACAAGAGCGCGGATGATTGCCGCGCTTTTTTTATGGCGGGCTTGAATTCATCCGGAGGTGACAGCAGATTAGCAAAGAAGAGTATCAAGTCAATGATGGGATACGCGCCAGAGAAGTGCGGGTAATTGACGAAAACAACAATCAGTTGGGTATTATGCAGTTGCGTGATGCTCGCCGTTTGGCTGAAGAACGCAGCTTAGATCTCGTCAATGTGGCGCCTACGGCGAAGCCGCCCGTTTGCCGCATCATGGACTATGGCAAGTTCAAGTATGAACAGAGCAAGAAGGAAAAAGAAGCTCGTAAAAATCAAAAAGTTATTCTGCTCAAGGAAATTCGCATGACCCCGAATATTGAGGAGCATGACTTTCAGGTTAAGCTAAAAAATGTAATGAAGTTTTTGGCGGATGGGGATAAAGTGAAAATTTCTGTTCGCTTTCGTGGAAGAGAAATTACACACGCTTCTCTCGGTCAGCAGTTGTTGATGAAATTTGCTGAAGCCGTCAAAGATTCAGCAACGGTTGAACGCGTTCCTCGCCTTGAGGGACGGAGCATGATTATGATTCTGGCGCCCAAATCGTCCACTTAAAATGAAGAGGCTCTCGGCAAGTTGTATAGAGTGGTACGACTTGATGTAGGAAGTAAGCGGAACAGTAAAATCTATACCATGTTTTTTGATGAATAGATGAAATCCGCCGCCCGGCGGTGTACTGCAGGTTGCGGCGGGTTTACATGGTTTGGGAGGAAACGAATATGCCAAAAATGAAGACTCATAGTGGTCTCTCCAAGCGAGTAAAGCGTACTGGCAATGGCAAACTGAAGCGAGCCCACGCTTTTGCGTATCATAAAGCCGAAGTGAAGTCGGCAAAACGCAAGCGGACTTTGCGGGGGACGACACTTGTCTCTCCATCAGATGTCAAGCGTATTAAACATTTGGTCAGCTATCTTTAATTAGTTTTGGAATGAATTTAGATTGGACAACCCCATACGCACTCGATAGCGGAGTGAGGTTTGCAGATTCGCTGTGAGGCATCTGAGGAGGAAGTTGGAAAATGGCAAGAGTAAAGTCTGGTAAAGTCACTCGTCGTCGTCATAAAGCGATTTTGAAACTTGCGCGTGGTTATCGCGGTTCTAAACATCGTCTGTATCGTACGGCTAAACAGCAGGTTATGAAATCTCTCGTATACGCGTACCGTGATCGTCGAGTCCGTAAACGTGATTTTCGTCGCCTTTGGATTCAACGTATTAATGCGGCTGCGCGTCAGAGCGGTTTATCTTACAGTAAGATGATGCATGGATTGAAATTGGCAGGTATAGAAGTGAATCGCAAGATGCTAGCTGATTTGGCTGTGACAGACGGTGCGGCCTTTGCTGAATTGGTCAAGGTTGCGCGCGCTAAGATAGAGGCGTAATCAACCGTCGGTCAACACACATTGCAACACTAAGGTCAACCCGGCTTTTGAGCGTTCGGTGAATTTGATCCGAACCGTCTCTTTGTGGCCGGGTTTTCTTTCTTCATTTTGGTGGGGAGATGAATCAATGACCGTACAGTATATCGAGTCGCCGCAAAATCCAAAAATTCGCTCTTTAGCTCGCTTAAAGAAAAAAAACGAGCGTTGGCAAAAGCGTAGCTTTTTGGTAGAAGGTGAGCAACTCGTTCGAGATTTATTGGAAAGTGAACTATGCATCGAGACACTGGTATTGCTCTCCACTCGGCAGAGAGATTTTTCCGCACTCGAGTCACTGTCTGGCTATAAGAAAATTGAACATGTATGGGAAGTATCTGAACAAGCTTATGCTCTCGTCAGTGATACAGAATCTTCACAGGGTATTTTGGCTGTTGCTGTCTGGCCGGAAGAAAAAACTCGCCCTCAATATCCTGAACATGTTCTACTCTTAGATGGACTACAAGACCCTGGGAATGTCGGTACACTGATTCGCAGTGCGGAAGCGTTTGGCGTTCAAGAAGTATGCTGTGGAATAGGGACTGTTGATTTTCTTTCTCCAAAAGTGGTACGCGCTGCAATGGGTGGATTGTTTCGGCTATCGGTTGTGGGAGAAGCATTGTCGGTTTATATTGAAGAATGGAAGCGTTGCTATCCTGGAGGTCACGTGATTGCTGCTCAAGCTGATGCTGAAAGAATGTGCCATGATGTTTCTTTAACTGCTCCAACTCTCTTGGTCATTGGCAGTGAAGCGCATGGAATTTCGGCTAGCCTTTTGCATTTGATTGATGAAACGTTGTCTATTCCCATGCAGAAAACAGTAGAGAGTCTCAATGCTGCAATGGCTGGCAGTGTTCTTCTGTATGAAATGTATCGTCAACGTCTAACTCAAATCCTTTAGTGGGTTCCCACAGCAAGTAAGGATTTGATAATGGAGGAAACTAATGTGATATTGAGAGAATCCGCTTATATCTGGATTGCTCCGCTGGTGGCTATGGTCACTGCCCAGGTACTGAAGCCTATTCTCATCATGATTCAAGCTCGCCGTTTTGATTGGCAGCGTATGCGGCAGTCTGGCGGTATGCCGAGTTCACACACAGCTTTGGTGGTTGCTTTGGTTGTTGAATTATGGCTACGTTATGGCGGTCAAAATCCAGTTTTGGGATTAGGCTTGTTTATTGCCATCATTGTCATGTACGACGCAGCTGGGGTGCGCTGGCAAACTGGTCGTCAAGCCGCTGTGTTAAATCGATTGCTGCACGATTTAAAAGGGCAACACGCTTTGCTCCATTCTCAAAAAAATGTGAACCAGGGAAGTGGGCAAGGTCGAGTGGATTCTACAAACTGGAAAACCAACAAAATACCAGCTATGCGGATTGCAAAATTGCCTTGGTGGCTGACAGATTGGCCCGTACTGAATGAACATGTTGGCCATAGGCCAATTGAAGTA
Organism: Alicyclobacillus tolerans; assembly: GCF_900142255.1. Taxonomy (GTDB): domain Bacteria; phylum Bacillota; class Bacilli; order Alicyclobacillales; family Alicyclobacillaceae; genus Alicyclobacillus_I; species Alicyclobacillus_I tolerans. The sequence continues at coordinate 238,753 of NZ_FRAF01000001.1, read as the reverse complement.
CTCGGCGGCGGTGTGGTGGGGCTTGTAGTAGCCTTACTATTGCACTAATATTTTCAAATGAGTCGTGGTATTGCAGCAGTCTGGCGTCTGTAAACTGTCCTATTCGCATATCTCTATGCTATACGTATCGTCATAGAGAAGGGCTTAGCCTTTTTAAAGGCTGCTAAGACCTGCGAAAGCGAGGTTTTGCCAGTGCAGTTTCACCAGTGGGCTGCTTACGCACCCTACCGCAGTCCGTACGATCCTTGTCCCGGCAGGGGATTTGTTCGTTTTGTCATTCCACCCAACCAGTGGATAACCGTACAACCTACGCAATTGAAACAGTATTCTCCTCAACAGGCACTTCGCCACGGAGTACTGTGGCCCGACTTGTTCAGCCCCTATCCTTACCATGATGGCAAAGGGGGGCGATGAGTATGTCAGTTTCCTCCCAATACTATCACTATTTGCAGGAGTTGCAGGCTGTCGATTTTGTACTGGTTGATTTGACCCTCTATTTGGATACGCATCCGAATGATTCAGCAGCACTGGCTCAATTTCAGCAATTTCAAAAGCGTAAAGCCAATTTAATGAGTCAGTTTGAAGCCAAATTTGGTCCTCTTCAACAGTATGGCAACAGCCCAACAGGTGAGAGCTGGGCGTGGTCGAATACGCCTTGGCCCTGGCAAATTTGAAGAGAATATCGTGAAATGTTGAATGGCAGGAGCGCTAGCTGCTGCCTATTTTTATATTGTCTTTCTTGAAGAAAATGTAAACTTTTTCTATGAGGCGCAAAATCCACTTTTCAACCGTAGGATGCCTTACGGGCATCTTGCTTGAAGAGGGGGAAGCGTGTCATGATGAGACATATCCCATCCTATTTGGAGCGAAAAAAAAGCAAGCGGAGAAGTGAAGGGTATTTTAACTGGGATACAATAGGTCAAACTCAGGTATGGGTAGGAGAGAATGGTTACCTGAAGGTCGTGGTTGTGCCATCATTGGGCGGCAAAATCGTCTCACTGTCAACAGTCAACGGCCGTGAGTGGTTATATCCAGCCAATGGCCATATGGAAAATTCAGGATATGATAGTGTGGTTGAGATGGGTGACGCACGTGGTTGGGACGAGTTGTTTCCAAATCTGGATGCGTGCCACGTCGATAAATTTCCCTGGCAAGGTGTGATTCTGCCCGATCACGGTGAGGTTAGGTCGTTGCCGTGGCAAGTGCAGGAAGCTCGTGCAGAAGAGTTGGTATTGTCCGTGCACGGTGTGAGACTCCCATACACGTTGACGAGAGCCTTGCGATTGGTTGCTGAGGATACTCTGCGTCTTGAATATATACTGGAGAACCATTCACCGTTTGAGATGCCATATTTTTGGTCAGCCCACCCTTTATGGACGGTCAGGCCGGGAGATAGAATTGAACTGCCAGATAGCGCTCAGCAATTCAGGGTTGCGCATTCCACTGACTCTGAGCTCTTACCAGAGACAGTCTTCCGCTGGCCCAATCCGGAGACAACAGAAAAGTATCATCTCGATAAACCAGGCTGTTCGTTGAAACCATATGCCCATAAAATTTACTTCGTCAATCCAATCCCGGAAGGTTGGGCAAGAATCGTCACTGCAGATGGCGGAGAGTCGCTTGAATTGCGTTACGATACTCAATACTGTCCTTATTTGGTGCTATGGCTGAATGACAAAGGTTGGAATAATCATCTCAATGTATCCATACAGCCTGCAAGTGGTATGTTGAATCCAATTCAATCCGCAAGGAAATTGTGGACCAGCACGAATGTTCCTGGGTTTGGCAAAGTTTCGTGGTGGGTAGAAATTACAGTCGTTCATCAGAGCGGATCGACTTAAGAGAAGGAATGATTTGATTGGCTACCAGAATTGACGTCGCAAAGCGAGCAGGCGTTTCGCCTACCACTGTCTCACGAGTCATCAATGACAATGGTTACGTAGCTGCTGACGTACGTAAACGAGTTTTAGAGGCAATAGAATTTTATCATTACGTACCGAATAAGTTTGCTCGTGTTTTGCGAACGCGGCAAAAGAAAGAGATAGCGTGCATTACGCATAGTATCACTAATCCTTTTTATGGAGAAGTAGTTTTGGGGATTGAAGAAGTAGCCTTTCAAAATGGTTATACCTTTTCTCTCTATAACGCTAATTTTCACGATCGCGATTATCGCCGTGTGCTGGAAGAAGGTTTTTATGGTGGATTAATTGTGCTTTCACCTGTAGAGTTAAGCAAATTTGTCCGCCTTGAACAGGTGAAAGAAGCATTGCCGACAGTAGTTTATTGGGATTGGCGAGGAGAAGCGCCTGTTCCGGCTGTCTATGTTCAATTGCAAAACGCTATGCGAGAAATGGTTCATTTTTTATTGTCGCAAGGTCATCGGGAGATTCTATTTCTTGGTCATGATTCATCTCAGGAGTGGGAAAATCCAAGACTTTTTGGCTATCGGCAAGCGATGCAGGAAGCTGGCCTGGATGCTGAGAAGCATGTCACGTTAATACCAGAGTGGCAAGACTCGTTGCAAACAGGGTATACAGTAATGAAAAAAATTTTGCAAAGTAAGCAAGGTTTTACGGCAGTTGCAGCCTCAACAGATCTTTTGGCCATCGGTGCTATGCGTGCATTGCAAGAAGCGGGTTTGCGAGTACCAGCAGATGTATCTGTTGCAGGTGTAGACAATCTTGAGATTTCAGCGCTTGTCACACCTTCTTTAACAACAGTTCACCTGCCAAAGCGAGAGATTGGTCAGCGATTGATGCAATTGCTATTGCAACAAATACAAGGAGTTTCCCATTCCCTGAAAGATATTTTTCCTTATCAACTAATGGTCAGGGAGTCAGTAGGAGCGTTCCGTCCTTCTTCATCTGTACACCCATGCTGAACTAAAGAGCATCGGTCAGGACAGGATCTGTTCATCTCCGTTATTGGGATGGTGAGCAGGTCCTATTTGCCGTGTCCCATTTTTCTTAGGATGCGTAAGGTAGCATAGATGAGGAGTCATTTGGCAAAGGATGTGTTGCTTTGGAAAAATTAGTGGATATTGTTGTGGTGAGCTACAATACGCGTTCGCTCCTTTTAGAATGTTTACAGTTGATTTATAAACACACTTCTCTACCATTTCAAATATATGTGGTGGATAACGGCAGTCAGGATGGGTCAGTACAGGCTTTGAAGAAGAACAGTTTTCCTCATCTGCAAGTATTAAGAAATACTCGAAATCTCGGCTATGCACGTGCATGCAATCAAGGTATTTTGCAAGGGAACAGTCCTTATATCGTTTTATGCAATAGCGACGTGATGGTGCAGGAAGGATGGCTTGAACCCTTAATGGCATGTATACAATCTGATCCTAACATAGCCGTTGTGGGACCTAAAATGATAGATGGACAAGGAAGAATTACAGCGGCTGGAGTATTTGGCACTGTTTTTGATCACCAACCTCGAGGTTATTTAGAACCCAATGGACTCCATCTCTACAATGAACAAGAAGATTGTCTCAGTGTCTGTGGCGCACTGTACATGATACGCAGAGATTTGTTGTCCGAACTGGGCTTGTTTGACGAGAACTACTTTTTTTACTTCGAAGAAACTGACTATTCGATAAACGCTCGCTGGCATGGATACAGGGTGGTTTATTGTCCGCAAAGTGTGATTCGTCATGATGTTGGCGGGAGTAGTCGAAATCACCGTCAACTGCGGCAATGGTTTGAAAACAGTCGAAACTATTTTGAAAAGAAATGGAAGACAAATTGGGCAGAACACCCAGGAGAGGAAGTAGGAATATGGCAGGCAGGAAGTCATCAGGAAACAAATTGACCGCCATGATGCAAGTTAAAAATGAAGCTCATCGCTATCTGCGTATGGTTCTTAATGATTTATCGGAATATGTAGATGAAATCGTAATTTTGGATGATGGGTCTACCGATGAAACGGTAGAGATATGCAGGTCCTATTCCAAAGTGGTTTCACTCGCTACTTCCAATGAATCCATGTTTGGAGTCAATGAACGAAACTTGAAAATGAAGCTTTTTTATCGCACTCTGGCCACGAAACCTGACTGGATTCTAGCTATTGATGCAGATGAAATGTTTGAAGAGAGATTTAAACAAGAGGTTCGTTCTATGATCAATCAAGCACGATGGGATTGGTACGCATTCCGCTTCTATCATTTTTGGCATTCTATGACGCACTACAGAGTGGATAAATTATGGGCTCCCGTACAATATGGTCCGAGGCTGTTTCGCTATCTTCCCGGATCAAAATATACATGGAATCCGCAAGCTTTACACGGTGGCAGTATTCCTCAGAATGTCATAGCCGATTTTCCAGGCAAAAAATCAGACCTTCGCATTCGTCATTTTGGGTATGCTGGAACTCTCGAAGAAACGAGACGCAAATACGAGTTTTACATTCAGCGCGATCCCGATTCAGAATTTTGTCCACGTGAACACTATGAATCTATCCTGGATGAGAACCCTGTCTTGGAAGCATGGGTAGAGTGAATTGATCAGGCGGATGAGGAATTCGGAGAGTCTATTTTGGAATATATCCAACGACTGTCCCATTCATTGATTCAATCATTGGAATAATGTAAAAGAAAAAAATTTACTTTCAAGGAGAGTTGAACATGGTCAAACTGGAAGTGCAATCGTTGCAACATTTTCCGCGCTTTCGAAGAAGAGTAAAGATGAAGATTAAGCATCTTGAACATGTTGTCCACAGAATTCAAAGAGAACTGGCAGAAGAAAGAGTTCGATTGCGGCACTTAGAAGGCGAAGTTCATGAATTGACAGGGCGTATACCAGGACGCATGTTCATTGAAGGACAAATTGTAGCTTTAGAACAACAAATTCGTTTTATTAGGCAGGCATTGGAAAGTGGCTTAGCAGCTAACCCAGCCTTGCGCAGTTTTTTTGAACAACACAAAGGCTCGACGGTCACTGTTGTTACACCTTCCGGCAGTTTGACAGGTACAGTTCAAATTGCAGGTATCAATGCAGTGCAATTAATAGAACAGAATAGTGATGTCGTGATAGTTCCGTATAGCAAAATCAGCGCTGTTTATGCATAAGGAGTGAAGACAATGACATTTCAAGAGATGGTAAGGAAATTTATTGGCAACCAAATCGAAGTTGCAGTTAACCCGTCGTATTATGAAGGAACGTTGAAAGAAGTAACAGAAACGGTCATTGTTATTGAAGAATCTACAGTGTATGGCCAGTCAACTGAGGTAATATTGAACGATGCACAAATTGATTATGTGCGTGTGTTGGCGTAAAATTTCCAATTCTCAGGAACAAAAGGTTGGATTTGGCGATTTGGGTACTGGCTAAAATATGCACTGAAAAGCGATGAATAAAGATTTTTTGCTTGTTGGCTGTTACTTTTTCGATGCAGGACGCGATGATAGAGCACGTCATTGCAACGAGCAATTTGATATTGTTGGAGGAGAACGGTTGTCAGAAAAGCATCTTCAAAAAAGCGGCCTTCAGCATAAGCTAGCCACTCTGACCAACCTCTTGCTTGTTCCACTGCTGAGCGGCGATAACATCGAGGAATAGGAACTGAAGCGCGTGTAGGCAATATGAAAATAGGGTAAGCTGCCATGGCTCGACGATAGACCATGCCTCTGACCTTGTCGAAAGACCATAATGTATAAGATGACGTGAGTAAGGCCACGTCCTCCGGAAGATGGGAAAAGTATTGAAATACTTTGCCGGCCGCTTCAGGGGCAAGCCAATCGTCATCGTCAAGTTCTATCCAGATATTTGCACGCGCTATATTTCTAGCCTGTTCGAGCGCCCAAGACTTCCCACGGTTTTTTTCTAAGTGGCAAGCAGTTATTCTAGAGTCTTGAAATGATTGTAAGACTTGTTTGGTTTCATCGGTCGATCCGTCATCAATTACTAAACACTCCCAATCCGGAAAAGTTTGATTGATGACGGATTGCAAAGCTGTTCTCAAAGAAGATGAGTGGTTATACGTACAGAGTAAGATGCTGATTTTAGGAGCGATTTTTGAAACAGTCAATGATAGTCCTCCTCTCTATAGTTTAAAATGACATATAGAGCATTTTCCGGACGGTTTTAGTCTATGCCTGATTAGCTTGCACTGGTGAAAATGTAATGGTTTCGACAATGGACAAGCGTTAGAGGCATATGCTTGACGAATCGCAGACATTCTCATAGCATTACGGGAGAATTGAATGTGTAAGATTTGCTGGTACTCCGTTGTGAGCCAGTGATTTATGATTTGGCGTAAAGGAGTACGGTCAAAATGGGATTTTTTTTGGTGCTTGGTGGTGCCAGAAGTGGTAAAAGCGCATATGCAGAACGTTTAGCTGCAGGTTTAGCCCATCGCCATTCACTCAATGTGACTTATGTGGCAACCGCACAAGCCAGTGATAAAGAAATGCTGACACGTATTGATCGCCATCGCCAAGAGCGTCCGGATACTTGGGAAACTGTAGAAGTGCCTCTTTTATTAGAACAATGGCTGAAAACGTGTGAAACGTCGAATGTGTTGCTCATTGATTGTTTGTCTTTATTGTTGAATAATTGGATGTTTCTGGATGGTTGTGACGAGGATGAGATACGTCGACGCAGTGAAAATTTGCTTCTTGCTATGAAGGAACGGAAGCAACCGGTAGTTATCGTCTCTAGTGAAGTGGGACAAGGTATTGTCCCAATGGATTCTTTCACAAGACAGTATCGAGACAGTCTTGGTTGGATAAACCAAAGGATGGCCAGAGACGCTGAAAAAGCAATCTGGGTTGTGGCTGGAATCCCAATTGACTTAAAAAGTATAGAGGTTACTCTCCCATGAATTTATTTTTCATAACCTTCTTAGCGTTAGTTTTGGACAGGATCATTGGAGATCCGCATTGGATTCCGCATCCCGTTATTATTTTAGGCAAATATATTGCCTGGTTTGAGAAAAGATGGAATACCCCCGGTCATTCTCGACAGATGCAACGGATAAAAGGAATACTATTGACCTTATCAACTCTTTTGATAGCTTCTGTTCCATTCGCTTGCCTACTTTTTCTTCTCTACCACTACATATTCTGGTTAGCTGTAGCCATCAATGTTTTCGTCATTGCTACGACTATCGCCTGGAAAGGTTTGGAGGATGCTGGATGGGGCGTTCTGCACCGATTGCAAAAGGAAGGACTAGATTCCGCGCGTAATGAGGTTGCCAAAATTGTCGGTAGGGATACTGAAAATCTGTCAGAAGTCGAAGTATTGCGAGCAACTGTCGAAACGCTTGCGGAAAATATTGTGGATGCCATTGTATCGCCCGTTTTTTACGCTTGTATAGGTGGAGCTCCGCTGGCGATGCTTTATCGTGCAACTAATACGCTGGATTCTATGGTCGGTTATAAAAATGAACGATATCAAGAATTTGGCTGGGCCTCAGCCCGGTTTGACGATTTTCTCAATTTTATCCCGGCGCGGTTTACGGCTGTGCTTTTGTGGATAGCTATTGGATTAACAGGAAACAATGCGCGTCGGGCATGGAAAATAATGTTTCGCGATGCCCGTAAACATCCCAGTCCAAACAGTGGAATCGCTGAGTCCATGGTAGCGGGTGGTTTAGACCTACAGTTAGGGGGCGTGAATTATTATGGGGGTGTTCCATCCCATCGCGCTCTGCTTGGGAATCCCACTCGTTCTTTGGAATCCAAAGATATTGTACGTGTGATTCGCATCATTCAAGTTACATGCCTTATCTTGCTGATGTTGACTGCACTTGGAGGAGTTCTGATATGGCGATTGTGAGATGGCTCCTTCTGGCTTTTCAATTTACAACCATTGTACCTACGCCTGAAATTCACAACGTTTCTGAACAAGATATTCGCAAAAGTGTAGTTTGGTTTCCAATCATCGGAGGGTTATTGGGGGGTGTCCTCTGGCTTTCAGATTGGTTTTTCTCCAGATATTTGTCCTCAATGGCAGCGAGTGCGATATCGCTTACGCTCTATACATGGCTCACCGGAGCTCTCCATTTAGATGGTTTGATGGATACAGCTGATGCACTAGGTAGCAGACGCTCTCGTGAAATTGCGCTCGAGATTATGAAAGACAGCCGTATTGGTGCCATGGGGGCAGTGGCGGCACTCTTATTGTTGATAGGCAAGTTTTCTGCTTTATCTAGTTTATCTCCTCCCTATTTGGGTTATTTTGTGGTTGTCCCCATGTTCTCCAGATTGAGTATGGTATGGTCTATGGCGTTTTTCCCTTCAGCTCGTCAGGAAGGACTAGGATGGTTTTTTTCTCGAAAACTTCCTTTTTGGGTGACCTTGGTAGCCACATGTATGACATTGTTGTTATCTGTTTTGCTCTTGCCTATCCAGGAAGTCTTTTGGTTATGGCTTGTTTCCGTGTTCGTCGTTTTACTTTTTAATGGATGGATGTTCAAAAAATTTGCTGGCAACACAGGCGATACCTATGGGGCTTTAAATGAAATTGTTGAATGGGTTGGGTGGATGTTACTCGTATTTTTCAATCGATAGGAGAGATTGTCCATGCATGGAGGGCGAATTTATGAATATGCAGAGCAGAGTGGCAGAAGCTTGACAGAACTGCTTGATTTCAGCGCTAACATTAATCCACTTGGTCCTCCAAGCAGTGTGATGTCTGCAATTCAGGATGCATTAAAAGAAATTCGTCATTATCCAGACGCGCGTCAATCTCGAGTCATTGAAACCATACGCAGCAAATACGGCTTATCAGAAGATTATGGAGTATTTTGCGGGAATGGAGCTTCAGAGATCCTTGATTTAACTATCCGGTCACTCAGTCCGAAACGCGTCTGGATTCTGGAACCTGCCTTTTCCGAATATCGTCAGGCAGCATATCGAGCGGGCGCAAAAGTGATGGAAAAAACAATCGGAAATACTTCTTTGCAGAATACTCTCTTGGAAATTGCGGACACTTCCATGAAGGGAGATTTGCTGATTATCAATAACCCGCATAATCCAACAGGATATTGTTGGCGCCAGGAAGAATTCTCGGCTTCTTTGCCCATGCTCTGTAGAAAAGAAGTTACAGTACTTTTGGACGAATCGTTTATGGACTTTCGATTGGATGAAGAGAACAGGACATTGATGCGTCAGGTGATCCACCTGCCCAATTTGGTTGTGGTTCGATCCGCCACTAAAATGTATGCCATTCCAGGACTGAGATTTGGTTATGGCATCGCCCATCGAGAATTGTCTAATCGAATCGAGCATAACCGAGACAGATGGAGTGTCAATCATCTTGCTCAAGCAGCTGCAACAGCAGCTTACCAAGATAGAGCATTTTCTGAAGCTACCTGGAATTGGCTGTCCCATGAACAGCAGTATATTTTAGCTACTTGGGGCAGCTCAAATGCTGGACATCTGTTTATGCCAAGCGTGAATTATTTTCTATTTCGTTTCCATGAAAACATACCTGTGCACAAAATATTGAAACGTCTTGAAGCAGAAGGGATATTTGTTCGGCGCTGTCATGACTTTGCTACGTTGTCAGAAAGGGATATACGAGTAGCTATTCAGACACATTCTGCAAATGAGAGCTTATGGAACGCATTGAATCAAGCATTACAAGCTTTTTAGCGGTTGTCAATCAGCAGAAAAGAGTCATTCTTTCGTTCAACTCGTGTGATGGTACCATGACGAGGTTGCCAATGCCTAAAACGACCTAATGAATCTCCATGCAGAGTAGCTAGCCAGAGTCCTAACAGACCACCGTGTGTCACAACACAAATATGACCATGAGGATGGCGTGAGCAGATCTTATTCAGAGCTGTATGGAACCTTTGCAATGCTTCGCTTCTTCGTTCCCCACCTGGAAACGCAAAATCGGTAAGAGACTCGTCTAGTGCTTCATCGAGTAAAGAACGATAACGTTCGTAGGCGAGAAAGGAAGACATACCATCAACGATACCAAGGTTTATCTCCTGCAGTGAAGGACAAATTTGTACAGGTAATGAATGGTGTGTTTGAGCAATACATTCGGCAGTTTCCAGGCAGCGTTTGAGAGGACTAGTATACACCGCTTCTATTTCCTCATTCATTAATGTTTTTGCAACTTGATGGGCCTGCTCTATACCCTGTGGGTGCAAAGAAGGGTCCGTATGCCCGATGAGCGTATATTGGAGATTTTCTTCAGTTACGCCGTGTCTGACAAAGAACAGCGTAGTCATTTTCATTCACTCGCTTTCAATATCAAACTAACATGATGAAAAATCGTGATCGAACTTATTTTTGCTATGATAATTTGCATAGGTACAAACTATTTTCGCATATCCATCCCTGACAGTATCTGCAACGGGGGTGGTTTCATGTGGATATATGAGAAAAAACTGCAATATCCTGTACGTGTAGGAAAATGTGATGTACGTCTGGCGAAAATATTGATGGAACAGTATGGCGGTTCAGATGGAGAATTAGCAGCAGCTCTGCGTTATTTAAACCAGCGATATACCATTCCAGATAAAGTGATCGGGCTTCTTACCGACATTGGGACAGAAGAATTTGCCCACCTCGAAATGATTGCGACAATGATTTATAAATTAACGAAAGATGCCACACCTGAGCAAATGAGAGAGGCAGGTTTGCAACCTCACTTTCTCAATCATGGTCCGTCTTTATTCTACACCAATGCAGGCGGTGTGCCTTGGACAGCGGCTTATATCGCTTCCAAGGGCGATCCGATTGCTGATTTATATGAAGATATTGCAGCTGAAGAAAAGGCGCGTGCTACTTACCAATGGATGATTGATTCAACAGATGATGTCGATATTCAAGACAGTCTAAAATTTTTGCGAGAGCGGGAAATTATTCATGCTTTGCGTTTCCGCGAAGCTGTTGAAATGTTGAAAGAATATCAAGAGGAGCAAAAAATCTTTTAATAGGGTTTGGAGTTCATTCAGACATGGTAAACTTATATTTGTCGTATACGCTTTCATGAAGATGCAAGAATTTCTGCTCAGAAAGGTCTGGTTGTTTTGCGGAAATTTGTTTTATTGACTGGTTTTGAACCATTCGCCGGAGATATTGTCAATCCCTCCATGGAAGCAACACGCTGTCTACAGGGGAAAACATTTGAATTGAACGGTGACGAAGTTGTTTTACAAGCAGTAGCTATTCCTACTGAATTTCATAGAAGCATAGAAATACTTCAGCAAGCGATTGAAGATATCCATCCAGAGATAGTGATTTGTGTAGGTCAAGCGGGTGGACGTATGCACATGACTCCAGAAAAAATTGCGATTAACCTAGACGATGCGCGTATTCCGGACAATGCAGGACAACAGCCCATCGATAGACCGATAGTGGAAAATGGACCTACAGCTTATTGGAGCAGTCTGCCTGTTAAAGCTATGGTTCAAGCTATGCGCGACGCAGGCATACCTTCTTCCGTTTCCTATTCGGCTGGAACCTATGTATGCAATCATCTCTTTTATGGGTTGATGCATCTTTTGGCGACACAATATCCACATATACGAGGCGGCGGGTTTGTTCATATTCCCTTTTTACCCGAGCAGACCGTGCAGCGTTCGGAACCTTCTATGAGTTTGGAGATGATTGTTCAAGGATTGGAAATTTGCGCGCGTACAGCAATGGCTGAGAAGAAGGATATTTTTCTTGTGACTGGAACGGAACAGTAGGTTTTCATTCTATGAATTCAAGAACGGGTCGATCGTAGAGAATAGAATCTTCAAAGATGCCCAGACAGGGCAAGGCAGTTTATTCCCATCTTAAAATCTGATAGGACACCATGTCTGGGCGATGGTTGTAAGAAGCGTTCATGATAGACAGCGATTTATTGATAGTGACCGTTAGGATACAGAGGAGTATATGCGGAAGTCTGGTTTGGTGGGATGGGTTGTTGTGGCTGTGACCTATGCTGTTGAGCCCATTGACGCGTTTTTTGCTCAGACTGGCGATACTGCTGTACCTGCTTGTCTAATTCGCTGCGTATCGCTGGTGATGATGTGTTATACCAACCTTGCTGTTGCATCAGGTGATAGAGTTCGGCCTGAAGTTGAAGTGAATCGTTTAAAAGACTGACAAACATTTGCCGCACTGCTGGACAATTAGATTCTGTAGCGGCTGTTGTGTATTCGCGGCAGACGCGTTTCAAATCTGCCAAAACGGTATATGCCAAATCCTGATCTTCCATCCAGGAATTCGCTGCCATTGATGTTTGTGTATAGGGATTGGGAGATTGCGGATACACTTCCATTCCTCCTATCTTTGGCTCTGTGAAGGCGCTAAGGGAGCATGCTGTTGAAGAACGTCTAGCAGATGTTGATAGTGTCTTGCGTGACGATCTTGCAATTGGTTGCAGAAATTTTGCAATACCTGACTTTTAGCCTGTCCTGTGGCAATGACACTCTGCTTAAGAAGCAAATCTTCATTGGACATGCTATCCACGATATATTCAAGTTCTTTAGCCGTCAAAGGTTGCATAGGGAGCCTCCTTATCGCATGAATGACAAGCGGGTGTAGTGTATGCGATGAGGAAGCTCCTTATACAAAATGTGGTTCTGGCCTTTGCCCTTGAACAGGAAATTTAATGGGCGATCCGCTCAGGCCATTTGGCATGTTTTCTTCGTTCCCAGAGGCGATTCAGCCATGCGGATTGTTCATCGCTGTTGAGTGTTGTTGGCAATCGTTCAAGCTGTGAGCGAATATCAACTGCGATGGACTGGATGCTGGATGGAGATAGATTGGACATGTGTTGTTGCAATAGTTGCTCGCATGTTTCCATTGTTTCTGGCTGGACTATCTTTTCAACTGCCTGTTGGTATTGATTTAAAAAATTTTCAATCAGAGGCGAATGTCTATGTTCAGAAAGACATGCCGCAACCAGTAACGGATCGTCCAGAGAAGGTGCAGCAAGAATAAACCAGTCGTTTGCCTGTGCCAGATTGGAAAATGGTGCGTGCAGTAAACCAAGTTCTGCTTTACCGTGCAACATTGCTTCATATCGCTGACGTGTGCCTCCAGCGGAGACAACTTCTATATCTTGCAGAGACAAACCTATACTCTGAACTGCCTGATAAGCAATGAGGGCATAGCCGCTCGCAGGATGATCAACTGCCAGTCGCTGGCGTTCTCGAAAGCCCGGAGTTGCCATGAGATAGAGCGGCATCATCGCTGCTGGGTGAATCATTTCTATATCTTTTGCATCATCTTGCAGCAGGTTGTCGGGAGCGGTATAAATCAAGTCAACCTGTCGGTCGTTTAATAGCTGAAACTGTTCATCACGGGATGAAGTGTATTGCAAATCCAGCATAGTCTCCGGGAAATTTTTTTGCATATACCAAAGGGGTAAATTTTGTGCTCCAGGAAAAACGCAAATTCGGCAAGTTTGACTCATATGGCATGCTCCCAAAACCATTCTGTGCTCAGACTGCCCATGAATTCTTCGTGTAATCGCCGCGTCAATGGACCTGCACACCCGTTTTGTACAGGATGATGATCAATCTCTACCACAGCGGCAATTTCTTGCAGAGTTGATGTGACGATGACTTCATCAGCGTTAAGTAATTCCTGTAAAGAAAAAACCCTTTCTTCATAAGGGATTTGTAAGGACTTCGCTAAAGCCAGTACGTATTGGCGAGTAATCCCGTTTAAAATCCATTGGTTTGCTGGATGCGTAATGAGCGTTCCTGATTGAACCATAAAAATGTTAGAACTGCTTCCTTCTGTGATATGTTCGCTAGAACGATAAAGAATGGCTTCATCCGCACCATGCCGATACGCTTTCTCTTTAGCCAGAATATTGGGAAGCAAACTGGTGGCTTTAATGTTGCAGTGCATCCAGCGTTCATCTGGAAGTGTGACCGTTTTTAGTAGTTGAATAGCGTTCTTTGCGGGTAGAGGAGAGAATGTACATATGACATTAGGACGGGTATGCTCAGGAAATCGATGATTTCGTATGGCAGTGCCCCGTGTGACTTGTATGTAGATCTGACCGTCCTGGCCGCTGGCTTTTTGTAAAATTGCCTCAAGAGAAGCTTGCAGTTCGTTTTCCACACACCCATAGTCGAGCATAATAGCTGCGGATGAAGCGGAAAGTCGGGCCAAGTGTTGCTTAAGAGCAAATGGTGTACCGCGATAAAGGCGGATAACTTCGTAAACACCATCACCAAATTGCAGCGCCCGATCTTCTACAGGCAACAGCGCTTCTTCAGTCGGAAGAAGTTTTCCGTTTACACATGTCCAACGATTTTGCAAGATTCAGTCTCCTCCTTCGCAATCTCGCCATCTCTTGATGTTATCTATAGTAGCAGTTCTGTCACGATTTTTGTGCAAATTGACGCAGGGAATTTGGGAATGGAATGTACGGTTATGGTACAATAGTCAAGGTGTAATTTTAGGAGTCGCTCATGAGGAGGACGCTTCAATGCAGGATCCCAGCAGACAAACTGACACAACGTCATGGCGGAGCTTCTATGGTCCAAATCTTGGTTATGCTGCCGAGATGTACGAGTTGTACAAAACCAATCCAGATGCTGTTGACGCTTCATGGCGGGAATTTTTTGCGACGCATGGGGCGCCGTTGCCAACCAGCGAGGAGCATGTTGGTGAGAGCCAATCGGCGGCTGGATCCGCTTATGCGATTCAGAAAGTCGTCGCTTTACATGAATTGTTGCGCAATGTTGTGGAGTATGGTCATCTGCTTGCAGAAACAAATCCGCTCCAACCTGAGAAAGTGGATACCCCTGTACTCGACCCAGCCTATCATGGCTTAAGTGAAGAGGATATGCGTTCTATTCCAGCGCAAATGGTTTTGCCAGACGCGCCAGCATCTGTGGAAACCGGGTGGGACGCTTTTCTCTGGCTGAAGTCGCTCTATACGGGCAACATTTCGTTTGAGTTTGCTCAAGTTCACCGTCCGCGTGAACGGGAGTGGCTACGCAAGTTTGTCGAACAAAATGAAGCTTCTTGCCATCTTGGTTCAGATGAGAAGAAACAACTTCTTGAACGTCTCACAGAAGTTGAAGAGTTTGAGACGTTCTTGCACAGGACATTTGTGGGGCAGAAACGATTTTCCATCGAAGGCGTGGATGCTCTTGTGCCCATGATGGATGAAATTATTCGCAACGCCATAGCTAAAGGTGCGAAAAACGTCATGATTGGCATGGCGCATCGCGGTAGACTCAATGTATTGGCACATGTGTTGCAAAAGCCTTATGCCAAAATATTCTCAGAATTTCATACTGCCGTCAATAAGGAACTTGTCCCTTCTGAAGGTTCTACGGGTATCAACTTTGGCTGGTCAGGTGATGTCAAGTACCATTTAGGCGGAACGCGCACCATGAATGGCGAAGGCGCGCAGTCCGTACGTTTGGTATTGGCGAATAATCCTAGTCACCTGGAATTTGTCGATCCGGTTGTCGAAGGTTTTGCCCGCGCAGCTCAGGATGACCGTCAACGTCCGGGGACTCCACAGCAAGATGTGGATTCCACACTGGCGATACTGGTACACGGTGATGCGGCGTTTCCCGGTGAAGGTGTTGTGGCTGAGACGTTGAATCTGTCTCGACTCGCTGGGTACAGCACAGGTGGAACCATTCATATTATTACAAATAATTTACTCGGATTTACGGCCACATCCCAGGAAGGTCGTTCGACGCGATATGCCAGCGATTTGGCCAAAGGTTATGAGATTCCCATTGTGCATGTCAATGCGGACGATCCAGAAGCTTGTTTATTCGCTGTACGTTTGGCACATGCCTATCGTGCTGAATTTCATAAGGATTTCTTGATTGATTTAATTGGCTATCGCCGTTGGGGACACAATGAAGGTGACGATCCGTCTGTAACCTCACCGCTTTTATACGAGAAAGTCAATGCCCATCCACGTGTGCGTGAGATCTACGCAAAGCGTCTCGAGGCCAACCAAGTCATACGGCAGGGTGAAGCGGATGAGTATGTGGCCCGTATCCAGCAGACGTTGAAAAATGCTTATGCTGATGTGGCTAAGGTAACGGAAGATGAGGCCGACAATGGTATGGCTGCGGAACTGTTGCCGCCTGCTCAAACGGGTGTCAGTAAAGACGAATTGATGCAAATCAATCAAGAATTGCTGCAATTTCCGGAGTCATTCACACCCTATCCTAAGTTGCATCGCATTCTTCAACGTCGCCTGCAGGCATTTGAAAAAGATGGTGCAGTAGACTGGGGACATGCAGAAACGCTTGCCTTTGCTACTATTTTGCGCGAGGGAACACCTATCCGACTGACTGGACAGGATTCTGAGCGGGGTACCTTTAGTCAACGCCACTTGGTTTTGCATGATATGAATGGGGGTTCCAGTTATTGTCCGCTCCATGATTTATCTGGTGCTAAAGCCAGTTTTGATATCCATAATTCGCCTTTGTCAGAGATGGGTGTACTTGGTTTTGAGTATGGATATAACGTATTGGCTCCAGAAACGATGGTTCTGTGGGAAGCGCAGTATGGAGATTTTGCCAATACGGCACAGGGGATTATTGACCAGTTTATTTCAGCGGGCTATTCCAAATGGAAACAACCTTCAGGATTGGTTCTGCTCTTACCGCACGGATATGAAGGTCAAGGTCCAGAACACTCAAGTGCTCGCTTGGAACGCTATTTGTCGCTTTCGGCTGAAAATAACTGGCGTGTGGTTTATCCTACAACCGCCGCACAGTATTTCCATTTGTTAAGAGATCAAGCTCGCCGCTTACAGTCAGAGCCGCGACCTTTGATTGTGATGGCGCCAAAGAGTCTATTGCGTAATCCTCATGCGGCTTCTGCTTGGGAAGAGTTTACTAAAGGCGGCTTCCAACCTTTGTTGTTAACAGCGGGACAGGAATTGCCTGATGCGGATGTTCGTCGTCTGGTTGTCTGCACAGGTAAAGTAGCTGTGGAATTTGAAACTGCCTTGTCTGAAACTAAACAGAAAGTTGAAGATTTGCGTGTTTTGCGTCTCGAACAATTGTATCCTTTCCCGGAAAAAGAGATTCAGGCACAGTTA
This sequence comes from Alicyclobacillus tolerans, assembly GCF_900142255.1. Taxonomy (GTDB): domain Bacteria; phylum Bacillota; class Bacilli; order Alicyclobacillales; family Alicyclobacillaceae; genus Alicyclobacillus_I; species Alicyclobacillus_I tolerans. The sequence goes on along the minus strand of NZ_FRAF01000001.1, from coordinate 221,750 downwards.
CAGCAGTTGCAAAATCTTAAAGAAGTCGTCTTCCTGCAGGAAGAGCCTATGAATATGGGTGCGTGGTCTTATGTACAACCACGTCTGCTGAATCTGCTTTCCAAAGAAGTGGAGCTTCGTTACTGTGGTCGTCCGGAGCGTTGCAGTCCTGCTGAAGGTAAAGCTGGTATGCATACAGCAATGCAAAAAGCAATTCTGGAACAGGCAATGGTTCCTTCGACAGGGCGCGTTTTGGCGTAAACAGAGTATTTTATGGACGGAATAAGCAATCTCAACTAATAGCCAATATTACTGACGATGGATTGTGATGGAGAGAGGGAGTTGGACAAAATGGCAGAAGTTCGCGTACCAGAAATGGGCGAATCGATTGTAGAAGGCACCATCAGCCAATGGTTGAAAAATGTCGGCGATACAGTCAATGCTGGCGACGCCATTGCAGAGTTGGAAACCGACAAAGTAAATCTGGAAGTCATGGCAGAAGTGTCTGGTGTACTTGCTTCTGTGAATAAACAAAATGGGGATACAGTGACTGTTGGAGAAGTTATTGCTGTGATTGATGAAAACGGATCGGCAGCTACACCTTCTACACAAACGGCTGCCAAGCCGGCAGAACCTGCTGCCCAAGCTGTTCAACCGGCAGCTAGCACGGCGACTTCAACCAATACTTCAACAGCTGCGCACTCGCCAGCTCCACAGCGCGAAGATGTAAACGCGCCACCGTCCATTCGCAAATTGGCGCGTGAAAAAGGTGTGTCAGTGGCAGAATTGCAAAAAACTGTCGTATCAGCCTCCGCTCCTCAAACGCAAACCAAGGCTCCAGATGCACAACCCTCAACAACTTCATCAGCATCGGTGTCTGGAAAGCCGGAAGAACGCGTGCGTATGAGTCGTCGTCGCCAAACAATTGCCAAGAGACTGGTAGAGGCTCAGCATACAGCAGCCATGTTGACTACTTTCAACGAAGTGGACATGACCGCTATTATGAATGTTCGTAAACGTCGCAAAGATGAATTTAAGGACAAGTTTGGTGTTGGACTCGGGTTTATGTCATTCTTTACCAAGGCTGTAGTGGGCGCATTAAAGCAATTCCCTCGTCTCAATGCAGAGATTCAGGGCGAAGATATGATTCTTAAACACTATTACGATATTGGTGTGGCTGTTTCAACCGGAGAAGGATTGGTCGTGCCAGTAGTTCGAGATGCGGACAAGTTGACTTTTGCTGGTATTGAGAAAGAAATTGCTTCATTAGCAGCACGTGCTCGTGAAGGCAAACTCACGCTGGCGGAATTGAGTGGTGGCACATTTACCATCACCAATGGCGGTATTTTCGGTTCGCTCATGTCCACTCCGATTTTAAATGCTCCGCAGGTGGGTATTTTGGGCATGCACGGTATTAAAGATCGTCCAATTGCTGTCAATGGGCAAGTGGAGATTCGTCCCATGATGTACATTGCGCTGTCTTACGATCATCGCATTGTCGATGGTAGTGAGGCTGTAAGATTTTTGGCAGCCGTGAAAAACATGGTGGAAGACCCTGAATCACTGTTGCTAGAAGGTTAATTCATGTAAGCCAGTTTCTTTTTACCCACAGTTCCCGTGTACCCTTGTGGTATGCGGGGATTTTTTTATGAAGCGGAAATGAATTTCCTCTGAAGTAACAATTTTTACATAGGCTATTTTTGAATTCAATGTAGAAAAAAACAAATCAAAAGGCTTCTTTCAAGAGTATTTCAAGAAAGTCTGTCTATACTGTAAGACGTTGAAAGTGATGGTTCGAGACTGTAGTTCATTAGCCCTCAAGGCTTACAAAACCTCTATTTAGAGTTTATGAAAAGCGCACAGTCAGAACCGCAAAGCGAGGAGGAGTTGTGATGGGTTTCTATCGTGATAGAGAGCCAAAACACCTGCAAGCTACTGGCAGCACAATTCGCTCTGTGGGAAAATGGGCAAGCGTTGTCATACTCTCGGCACTTGTCGGTAGCGGAGCTACTTTTGCCTTTTCGTCATTTTTAAATACGCAAAATAGTAACAATACGGGTTCCTTTCTACCCTATGGTTCAACTCCTAATGTAGCACCCGTATCAGAGAATATTAATGTCAATGTAAACAGTGCTATTACTCAAGTTGCAAAAAAAATGAAACCTGATGTTGTGGCAGTGGTCAATTATGATTCGGTCCAGAATCCGTTCAGCAATCAGTCTACTCTCCAGCAATCGGATATCGGATCGGGTGTATATTTCTATCAACATCAAAATACAGCCTATATTGTGACGAACAATCACGTCGTTCAAGGTGGAGCAGGTGTACAGATTGTATTGAGTAATGGTAAAACTGTCAAAGCACAGGTGGTTGGGACAGATCCCTATACCGATTTGGCCGTGCTCAAGGTGCCTAGCAAAGTATTTGCAGGTGTACAGCCAGCACAATTTGTCAACTCGAATCATTTACAGGTTGGAGAACCTGCTGTGGCCATTGGTACACCGGGTGGTTTAAATTTCTCGGAAACTGTGACATCCGGCATCATCAGTGGTCTTAATCGCGATATGCCAGTGGAAGAGCCCAATTCTCAACAAATTCTTGATTATCAACCGGTTATTCAGACAGACGCGCCCATTAACCCTGGCAACAGTGGGGGTCCATTACTGAATTTGCAGGGGCAGGTCATGGGCATAAACAGCAGCAAAATTGTGGCTCAAGGATTTCAGAGTATGGGTTTTGCCATTCCTTCCAATGAAGTGCAAGAAATAGCGTTTGAAATTATTCGCACAGGTCATGCTGTACACCCGGCACTTGGTATCACAGCAATGTCGTTGCAGTCGGTTCCTCAACCGTATTGGCCGAATGTTCCTGTAGATTACGGCGTGTATGTGCAGTCGGTGGATACACCGTACGCTCAAGCATCTGGCTTAAAAGTGGGCGATGTTATAGTGGCTTTGAATGGTCATCAAATTACAGATGCTGCTGATTTGCGTACAGAGTTATTTGGTATGAAACCAGGAGACGTTGTAACGTTGACGGTTTATGACGGTTCGAAAAAAGAGACCTTACACGTAAAACTGAGTGAGTTGAAATCACCAAATACAACTGATATAGGTGGAAACAACAGTCAAAGTAACCAGAACAGCAATCCTTTCATAACGCCGCAAGTTTCTGGCGGAAATAGCAGTTCGCTCTTTAATTAAAATTGGACGATCCGTTCATTTCAGTATGTGGCAGGGACGCGTAACGTCTTTCTGCCACTTTTTTGCTGTTGTATACAGTTGAAGAGAGAAGTTACAGGTTATCTGACATCAAGCCGTGCTTTCGGCGGCGATCAATAAGGGCTTGTTTGTACCAGGTTAGCCAAACGGGTAAAAACGCTTCGTTTAAAAAAGACTGATGGATCGGTCCCTGATAGAGTATTTGTTCATCGGACCAAGCTTGTCCTCGATCTGACCACTTACCATTGTTTACGGTAAGTTTGACATCTTCAGTTCCTTCCAGCATTGTGAGTGTCACAGTACATGCAGCCAAATCGTCCGTTATCAGCAAACTGTTGACTCCAACCGTAGGATTGAGGCAGACGTGAATAGCAGGATCGGTCTGCTCAATCGTAGTTTTCCAGGCTTTTAAAATTTCTGTTAATGTATCCGTATTTTCTTGTATCGTATTTGAGCTTGTTTTTGTCGGAACAGGTTGGCCGGATGGAAGACGCAATTGCTCCTGCAGATGAATCATGCCACTTTCCAGCTTGTCTACGATACCATTCCCTCCTTTCATTCCTCAAAAACATGCCTGATTTCTTCGCAAGGATATGTACATTTTGCCCAAAATTCTCAAGATGAACTCTTTTTTTACGAGATCTTCATAATGGCGTACTATCATAGATGTAGCTGTGATTATATCCTGGTAGTGGAGGAAATCCATTGGAAAAACGTACACAAATTTGGGCGCATAGAGGATATTCTTTAAAATACCCGGAGAATACAATGCTTGCATTTGAACAAGCAAGCATTCATGGTGCGGATGGTATAGAACTGGATGTCCACTTGAGCGGTGATGGTGTGCCTGTCATTATCCATGATAATAGATTGGAACGCACTACGAATGGTAGAGGATGGGTGGAAGAAAAAAGTTCTCATGAACTTCGACAACTTGATGCGGGAAGTTGGAAAGGTGCAGAGTTTTCTGACTGCCGCATTCCTACTTTGGAAGAAGTTTTGGACTGGGTTGTAAAGCGGGCGCCGTATATGACTGTCAATCTGGAATTGAAAAGGAGTAGGGGCAATCCGTCCTATGACAGACTGGCACAACGTGTTTTATCCTTGGTAAAGCAATATCGAATGTTGGAGAAAGTTATTTTTTCGTCTTTTCAGCACCCTTTGCTATGTATTTTAAAGGAAATGGAATCTCAAGCTCAGACAGGTCTTCTGGTAGCAGAGCCAATTCATCAACCATGGGTTTATATGAAACATTGGAAGGCAAACGCTTACCATCCGGACTATCGGCTGCTTGACCTGTCCACGCTTGAGATCCTACAAGCCCAGGGCATACGAGTTCATGTCTATACAGTCAATCACCGAGAGGCAGCGCAAAAACTGACAAGTGCAGGAGTTGACGCTATGATCACAGATTGTCTGGAAGACATTCGCGATGCCCTGGAAGAAAAGAATTGAAGCAGAAGCACAGCGGGTTGATGCATCGGGCCGATGGTTAAGCCGCATCCATAGATTATATAGGATAATCGGCTGTGTCTCTTATGGCCATTTCAATTGCTGTGCGCCGACGGTTATCAAGCAAATGAGTAGCCAGTACTGAGAGAAGCACAAAGGCAACCAGTAACGGGAAAATCCAAAACGCTTTTTGCAGTCCGAGTTCTGTTGCCAAAAAACCAATGATGGTGTTAATAGCCAGGCTGCCAATGCCAGCTGCTGTAAAGAGAATTCCTAAGACTGTTCCTACATTGCGTGGGAATGCGTGACTCGCAATAGCCACAACAGTTGGAAAGATAACGGAGCATCCGGCTCCAGCTACCATAAGGAGGACGGTTGTGGATGGGAAGCATACAGTCACTAAGAGACTGAGCAACAAGAGACTTCCAGCCAAATAAATGGAGCGGTATTCTCCTAAGCGATGTACCCAAAACTGTCCGCTCAAGCGACCACAGGTGAACAAAAAATAGAAGCCTGTTAAGTAGAGTGAGCCTACATGAAGGGTTGTTCTGTGTACATGTACCATATAAGTGGGCAGCCAAGAAGCCAGCCCGCTTTCGATCATGACATAGACGGTAAGTGCAGTAGCAAAGCCAAAAAAAACAGGGCTACGCCACGGGGAATGCTGCTTTGTCACTTTCAAAGTATTTTTTACAGGCGATTCTTTGCTGGGGGCGACTTTGCGATATGGAAAGAAAAGCGTTGCAAGAAATAGGGTTACCATTAAAGCAGATGTGAGCCAGTAACCACTTTGCCAGTTACCGCTGCGATGCATAAGCCAGGCAGCAAGAACTGGGAATATGACACAACCTACACCGTAGAAACCGTGCAAGGTATTGAAACGACGTGAATTGTCGGAAGGTTCTCTAGAAATTAAGGGTACAATGCCGTTGACACCAATTTCCAATACACCTGTACCAGTGCCGACAAAAGCGAAACTAACCATGGCTAGTTCATAGTTTGGAGATTGTAAAACGCCAATAAGACCCATACTGGAAAGCAGTGCACCTGCTTTTGAACAAGCAGATATGCCAAATCTATCAAGAATCCAGCCGGCGATAAAGGAACCGAGCAAGTAGCCGAGAGAGTTGATGGTAAATAAATAGCCTAGTTGTAAGTAACTGAGATGCCATCCTGATTGCATGAGTGGCGCTGCTACACCGCGTGTCATGTCGATCGCGCCAAACGTGAACATGCCAAAGAGGGATAAGAAAAACGCTAGTCTGTACACCAAGGTGCTCACGTTCCTTCCTTACAATCTACAGACGCAAGCATACACGTGTCTTCCTTGGTGAGCAAGACGTAAAATAAAGAATTTAATTTTAGTCGTGCAGGTTTTCAGATGTTTTTGGATTTCCTGGCTGGGGCTGCCCATAATCTATCGAGATGGCTTATGGGCAGCCCCGTTTCAGAGGATTGTTAAAAGTTGTAGGTTGCCGATATGGATTCGCGTCGTGCCACTCCTGAAGCGACTGCTGCTTTAGCCACAGCGTCAGAAACAGCTTTGACTACGCGCGTATTAAATACAGAAGGAATAATATAGTCTTCCGTCAATTCTTCGTCCTTAACACTGTTGGCAATGGCGTGCGCCGCTGCCAGTTTCATTTCTTCGTTAATGGTGTATGCTCGTGCTTGCAATGCGCCTTTAAAAATACCAGGGAAGCAGAGCACATTATTGATTTGGTTCGGATAGTCCGAACGACCAGTAGCTAGTACTCGCACGTACGGCGCAGCTAACTCAGGTTGAATCTCAGGTGTTGGATTAGCCATGGCAAAAACAATGGGATCTTTGGCCATACTCTTAATATGTTCTACTTTGAGGACGCCTGGGCCAGATACACCAACAAAAACGTCTGCCCCCTGAATGGCACTGGCGAGATCGCCCTCAACGTTTTCTGGATTGGTATGTTCAGCATACCAATTCCATATGTCGTTTTCATACGTTTTGCCGCGATGAAGAACGCCTTCCAAAGTTACGCCGAGAATATTTTTGATTCCTGCCGCAAGCATCATTTTTGTGCAGGCTACACCTGCAGCACCAATTCCTACGACGACAACTTTCAGAGATTCCATCGGTTTTTGGACGATTTTGGTGGCGTTAATAAGACCAGCCAAAAGTACAACAGCTGTGCCATGCTGATCGTCATGGAAAACGGGGATATCCAATTCCTGTTTCAATTTTTCTTCAATGTAAAAACAACGTGGTGAAGCGATGTCTTCTAAATTAATGCCGCCAAATGCTGGTGCAATAGCTTTGACAATAGAGACAATTTCGTCAGGGTCTTTTGTATCCAGGCAAATGGGGAAAGCGTCAACATTGGCGAATTGTTTGAAGAGCATGGCTTTCCCTTCCATGACAGGCATTGCGGCACGAGGTCCAATATCTCCCAAACCTAAGACTGCCGTGCCGTCCGAGACCACAGCCACCGTGTTGCGCTTGATGGTCAACTGGAACGCTTTTGATGGGTCTTCGTGAATAGCCTCGCAAATACGAGCAACATGTGGCGTGTATACACGGCTTAAATCGTCGCGGTTTTTCACTTGAAGTTTTGGCGTTACTTCAATTTTACCGCCCAGATGGACAAGGAAAGTCCGGTCTGATACAGCAACCACTGTAATACCGTTTTCTTCATTGAGAAGCGATGCAATTTTATGACCGTGATCGCGATTATTTACATTAATGGTGACGTCGCGGACCATGGTCTCTTTGCTGACGCGAATGACGTCCACAGCGATGATGTCTCCGCCGTTGTCACCAACCAAGCTTGCCACGCGTGCAAAAGACGTGACGTTTGTATTCAACTCAAGGCGGAAAATGAGAGAGATAGCTGCACCATTATGGACTTCCATAAAAAATGATGCCTCCTTGTAAAAGTAGTGGTCTCGGAGGAAGCAAAGACACAAGTCCGTTGAAAAAGAAACCCGCTGACACTGGGAGCAAGGAACTTGCAATGCTTCATGTTGTATTGAATGTCCTTCATTGTATCATGTTTAATAGAATCCTTGGGTCGATTACTGTCGATAGAATCGTACATTTGTTGGGATGGCCTAATTCATGGGGGTGAAATGCTTGTGGAATGAGTTGAAACCTTTGCTGGAGTACTGGTTGCAGGCTGCGCAGGCGGAGTATCGCTGGGTTTCTGCTGCTTCCAGAAGCCAACAGTCACTTTCCAGTGAGGAATCGTTCTTTGCCTTTGATGACGATGTCTGGTTGGTGGTGAAAAATCAATATCTGACGGCATCCTTGCGCAATGCGATAGAAGAGACTCGTCGTCTGTTTCGTGCCCGGGTCGGAATGGGGAGAAAATCTTTTCAACCCCATGTTTGGTTAACAGAGGCCAACTTGTTAACGTTACCAGCGCTCATAGAGCGTTGGTCAACCATAAAGGTGGAAGACGAGGATAAATTGGATACTTTGGTACCGGCTTATTTGCTCTGGTTTCAAATGAAACCAGGTGTTTTAGAAGATGAAATACGTCAATTGACGGAAGAAATTATACTGGCCCATCTCTCTCCCGATTGGATGTATTGGTTTGAGCAAGGAGAATCAGCTCTGCTGTTGGCGCAACCTTTGTCATCTTTGGATACGGGGTTTCAGTTACTGGGCTCTCCTTTGGCAGATGGAGAGGAAAGTGAGCGGACAAGTCTCTGTCAATTGCTCTATAGCGTGATTGCTGCATTGGAGTCGGATGCACTTTTGACGGTACGTGTATTGGTCTCGGAGCGCATGGATGATGCACGGCTGACCAAGCGTGCTATTCTCAGTCTGGCAATGGTCCACCAATGGTTTGTGCAGCGTCACCAACAGGAGGCGCAGCAGCGGCTGCTGACTTTTGCGGAAGGTTTGCCATATCTCACTTTGATGTCGATTGATGGCTCCTATGACCGATTGCTTTTACATGCTGCTTCTTCACGAGTCAATGGGTATCCATTTCCTCTGCCACCCGATTTGGCGGGAACTTTGCAAGCTATGATGCAGGCTCATTTGAATGTCAGTGAGGCAGCACGCAGAATGTTTGTCCATCGCAATACGCTGCTCAATCGAATTGAGCGTTTGCGCGAATCTACTGGATATGATGTACGCCGCTTTGAAGATGCACTTTCTCTCTACTTGGCCAATGAAGTGGCAAAGCGAAACAGCCATCAGAAGTTTCCGGGAACAGAAACCGAATAGGCAGGTTGCCTATCTGAATGAACAAAGAGCGTGCAAGTTGCCCATCGCCTGCAAAACGAATTTCAGTTACGATGGAATGAGCAGAAGACGGGTTCGTCCTGTCATACTTGGAAATGGGGAGGAACTTTTGTGGCACGCGTGAAATTAGATCATATTTATAAAAAATATACTGCTGACACAATTGTTGTAAAAGATTTCAATTTAGAAATTCAGGATAAGGAATTTGTTGTTTTTGTCGGACCATCCGGTTGTGGTAAAACTACCACGTTACGAATGATTGCTGGTCTCGAAGATATTACAGGCGGCGATTTATATATTGGCGATCGCCGTGTGAATGACGTAGCGCCTAAAGATCGAGACATTGCTATGGTTTTCCAGAACTATGCGCTCTATCCTCACATGTCAGTATACCAGAATATGGCTTTTGGTTTGAAGTTGAGAAAATTCTCTAAATCAGAGATTGACAAACGTGTTCGTGAGGCAGCTAAAATTTTGGATATTGAGCATCTGCTCGATCGTAAACCAAAAGCTCTTTCCGGTGGTCAGCGTCAACGTGTTGCGCTCGGTCGAGCTATTGTTCGCGAGCCGCAAGTCTTTCTGATGGACGAACCGCTCTCCAACCTTGACGCCAAATTGCGCGTTCAGATGCGCGCGGAAATTCGTAAATTGCATCAACGGATTCAAACAACCATGATTTATGTAACCCACGATCAGACGGAAGCTATGACAATGGGTGACCGGATTGTGGTAATGAAAGATGGTATTGTCCAACAGTGCGACACACCGCAAATTGTCTACAGTCGTCCTGCCAATATGTTTGTCGCTGGATTTATCGGTTCACCAGCCATGAACTTCTTGCGTGGTGAAATTGCTGAAGAAGCAGGGAAACTTTATTTCCGTGCTCCAGGCTTCTCCATCCTCTTGCCGGAAGGGCGTTATGCAACCCTGAAGAGTGAGGGGGCGGTAGGTAAAGAAATGGTTCTTGGTGTGCGTCCAGAAGATGTACACAATGAAGAAATGATGCTTTCTACTTATCCAGAAGCAGTAGTCGACGCTAAAGTTGAAGTTACGGAGCATATGGGTTCTGAGGTTTATCTGCACGTGTCGGCTGGTAGTCAGTCTATGATTGCGCGTGTAAATTCCAGATTCCATTTCCATCCTGGTGAGCCAGTGAAATTGGCGATTGATTTAAACAAAATTCATCTTTTCCACGCAGACACAGAGCAGGCGGTAGTTTTCCACCACACGGAAAAAACTTCGCCCGTGACAGTAGACGCGTAAGCGTCTGGATGGCAAAATAGTCTGAAGGAAAATCAGGAGGGATTTGCATGCGTGAAAAAGATGTGCAGATTCAACTAGTGCAAGGCTTATCAGCGAGATCGGCGGCAAATTTTGTAAAAACTGCTTCTTCGTTTAGCAGCGATGTAAAAATCGGAAAAAATGGTCAGTTTGTAGATGCTAAAAGTATTCTGGGTGTTATGTCTATGGCCTTTGCCAAAGGAGAACAAATTACACTCCGAGTTGATGGATCGGATGAAGAGGCCGCTCTGGATTCGCTGGTCAGTCTTCTTGAATCGAACGAATAAGCAAATTATTCTTGGGATACCCCGACCATTTCGGTGCGGGGTTTTTCTCTGATAAAAGTTTGTGCAAAATTCATGTCAATCCAAAGCTTGTCTAGTACGTGAAAATGGAAGCTATCCCGTGATAGAATAAATAGAGAAGAAGTTGGATAGGCGAATCAGTGGTTCTGCAGACCTTGCGGGACTGATTTTGTCAATGCGGGACTAAAATTGTCCTTTATTGGAGGTGGCGCTTTGAAAAAAATCGCGGTACTCACGAGTGGCGGTGATGCGCCCGGTATGAATCCAGGTATTCGAGCTGTAGTTCGAGCCGGGATTTATCACGGATTAGAGGTCGTTGGTGTGCGACACGGATATGCGGGTTTATTGCGTGGGGACTTTATCCCTATGACTTTAGAGTCGGTAGGGGACATTGTGCAACGAGGTGGTACGTGTTTGTACACTGCCCGGTGTCCAGAATTTATGACACCAGAAGGTCAACAGCTCGGTTTTGAACATTTGCGCCAATCAGGGATTGAAGCGTTGATTGTTTTTGGGGGTGACGGTTCTTTCCATGGGGCGTTACGTTTACACGAAATGGGTATTCAAACGATTGGTGTACCTAGTACGATTGATAACGACATAGCCTGTTGTGATCTAACCATAGGATTTGATACGGCTGTACAAACCGTGATCGAGGCGATTGACAAAATCCGCGATACTGCCACATCGCATGAACGCACATATGTGGTGGAAGTCATGGGGCGCTCGGCAGGTCATATTGCTTTGCAGGCTGGCTTAGCTGGAGGTGCGGAGTCGGTTTTGATACCAGAAGTGCCGTACCAGTTGGAAGACGTCATCAAACGTCTGGAGCGCGGTATTGCTCGGGGCAAAAAACATTCCATTATTGTAATTGCCGAAGGTGCCGGAAGCGGAGTGGAAGTTGGGCAATATGTGCGTGAACACACGGGTCTGGACGTGCGTGTCACGGTTCTTGGCCACGTCCAGCGCGGCGGTGCTCCCACGGCGACCGATCGCGTTTTGGCCAGTCGCTTAGGGGCATACGCGGTCAATCTTTGTATGGCTGGAGAATCAGGCAAAATGGCGGCGACCCAGAATGGCGAGTTGTGCGCCGTGCCCTTCGAAACAGTTTTCAACAGTGTACGCGCGCCGGAAATGTCCGTTTATCAATTGGCAGATATTCTTTCTATTTAGTCACATTCTCGCATGGTTTCTCTGCGTAGAAAAAGAAAATTGCAAACGGATAAATTCTCTAGGCAAGGAGACGCTAAAGGTCACGAGGTGAGATGAGAGATGAATCAAGTGCGTCGAAGACTCGTGACCCTTTGCGCTTTCATGTTGGCTGGAACCGCCAGTATACTATTTTCATGTGCGAATGCAGAAGCTGCTGCTCCGCATATGCCGCTCAATCGGCAGGATCATCGTATGTTATCTTTAGATCAGCAGTCGCCACACCTCATCTTTGCTGTGGCCCATTTGCAGCCAGAACACCATTCGAATGTTCATGGTAAAGCAGAGCTGATATGGGATGAAGCTACCCAATCCCTCAGTGTTCGAGTAGATGCCACTGGCTTGCAACCACAACATAACTATCCCCTGCGGCTTCACAATTTTACTGTGGCCGATCATGGTCCTACGCTGTATGCATTGACTAGCCTTTACACTGACAAAAACGGCTCTGGTCATTCTCTGACGATACTGCACAATGTGACCTATATACCGGATGGTCACTGGTTTGTTGCGATTCACGCCGGGCTAAATTTTGACACGGAATTGGAAACTCTTGCCGCGGGCAATATTCACGTGTTGCATCCGCTGCTGGGAGAACACCTGGAAGCCCGCTGATGCGTCTTTATTATGAAATAGCCATGATGGTTGAAAATTGCGCCTGATCGCCACAGCGACAGGCTTTTTTTATAGACGGAAAGCTATTCTTTGCCTAAAAAAGATACCGTTTGTTTGGTATGATACACTGTAGAGCAGTCGAGGATGATAAAGAACGAAACAGGTTGTGGAGGAAGATTATACATATGGCACAGCCATGGGTTGGAGTGATTATGGGAAGCCAGTCTGACTGGGAGACCATGGAACATACTTGTAAATATCTGGACGATCTCGATATTCCCTATGAGGCCAAGGTTGTCTCTGCCCACCGTACGCCGGATGAAATGTTTCAATATGCTGAAACTGCCGCAGAGCGCGGTCTGCAGATTATCATAGCCGGTGCAGGCGGTGCTGCGCATTTGCCGGGAATGGTAGCTGCTAAGACCGATTTGCCGGTCATTGGTGTACCTGTGCAATCCAAAGCATTGAATGGGCTGGATTCCTTGCTCAGCATTGTTCAGATGCCTGGTGGCGTCCCGGTTGCTACGATGGCCATTGGCAAAGCAGGTGCCCAAAACGCAGCCCTCTTTGCTGCACGCATCTTAGCGGTACATCATCCAGAGTTGGCTGAAAAATTGGTCACTCGCAGAGAACTCATCCGGCAAAGCGTGGTGGAAGGAGGTCTTCCCCATGTCCAGCGCGGCTAAACATGTGATATTGCCAGGTCAAACCATTGGTATACTGGGTGGCGGTCAACTGGGACGCATGATGGCATTGGCTGGACGAGCTATGGGCTACCGATTTGTGGTGCTCGATCCTGCTCCTGATTCTCCTGCTGCCCAAGTAGCCGATGCACAGGTTGAGGCAGATTACAGCGATGTGAAGGCAGCTCGTCAGTTGGCTAAAGAGGCTGACATTATTACGTATGAGTTTGAGAATGTTGATGCGCAAGTGGCTTCCATTCTTAGCGATGAGGCGTATATGCCACAGGGTAGCCATCTGCTCTTTATCACCCAGCATCGCATTCGTGAAAAACAGACGATGGAGAAGGCTGGCGTACCAGTGGCAAAGTGGCGTGCTGTTTTCACATTCAACGACTTAAAAACTGTCTTTCAAGAATCGGGACAGCGCGGAATATTGAAAACAACTCGCGGCGGTTATGATGGTAAAGGACAGTGGAGAATTGTACCAGAAAGTCGGTTGGAGGATATTTGGAATGAATGCCAGCCGTATTTGCGGGTGCATGGACAAGATGAAGCTGGCCCTTTAATTTATGAGTGGCTGGTACCGTTTGTGCGTGAAATATCAGTCATTGTTACGCGAGGAGTCCAGGGGGAACAATCGCTTTTTCCTGTCATTGAAAATCACCACCAAAACGGCATTTTGTACATGTCTATCGTTCCCGCTCGTATTCCTGAAGAGGCTGTTCGTTTGGCTCAACAAGCTGCGGTGAAAATAGCTGATCAATTGCAATTGGTAGGAACACTCGCTGTGGAAATGTTTCTCACGGAGAGCGGTGAGGTGTTGGTGAATGAGTTAGCCCCGCGTCCTCACAATAGCGGCCATTTAACCATCGAAGCTTGTGCTACTTCACAATTTGAACAGCATATCCGAGCCATTTGCGGACTGCCTTTGGCGGAGAATCGATTGCTTACACCAGCAGTTATGGTCAATGTGCTTGGTCAACATCTTCATCCTTTGCTTGAGCAAATCGACCGTTTGCCGCGTAATGTAAAACTGCATCTTTACGGGAAACGCGAGCCTAAAGTTCATCGTAAAATGGGGCATCTCACATGTCTTGGAGATATCGATACAGCTTTGCAGTTTATCGGATCGTCCAAAATATGGGCAACCGATTCTGAAAGGTGAGGAAAATTGCATGGATATGGATAAGCTACAGCGCGACATTCCCGACTTGCGGAGCAAGGCGCTGGCCGAACTGTCAAGCCTTGAAGACCGCCGGACTTTAGATGCTTGGCGTGTAGAGTATTTAGGCAAGAAAAGTGAGATTGCACAGTGGATGAAAATGCTTGGCAATCTTAGTCCAGACGACCGACGTATGGCAGGGCAGCAAATTCACGCGCTTCGACAGACTTTGGAATCCGCGTTTACTGAACGTATGCGGGAAATGGATGAATTAGAAATCGAGCGGAAGCTGCGAGAAGAGACACTGGATATTACTTTGCCAGGCACACCCCAGGCCATTGGCCATTTGCATCCTATTACTCGAATCTTAATGGAGATTGAAGATATTTTTGTCAAAATGGGATTCGCGGTTGTAGAAGGTCCGGAAGTTGAAACGGACGCCTATAATTTTGAGATGCTGAATGTCCCTAAAGATCATCCAGCTAGAGACATGCAAGACACTTTTTATTTGTCGGAAGAATTGTTGTTGCGCACGCATACATCGCCTATGCAAGTGCGTGTAATGGAGCAGATGCGGCCCAATATTCCAGTTAAAGTGATTGTTCCAGGGCGTGTTTATCGACGCGACGAAGATGATGCTACCCACTCGCATGCTTTTCATCAAGTGGAAGGACTGGTTGTAGATCAAAATATTCGCATGAGTGACTTGAAAGGGACGCTTGAAGAGTTTGCCAAAGCTTTATTCGGTCCGGAACAAGCTGTGCGATTGCGACCCAGTTTCTTCCCATTTACAGAACCTAGTGCTGAGGTTGACGTGCGTTGCATTCATTGCAAGGGCCAGGGATGTCGTGTTTGCAAGCAAACAGGCTGGATTGAAATACTTGGTGCAGGCATGGTGCATCCGAATGTTTTGGCCGCCGCTGGCTACTCGCCCGATGCTTATAGCGGATTCGCGTTTGGCATGGGTCCAGAAAGAATTGCCATGCTAAAATATGGAATCTCCGATATTCGTTTACTCTATCAAAACGATCTGCGTTTTTTGCGGCAATTTTCGCAGTTGCGTTGATGGCCTGGAGAGGATGATGGGTTTTGCGGGTTTCTTATCAATGGTTATCTGAATATGTCGATTTAAATGATGTCACACCTGAGCGTCTGGCTGAACTTTTAACTTCCGGTGGCTTGACGGTCGATGCTGTAACGACGCGCAATCAAGGTGTAGAAGGTGTAGTTGTGGGAGCGGTTCTTGCTTGTGAGCAACACAGCAATGCTGACCGTTTGAAAGTATGCCAAGTGGATGCGGGTACAGGTGAAATTCTGCAGATTGTATGCGGCGCAGCAAACGTACGCGCTGGTGTTCGTGTTCCCGTCGCTTTGGTTGGCGCCAAGCTTCCTGGTGGCGTGGAGATCAAGCGCGCTAAATTGCGCGGGGTAGAATCGAGTGGTATGCTCTGCTCCGCAAAGGAATTGGGTCTTGAGGTTCGACTTTTGCCCACCGAACAAACCAGTGGGCTGTTTCTCTTGCCAGAGGATACTCCGATTGGGCAATCGATTGTAGATGTACTGCATTTGGATGACGCTGTGCTCGATCTCGATTTGACGCCCAATCGTGGTGATTGCCTTTCCATGCGTGGTCTGGCCTATGAAGTGGCTGCTTTACTGGGTCGCCGTTCTCATTTTGAGGAGAAGGCAGAGGGGCATCATCTCGATGTAAGTGATACACCGCAAGTGCGTGTGCGCATTGAAAGTGCAGGTTGCCACGCTTATGCAGGACAAGTGCTTCAACTCACAGGCAACCATCAACCTTCTCCGCTATGGATGCAAATGCGGCTGCTTGCTGCAGGCATCCGTCCCATCGATGCGATTGTCGATGTTACCAATTTTGTCATGTTGGAGTGGGGTCAACCACTTCATGCTTTTGACTTTGCCACAGTTGAAGCTGGACAGATTATCGTGCGTGATGCTGAGCAAGGAGAACTGATAGAAACGCTGGATGGGCAAAAACGTGTTTTAGCTGAGGGCATGACATTAATTGCTGATCCGAAAAAAGCATTGGGCATAGCGGGAGTGATGGGCGGTGCCAACAGCGAAATCAGCGTGGGTAGTCGCTCCGTATTGCTCGAATCTGCCTTATTTGAGAGAAGCCATGTACGCAGAACGGGTCAGAAACTAGGTTTACGTTCAGAGGCTCAGCAACGTTTTGAACGTGGTGTAGATCCGGCAGTACAAATTCCTGCACTGAAACGTGCAGTTGCACTCTTGCAACAAATTGTTGGCGCAACGCCACAGGGGGGCGTATGTCAAGTCACGTCAGACAGCATGCCAAGCATGCTGGCGCATGAAGTCTGTTTTTCGCCCGCACGATGCAATCAAGTGCTTGGCACAAGTTTTCAGGCCAGTGAAATGAGAAATGTTTTTTCCCGGCTAGGATTTACGGTTATTGGTCAGGGAGAGACAGAAAATTGGCGAATTATGGTGCCTTCAAGACGAGCGGATATTCAATTGGAGGCGGATTTGGTTGAAGAAGTAGCTCGTCTCTGTGGTTACGATGCTATTCCTGCTACCTTGCCGATGCTGGCCAATGCTCCAGGGCGTGTCGGAGAAAGTTATAAGTTGCAGAAGATGACACGCAGTCTTTTCACGAATTGTGGTATGGACGAAGTGGTGACCTACGCATTTGGTCATCCAGAATCGATATCCTGTTTGCGATTGCCTGAAAATCATTCTTTGCGACAGAGCATTCCACTTCTGTTGCCTATGTCGGAAGAACGTTCCCATTTGCGCCGACATCTTTTGCCTAGTTTAGCGCAAGTTGCTCTTTACAATTTGAATCATGGTGTGAAGGGCGGAGCCATTTTCGAAATTTCTCGTGTTTTTCACCCATACCAGTTGCCACTTGTTCAGCAACCGGAAGAAAGACACTCGCTCGGGGCTCTTTGGTTTGGACATACGGATATAGAACTGGGGCGTCCGACGCGCGCCTATACATTTTTTGATGCAAAAGGCGTGTTGGAATATTGGCTGATGGTTCTGGGACTACAAGAAAACTTGCAATTTACGCGTTCTCATTTGCCATGGTTACATCCAGGACGAAGTGCGGATATCCTTGTGAATGGCGTCACGATAGGCTCATTGGGTGAGTTACATCCGGAGAGCGCTTTACAGTTAGAGTTGCCGCGGGCTATTTGGGCCGAGATCGACCTGACAACAGTAGCGTCGTTACCTGTACACGCTTGGCAGGTTCATCCTGTATCCCGTCAACCATGGTCATATCGGGATTTAGCTGTTCTGGTAGACCATGAAGTACCGGCCGAGTCTTTGCTTATTCAAGTTCGGAAAAATGCATTGGCCGTCATGCCTCATTTACAGTTGACAGCAAAAATCTTTGATGTGTACAGTGGCAAGGGTATACCTGTGGGCAAAAAAAGCGTCGGTATTTCCATTTCTTTGGGTCTTGAAGACGCAACTTTAGATGACGACTCTATTCAGCGGATTATGGATGCTATTCTTCATGGCTTGCGTTTGGAATATGGAGCGGAATTGCGTGGGCAGGATTCTTAAAGTCAGACGAGAACATTTTTAACGTACAGGTTGGCATCATTTTGTAGAGAAGGCGCTCGAAAACGGGGGGATAAAGACATGGAAGACGCGCATCACAATCGAGTGAAGGTTGAAATTTTCGGAACAGAATATACGTTGCGCGGTGATGCTTCCAGTCAACATATGCGGCAGGTGGCTCAGCGTGTTGATCGGTTGATGGCTGCAATTTCCAGTGCTATCCCCCATCTGGACGAGCGCAGAGTGGCGGTTCTTTCTGCAGTTAATATGGCTGATGAATTGATTCAAACTGAAAATAAGTTAGAGCAATTACAGGCGCAGTATGAAAAATTAGAAAAGGAACATAGAGAACTTTTAGAATTGCTGGATGAGCAAACGAGACAGAGCAACTGATAGCAAGTCAATCTTGCTGGACGGGAAATGTGGTGAACAGTTTGGACGCGTTAGATATCATCATGCTGCTGGTGTTGTTGCTTGGGGCATGGAACGGTTATCGGACAGGTTTCATTCGCCAGGTAACGCGGCTTTTTGGTGGAATTATCGCTTATGCGGTTTCTTATTGGTTGCGCCCATATGTTGCTCCAGTCATTGAAAAATGGCATATCTTGCCGAATATACCGCAAGGTTTTGCTACTGAGATTTTTGGGAACTTATCGGGTGCTGTCGCTTTCCTGCTGATTTTTGTAGTGACTTATTTAATTTTGCGATACGCAGCAGGGTTGTTGGAAACTCTCTTTTCTCTGCCTGTGCTTTCTTTTATTAATCGTCTGGCTGGATTGGCAGCTGGGATATTATTGACGCTGCTCTTTCTGTATATTGCTGTGCTGGTACTTCATTACATCCATAATCCAGCCTTACAAGCCCAGTTGCGCCATTCCCAGTTTGCTGCTTGGCTAAGTGGCAAATCGTTGGAAGAAGCGCATTCCATTACCATAGATTTTCACACGTAATGGATAAAAGTTGCCAATCTTTCCGCATAGGATGTGGAAGGGTTACTGAGGAATTTGGCGCGGCTCAAAAAGCCGCGCTCCAACTTTGTGGGTATGTTATAGAAGAATTTTTAAATGTATATGCTTTGTCTCTTTTGTCAATCGTGTAATCGGCTGCGCCGAAACTCAGTAGGTACAAACAGATCGATAATGCCAATGACCAGGGAGGCCAGCAATGCTCCAAGAATTGTCACGCGCATACCTGGTACAAATAATTGGGCAATGTAGAGGACGACTGCGCCAGAAATAAAACCCACGACGCCTCTTCCATAGGGAGAGATGTGGTGCCCAAAAATAGCTTCAATGACCATTCCCAATAGGGCAATGACCACAGCAGCAACAAGAGCCCAACCAAAAGAAGCCACAGCGAATCCTGGTACAATGAAGCCTACAAACATAAGAACAAGTGCGGAAACAATAAAACGAACAATCGTGCCGATCCAATTCATGCGTATGCCTCCTCGTCGCAAAAAAGTTAAGTCTTAGGGTGCAAAACTTGAGCAAAGTGGTTCCTTACAGTTCGTTATGCGGTCGGTTGACGAACCTGTCCTCAGTTTGCCCGATATGACCTGAATCCTATCCGTCCACTGGGTTTTTTCTTTCTCCATAGGATTATGTTACATTGATTGAAGTTTATTTGTTGATTTCTGGGGCTGCGAAACGAGGGATTACATGTGTTGGAAAAATCGCTAGCCACGCTCGAATTTTTCAAAGTTAGAGCGCAAATAGCGAAATTTGCCGCTTCTGGTTTAGGACAAAATCGATTGGAAGAACTTTCTCCCTATACCCTGTGTACAGAAGCAGAGCAGGAACTCGAAGCTGTAGATGAGGCGTTTGTGTGCATACAGCGTTTCGGTCAACCTGCTTTTGGGGGTATCAGTGATATTCGAGACGCCTTGAAAAGAGCACAGTTAGGAAGCGTGCTCAATATTGAACAACTATTGGCGATTCGTCGTTGTATTGAAGGTACAGCGAATCTCAAGCAATATATCAGAAATGCAGTTGGGCAATACGAGACAGCAGAAGGTTTGGGAACATCCAATATCTTTCCTCACGTCCGTGAATTGAGTGAAGCGCTGTTTGACGCACGGAGATTGGAAGTGGAAATTGCCAGGATTATCTTGGATGATGCCACGATTTCCGATCACGCTAGTCCAGAACTGCGTCAGTTACGCATTGAAAGGCGCACGGCAGAAGCTAGAGCCCGCAAAATATTAGAAGATTTGTTGCGCAAAGAAGCGCGTCACTTGCAAGAGCCAGTGATTGCTCTACGCGGACAATCTCTCTGTTTGCCAGTTCGGGTGGATGCCAAACACCAGATTCCTGGAATTGTGAGAGATACGTCTGCTAGCGGATCGACCGTATATGTTGAACCGCAAGCTGTACTCGAGCAGGGAGAAAAAGTACGGGAATTGCTGGTTCGTGAAGAACGGGAAATTGAAAAAATTTTACAACAACTGAGCGCTTTGGTAGCTGAAGTAGCGGACGAATTGCGAGAAAACTGTCAGCTTCTCAGTAACTTAGACGCCTGGTTTGCCAAAGCCCGCTATGCATTGAAGCATCATTGCAGCAAACCGAAATTGAATTCGGATGGATACTGGTTATTGCGTAGTGCCCGTCACCCACTTCTTGATGAGAAACAAGCGGTCCCAATTGATCTGGAATTAGGCCGCGAATATCGCATGCTTATGATTACCGGTCCCAACACTGGGGGTAAAACGGTCACTCTCAAAACTATGGGTTTGCTAACGCTTATGGCTATGGCGGGCTGTTTTATTCACGCGAATGAAAATAGTGAAATCGCTTTTTGCCGAACTATTTTTGCGGATATTGGCGATGAGCAAAGTATTGAACAAAGTCTTTCCACCTTCTCCTCACATTTAAAAAATATAATTCACATGCTTCAACAGGTTCATGAGCAGGATTTAGTGCTGCTGGACGAACTGGGGGCAGGGACTGACCCGGGAGAAGGGGCAGCGCTTGCCGTCGCTATTTTAGAAACATTAGCCGAATGTGGAGCGCGCGTTGTAGCTACCACTCACCATGCAGAGCTTAAAGCGTTTGCTTTTCGAGAACCGGCCGCCATCAATGCTAGCATGGAATTTGACGTGCAAAGTTTACAGCCAACGTATCGATTGTTAATTGGTGTACCTGGTCGATCCAACGCTTTTGCGATTGCTCGACGTCTCGGTTTACCGGAAAAAATTATAGAACGAGCGTCCCGCTATATTTCCAATGAACAGGAAGAAATGGATCGGTTGATTGGTGAAATGGAAAAAGCTCGCAAACAACATTTGGAGGCCTTGGCGGCAGCTGAAGAAGCGCGAAACAAAGCGCAGTCTTTGGAAGAACAGTACCAACGCGCTTTGGTCGAATGGGAAGAAGCATCTTCCAGAAAAGAAGAAGAGCTTCTTCAGGAAGCGGAACGTGTACTGGTAAACGCTCGCCAAACTGCGGAACGCGTTATTCAAGAATTACGCAGGGAACGAAAGGACTGGAAAGATCACGAGTTTGTCGAGTTGCGTAAATCTTTAGAAGAGGCACTGCCAACACGAAAAAACATTCAGAGAGCCAAGAGTGGCAACAAAAAAGCTATTGCTGTCGGACAAGCCGTGCGCGTGCTTTCGCTTGGACAAAAAGCGGAAGTGATTGAGCTATCTGGCCAATATGCGACTGTCCAAATGGGGCCATTGCGAAGCAAAATTGATGTAAGAGATTTGGAGCCTATTGAAGGCGCAAGTAAGCCACCCGTTCAAGGCGTTCGTGTGAAAGGCGGCGAGAGCATACGTATGGAAATCGATGTACGCGGCGAAACAGTCGAAGATGCCTTGTTACGTATCGATCGTCACCTAGATGCAGCAATGCTACAAGGTCTAGGTCGTATTGTAATTATTCACGGTAAAGGTACAGGTGCTTTGCGTACCGCCATTCGCCAACATTTAAAGCACCATAAAGCTGTTAAGTCGTTTGCTTCCGGAAGCCTTGGCGAAGGCGGCGATGGGGTTACGGTTGTGTCAGTCCAGGTATGAGGTCCGGTGGTTGTGATGCTTCAGGCCATAAATCATCAGGTAAAGGAACTGGCAAATTCGACGGAATTTGCTTGGATTCGGTCTGTATAGGCGAATGTATGCGAGAACAAATTTTGTCTGGCACGCTGCCACGCTCAAAATACTCCTTGACTGCTCGATGAGTCATAAGGCATTGTAGATTGGCTAATTCTCCAGTATCTTTACATATTAAGGCGCTGGTCACAGTTTCTGGTACTGGAAAATTTGCTTGTGCGTTCAAAAGAGGTTTCATCATTGCTTCCCAAAGTTTCATTTTCGTCTGATAAACTCGCATGGGAATGGATTGGTTGTGATTGTAGCCAGTCCACACTCCCAATGTGTAATCAGGCGTATAACCAATAAACCAGCCATTTTCCTCATTGTCTGTGGTGCCTGTTTTTCCGGCTATATTAATATGTGGGTAAGTTTGATGAATATGCCATCCAGTTCCCCGCTTCACTACATCTTCAAGCATAGAAGTGACAATAAACGCTGTGGAGGGACGGAAAACTCGACGTGATACAGGTTTCGCTTGATATAGCAGATGTCCATTGGCATCCGTGATTTTTTCTATGAGATAAGCTTGCCGCCAAATCCCTTGATTGGCGAGCGCGGTGTAGGCGTCCGTCAGTTGTGTGACTGAAAGACCATGTGTCATACCGCCAATGGCGCTGGCTAGTTGCACATCCTTTTCCACCAAGCTGGAGCCACCAGTCAAAGTCTGCGCGCCAATAGGCAGACCTAGACGCTCAAGATAGGCAAAACCTAATTGTGGAGAGATTTTTTGCAATGTTTCGACGGCAGGTACATTGAACGAATGAATCAGCGCTTCGCGAACGGAGACGTCGCCACGAAATTTTCCATCATCATCTTTTGGAGCAAATAAAGGTTTTTTGGAAAAGATCGTAGGTCGGTCAGAAAGAATGCTGGCTGCTGTAAGCTGACCACAATCGATAGCTGGCGCATAATCAAGAATTGGCTTGATGGCCGATCCCGGTTGACGGGCCAAGTTTGCATGGTCAATTTGATCGTCACGGTAGTCGCGTCCTCCACTCATAGCCAGGATGCCTCCAGAATGGTTGTCAATCAGCGTCATACCGGCTTCCAGTAAATCGTATTGTTGTGGATGTACAGGATTTGGCAAATTACAATTGGATAAACTCGGGTTATTTGCAAGAATGTCTTCTAAACGATTTTGCAGATGTGCATCCACCGTAGTATAAATTCGTAATCCAGAGAATGGCAGTGCGTTGATGGCGGATTCTCTATTGGCATATAAACCGTGATCGACCAATAACTGAGCGACAAGTGGCTGAATGTCATCGAGCATTAAGTAAGGGTGATTGCCAAACAGAGGCATGTTGGGGTGCTTCAATTCTTTTAAAATCGGCTCATTCAGCGCCTGTTGATATTCTGCTTTGGAAAGTGTGCCGCAACGGTACATTTCCCCTAGAATCCAATGACAGCGAGTCAAAGTGGCGTGCGGATGTTGAATTGGATGAAACTCGCTTGGATTGTTCGGGATTGTTGCCAAAAAGGCTGCTTCTGCAGGTGTCAAGTTTTGCAAGGATTTACCTAACATAATGTGTGCAGCTGCCTTGACACCATAAATTTGTTTACCATCATACTTGCCGAAATACACATGGTTTAAGTAATCAATTAAAATTTCTTGTTTGCTAAGAAAATGATTGGCTTCTATGGCCAGAACCGCTTCTTCTAATTTGCGCTCTAGTGTGCGTTGTTGCTCTGGAAAATAGACTAGTTTAATGGTTTGTTGGGTAATCGTACTTGCTCCGCTGACAATATGATGCCATACGACGTCTTGATAACAGGCGCGCAATAGTGAAAGCGGTGCAATCCCTGGATTTTTAAAAAAAGTTTTATCTTCAGCGTCTACATACGCTTGCACCAGTAAGGGCGACACTTCTTGAAGAGAATGAATGCTTTCAAAATCTTCGCTGCGGGCAAAATTGCCAAGCCATTTTCCGTTTCTGTCGTATACTTCTGTAATGTGTGGCTGTGATGCCAGGCGATTGACATCAAGCGTTGGCAAATGGTGGGCTGCTACATAGCTGTAACCGCCAGCTGCGCCAATCAGAAAGAGAGCGGTACTGACACAGACACCTGCTACAATTGAACTGACAAAGCGCATTCCTTTTTGCCAGCGAACCACTTTGGAACGGCGTTTTTGGCGATGCTTGTATCTCTTTGTCATGACCGCAGGTCTCCTCTCTTTCTATACATCATGCATCAAACTATGGACAGTTATGAGAGCCATTGACAGCAGATTGGCTTCTGTTATAGATTGAATCAAAATCATTGTTTCATGCTGTTGACGCAGAATCAGTAGGCAGGAAGAATAAAAAGGTCCAGAGAGTCGGCGGTTGCTGCGAGCCGAACCTGCTTCCAGGCTGAACTTACAACTGCTGAGGTTGTGTTTGCACTTTTGCAAAGACACGGATGGGTCCGTTATCGCCTGGAGTGGCTGAAGTGTTTTGAATAGATTCTTCAGCAATTCAGGTGGTACCGCGGGGAATAACACCTCGTCCTGTAGTAGGATGAGGTGTTTTTTATGATTCCTGGGAGTTATACTTCCCATTTTATTTGATGGAGGTCGATCTCAATATGACGGCTGCGCATGTGCCGGTTGAAATTGAAAAAGAAGTGGAAAGACAGTTTGCCATGATTGCTCAAGGTACGGCGGAAATCGTTCCCGAAACAGAATTGAAAGACAAGTTGCGCAAATGTCTGATGGAGAACCGTCCTTTGCGTTTGAAATTGGGAATGGATCCTACAGCTCCTGATATTCATCTTGGTCATGCCGTTGTTTTGCAAAAAATACGGCAAATGCAGGAATTCGGCCATCAAGTTCATTTGGTGATTGGTGACTTTACTGGCCAAGTGGGCGACCCTACAGGCAAGTCGGAAACACGCACACAACTGAGCAGAGAACAAGTTCAAGAAAACGCCAAAACTTATGTCACTCAGGTTTTTAAAATTCTCGATCCGAAACGGACAGAGATTGTCTACAATTCAAGCTGGCTTTCAGCGCTGACATTTGCGGATGTGGTTCGCTTGGCTTCCTACGTGACGGTGGCACGCATGTTGGAACGGGACGATTTTCATAAACGTTATGTAGAAAATAGACCTATTCACATTCATGAGTTTTTTTACCCGCTCATGCAGGCTTATGACTCAGTTGCATTACAAACCGATATTGAATTTGGCGGTACGGACCAAAAATTCAACCTTCTCATGGGGCGCACCTTGCAGAAAGAGTTTCAACAGGACATGCAAGTTGTTTTGATGATGCCGCTTCTCGAAGGGTTGGACGGCGTGCACAAAATGTCCAAAAGTCTCGGCAATTATGTAGGTGTTAATGAAGATTTACACACCATGTTCGGCAAATTAATGTCGATTCCAGATGAATTGTTGCCAAAGTATTACCTTCTGCTTCTCACTCCAGCTCAAACGGAATATGAGAACTGGCTCCAAAGTTTAAAAAATGGCACTCTTCATCCCCGTGATGCCAAAATGCAAGTGGCTGCTGAACTAGTAAGACGTTTTCACGGTGACGACGCAGTACAAAAAGCGCTTGAACATTGGCAACAGGTGTTTCAAAAGCGAGAACTGCCATCCGATATTCCAGACGTATCCGTGTCTGAATCTCTGATCTGGGTGGTGAAAGCTCTGACAGAATTAGGGCTTGCCAAGAGCAATGGAGAGGCTCGCCGGCTGATTGAGGGCGGTGCGGTTCGTTGGAATGGAGAAAAAATTGACAATGTAGACGCTGAGTTGAATTTTTCTGATGGGGATATTTTGCAAGTGGGCAAGCGGCAATTTGTGCGCATTCGCCTGTCCTAGTTTTATTTTTCGATGCATACAAGAAGCATGGGGGGTGCGCATCCATGCTGCGTCGAAAATTTCACGCGCGCCGCTCTGCCCGCTCTTCCTCCGTGGAAGTGCAGGCAGGCGCAAAATTTTTTTTGCGGCTCAGATTACCGATGGTTATCCTTTTATTTACTGCTGCACTAGTATCTATGATGTTTTCTGCAGAACGACGTCTTCAACCCGTCATGGTTAGCCTGGCTGCTACAGAGGCGCGTCATGTTGCTTCAGAAGCGTTGACACAGGCACTCGATACTGAACTGCTCAAAATTTCAGATGCTGATGAACTTGTCAGTCTCTCTCCAGCGCCGGGACAGAGTAATTTAACAGTTGCTCGGTTCCATCTGCACGCTCTCACAGAAATTCAAGCAGATGCTACTCAAAGAGCTAAACAGCTAATCAATCAGGTTAATCACACTACAATCTCTGTACCGATTGGCCAAGCCATTGGTGGACCGCTTTTCTCTTTGGCTCGCATGAGCGTACCTGTACACCTTATTTTACTTGGAAATGTTCATTCCACTTTGTATATCGATTCAAGTAATACAGGACTTAACCAAGCCGTCCATGTTTTAAAATTGCGTTTAGTAGCGGATGTCAACGTGATCGCTCCATTTGTCTCTTTGCCTCTTAGTGTACAGTCCGACGCACCTCTGGCTGTCATTGTTATGTCAGGTCCGGTTCCTGGAGCTTACGCTGCTGGCGGGTGGAACAATTATAGCCATTCAAACGGACAAAGTTCGACAAAATTTTCCGCTCCCCGATAGGAAAACTCATGCTGGAAGTCGAATTCATCTCTGTCATTTTGACTAGGGTATAGGAGATGGGGGCGAAGTTCAGTTGAGTTTGGAACCACAATTACAAAATTCAGAGCTGCCCAATCGCAGTTCGTCACCACTACACAAAGTACGAGATTGGTACAGGAAAAAAGTCCCTTTTTTATCCATTCAAATTAAAATTGGTGGAACATTTGGCATCATTTTACTGAGTATTATCGTGATTGGCGTGGTCAGTACGGTGCAATTGTTAAACATGCGCAGTCAAATACAGACGGTAGCCACAAAAGATGTAGAAATCTTGCAGGACGGGCACCGACTACAGGAAGATCTGCTATCTATGGATTCAACCATGCACAGCTATCTTATGACGAATAATCAAAATCTATTGAACAATGGCTTTTACGATAAATCGGGCGATTTTATAAACACTTACCATGTACTCAAAAACTTGCTGGCCGATAATCCAAAGAGCCTTGCAGAACTTGAGAATGCCAAAGCTCAATTTGTCAATTATTCTACCGAAGCGAATGAATTGGTAACGTATATGATGGACGATGAAGGGAAACAAGCATTGCAGTTGGTTGCAGAGGGCAAAGGCACACAACGATTAGCCAATGCTTCTGACTCCATCAATGAATTTTTAAATACGGTGCAAACTTCCGCCAATCGTTCTGCTTTACACCTCAAACAAACTGTCAATGTTACTTTTGTAGTATTGGGAGTCCTTATTTTATTCACTATTCTCATTGGCCTTATTTTTGGAATTCCTGCAACGTTTCAAACTCCCCGCAATATTAGACGAGTTACGCGAATTCTCGATCAAATTGCCAGTGCAGATGGGGATTTGCGCCGACGTATTGAAGGGGTGCACAGCCGTGATGAGATTGAAAAATTAGCTGAAGCCACCAATCGGGTGTTAGCCTCGGTTGCTGATTTAGTGCGCAAAGTTGTGCAGACAGCCAATACGTTGGCGTCCAATGCACAAGATTTGACAGCTTCCACGGATGAGACAGCCCATGCTGTCAATGAAATTGCTGAAACGGCTGGTGAATTTGCACTTTTAAGTGAAAAGGCCGTTCTCTCCTTGAGTGACATGAAAGAAGGAATGACACGCGTGGAGGAACAGGGGAACGCTACTGCTAACCGTGTACAGCACGTGCTTCAAGCTGTGGATGAAGTGGTGAAAGCGACGGAACAGGGAGAGGCAGCTGTCGTACAAGCAGAAAGTACCATGCAAACTGTCGCTGAAATTGCTGCTAAAACCAATGAGGAAGTTTCTCGCTTGGCTTCATCATCAAAAGAGATTAACCGTATTCTGGATACCATCCGTGACTTGGCTGATCAGACAAACCTTCTTGCGCTCAATGCTGCGATTGAGGCTGCACGTGCTGGTGAAGCAGGACGCGGCTTTGCGGTTGTTGCTCAAGAAGTGCGCGCATTAGCGGAACAAAGTCGCTCTGCGACCTTGGAAATCGACGAGATTGTTCGGCAAAACGCCGAACTCACTGAACGGGTTACCGAAGTGATGCAAGAAGGTGTAGTTTCTGTTGAGGCCGGTAAGGCAGCAAGCGTGCAAACCAAATCTGTACTGAATGGTATTTTGCAGGCTGTGAAACAAGTGGTTCCCACAACAGACAGTATCGCAGAAAGTGTAGAAAAAACCCGTGCAGTTGTACAAAGTTGTCTGAGTGTCATTCAAACTTTAAATGCTTATATGGAACAAGTGGCTGCCGGTTCACAAGCTAACGCCGCTAGTACAGAAGAAAGTTTGGCAACGGTTGAAGAAATATCCGCAGCCTCACACGAGTTATCTCATTTAGCCCAGGAACTGCAATCCTTAGTGGGTACTTTCAAAGTCTAAATTTCCTTTCATTCTTCTCTGACATTCGACTGGGCGCCTGCATATACTGCCGCAGACCGTGCGCGGAAAGTCTGACTTTCGCGCAGAGGAGGGAATCGGTAGTGAAAAAATATGTTGTGCGCCCAGGAGACAGTCTTTACAGTATCGCCAAGAAAACTGGCGTACGAATTCCACTCATCCTAGCAGCCAATCCAGAAATAACATCTCCAGCCAAACTTATTCCTGGCATGACACTCAGTATCCCGGAACTTGGTAAATCATCTGCTGGTGGGCAGAAAAAAAGTAAAACCAGTAAAGCAACCGTGAAAGTGCCCAGTTATTTTGGGTTTGTTTGGCCGCATGTGGTGCAAGAAGGTGAAAACGTAGAATCGCTTTCTGAACTCTACAACGTTTCAGTTTTAGAACTTTGTCATTTAAACGGAATGAGCCCAAGCGATACACTGGATCCCGGACGTGTGGTCTACATTCCCAGTGCTGCACCTCCCAAGAACATGATGAAAGATAAAACGGTGATGCCAACCGGATCGGAAGAAAATATAAACGACTGGGAAGGCCCCCACACACATACAGGAGGATTGCGCAAAGATATAGGCAGTCCAGCGACTGCTGAAAGCAGTTATGATTTGTCTTCTTGGTCTGATATTTTGACAGATACGCGGGGGCAATTAGAAACAGTAGCCTTCAACAATGATTTGCCTGCATCCGGCCAGACTCCTGTGGGTGGATTAGATGATGAGGGATGGTCAGATACCATTACCTATGACAAGGGTTGACTACACATGGCTCTGCTAGCAGAGGGTGCTATTCGTGAAATCGCATCCTATTACGGGCTCAATGTTATTGCCAGTATAGAAAGACGAACTGTGACAGGTTTGATTACCGCAGATGGGCAGAACTATGTCTGGAAATTTGCAGAGGAGAAAGACAGTGAGAAACGTTTAGCAGCGTTGTCGAAAGTCTCTCAACTTTTGCAGGAAAAAGGTATACGTTTTGCTGTAGCTTTGCCTAATCAGAATCATGTATATTTAACCAGACTTCACACCATTCCATCTCTCGGCTATTTGCAACCTTGGTTACCTGGACGGCATTTGAATCTTGGTTTGCCGAATGAACGAATGGCGGCTATCCATGCGCTGGCCCAGCTTCATCAACTTCCAGTCCAGCGCATGGACGCCTCTGTTCTTTCTCACCATACGCCATTGCAGCAGAGAATATTTCTCAAGGCAAGAGCACTCTCCGGTGTCTGGAAGGATGCTTGCGAACGCTGTCCGCCACTTGAACCTTTCTCGGTTGGTGTGCTGAAGCAGGTTTCCCAGGTGCTGGAAGAGCCCGCTCCGTTTTATCGTCAGCTTGTAGAATTTCGCCAGCTATCCTTCTGCCACCGCGATTTAGCTCCCCATAATCTTCTTGTTGGACCAGCGCAGGAGGTACAGTTGATTGATTTTGACCAGTCAGGTTTGGACGATCCGCTTTATGACGTGGCTCAAATAGCTAACCACAGTTTATTTCTTGGGAATCTTCAAGCTGGCGATTGGCGGAAGATGATGGATGCTTATGTGGAGGCTGCGCATTTGTCGCCTTTGCGAGAACGACTTCTTTGGCGGATTTTGGCTTGGCCGGATATTCTGGCTCGGTCTCTTGTGGAATGGGCGAAACGAGGCTATCCGGCTGACGATTGGGCGCGTGTGCATTACGCACTCAAATGTGAATCAAAAAGGCGTCAACTTCTATACAGTGACAGTCCTTATCCGATTCGCATGTAGTTCTCAGCTTGCATTCGTCAGGTGCCTAGGTATACTAAGCCTAGGATTAAGCAGACGAAAGCAGGTCTGTATAGGACAGTAATAGATAGGAGAGTTGCGATCGTGGATCGCCTACAAGTGGTTCTTGCCCAGTTGAGTCCAAGACTGGGCGACTTTGAATGGAATCTGGACAAGCATCATGAGTGGATTAGGGAAGCTCGGGCGCGTGGGGCGCAGTTAATTATTTTTCCTGAATTAGGATTGACAGGTTATCAAGTGCAGGATATGACACTGGACATTGCCAGACCTCTCATTCATCCGCAAATACAATCTTTAATAGAGGCTAGCCGCGAAATCGATATTGTCTTTTCTTTTGTTGAAGAAACATCACACCATTTGTTCCATGTCAGTGCTGTTTACGCATCTGAAGGAAAAGTACGAGCTGTTCACCGCAAAGTATACCTACCCACTTATGGGATGTTTGATGAGCGAAGGTATTTTGCGCCAGGAACACGTTTTCAAACATTTTCTGGTACGCCTGCTGGGACTGCTGGAATGCTTCTCTGTGAGGATGCCTGGCATGTCACCAGTCCATATTTGTTGGCTTTAGGCGGTGCAAATTTCATGATTGTTACAGCTTCTTCTCCAGCTCGTGACGTGACAGACGCTCATTATTTTGGCTCACAACGTTTTTGGCGTGAACTTTTACGAGTGTATGCACAAACGTATGGCTGTCCTATCGCTTTTGTGAATCGAGTAGGTGTGGAAGATGGCATTTCCTTTTTTGGGGGCAGCGGTGCAGTCAGTCCTGAGGGTGATTGGCTGTTTACTGCTCCTACGGTGGAAGAGGGAATGTTCTCAATTCAACTCGATTTGCGATCGGTACGGCGAGCTCGCTTCAGTACGCCTATCTTACGAGATGAAAGACCCTTGTTGGTTCAGCGCGAGCTGGAGAGAATTTTGCGTCAACGAGAAGAAACTCAGTGTGATTGGGCGCCAAACAGTCAGCCAGAGGGGGAGCGAACATGAAACCTGAAGTTGCCAATCGACTGCGTCTGAATGAGGATTTAACACTGGCGCTGCTAGAACGATTTATTCGAGATGAAGTCGATAAGTCAGGGTTTCAACGAGTGGTCTTTGGTCTCTCTGGCGGCATCGATTCGGCGTTGGTTGCTTATCTCGCAGTTCGCGCGCTTGGTCGTGATCGGACGCATGCCGTTTTAATGCCTTATGAGACGAGTAGCCCAGCCTCTTTGACGGATGCGTTTGCGGTTGTCCATGATTTACAAATGCCGCATACGGTCGTTCCTATTACAGCGCCAGTAGACGCTTATTTTGCTCAAGTTGATGCTCTGCTTGGCAGTCCAGCGACACCGCTCAGGAAAGGCAACCGTATGGCGCGCGAGCGCATGTGTACACTCTTTGACTTTTCAGCCCATTTAGCTGCACTTGTTCTTGGGACAAGTAACAAGACAGAGTTGCTGCTTGGCTATGGCACTCAATTTGGCGATATGGCTTCAGCGCTGAATCCCATTGGTGATTTATACAAGTGTCAGGTGCGTCAACTATCCAACGCTGTTGGTGTGCCACGGTCGATTTTAGAGAAAGCGCCAAGCGCTGATTTGTGGGAAAATCAGACAGATGAACAGGAACTTGGATTTACATACGATGACGCTGATGAAGTACTTTATTACTTGGTAGATGAACGGTATTCATTGGACGAGACCGTGGCACTCGGCTATTCGGAGGCTCTTGTTTCGCGGGTGATTCAACGGGTAAGGCGCAATCAGTACAAGCGCAAACCACCTGTGATTGCCAAAATATCGCCGCGTACGGTTGGTATTGACTTCCGATATTTGCGAGATTGGGGGAATTGAAAGATGTCAGGCCACTCTAAATGGCATAACATACAGCGTCGCAAAGGCAGGCAAGATGCCATTCGGGGGCAGTTGTTTACGAAACTGTCCAAGGATATTTATCATGCAGCTAAAGAAGGCGGCGGCAATCCGGATACCAATTTTCGTTTAAAAGTGGCAATTGAAAGAGCGAAACGAGAAAATTTGCCAGCAGACAGCATTGCTCGTACAATTGCTAAAGCTACCGGATCGTTGCAAGGAGCACATTATGAGGAAGTACTCTACGAAGGATATGGTCCAGGCGGAGTAGCCATCTTACTGGATATTGTCACAGACAATCGCAATCGAACAGCAGCGGATATTCGTCATATCTTTAAAAAACGAGGCGGCAATCTTGGTGAAAGCGGAAGTGTTGCCTGGATGTTCCGGCGGATTGGCCGTATCACGCTCAAAAAAGATACGCTTTCTTTGAATGTTGACGAACTGATGCTTCAGGCTTTGGATGCTGGTGCAGACGATTTACGTGAAGATGAAGATGAATGGGAAATTGTCACTTCACCTGAAAACTTTACAAGTGTTCGAGATCATCTGGAAAAACAGGGCTTGCCTTTAGAAGATGCAGAATATACTTACGAAGCGGTAACACCCATGGAAGTTGATCCAAGTCTGACAGAAGAAGTGCTCGATTTATTGGAGTCATTAGAAGCGCACGATGATGTGCAGAGTGTCTATACTAACGCTGAACTATAAAATACAGAGACTTATCGCCGGTTTTGCATAAGAACTGCCTTCCTTGGCATGATAAGAGTGACTTGGAGAACAGTTTTTATGGCAAATGAGGTGATTTTCATGCATTGGCGTTTATCTATGGCTGCTGTCTTTGCGCTGCTTTTTTGCACCACAGAAGTCATGTCTACAGTGCAGTGTAAAGCTGCAACTCATATATCTCAGAATGATTTTCAGCAAGTGAAAGAAAAATCGGGTCATTCAGCAACACGCGCTAAGCGTTTGGCTCTTTATTGGACAGTGGACGATCGCGGTCAACAGACGTTGCAAATGGCTTCGATGGGCGATGGAAGTGTCAGTGCTTTTGCAAACAATGCTTCCGATTGGAAGTTTAATCCATTGCTTTGCGGCTTTTTTGGCGTAC
Organism: Alicyclobacillus tolerans; assembly: GCF_900142255.1. Taxonomy (GTDB): domain Bacteria; phylum Bacillota; class Bacilli; order Alicyclobacillales; family Alicyclobacillaceae; genus Alicyclobacillus_I; species Alicyclobacillus_I tolerans. The sequence goes on along the minus strand of NZ_FRAF01000001.1, from coordinate 188,745 downwards.
CAGTTTTTGAGCGTCATTTGCAGGCATCTGGTACAGCAGAGTCAGAATCCGTTTAATGACTGTTTTTGTCAAGTAGGAAAACGTGTATACTATGGCGAACCTCTTTTATGGACACGAGTCTGTCTCGTTACACAGTCTCGCGATTTATAAAGGAGGCTTTTCTTTTGTCATCCTTGCGCGTTATGGGGATAGACCCTGGACTTGCTCGTATGGGGTATGGCATCCTTGATTCTTATGGAAATCAGCTACGCGCAGTCGTTTTTGGCTGTTTGGAAACACCAGCCAATACTCCTTTGGCAAAGCGTTTATCCATTTTGTTTCATGGTTTGCAAACGTTATTGGAGCAATATCAACCTCAGGTCATGGCGGTAGAAGAATTGTTTTTTAATCGCAATACCACTACAGCATTTACAGTGGGTCAAGCTAGAGGTGTAGCGATTTTGGCCGGTTATGAGCATCAGGTTCAACTAGCAGAGTACACGCCTATGCAAGTGAAACTTGCCGTCACTGGATATGGCCGCGCGGATAAAGTCCAAGTGCAGACAATGGTTAAAACTTTACTCAGTCTCCCAACCGTCCCTAAACCAGACGATACAGCAGATGCTCTTGCTGTTGCTATAACGCATGCTCATATGGCACCCTTTGTGGCGCAGGAAGAACGGATTCGTCGCGCGCTTTCTGGAGGTACAACGCCATGATTGTGTTTTTGCGCGGCAATGTTTTTGCTATTCATGAAAATGCGGTCGATCTCGATGTCAATGGAGTGGGTTATCGCGTCTTTGTGGCCGAACGTGTTCTTCATGCGCTCAGTCTGCATAAATCGGCTTTTCTTTATACTTATCAACATTTGCGTGAAGATACACAGGAATTGTATGGATTTTTACAGGATGAGGAACGCGGTTTATTTCTGAAGCTATTGGCCATATCTGGTGTTGGTCCCAAAAGCGCTTTGGCCATGGTGGGCAGTACGGATGCAGAGACATTCATCCGTTGGATTGAGTCGGAAGATGTTGATACCTTGTGCCGTTTACCGGGGATTGGGAAAAAAACAGCTTCTCGATTGATTCTGGAGTTGAAGGGAAAATTGGTCGTTCCCATCAGTCCGTCAGCCAATGTGTCGACTCCAACAACTATTTCTTTACCTGCCATGGATAAAGAAGTAGTGGAGGCACTCATTTCTTTGGGATACAGTGAGAGAGAGAGTCTCGATGCCCTAGCCAGTGCTAGGGCAGAATTGCCTGATGCCTCTGTAGAGACATTGCTCAAAGCAGCACTCCAAAAATCTTTTCGTGCTTAACATCAAGAAGTTGAGCGTTTCGATATAGTTATGCAAGACTCTTGCAGTTTTAAGAAGAGGGGGACACAGGTGTGGAACATCGAGTGGTTTCAAGTGAATGGGCCCCAGAAGACCCTGCGCTTGACAGTGTTCGCCCGCGGTTTTTAGAAGATTATATTGGTCAGGATGGCGTTAAAGAAAATTTGCGCATTTTCATTCAAGCTGCCAAAGATAGAGGAGAATCGCTCGATCACGTATTGCTGTATGGCCCTCCAGGTTTGGGTAAGACTTCTTTATCAATGATTATTGCGAATGAGCTTGGCGTCAATATTCGCATTACATCAGGCCCAGCTATAGAACGTCCAGCGGATTTGGCTGCTCTCTTGACCAATTTACAAACAGGTGACGTTCTTTTTATTGACGAAATTCACCGTCTTTCACGTTCGGTTGAAGAAGTACTTTATCCGGCTATGGAAGATTTTTCGCTGGATATTATGATTGGCAAAGGGCCGAGTGCACGCAGCGTTCGACTGGATTTACCTCCTTTTACGCTGGTTGGTGCAACGACCAGGGCAGGTTTGCTTTCCTCACCTTTACGTGATCGGTTCGGAGTGATACTCCATCTTGATTATTATTCGATAGATGATTTAGCTCAGATTGTCACTCGTACCAGCCGAATTTTACGCCTTGTAGTGGACGATGAAGCAGCTAGAGAAATCGCCAGGCGTTCACGCGGTACGCCGCGTATCGCCAATCGTATTTTGAAACGGGTTCGGGATATCGCTCAAGTACAAAAGGCGGCTGTGGTGACCGAAGATATTGCTCGACAAGCGTTGAGTCAGTTGCAGGTAGACAGACTTGGTCTGGATCAGACAGATGTTCGCTTGTTAAAAACCATCATTGAAAAATTTTCCGGCGGTCCCGTAGGACTGGATACACTTGCTGCTGCTATAGGAGAGGAAGCTGGAACAATAGAAGAAGTTTATGAACCATTTCTTTTGCAGCAAGCACTTATTCAGCGGACACCGCGGGGGCGCATAGTAACACCTTTGGCTTATCAGCACTTTGGATATCCATTGCCAAGCAGTGCATCAGAACGTTCCATAGAAGAATTGCCGCTATAATTGACAGACGCCAACCCCTGAAAACGTCTGGACATGAGCGAATCTTATGAGCAGAGAGGTGGAACGTGTGGGCCTATTGCCAACGCGGCGTCGGAAAGCAGCCGATACGCGTGACCTGACCACATTGCTCCACGCTGCCAAGGCAGGAGATACAGAGGCGCGTGAGCGAATGCTTCATGAGTACACTCCGTATATCCTGAAAATTGCTTCCCAGGCAGCGCATCGGTACATCGACCGCCAGACGGATGATGAGTTTAGTATTGCCTTGTCTGCTTTTAACGAAGCTATCGACAGTTACGATCCTGAACGCAGCAATGGTTTTTTGGCGTTGGCTGAAACCATTATTAAACGCCGTCTGATTGATGAGCATCGCAGACAGCAACGTTCCGTGCAAGGAAATCCATGGAGTGATTTTGAAGTTTCTGATGAAGAAAACAATGTCATGAACTATGTGGAAATCCGATCCTCCTTGGAAGACTACGCAAAGGAACAGGAAGCAGCAGCGCGTTCGTACGAAATTGAAGAATACGAGCGTGAACTGCAGTTGTTTAAGTTATCTTTTTCTGCTTTGATAAAAGTTTGTCCCAAACATGAAGATGCTCGGCAAAATGCTATTGCTGTAGCTAAAATGATTGTTCGTGATGATCATTTGCTTTCCTATGTACGGCAAAAGAAATCCTTGCCGATGAAAGAGCTCGAGCAGTTGACAACTGTCTCGCGGAAAACGCTTGAACGACAGCGCAAATATATCTTGGCTGTTGTACTCTTGTTGGCTGGAGATTATCCATACTTGCAATCCTATGTAGCAGGGGTATCGGATGGCGATTGAAGGAGGTGTGGCCAGTGAAGGTTGAAAAAGTAAGAGGAGTGGTGTTGAAAAAAAGACGCCGCTCAGCCTTGGTGCTTACACAAAATGGTCAATTTGCACGCGTTTCGCTTCAAAAGGAAATGCGACTTGGGCAAGAAGTATATGCTGAATTATTACCTCGCTTCCCACTCCTTCAAATTTGGTCTGAGTGGTTTACTGGCACTCGGTCACTCTATCCGAAAAAGGTTTTGTTGATTGGCCTTGCTGCATTGCTTGTTCTTGGTGTAGGTGTCGGTCGCGTGGTCTATCGGCTGAGTCCTTACGCTCAAGCGGAAGCGTACGTTGCCCTTGGGGCAGCTCCTAACTTGATTTTGACTGTGGATAATACGGGTCATGTAAGGTCTTGGCAGGTTGTGGGTAATACAACCTATCCTTGGCTTTCCAAAATACAATTGAACGGACGTTCTATAGATACAGTATTGCCTGAAATTATGCAGTATGCCGTGGTGTCTGCACCCAATACGCCCTATCGTCAATGTGATGTGATGGTAGTCACAACAGCTCCTGTAGGAAAAAACCACAATATACATTATATCACAGAACGAACCATGCACGATTTGCAAAAGGAAACCAAAATAGATGGCAAACCATTGCTTATCATGAATTTGCCAATGACCACAAGTTCTTGGCAGCAAGCTATACAAGCTCAAGTATCGCCTGTACAATTGGCTGTGGTGATGGCCCTTACAGAAATTCGTCAAAAACAGCCTAATATTCCCGGTTCCTTAGATCTTTTGGCGAAAATGTCCAGTCATAGTTCTGGAGTAGACGTCAAAGTTACGCAAGCACTTTTACATCCTAGTCCACAGATTCTTCAAGCAGCGATAAAAAAATTGGAGAAGGGCTATTCGGTAAAGAAAATGTTGCCTATGCCGATCCATGTTCCGGCTCTGAATCCTGAGGATCAACCTCGACCGCCTCATTCTTTGCCTTTGAATGCAAATCCCAGGCAACAAAGTAACAACATTCATCCTGAGATTGCAGGTCTTCATCATGCGCAACAGCATCTTGTACCTTCGCTTCCGAAAAAAAACGACAGTCATCAACACCGTCCTGCTATCCTTCCGTCTGCAAAAGGTCTCCCTGCCATGCACATACCGTCGCAGATAAATAAAATACCTAAAAAAGTGATTCAATTGCCTGCCCATGCGCTTCACGCATTGCATCAATTGCCCCGTTGGATACACCATTCATTGAGAATTCCTCAGGGACAAATTCAAAAGATCGTAGCTCCGATCCAAAAGTGGTTGCCCTGATCATATCTACTTGAACATTCACTTGTCTTGTTTTGACCCAATTCTGGACAACCTTTATAATCGTTAAAGATGTAGCGCTATAAAGGCAAGATGGTCCGGAAATGAGGTTTTTACATGCGAGTGGACGAATTTGATTACCAACTTCCTTCTCATTTGATTGCTCAACATCCTATTGAAAATCGTTCAGAAAGCCGTCTCATGGTGGTTGATCCCGTCACAAAGACGTGGCAACATCGGCGTTTTGCACAGATTGTCGAGGAGTTGCAGTCGGGAGATGTCCTGGTTGTTAATGATTCCCGAGTTTTACCGGCTCGTCTGGTGGGTGAAAAATGCGATACGGGTGGGCGCTTTGAACTGCTCCTCTTGCAGCCTACGGGTGAAGATACATACACAGCTTTAGCCCGGCCAGCCAAACGTTTGCGCCAAGGGTCTACATTGCAGTTTTATCCAAAAGGTGATCTGTCTCAACCGCTGGTTGGCGAAGCCGAAGTTTTGAAGGAATTGCCGGACGGGGTTAGAGAAATACGATTTACTCAGATGAGTTCTTCTGATACGTTGCATGCTTATATTGAAAAAATTGGCGTCATGCCGTTGCCTCCCTATATACGGGCACCACTGAAAGATGAAGAACGGTATCAAACAGTTTATGCGCGTGTGACAGGCTCAGTAGCTGCTCCAACTGCGGGGTTGCATTTTACCCAAGAACTGTTGGAAGAGTTACGCAGTCAGGGTGTTTTGATTGCTCCGGTTACTCTACATGTAGGATTAGGTACTTTCCGTCCGGTTCAAGTGGAAGAAGTATCTGCTCATCAGATGCACAGTGAGTGGTATGAAGTGCCAAAAGAAACGGCTGATATTGTGAATCAGGCTCATGCAAATGGCAAACGTGTGGTGGCTGTTGGCACAACAGCTTTGCGTACTTTGGAGAGCGCTGGATCGAGTGGTGTTTTGCAAGCAACTTCTGGCGAAACAGATATCTTTATATATCCAGGTTATCGCTTTCGAATGGCAGATGCCTTGATTACCAATTTTCATCTGCCTAAATCTACTTTATTTATGCTCGTTTCAGCCTGGATGGGACGTGAGTTTGCCTTGCAGGTATATGAAGCTGCCATTGCTGAGGAATATCGATTTTTTTCCTTTGGTGATGCCATGTTTTTAAAACGAAGAGGTGAAGCATGACCAGTTCTATACAATTTAAGATTCTCAGCACAAGTTCAAATACGAACGCTAGGCGTGGTCGATTGATTACTCCTCATGGAACCATCGATACGCCTGTTTTCATGCCGGTTGGCACTCAGGCTACCGTCAAGACACTTTCACCTTTTGAATTACGTGAGATGGGCGCGGGCATCATTTTGTCCAATACTTACCACTTGCATCTTCGTCCCGGAGAAGATTTGGTGGATGAGGCAGGCGGGTTGCACCAATTCATGCGCTGGCCAGGTGCTGTATTGACTGATAGCGGTGGATTTCAAGTGTTCAGTTTGGCCAAATTGCGCAAAATCACCGATGAGGGCGTGACCTTTCGCTCGCATATTGATGGTAGTCCGCGTTTTTTTTCTCCCGAAACGGTTATGGAAATTGAAAACAAGCTAGGAGCCGACATTATTATGGCATTCGACGAATGTCCTCCTTATCCGGCTACCCGAGAATACATTGAGACTTCTTTAAAACGAACGCTGGCTTGGGCTAAGCGTTGTAAGGCGAGTCACCAGCGATCGGATCAACAAGCTTTGTTTGGCATAGTCCAGGGTGGCATGTATGCAGATTTACGCCGAGAAGCGGCACTTTCGCTGGTCGATCTCGATTTTCCAGGTTACGCGATAGGTGGATTGAGCGTAGGCGAGCCGAAGCCTATGATGAATGAAGTTTTGGCGGATGTTGTGTGCCACCTGCCAGTAGATAAACCGCGCTATCTGATGGGGGTGGGCTCTCCAGACGATTTGTTTGAAGGTGTGGAGCGAGGCGTGGATATGTTTGACTGCGTTTTGCCAACGCGCATTGCCCGCAATGGCACAGTCATGACAAGTCGGGGCAAAGTAGTTTTGAAAAACGCTCAATACTCCCGAGATTTCGGTCCGCTTGATGAGAACTGCGATTGTCAAGTATGTAAAGTTTATACACGGGCGTATCTTCGTCATTTGCTCAAGGCTGGTGAAGTGCTTGGTATTCGCCTTACGTCCTATCATAATGTATACTTTTTACTGGACATGATGAAGAAAATTCGCAAATCAATTGAAGAAGATAGGTTTTTAGCCTTTAAACGCGAATTTTATGAGTCTTACGGTTTTGCCAGCAATGACTCGGAATAAACAAGATTAGGTTTTGAGGTATGGTTCTAAATGCAGTAGGCTCACAGAGTAAATCCAAAAATGAGGTGAATTTTTTGAAACCATCCGCTCTTCTTATTATTGTTGTATTTATTGCGGTATTTTATTTTCTCACAGTCTTGCCGCAGCGTCGCCAGCAAAAAGCTCGCCAGGCTATGATGAATCAATTGCAACCAGGTATGCGCGTTGTGACAGTAGGAGGCATTTATGCGACTGTGGTGCGTGCAGCCGACTCTATGGTAGAAGCTGAAATTTCTAATGGTGTAGTGATTGAGATCGACCAGCGTGCCATAGCGCGTGTGGTAGAAGATAGTCTATCTCGTACCCCAGTTGAACAAGAACAACCTACATGGCAAACGTCAGAGGAGGCAGAAGAGGAGACAAACGCTGCTCCTGTTTTGGCCGAACACTCTGACAGTGAAGTGACCCAGGGCAAAGAAGAGAAAGACGAAGAGTAAACCTAAGGGATTGTAGGATAGAGTAAGCAAGAAAACCGAAGCGGCCAGAGTGCAAATCTGTTGCGCTTCGGTTTTTTATGCTATGAAACATCTATCAGTATTTTTCCAAATGACGATGAGCGCCGATAATGCCGACGAAAGATCCAGCCAAGGTCATTAAGAGTATGCGAAGTACTCCACCTGCGTCAAGGGTGAATGTATGAAAAGACCAAAACCCAATCCCTGTCATGATTAACGAGAAGAAAAATCCTGTCATGCCGCCCACATACCAACCGGGTTTGGATACTGTGTGTCTACTTGCTGCGTAGGCGCCGCATACAGTAGCGAGAGCATGTACGATATAACTGCTCGTAATCATCATACCGTCGTCCCACTCATAGGATTCGGCCAACCACAAGGAAATGAGAATTCCTGCTATGGAGAGGACAATAGCCACAGAAATACCCAAAAGGACTGGATAGGTCTTTTGATCAGACGGCTCCCACGCATTGAAAGCGGGCAAGTCGTTCACCTCCAGAGTTCACCTACTTGTCAGGGTTGTTCTTTCGTGATGTTTCACATGTATTCAATGATTATGTTTTCTATGCAAAAATACTTGTTACATTTTTCTGTATATATAGTACAATAACGTCAATCCCTAATATATTTTCAATCTTACATGTCAAATGTTCTGTTGTAAGATTTGATGGATAGAAAGCAGGTGAATCATCCATGATTCACAAATCACTCAAGCTATTTTCCAGTCTAGCTTGGTTAGTGGGTATAGTGGGTATTCTGATGGCTATTCTTATGAGCGGTAATCTATTCAGGGTAGATCCTCTGCCTTTTTTGGTACTTGTGGTACTCTCTGTTTTTTTGGAGATGTGGCCAGTACAAATGGGAGATGTTCTCTCTTCGTTAATTATGGCTGTACCTCTTGGTATGGTTGCAGCTTTTAACGGGAGTTACGCCATCTGGATACCTGCAGTAGCTTTTTTCATTTCTGCTGTAGCCGTGCAACGACGTTCATCGAGTTGGCACGTGATTGTCTTTAATGTAGGGCAATATTGTCTCTCCAGTCTTGCGCTCGTGAAAGTGTTTCATGCCCTCATGCAAACCAATGAAGCGCCGCGTTCGCTAAATCTTCATGTTGCGTATGCTATGGCCATAGCTGGTATTGTGTTTATTCTGGTGAATCATCTTTTGCTCAATTTGTTGAGCAGCGCGATTCGTAAATTTTCTATTCGTTCAGCTTTGAAAATCATTGGCATTGATATCTTAAATTTAGCATTTGTGTATCCGTTTTCTATTTTTATGGTGCTTCTCCGTCCGCTGGGTAGCTGGCTTACAGTTGTCGCATTGATTCCTCTCGTGGTATTAGCTTATACACTGCGTACCCTGCGCATTTTAAAAGATATGCAAATGGTTCATGAGACAACTATACGTTTGACCAGCGAATTTGACTTGACAGAAATCGGTAAAGAAACTGCCCGCGTCATCAAAAAATTATGTAACGCAGATGAAGTCGTTGTGTTTCAACTCAACATGCAGACGAATGTATTGGTTCCGATTGCGGTAAATCCAGAGCATCGCTTTCACAATTATATTGCTGTGGAGGAAAGTTCAACTGGCATCCCGCAAAGTTCTGGTGGTTTGATTTGGAGTGTACTGAATAGCCGTCAGCCTGTTTATGTACCTGATACTCGTAAAGATCAGCGTGTTCGCTGGATTGGTAATGATGGGCAACAGTTATTGAGTATGCTGGTGGTTCCTTTACATAGTCATGGCAAAGCACAGGGCGCTATTGTTCTTTATTCCAAAAGAACGTTCGCCTTTAAAAGTTCAATGGATTATGCTACGGCTCTCGGTGCACAGGTGTCGGTATTGATGGAGAACGCTCGCCTCTATCAAGAATTGAATGAGCGCTCAATTCATGACGAAGCCACTGGGCTTTATAACTACAGATATTTTTATCAACAACTCGAAAAACGTATGGCGTATGCTGTCAGTTCAAAAACTCCTCTATGTGTTTCTATATTAGATATTGATTTCTTTAAAAAATTTAATGATACTTACGGTCATTTGGCTGGAGATGTTGTGCTGCGTGAAGTAGGAAAGAAAATCGAAGAAATTGTTGGAGAATCCGCGCTTGTAGCCAGATATGGAGGCGAAGAATTTGCGCTTGTTTTACCTATGCCTTTGGCCGAAGCTTTTGAACTCATAGAGAAGATTCGTCGCGCTGTTGCAGGAATTGTTGTTGAGTATGGTGATTTTCAATTACAAGGGATTACCGTTTCCATTGGGTTGGCAGCCTATCCGGAACATAGTTCGTACGATCGCGATTTGTTGAGCAAAGCGGATTCAGCGATGTACTGGGGTGCAAAAAAGCGCGGTCGGAATCGTTCAGCTATTTATCTTCCTGAATTTGATAATCCGAATAATATCGATGGTTTAACGGGGCTTTATAAACATCATTTTATCAATATGCGTGTCAGTGAAATGATTGCGCAAGGAATTGTCCGCTGGGGCTTAGTTTGCATTGACATTAAAGATTTTAACTCGGTCAATACTCGGTTTGGATTTTCCACAGGAAATCAGGTACTCTATGACTTTGCTCAAAGGTTGCGCGATACTGTCCGCCACGGGGAATTGGCTTGTCGTTATGGCGGGGATGAATTTTTTTTATTGGTTCCTGACGCGCAAATGAATGAAATGGAATCAATTGCTAACCGATTGGAAAATGTATTAACGCACGCTACTTTTGATGTTGCAGGCAATGTGGCTCTTCGATTGAAAATTAGTATGGCTTACCAATATATGAGTTCTCTTCATGAGTCCACTGAATTATTTGACGAAGTGGGTAGACAGTTTGCGCTCATCAGCAGTCATCTTCCTCTGGTGGGGGAGAGGTAAAATCGATTCGATCCCATAAAATCGTTCAGTCTTGCCATGAACTTACCCTTTCTCGGTCATACTAAAGGCTGGGGGGTAGTTTTTTGTGATGATAATGCCGATTTGGTTACTCATTGTACGAGTGGTCATTCTTTATTTTTTTGTTATGATTGCGCTTCGCATTATGGGTAAGCGTGAGATTGGTCAACTTTCAGTTTTTGATTTTGTTGTTTCGGTGATGATTGCTGAAGCATCCACATTGCCTATTGAAGACGGGAAAATTCCTTTATGGCACAGTCTCTTTGCAATTGCCCTTTTGGTGGCTTTGCAAATATCTGTTGCTTTTTTGCAATTATATAGTCATCGGTTTCGGCATTGGGTTGATGGAGAGCCTGCCATATTAATTAAGCGTGGAGAAATTAATGATCAAGAAATGAAAAAAACAAGGTATACCATGCACGATTTACTCACACAACTGCGACAAAAAGGATATTTTAGCCCTTCGGATGTAGAGTTTGCCATTCTAGAAACTTCAGGAGAATTATCCGTTTATCCTAAACCGCATGCTCGACCAGTCACTCCAGCAGATTTGAAGGTTATAGGAGCAGAAGGCGGTGTACCTGTACCACTTGTAGTGGATGGACAAATAGTGGACAAGTCTTTGCAAACCTTATGTGTTGATGCCTCATGGGTGAAACAGGAATTAAAAAAAAGGGGTTTTTCGAAATTGGAAGAAGTCTTTTTTGCTGAGATTATGCAAGATGGCACTTGGTATATTGATGCTGCTTATTCCCAGGTCCCCTTAGACAGAAAAGGGAACCCAGGAGACTATCGTAGCTAATAATTGACCGATTTTTGGCAAACGTTTTACATTGTCGGTAGTGACAACACGCATGCCGCAAAGTAGAAGAAAATAGAGCAAAAATCCAGCAAATATCGCTAGCCAGAGCTTTCCGCCGACAGCGGTAGTGGTTCTTTTAGTGATGATTTCTAAGAATCCGTAAATGATCAACGAAGCGAAAATGGTTTTGAGCAAACTTTCTAGTCGCACTGGAAAACCAATTCTCCTGCCGACGCTGATCATATGCAGAATGGTGGTTACTACAATGGAAATGGTAACTGCGTATGCAACACCCATAATATTGAGATGGGGTTGACGAGCTAGAAAATAGATCATTCCGAGCCGTAAAATGCCCCCTATAATCGAGTTTCGCATAGCAATTCCAGCGTGATCGAGACCTTGTAAAATTCCGGTTAAGGGGGCTTGTAGATACAAAAAGAATCCAGCTGGTGCCATGACAGCAAGAATTTTTCCAACTTCTGCTTGGTGATAGATAGAAGCGCATAACGGTGTTGCAAACAACGCCAGCATGACAGAAGACGGAAAACCAACAATAGCAGTGGCTAAGAAACTTTGTGAAAGGCGCACGCGAACTCGTCTTAAATTTGAACCAGCAATAGCTTCGGAGACATTGGGGACTAAATTGGTTGCCAATGACCAAGTGAATACGGTAGGAAATAACAAGAGTGGAATAGCCATTCCGCTGTATTCCCCATATGCTGAGGTTGCTGCATGTGTTGTCATGCCTGCTTTCAAGAGTGCCCGGGTTACCAAAATAGGTTCCAAGGCAAAGATTGCCGAGGAAATGAGTCGACTTAATGTGACAGGAGCGGCAATTGCCGCCAATGAGCGCAGTGTTTGACGGACAGTCTCGCTGCTTCTGGCAGGAGCGTTTGGTAAAATTTGATTGATTCTTGCTCTTTTTTTCTGCTGAAAGATGAGATAGAGCAATCCTGACAATTCTCCGAATACCATTCCCATCATGGCTGCTGCAGCGGCAAATGGCAGGGAGAAACGAATAAAATAAGCAGCCAGTCCCCAAATGGTTAAAATACGAACAGTTTGTTCAATGATGGAGGCTACTGCAGTAGGAGTCATATCTTGAATTCCCTGGAAGTAACCGCGATAGATCGTTGCTATAGCAATGATGCTGACAATAGGAATCATGGCTAAATAAGATGGGTAAGCACGTGGGTCGGATAGCCAATGATGGAGAATGAAGTGTCTGGCAAACCACATGATGGCAGTAAAAATAACAGCCAGCACACCGATAACCCAGGAACTGACACGAATGATGCGTAAAATCCGAACGCGATCGCCCGCTGCTACAGCTTCAGCAACAAGTTTGGAAATGGCTATGGGCAAACCAGCGGTTACAAAGGTAAGGACCAGATTAAGCAACGGAAAAACGAGCTGAAAGAGGCCCATTCCAGATGCACCAATGAGACGCGTAAGAAAGATTCGATAGACGAATCCCATAATACGTGTCACCAAACTAGCTGCCATAAGCACGAGTGCGCCGTGCACAAATGTTTGGCGTTTCATGTTGTCGGCCTCCTTTGGCCTGCCCATGGAACGGTCGTTCATAGACAGAATATCGATACAAGCGTATGCCTGTCTGTTGACGGTTAGTCCAAGTGAATGTTCAGATGATTTGTTTGGTAGGAAATTTCACGGGAACGGAGAATCTAGCTGTGTGATAGCCTTTAGAAAATGGTCAGGATGGAGGTACAATGGGTGAATGAACAGGATGTGGATAGAGATGATTTTACAGCAGAAATTCAGTCCATTTGTCAAGTGAAGGTAGAGGAATTTACAGCCCTTGGCTATGAAAGTGTAAAAGTCAGAGATATTTGGCGTTGTGCAAAATGGCTGACGCGAGGAACGAATCGTCTGTATGCTTTGGTAGATGCTATTTTATCTATGCGCATAGACCAATTTATGAATTTTCAAATGGCGAATGCCTATCGAGGCATGTTGGATGAAAATGACGAAGAACACAACGAATCAAATAAACCGATGGTTTGACGATATTTAACAACCGCCATTATACTAAGGTCTGGAACTTTTGGCTCATCGCGAGGAGGACAAGCAATGAAATGGAGCCGTTTTGGCTCGTTTCTGCTGATTGCTGTAATAATTATTGGCCTGGCAGCAGGAACAACCATGAAACTGTGGCGGCAGATTCCACTTGGACTTGATTTAAAAGGTGGCATCAGTCTGCTCTATAAGATTGAACCTGTCAATAATGAACCACTGACACAAGCAGGTATTGAAGCAGCTTTACAAGCGGTGGAAACGAGAGTGAATTCTCTCGGTGTCAGTTCACCGCAAATTAATCTGGAAAACGGCAATGAAATTAGTGTCCAATTGGCGGGAGCTTTCAACCAGGCTCAGGCTGAGCAAATTATTGGCGAGACAGCAGTTTTGCAGATTTATGGAAACATTAAAATGGGCAAGGACAATAAGCCTGTTCCGGTGCCGGGGACGTTGCTCATCACTGGTAGAGATATGGAAAGCAATGCTACAGCCGGATTGGATAGCACAACAGGTCAACCTGTTGTAGACGTAACCTTTAAAAATAAAGCGTTATGGGCTAAAATTACTAAAGAATATCTTGGAAAAACAGTTTATACTTTCTTGAACGGAAACTTGATACAATCGGCAACCGTACAGAGTGTCATTGAAAACGGTCAAACACAAATTTCTGGTGTTGGAAGTATGCAACAAGCGCAACAATTGGCTAAAGAATTAAATGCAGGTTCACTTCCATATCCCTTAAAACAGATTGCTTCAACAAATGTGGGACCGCAATTGGGGGCTGCCTCTTTACGAGCAACCTTATATGCAGGCTTAGTTGCTATTGTCCTTATCTTCCTCTTCATGATTGCGATTTACCGGTTGGCTGGTCTGATTGCTGACATTGCGATTATTGCTTACGCTTATCTGACTTTACTTGTATTTGCTGGATTCCCAATTACTTTGACGCTACCCGGACTCGCGGCGTTGATACTTGGGATGGGTATTGCAGTCGACGCCAATATTATTACGTATGAGCGGATTAAAGATGAAGTGAGAAATGGTAGAAGTTTACAATCGGCTACCATTGCGGGTAGCAAGCGTGCTTTACGGACCATTCTCGACTCCAATGCAACAACTTTCATAGCAGGTCTTGTGATGTTCTGGTTCGGTCAAGGAGATGTTCGTGGTTTTGCCATTGCCTTAATGGTCAGTATCATTGTATCGCTATTAACGGCTGTTTTCTTGTCACGTACCATGTTGTTGCAATTGACAAAATCCAACCTCTTTAGAAACCCTGCTTGGTACGGCGCGCGCAAAGGAGGCGCTGGAAAATGAATGTGAAGTTTGATATTGTCCGCCGGCGCGCTTGGTTTTTTACGCTTTCTTCGTTGATTACAGTTGCAGGACTGATTGTGTTTCTCGTCTCCGGATTTAATCTTGGCACGGATTTTAAAGCTGGCTCACAGGTGCAAATTCAATTGAATGAAAAAGTTCATACGGCAAAAGTGGATGAATGGCTGTCAGATGCTGGTCTACCGGTCGCTTCAAGCAATGTTACTGTAGCTGGCTTAAATGGAGAAACAGCGATTATTCGTTTTCCAGAGGTACTGACAAACCAGCAAATTAATACTCTTACGAATGACGTCACAAAAGTTTTTCCCAATGCTTTGCAGCCCCAAGTGAATACAGTCGATCCGTTTGTTGCCAATCAAACCTCTCGAAAAGCTGTTTGGGCTGTTTTACTGGCCTCGCTCTTTATAGTCATATATGTTGCGATTCGCTTTGAATATCGTTTTGCTCTTGCTGGAATTGTGGCTTTGCTGCATGATGCTTTTATAGTCATGTCAGTCTTTGCTTTATTTCGCGTAGAAGTTAATTTGACTTTTGTAGCGGCAGTTTTAACCATTGTTGGATATTCGATTAATGATACCATCGTTATCTTCGACAGAATCCGTGAGAACATGAAATTAACTCCGCCTAAAAGCTACGAAGAATTACAAGATCTGGTTAATCAAAGCCTATGGCAGACTATGACTCGTTCGATTAATACGGTAGCGACTGTCTTAATAGCAGCGCTCATGTTGTTCTTCTTTGGTGGGCAGTCGATTCATGATTTTACGCTCGCGTTAATCGTAGGCTTGATAAGTGGTGCCTATAGCTCCATCTTTATTGCTGCACCACTTTGGGTCGTATGGCGAGGACGGAGTTATATTCGTAAGACACAGGTGGAATCTGCTTGAGTGGGACTACAGCAAGAATAGCGTGGATCAATACCCTGCTCAATATCTTGTTGACCTTTGGTAAAGGTATAGTTGGAGTCATTACAGGTAATGAAGCCATCATCGCCGACGCTGTTCATTCAGGTGCAGATGTAGTTGGCAGTGTAGCAGTCGTAGTAGGCTTGCGAATTGCTCGTAAACCGCCCGATGATGATCATCCGTATGGTCACGGAAAAGCGGAGTTAATTGCAGCTTCCATTGTTGCGGGCTTTTTGATAGCCGCTGCTTTGGAGGTTGCCTACTCCTCTTTGCGTTCCCTCTTTTTCCCTCCTATTCAACCAGATTGGTTAGCTGCTTGGACAGCGTTTATCTCCATGCTCGTTAAAGAATCGATGTTCCAAGTCAATATCCGTATAGCTAAGAAAAAACGAAGTCAAAGTCTGATGGCCAGCGCTTATGACAATCGCTCCGATGTCTATTCATCTCTGGCCGCTCTGTTGGGTATTCTCCTTTCACTGTTGGGCCGCTATCTTCATTGGGTCTGGCTGATGCAAATGGATGGAGTGGCAGGAGCAGTTGTCGCGATTTTAGTTGTCAAAATGGCTTTGAAAATTGCTCGTGACTCCTTACAACCTTTAATGGATCGCGTGGTTCTTGAGGATGCCGATTTAACACCTTATCGGGAATCGATAGAACATTCAAGTGGGGTCTGCCATATTGACGATTTGCGTGTGCGCGATCACGGTTCATATGTGGTTGTAGATGTTGAGATTAGCGTGGATGCAAATCTCACAGTGGCTGAAGGGCATCAAATTGCCGCCAGTTTGCGTCAATCTATGAAAGCAAATTTTCCACGTATTTTGGATGTATTTGTCCATGTGAACCCGTATGTGGAAGGAGAAGAGGAACATGGACAGACTCATGATTGATGTTTATCAAGAAGTGAATGACAGAGAAGACAAGCTACTTTGGGTCAATAGCTCTGCTGATTCTGAAGAAATAGACAGGATTGCAGAACATTTTTCTGTACCGCATTTGCTCGTCGAACTATTGTGGAAACGTGGATTTCATACTTTATCGGAAATAGCTGAATTTCTTGCTGAATCTCCTTCCTACTCACCACCGGATGATTTTCTGGACATGAATTTAGCTTGTCAAATCATTGCTGAATGTATATCTAGTCATCAACCCATTGTGGTGGTTGGAGATTACGATGTGGACGGCGTAACAGCCTCGACTATACTGACCGACGCTCTAGAACGTCTTGGCGCAAAAGTGGTTTGTTGGATTCCGCATCGTGTAGAAGATGGATACGGTTTGCAAGTTAAGCATGTAGAGAAAGCTGTGCAATTGGAGGCATCGCTGCTTATTACTGTAGACAATGGAATAAGAGCAATAGAAGCTGTGAAAACAGCGAGATTATATCACTTGCCAGTCATTGTTACGGATCATCACGAACACGGTGAGGAACTACCCATAGCTCATGCTATAGTGCATTATATCCGGCATAGAAATGCCATAGTTGCCAAACGATTATCAGGAGCAGGTGTAGCATTAAAATTAGCTGCTGCATTACACAACGGCCATATCGAAAACGAATGGATCGCTTTAGCTTCACTCGGCGCACTTGCGGATGTAATGCCAATGCTTGGAGAGAACCGACGATTGATAAAGGATGGCTTACAGGTACTCTCTCAATGGTCTCATGCGGGTTGGCGTGCACTTCTGCATGTTGCAGGATTACCTGAAGGTGAGTCAATCACTCTCCAACAATTGCTTTGGCGAATGATTCCTCGTCTCAATGCAGCAGGTAGAATGGATTCAGCCGATATTGCATTTCGTTTGTTGCATCGACCAAGTTCAGAAGAAGCGAAGTCACTGGCGGAAACCATAGAGTCATTAAACCGAGAACGAAAGTCCTGGACAGAGATAGCTACCGCTGCGGCCATTGAGCAATACCAAAACCAACTGGAAAATGCTCGGGGCATTGTTGTGTGGGGAGAATGGCCGCTTGGAGTGGTAGGGATTGTGGCTGCTCGTCTTGCGGAAAAATTCCAATCACCAGCTATTGTATTTGCCAATAACGGCCAACATCTCTTGCGCGGATCCGGTCGTTCTTATGGAAATGATTCGCTGCTTGCCATTCTGGAATCCTGTCAGGAAACATTGCACCATTTTGGGGGACATGACTACGCTGTAGGCTGTGCTGTAGAACGCCATCAATTAGAGGCATTTCGGAGACAGTTTCAATCAACTGTAAAAAACCAGGCAAAAGATAAACATGATGTGCATGTCCCACTGACTAGTGATGGAAATCTTATGTTTCGTGAAGCAACGCCTGAACTTGCGCATTGGTTAACAAGGCTCCAACCCTATGGAAACGGTTTTAAATCCTTTTGTTTTTATATGGGACCTGTAGAGTTAATCGACATGCAGTGGATTGGTAAAGAACAGAATCATTTAAGATTTACAGTCCGTGATGAGGAAGCGACAATCGGTCAATGGATTTGGTTTCAAGCTCCTAAAATTTGCAATTCATGGCATCCTGGTGATTGTCTGGGGGCTATCGTTGAAATTGTGGAAAATCAATGGCAAGGACAGAAGCGGGTACAAATACACGTTAAAAATGCTTGGCGTCATTTGCACCCTCTTCGTCGACAAGAAATCTCAAAATATTATCATTGGTTTTCTCAACAATCTCAGATTGACAAGCAAAATCTGCATCATTGGCAAAAAAAATTACCGCGCCTAAATCTTCTTATGTCTATCTTTTGCGAATTGGGATTTGCTGTTGAGGATGCGACTGCGTATTATAAGGTGCAAGTAGAGTCTGCTCGAAAAATCCGCGACTCGTTCATTTACCAACAACATCTCATCGAAAATATGGAGATTGTTGCTGATACAAGTAGTCTTTCATCTGCTAGATAATCAGGAAGACATTCGTTACCAAGTTTATGATTTTGGAGAGGGTATTATGCGATTTCGTGAAATGATTCGGGACATCCCTGATTTTCCAAAGAAAGGTATATTGTTTCGGGATATTACGCCTCTATTGGCTAATGGTTTGTTATATCAACAATCGATACAAACTCTGGCTGAGTTTTGCAACCAGTGTCAAGCGCAAATGGTTGTAGGTCCGGAGGCTCGAGGCTACGTCATAGGAGCTCCCCTTGCCGTCGTAACTGGTTGTGGATTTGCGCCTGTAAGAAAAAAAGGGAAATTGCCATATAAAACGAGATCAGCCAGTTATGCACTTGAATATGGAGAGGATACTTTGGAAATTCATGAAGATGCCATCATGCAGGGTCAACGCGTTTTAGTAGCGGATGACTTGTTGGCCACTGGTGGGACAATGAGCGCAACTATTGATTTGGTTCAACAATTAGGCGGTATTGTGGTTGGAGCGGCGTTTTTGATAGAACTAAAAGAACTTGGTGGACGGCAAGTTCTTTTGGACAAAATTCCTCAGTTGCCTATTCAGACATTGGTTCAGTACGATTGAAAGGGACAAATGGCAACGAGTCACCTATAGACTCGCAAAGCGAGGAGGTTTCGGTGGATGGTAAGCGAAGAACGTTCACTGGACGATCTCTGTCATATTGTGTCGGCGTATAGTGAGGCGGATGAAGTTGAGACGATTCGTCGCGCTTACGAATTAGCGCGTAAAGCCCATGAAGGACAATTTCGCAAATCAGGAGAACCTTACATCACGCATCCGTTGGCGGTTGCAAACATATTAGCTGATTTAAAATTGGACGCAACTACAATTGTGGCGGGCCTGCTTCATGATGTCGTGGAAGACACACAAGTAACAGATGCAGATTTAGTGCAGCATTTTGGTGCGGACGTTGCAGCGCTAGTTGACGGTGTTACGAAACTGAAGCGGATTAAATTTGATTCTCGTGAAGAACAGCAGGCAGAGAATTTACGCAAGATGTTTCTAGCCATGGCACGTGATATTCGTGTACTGATTATTAAATTAGCCGATCGATTGCATAACATGCGCACACTTAAATATCAACCTCCAGACAAACAGCTGCGTACAGCTCGTGAAACTTTAGAAATTTTTGCACCTCTTGCTCATAGATTGGGGATTTACACGGTTAAATGGGAACTTGAAGATATTGCTTTTCGATATTTAAATCCAGAGCAGTATTACAATATCGTGGAACTGATGGCGCAAAAACGTCAAGAGCGCGAACGATTTATTAATGAAGTGATAGACGTATTAAAACATAAGTTGGACGATCTCGATTTGAATGCTGAAGTTTCCGGACGGGCAAAACATATTTATAGTATCTATCGAAAAATGATTACCCAGAATAAAGAGTTTAACGAGATTTATGATCTGTTTGCTGTACGAGTAACGGTGGAAAGTATCAAGGATTGTTACGGCGTCTTGGGGCTGGTTCACACAATGTGGAAGCCAATGCCAGGCCGTTTTAAAGATTATATTGCCATGCCGAAAGCGAATATGTACCAAAGCCTTCATACAACGGTGATTGGTCCTCGGGGAGAACCGTTGGAAATTCAGATTCGCACATGGGAAATGCATCAGACAGCTGAGTATGGAATTGCGGCTCACTGGGTTTATAAAGAAGGGAGCGCAAGAGCGGAAGGCAAATTTGCTCAAAAATTAGCGTGGTTTCGTGAAGTGTTGGAATGGCAGCAAGATTTTCGGGGTGCTCAAGAATTTATGGAGACCCTTAAGATTGACTTGTTTGCTGACGAAGTGTTTGTTTTTACTCCTAAAGGGGACGTGTTTGATTTACCAGCTGGAAGTGTACCTATTGATTTTGCCTATCGTGTTCATACGGATATTGGCAATCGATGCATTGGAGCGCGTGTTAACGGGAAAATGGTTCCTCTTGACTATCGATTGCGTACTGGTGATATTGTAGAAATTTTGACCGCTAAAACAGGCTATGGTCCGAGCAGAGACTGGCTAAAAATCGTCAAATCTTCACAGGCGAAAAGTAAAATCCGGCAATGGTTCAAACGTGAGAAACGTGAAGAAAATATTGCTCGCGGGCGTGAAGCGATTGAGCGTGAATTAATTCGTCAGAGATTGGATGTCTCCTTATTAAATGGCTCATATTTAACGGATATCCTGCAAAAATTTTCATTTACTCGTGAGGAAGATCTCTATGCCGCAGTGGGTTATGGCGGACTGAGTGCAGGACATGTAGTTTCTCGCATCCTTGAGAAATTCCGTCGTGAACAACAGACTAAAGATGTGGATTCTCTCACATTGGAGCGAAAAAATCGTGAACTTGTGAGTGAAATGGGAGTTCGAGTTAAAGGAATTGACAATTTGCTGATTCGCTTTGCAAGATGTTGTCATCCTGTACCGGGCGATGAAATTGTCGGTTTTATCACACGTGGTCGCGGAGTATCGGTACATCGTAAAGATTGTCCTAATGTACAACCGTTAGTTGCAGATGGTAATCGCATGCTCGAAGTCGAATGGGCATCAAGCCGAGATTGGTTTTATCATGTAGAACTTGAAGTCACAGCTATGGACAGGCATGGCTTGATTAATGAAATGATGAATGCTATAGCAGAAACCAAAACGGATATTATGGGCGTGAATGCTCGTGTAGACAAGAAAAAAATCGCTCATGTACATTTGGATTTAAGAATACGCAATCTTGATCATTTGCGTTCTGTTTCGGAACGTTTGAAAAGACTCAAAGATACGCTCTCTGTTGAACGTGTTACTCAGTAGAGAATTCAGGCAGGTGAGGAAAATTCAATGCGCATAGTCGTTCAAAGAAGCCGGGAAGCATGGGTGGATGTAAATAAAAATACAGTGGGGAGAATTCCTTTTGGCTTGGTTTTGTTAGTGGGTATTAAATCTGGAGATAGTGCTAAGGATGCAGACTATTTAGCTGAAAAAATTGTACATTTGCGCATATTTGAAGATGATGAGGGAAAAATGAATCGCAGTGTTTTAGATGTGGGCGGCGCTATTTTATCTGTATCACAGTTCACACTCTTTGGTGATGTTCGTAAAGGAAGACGCCCGAATTTTATGGCAGCGGCACAGCCGGATGAAGCCCAATCACTCTGGTTTTATTTTAACGAATTGCTGAAAGAATATGGGCTGCTCGTGGAAACGGGGCAATTCGGAGCCATGATGGATGTGCATCTTTGTAATGACGGTCCTGTCACTTTGTTGCTTGATAGTGAAAAATTATTTTAAAGAAGAGGCTAGGCTGTTGGTTTGTTTGAATGTATCCATGTATCGGGTTGATTTGGGTAAATGATGTCAAACAATTTCCACAACTTCGCCAAGCGTTGACAAGATTCGACTTTGTTCCATATAATAGAGCCATGATAACCTCTACAGTTCAGCAGGGGTAGCTCTAAAATTTGAGCTGCACCTTGTGGGGACTGTAGATTTTATTTTTTTAAGAAGGTATGATGAAGTCACTTTGATTATCATTGTTTTTTTATATTAATGATGGGATGTACCAAGGGTGGATAGGAAGGTTGGCGAAAGATGAATCGTTGCGCCGTATTTATGGATGGTGGCTATATTGACAGTATACATAAGGGACTTGGCAGCCCGCAGATTGATTTTGTGCAACTGATTGAACGGACAACAGAAGATTGTCAATTATTAAGAGTTTACTATTATAACTGTTTACCCTATCAAACTCAAAATCCGAGTCCAGCAGAAAAGAGTCTCGTCTCAAGTAAGCAAAGATTTTTTGCTGCTGTCAGTAAGCTTCCCTATTTCACAGTCCGTGAAGGAAAACTTGCTTATCGTGGGCAAGATAAAGACGGTCATCCCATACTTGAACAGAAGCGTGTGGATGTGATGTTGGCCACTGATTTGGTCATGCATTCAACGAAACATTTAATTACACATGCCATTTTAATCGCCGGTGACAGTGACTTTATACCTGCAGTTGAAATTGCCAAAAACGAAGGAGTGAGTATTCACTTATTTTCTGTTGGTGGTGTAAGCGCTCGCCCCCATGATGAATTGATTATGGCTTGTGATCGCCATACCATCTTGGCAAAGGAAGAGTATCTATCATTTGAGCGTCAGTCAGGCATTAAAAGTTGCTAGCTAGGGAACAGCTTTGCTATTCTTCCAAGCTCTGAGATTTTTCATTTGTATCAGATTGAACGTGTAGTGATGATTCAATTTTCTTATGAATCAGTCGATAACCATAAATACCTATTCCTATCACAATCAAGGCTGGCAATAAATAAATTTTCCAGTGTAGGCGAACCAGATTCCACAAGAAATCAATAACACTTCCGGCGGCTAGAAATGTAGTCGTCCAAACAATGGATGTAAGAAGAACCGCTGGAATAAAAACTCGCAGGCGAACTTTTTGAATACCGGCAATATAAGGTATAATATCACGCGCCACAGCAATAAAGCGTGATAGGATCAGAGTTGGCAACGTATAACGGCGAAACAGTGCTTCACTTTGCTCAAATCGTTTGGGGGTGATGAAGACATATTTTCCGTATTTCAAAATGACGGGTCTGCCCAGTATTCTGCCAATAGCGTAGGCAATCATCGATCCGCTGAATGTGCCCATTGTGGCTGCTACAATCATCCAGGGCAACTGTAAATGCAGAGCTCCGCTTTTCCATAAGGCACCGCTTGTAGTTAAAGTGGTCTCACCAGGAATAATCAATACCAAATATTCGAGCAACAACATGACGTAAAGAGCAAAGTAGCCGTATGTGTGAAGAAGATAAATAATTTCATGCAAAAGTATAAAACCGCCTCTCAGGGTGATTCAAGAGCTTTCTATCACAGTATAGGATGGTTAAGAGATACCCACAATGCGTAAAATCAACAGTTTATAGACAACACGATAGTTGGACGCTTTCACTCAATATAGTATCATGGGGTAAAGATAATTGTTCGAAAGGAGCTATTTCTTTGCATTCTTATTGGTTCCATATAGGTGCTTTTCCGGTACGCTCTTACAGTACCATTTTTGCTGCAGCATTTTTGCTTGGATTCGGCGTGACATTGTATTTTGTCAAAGCTAAAGGCGAACCGGGTGATGTGGAACATTGGTGGAATCTTGCACCCATTTGTTTGTTGGGCGGAATTATTGGTGCTCGTTTTTGGCAAGTCTTCTTCTTTGATTTCCCGTATTATGCTGCTCATCCTGGACAAATTCCACTTATCTGGCATGGGGGATTGTCGATTCAGGGCGGTATTGTAGGTGCTGTTCTTGCCGCCATGGTTTATCTGAAAAGATATCGATTGAATTTCTGGCGATTTGCCGATCTCGCTGCGCCGGGTATTCTTCTTGGACAGAGCATCGGTCGTGACGCTGATTTTATGAACGGGAGTGCCTATGGGGCACCAACTCATCAAGGATTTGGCATCGTTTTTCCACCTGGAACTTTAGCTCACGATCAGTATGGAGCTCAGCCTCTCTGGCCGGCTGTTATATGGGAAGGACAAGCTGATATTTTCCTTTTTGCCATTTTGTTGATTCTCTGGCAACGTAAAAAAGGGTGGCCACAGGGATTCTCGATTGCTTATTATTTGGTAACCTATAATATTGTACGCTTTTTTATGGAAATGTTGCGTGGTGATTCTCCAAGATATGCTCTTCATTGGGATGCGGCGCAATATACAGCCATACCCATGGTGGCCATTGGGTTAGCCATTTGGATTTACGGATTTATGAAAAATCGCAAGCAGAAACAAAATGTCGAAGTCTAGAGTTGAAGTTTGAGTGTGGAGGAGGGGCTGAATTTTATGGATACTTCGTCCCAGCCAAGTGGAGAACATTTGGATATCATGAAAGATGAGCGCTATGTGTTCATGCTGTTGGAGGAACTGAAAAATTATGAATGGCTGGAGCGCTGTACACAAGTCGCTCTGGAAAGTAAGAGTATTATCGATATGATGCAACGTATCAAGGACTTGTTTTTTGAAAGATTTGAGTTTGACCGGTTTGGTATATTACTAGGGGCATTTCATCATCGTTATTGCGTCATTCATGAAGTGGTAACAAGAAACGGTTTACAAGCTCTTCCCTCGGGCTCGCTCATGATTGTGAAAAACACAGGATTAGAATGGGTTTATCAACAAAAGAAATTGCATTATAACCCAGATTTAATGTAGAATCAACAATTTATTGAAGATGAAACAATGTACAAATTAGGATTGCGGAGTATGGTCCGTATTCCCCTCATGTTTCAACAAGAAGTTTTTGGTGTCATGACCTTAAAAATTCAGTATCCCAACTTTTACTCACCCACAGAGTTGACATTGATGAACAAAGTAGCCCAACGTTTGAGTGGTATTTTATATTCAGCGCAACTTTATTACCAGATCCGTCGGCAAGCTTACACTGATGCACTAACAGGATGTTATAATCGGCATTTTCTTACAGAACTTGAAACCTATACGACTCAACCACTCAATCCAAATGAAATTACTGATTACCTGGAAGAAAAAGTTGGAGTGGTGTTTCCTCCTTCAGAAAAACTGTCGCTTCTATTCATAGATGTCGATAGATTTAAAGATTATAATGACCGATTTGGGCACGCTGCGGGGGATGAATTATTGCGCCATCTTATCAGTGCCGTAAATCATTGGCTTGCCGATCGCGGTTTTACGATTCGTTTTGGTGGAGACGAATTTTTAGTTCTGCTACCTGGTTTAAATTTGGAGGATGTTTTGGATGATATTTCACGTTTACAGGAGAATATTAACAATATAAGATGCATTCCAGATCTTCCTCTGCATGCTCAGCAAACGTCTCTTTCCATTGGCGGTACAGAAGGGGAATGGATGCGTTTAAAAGATTTAGTCAATGAAGCCGATCAACATATGTATGAACAGAAAAAAATCTCTCACAGGAATTTTCGTGATGAAAATATGGACGTTAATTGGGAATCACTATAAAAAATTTTTCAATGTCAAAGTGCATGACCTTATAGTGATTCCTCTAATTTATGCTTTGCTTTAAATTGATTAACTGCTCCGCATTCTGGGCATTGTAATTGTACACCTATTGGCAGATAGCCCTGTTCATCCAGATCTCCTGCAACTGTGAGGGTGGCGTGAATATCACGACCATGTCCTACGGTCCACTCACCACACAAATTCCCTACCCAGGCAATAGGATGCCTGCAAACATAGCAGGTGTGAAATGCGTGAATATCTCTCACTGTTTGTGATTCTCCTTCTCCTGATTTAATTTGTATCCTATTGCATCTGAATCCAATAAGGATGCAATGTATGGACTTCAAGGCAACTTTATAGGCTAATTTGCCCTGCTAGGGGCAGAGATTATACCTTTTTTTTAACATGCAGGTTTCTTACACTTTGGATTCAATTCGATTTTGCATGGTGCTCACAAATATCACAGGTGAAATTAATGCTGTAATGGCTGCAACCAGCACAATAGAATCAGCCACAGCGTGTGTGAGTTGATGGACAGTCACACCAATTTGTGCTGCTGCTGCAATCAGAGAGAGCCTAGCACAAAGCAGGCTTCCACCAGCTATCATATTGCGCCAGCCATAGGGCTTAACTAACCAAAGAGCAGGAATAATTTTGCTGGAAAATGCTAGAAAAAGAAGTATGGGCAAGAAAAGTAGTGCTGAAGAAGAATGGAACGTATCGAGATCAAAATCTAAACCTACGGATAAAAAAAATATAGGAATTAAAAAACCGTATCCAATACCGTGACTGTAGTCACGAATTTTGTCTTTATCACGACTTGGAAGAGCAGATACAAGCATCCCTACAAGAAAACTCGCCAATATAGGTTCTGCTCCTGTGGCTGTAGCAATAATACAAAGCAGGGCAAGTATTGCGAGTATTGCGCGTAAGCGATTTTTGGCATCACCAGCATATTTTCGAATATATGATAGGCGTTGAATAACACGTAGTATTAGATACATCACCAAAGTCATGGGGAGTATAGCAAGCGTCATGAGGGTAGAAAATGCTCCATCTCCGGATAGTCTGCCAAGATATAAGGAAAGAATGACCATGGTCAGAAAGTCGGACAAGAGTGCACTCATGAGAATCGATTGTCCGAAATCTGTGTGAATCAGTTCACTTTCTTCCAAGATGGGCAATATGATACCTAGCGAAGTTGTTGAAAATAATAGGCAGAGAAAGTATGGATTAGCATTCATATGAAACCACTGAACCATACTTAAACACAACAAGTAAGAAAGTAACAAAGTTGAACAGTAGATGAGGATTCCTAATAGCATTGGATTGTTCTTTTGATTGTCCACTTTTGAGGGGAATTGCAAAAGACGCATATCCACTTCCATTCCAGAGATATACATCAGAAACAATAAACCAAAGTCGGCTAAATGATTGAGCCATTGCACATCATCTTCTGAGAGTGGTATCCATTGCGTTTGTAAAATAATCCCGAATATTAAATAAGATACAGTTACGGGAATGCGTAGTATGGGTAGACGACTGCTCAGCTGACTGAAGAGATAAGCAAAAAGTAAAATAATCAGAAATGAGTATAGTGTATGGTTCATAACTTGCCTCCTCAAGGAACAAGTTGAGAAAATCTATTCTCAATTCGGGTTCCATTATAGAGGTATGACAAGCTTTCTCATTTCATCACGAAGAAAATTTTACAAATGGTATGGGTGGGATGA
The DNA here is from genome assembly GCF_900142255.1 of Alicyclobacillus tolerans. Taxonomy (GTDB): domain Bacteria; phylum Bacillota; class Bacilli; order Alicyclobacillales; family Alicyclobacillaceae; genus Alicyclobacillus_I; species Alicyclobacillus_I tolerans. Next base: position 161,837 of record NZ_FRAF01000001.1, on the reverse strand, counting down.
TCAGTTATTTAAAACTCTGTTTTTTATGAGTGAGGATGAGACAAGATACTCCATAGTTGTTGAACAATCATGCTACAAGTCATGAGAATAAATACAGGTCGAATGTATTTTACACCGTAACGGATGGCGATTTGAGAACCTGTCAGAGCACCGGCGATCATGCCTATACCTAATAAAAGCCCCCAACTATAAACAACAGTATGGGCATATGAAAAAAAAGCGAGAGCACCAGCATTGGAAGCAAGGTTAACTGATTTCGCATTTCCGGAGGCAGGCACATATTGAAACCCAAGTAAGACAAAACTAAGGATAAGAAAAGAACCGGTTCCCGGTCCAAAAAAGCCATCATAGGCGCCAATGATTAGAGAAGCGAGACATGCACCAAGAAAAGCGAATTTCTTTCCGTCTATATAGCTGTGAATGGAGCCAGCTTGGGGTTTGAAAAGAGTGTAAAGTGTTACAGCAATTAAAAGGATAATGACAAGTGGTCGTAAAAAATGTGGAGATATTTGATGTATAGCTGCAGCACCAAGCAGTGATCCAACAAATCCAAGAGGCATGAGCCACCGGACAAGTCTGAAATGGATATTACCGGTACGGGCATAATTACTAAAGCTGGTAATTGATGATAAAGTGCCAGCCAATTTATTTGTGCCAAGCGCTAAAGTAGGCGGCAATCCCAACACAATCAATGCAGGTAAGGAAATAAGTCCGCCTCCTCCGACTGAGGAGTCGATGAATGCGGCACAAAAACCGGCAAAGAGTAGTAACAGCGCATGAAAAAGAAAAAGATGCAAGGCCATCCTTCCTTCTTGTCGATTAACTTCAATTTTCTTATATATCCTCTTTATTCTACTGATCTTGTCAATCTGTTGTGTAAAATAGCGTATGATTAAATTAAACGGAAAGGATTGATGTTGAATGGGAAAAGATTGGTATTCAATGCTTGCGAGTTATTTTCCAGATGAAGAAATGAAGAAGAGAGCTCAATTTGAAGATTTGCTTGCTGAACACGATGCGTATTTTAAAAAGGAAACAGATGAGTACGTAGTTATATACGCTGAATTTAGAGATTTTATCTTTATCGATTATTTACTGGTTAAACCAAATATTCGTAGTAAGGGAGTGGGCAGTAAAGTTTTACAGGCATTTAAAAAGAAACAGAAAATGATTTTACTTGAAGTGGAGCCTGAAAATGCAGAAGATGCTGACACGCTTAAACGAATACGGTTTTATGAAAAAAATGGTTTTCAAAAAGCAGAAAATATCGAGTATGTAAGAGAAACGGCAGATGGTAAACCCTTATATATGGATATCTATTATTGGAGTCCAGAATCACTTGACGAAAGAGAAATTCTTAATGCTATGACACGAATTTACAAGGAAATTCATAATTTCAAGTCCCACAAATATCAGCGTCGACCACAATTGGATCCTTCCGATGTATTGATCTGGAAAGAAGAAAATGGTTCGGAAATCCAGAAAAATCAGCTTTCTTAATCTTTTTGCTCTATAATATTTAAGATAGAACAAGGATTTCGTTTGAACGGGGGCGCTGGTTGCTTTGGCGGAATCAGAATTAACCATACAGGAGACAAACCAAGCAGCTGCTGTTATTGACGCAGTTTGCAAACGAATTATAGGTCAGAAGCAAGTTGTCAAGGAAGCTTTTGCAGCCATTTTGGTCTCAGGTCATATTTTATTCGAAGATATACCTGGTACAGGAAAAACCACTTTAGCTAATACAATTGCCCGCGTTCTTGGTCTTTCTTTTCAGAGAATCCAGGGAACACCTGATTTACTTCCTAGTGATATTACTGGAACATTGGTACTCAACCCAACCCAAGGTGATTTTAGTTTTCGTAAGGGGCCAATTTTTACACAACTATTGCTGATGGATGAAATTAATCGCGCAACCCCGCGTACGCAATCTGCGTTACTAGAAGCTATGGCAGAAAGACAGGTTACTGTGGATGGAGTGACCTATGCATTAGAGGCTCCTTTTTGCGTAATGGCTACAGCCAATCCGATTGAGTCACAAGGTGTTTTCCCTCTTCCAGAAGCTCAATTAGACAGATTTTTAGTTCAACTCAAACTTGGTTACGTAACTGCGGATGAAGAATTGGAAATGGTATTTCGTCATACTGTCCCACCTGTCATGCCTGAACCCATTCTATCAGCTATGGATTTACTAGAACTGCAAAATAAAGTTCAGAAAGTGAAAATTCACAGTGATGTACTTACTTATTTAGTTCATCTTTGTCGAGCAACACGGGAAGATTCTGAGGTGCTGCTTGGTGCCAGTCCGCGAGCAATTGTAGCGCTTTCGCATTTTGTGCGAGCTATGGCTTGGATAGAGGGCAGGGATTTTGTTACTCCAGATGATGTTCAAACTGCGATTAAGCCTATCCTTCGTCACCGGATTGTGTTTCGAAATTGGTCTTCCACAGATTCCGAAGAGCAATTCCAACAGTTTATCGACCGCATTGTCGACCATGTGCCTGTACCTACAGAATGGGAATATTCGGAGTGAGGTGGAGGGATGGTCTGGTACTGGATTCTTCCCATTCTTTTGCTCATTGCGCCATTGGTATGGCCTGGAATATGGTTTCGCAGGGTGCAATCCTCAATAGAATCCACTGCATCCATTACAAAGCGAGAATGTGCTGTGGGCGATTTTGTCCAGTTAGAAATCTGTATCCAACAACATCGAGGTTTACCGATTCCTTATTTGCACCTTACCTTACATGCACCAGAAGGAACGGCTTTTAATAAAGAAGGGGATTTGCGGTATTTAGAATGGACTTCTTACCTTTTGCCAGGTCAACAGATCTCTTTTGTCTGCCAGCTGTATGCTATGCGACGAGGTCCTAAATCGTTACGAGATATCTGTTCTATAGAAATACATGAAGGTTTTGGACTGCGAAGATTTCGTTTGTCGCCCCATTTCCCGGAACAGCTTGGCGTATATCCTGATGCTGCTTCATCGCAGACGCTTCATTCCATATGGCAGGCGCTCACTGGAACTCGTATGACGCAGCGCTGGATACTGCCTGACGAGTCCCTGTTTAAAGATGTTCGTCCCTATGTTGCGGGTGATCCGCCCAAGTACTTTGCTTGGAAAACCATTGCTCGTACTGGAGATTGGTGGGTAAAGCAGTTTGAAACCACAACTTCAGAAGAATGGGTGGTTATCTTAAATGCTCAAATGCAGAATCCATATTGGATGGAGGCAGATACTCCTACTTTTGATAGGCTCTGTGCATTATTGCTTGCAACTGTCTCTCAATGGCAGAGAGGAGAGCGTGGAAATTCTCTATTCTTCGCAAGTAATGCACTTCTGTCAAATTACCCTCAAAAACATTGGTATGGTTCTGTGACATTTGGTCGATTACGCAGTCTGTTAGCTGTTCTTGAATCTTATCCTACCTGTTCCTTGATAGACGTTCTTCAGGAAGCTCGACGATTTTCAACTTCTCCGCGCACGCCTTGGCTGATTGTGGGTGCTTTTTTTTCTGCCGAACAGGAGCAATGGATGGAGGCTGAAAAGCGTCGCGGACGCCCCATCGAAATTATTAAATTACCAAGATGGAAAGAAGAGGTGGAAAATGATACGCCCATCACTGCGGAAAGATAGAATAGAGCAAAGAGGGAATGATTGTTTGCGAGAATCGAAGCAGGATCGATTGTCACAAGATCCATTTCGCTTTTCATGGTATTGGTGTTTGGTTTCTTTTATATTCCCAGCTATTTTAATTTATGTGATTTCTGAACAGTTTCATCATCAAGATTTGATCTTGTCATCCACTTTGTGGTTGTTTGGATTTTTATTGGTACTCGCTTGGACTAAGTTTTTGGCACCTCGTTCTATGCTGCCGATATTTTTAGTATTTGTTCTCGTTGCTTGCTTGATAGCTATTGTCAAAGATGTCTGGCTATCAATTGTATGGAATATTCTCCTGTTCTCTTTAGCTATTTTTCGTTATCGCCTTTCCATGACTACACGAGATTTACTTCGTCATAATCTTATACAATATTGGATAGATGCTGTGGCTAGCTTTTCAGTGCTTATATATGGATTGTCATTCCTCTCTTCTGTGTGGGCTATTCGCTGGCTGACGGCCATGATTGTTTTTCTTTTGCTGATGCGGTTAGTTCTTTCATGGAAATTAGCAGGGAGTTACTCAGAGAAACGATTTTTCATGTTAAAAACACTACTGCTCCTTGTTGTGGGTTGTGTATTCGTAATGGTTGTATTACCTTTTGCGTTACTTTTTGTGATTGGCGGTTTGGGAGAAGCGACGCTCTATCTGCTGAGTCCATTATTAGAATCATTATTAGGAAAAATCTTCGAGATTTTTAGATTATTGGATCGTTTGAAAAGACATGCGTCTGTTTCGGAGCAGAACGCTCATCAAGCAAATAGCGTGATACATCCAACAGCTGCTTCTCCGTTATCGGAATGGACAGGAATTCTACTGCTTCTTCTTATTGCCATTTTTGCAATATGGCAGATTCGTAGATTTCTTCGTAAGCGTAAAGTTCCTCGTGAAAAAGTGGTTCCTGGTATGGTAATTACCAGAAGCTTGATTGACAAAGAGCGCCATCCCATACCACGCTTTCTGTCTACACAAGATAAACTCAGACTAGAACTTCAAAAGGCTATGAAATTGTATTTGCGCAAAAAGAGAAGATTTTCTTATTCTTGGACAGCGGCAAATTGGTATAAGGTACTCGGTGAAAGTGAAGAAAATTTTCAACTGCCCGATTTACAAGCTTACGAAAAACAACGCTATGATACTACTGGAGAGCCTTCCAATGAAAGCAAAAACCGTTTTACTTCCAATCCTCCGCTGTAACCGCCAAGTTTACCTTGAACAGCGATGACGCGGTGACAGGGAATGAAGATAGGCAATGGATTCGCTCCATTTGCTCTGCCGACTGCTCTATAGGCGCGAGGATGACCAATATTTTGGGCAAGTTTTTGATAGGACCAAGTGTGACCATAAGGAATTTTCAGAAGGGTTTGCCATACTGATTTTTGAAAAAGAGTACCGTGCAAATCGTAATCGAGATCGAACACTACTCTTTTTTTATTAAAGTATTCTTTTAATTGTGTTTTATATTTGTCAATAGGAAGACTATCATGTACCCATTCTGTTTTCCCCCAAATTTTTTCACAATACTCGTGAGCAGTGCTTTCTGTATCGGCTGGCAGGCATACGTAGCATAGTCCCTGTTGGGTAGCGTAGAGACGTATATCTCCTATGGGCGTATCAACGGTATCCCAATATATGGTGGTCTCCTTGGAACTCATGATGTTATTCACCTTTTTTGCTCTCCTTTCTGGGCAATCGATTCAGAAGCCATCAATATCGTTCGATAGACTTTATACCATTGTAAAAATAGAAAAGAAATCAAAATTGTTACGATGAATAAAATAATGGAAAAAAGAATGATTCTCTGAAATTGGCTTCCTGATAGTTGCAATGAGGTAATCAATAAAATATAACGCTCAGCAAACAGTAAAAGGGGAAGAATGGCTGATCCGCTTAGAAAATAAAGCGCCAACTTTCTCTGAACTTGGGGATAAAGGTGACTGAGTCTATCAAGTGCTAAACTGCCACTCACAACTAGCCGTATCCAGTAAGCGAACAATAATAACATGGCTGCCAGTCCAAGATAGAATGGCCATAGTGAAAGGTGGAGTGGTGAACGCTGTGAAAATGTTGAATCGTTCCATTTAGATAAATCGAGCACAAATGTATCTGGATTCGGATTTCCTAAGCCTTGACCAGGTCTCCATCTTGCATCTTTAAAGGCAGTATTTTTTACGGATATAGATGAAAAAGCATGAGGGTCTTGAAGTGCTAGGTGATAAAGCAACGCATTGGCGTTTTTGGGCAAGTGGCGACCAGTATTTTCAACGTGTGCTGCATCGGCTAAAGCAAAGAGAGCTGCAAAAGTTGGCGTAGCCAACGATGTTCCTTCAACTCCCCCTAAAAAACCTCGTGAATCCGAGAGAATGACACCCGGGTTACCACCGAACCACACAACATCCGGTGTTTGTCGATACAGAAAAGGGTGTTTTGCAGCTTCTCGTTGCAAAGAGGATGCAAATGCAGTCCAAACTGCTGGACCAGCACCCTCCCAAGGTGCTACTTGCCATGTATGGTGTACAAACTGACTAGCGCCGACAATGACCATTTGTGGCGCAAAAACAGTTTCTGAAACATGTCCCGGCTGATCTCCAGAAGCTTGAAAAAACGGATAATGACTAGCGATCCATTGTAATACTTGTCGACTGCCAAATGTCCTTTCTTGAAGCAACGGGTTATGCGTCATCAGAGGCTGTAATCCCTGTTCTATAGATGAACTCACTACAGTCACATGTAACTTTTTAAATAAACTTTGCATAGTTGACAAGGTGAGTGGATGTTGAATGCCGGACTGGTGAATATCTACGATAAGTAATCGAGCTTTGGGGGCTACAACATGAGCCCATTCCGTATCTAAAAGTGTCTCTGCATTTGGGCGGATAATTTGTGATGAACGGTTTAAGTGAAGTAGCTTTCCATCTGTCCAAACATCAATCTGATTAGGGTATAGCAAGGATGGATCGGTAGAAGCAAAACTTTTACAGAAAGAGAGGTAAGAAGGCATGCTGAAATAACCATTGGTTTCAAATAAGGCAATGGTTTCACCTTTTCCAAAGTTACCAAGTTGCTGTGCCTTCTTCAAATGAACCAGTTGTATCCATTCGCTTGGTGTTAGACTGTTTTCATAAAATTGATTATGCTTCGCACCAGCAGCAGTTGGATAAGAAGGTGCTGCACTTACCCCTGTCCCTCCGCCGAAAACACTTGGATTCCATAAATTGAGTCCATCGCCAAGAGCGCTGAAAATCCCAAAGCAAATCAGTACAAACAGATAAAATACACGCCATCGAGGAAACTTTCTCATTTCCGCCCTCCTGGGTCTGTTTCCTAAACTTTGTCCCAGCTTACTTCTCTATATTATAGCGTATCCAGAAGGTGGCTCAGGTTAGTCCATATTCATGACTTTTTCCATCTTGCAGAAGTGAAAGGATTACTTTTTTGCGGATTAAGGTAGGAAATACGCGTTTTATGTCGAATTAGGCGTGCAGACCAAAAGGTCAGGAAGATATGAAGAGAAGATAGGAGTTGTGGTGTGTTTGCGTCGAGTGTCTCGCATTCTCTGCTCGGCGGTGGCAGTTCTGGCAATGTCCTTTTCAGCGCAAAAAATTGCCCAGGCTTCCTCGTTGACGCAGGAAAAAACGTTGTTGCAGGAGCTTCAGCAGCAATCCAATCAAACCTATCAACAAATTGCAAAGGAGAAAGTGAAAGAAACCGTACTCCAAAATAAACTCAGTGAATACAAAGATTCGTTACAGAATGTCCAGCAGGCTATTCTTCTCAATCAGCAGCAAATGAAAGATTTGCAGACAGAATTAATCAGTTTACAAAAACAAATCCATCAGAATGATATCAAGCTGAATACGTTTAAAAGCGACTTATACGCTAGATTGCGTTTGATGTATGAGAATGGCAACGTTCAGTATTTATCCGTTCTTTTACATGCAACAAGTTTTCAAGATCTGTTAAATCGATTACATGGATTAGAAGTAATTTCTCAAGAAAACCATGTGCTTTTGCAAGAAGTACAGACGATTGAAGCACGCTTGGCTGCCCAAAACGTTCAAAAATCTCAAAAACTCCACCAGTTAGTTCACAAACATGATGAATTGCTGACTCTGCAGCATACAGACGCGGTTCTTGCAGCAGATGAATCCACACTGTTGCATCAGACACAGAACCAGGTTCAGCAAGAAGAACAACAGCGAGGCTTGCTGGAGAGCCAGATTCATCTTACCCAGTCGCAAATTCAGCAGATTGAATTGCAAACAGAGGAAGCCAATCTGCTCATGCAAAATAAAAGTTATATTAATACAACCATTTCTAATATGCCTACGGGCAATGCAAGTGCGATTATTTCTTTTGCTGAACAGTTTTTAGGTGTCCCCTATGTATGGGGAGGCACTTCGCCAAGTGGCTTTGATTGTTCTGGATTTACTCAATATGTGTTGGCTCATTTTGGCATTCAAATAGAGCGCACTTCTGAAGAACAGTTTGCTGAAGGTATTCCGGTTTCTGAAAATAATTTGCAACCTGGAGACTTGGTGTTTTTTAGCACATATGCCCCTGGTGCCTCGCATGTAGGCATTTATATCGGCAACGGGTTGATGATTGATGCTCAAGATATGGGTGTTAGTATTGATAGTGTATTTAATTCCTATTGGGGACCCAAGTATCTTGGTGCCCGACAAATGTTTAAGTCATAGATTCAACCTTCAAAATAAGTATCAGCAACTTGTGTCCTCTATAATGATTAGACGAAGCAGCGGGAGAAAATGTTACATTCTCCCGTTTGCTTTTTGAATGAAACTGCCAGTTTTTTAAAAAAAACAGAAAGGAGCAAGGTGAGTTTATCGAAAGATTTCAGTATGCATGTACATCCAAGCATCAGTTGCGGTTTTTTGTCCTTGTAAAACACAATCTGGAATACCTACACCGCCATCGTAAGAAGCACCAGCTACCAGAAATCCTGGTGTATGAGTTGCCATGTGTTGCTTAAATGTGCGAATTCTCTCGCGATGCCCGACCAGATATTGTGGCATCGCTTCTTGCCAACGAGTTATATGTGTAAAGTATGGTGACGCCTGAATCCCCATTAAATCCTCTAAATCTCTGCGCACTTTTTGTAAGATTTGTTTGTCATCTAGTTCTAGAATTTCCTGTTGACCGCTTCTTCCCACATAACAGCGAATCAATGAAAAACGTCCTTGAGTAGTATGAGGCCATTTGCTAGATGTCCAAGTGGCAGCCGTAATCGCTCTATTTTCTAAACGTGGAACAACAAAACCAGAACCATCTAAAGAATGATTAAGTTGATCGGGTGTGTAGCCAAGTAAGATGGTAGCTGTGGAAACAGCAGGGACATTTAGCCATTGGTTGCTGCCGACTGGAAGTAGTTTGTTTGCCGCTTTGAGAAGATTTTGAGTATCCGTTGTCCATAAAACGCAATCAAATGAAAAATGTTCATAAGCAGTGGACAGTTCATAGCCACCTGTTTCTAGACGCTGAATTTCAAGAATCGGAGTACGGAGATGAAATTGAGCGCTGTCGGAAAGTACCTCGGAGAGCCTGTCAATTAAGGATTGTAAGCCGCCGCGTAACGTGATAAAGGCACTTCTTCCACTTGTCGAAGCAGTGGTAGGGTGAGCAGTTTTACGTAATCCTAAAATAACACTTCGATATTTTTTTTCTAGATCTGCAAACTGGGGAAAAGTAGCTTGTAAACTCAAATCGTCAACTCTTCCTGCATAAATACCTGCTAAAAGAGGCTCGCAAAGCGAGTCTGTCAATTCATCGCCAAACCTGCGTCGAAGAAAGTGACCTAGTGATTCGTCTGATGGGTCCTCGCGTTTAGGTAAAACGAGATCGGAAAAAACACGTGTTTTCCCGGCGGCAGACAGCAGAGGGGTTTCAAGGAAAGGTGTGAAATGAATAGGTATGCCCATTTGTGTGCCGCCTGGCATATGTACCAATTGTCCGTTTTTGACAATATAGGTTTGGCGAGCGTTTGGATTTTGTTCAATAATCTCGGATTCTAGCCCTAAGTCACGAATGAGCTGAACACCCGCTGGTTTCCGGGCCAACATGGAATCAGGACCGGCTTCGAGAACAAGATTTTGTTCACGATAGGTGAGAATTTTGCCTCCTAGTCGTGAAGAAGCCTCAAAAATATGACAATCTATTTCCTCTTTCGCCGCGTCCGCCAGCTTGAGCAGTTGGTAAGCGGCCGTCAGGCCGGTGATTCCACCGCCAACAATTGCAATTTTGCGGCGCATCAGGCTGTTTCATCTCCTTTATTTTCGCGTTCGCGCACGACTGCTGCCAGAGCTTTTAAAAATTCTCTATCATCGTTCATTTGATGAGTGCGTTCCAGTCGAATACCGAGTTGCGCAGCGAGTTGTTTGGCTTCAATGTCAATGTCGTAAAGTACTTCTAAATGATCGGCGACAAAACCTTGTGAGCAGGAGAGAACATTACGACAACCTGCTTTGGCAAGTTCGCGCAACTTGTCCAGAATATCCGGTCCAAGCCATGGTTCGCCAGTTTGACCGGCACTTTGCCAGGCAAACGTATAATGTTTGAGTTGTAACATACGTGCTACTGCTTCACCTGATTCTTTCAGTTGATCTGGATATGGGTCTCCGATTTGAAGGATTTTTTCAGGTAACGAATGAGCGGAAAAAATAGTGGTTACTTCTGCGTTGGAAGAAAATTTTTGCAACCCTTCGGCAACCCGGTTGGCTAAAACTTGCAAAAAAAGTGGGTGCATATGCCATGAATCAATAAGCCATAATTTTGGGCCACCCAGCGACGCGGAGGCTGTCAGGGCTGTTTTTTGGTATGAGCCGATGCTCATTGTTGAATAGTGAGGAGCTAGGACTATTCCCACGGCTTCTTCAATACCATCATGGTTCATAGCTTTCACGGCATCTTCAATAAAGGGAGACGTGTGTTTCAGGCCAATATAAGGTCGGACCTTTCGCCCACCATCAACATTGAGTATCTCCGCTAAGCCATACGCTTGGCGTTCTGTTATGGCTGCTAGCGGTGAAACGCCGCCTATGGCTTGGTAACGTCTTGTCAAATCATCTAACTGTTCTTGACTGGGTGGTCGACCGCGGCGAATGTGCGTATAATAGGGTAAAATCTCTTCTGCCGATCGCGGTGTTCCATAGGCCATTACCAACAAGCCTAACACTTCATTTTTAGCCATTCGTGCCAACTCCTCTACTATTTTTTCTATTGAGCAGAAGATGTCAATTGTTGAGCAAGCCATTCCTCACTATAAGTGTGAACAAATTCTGTGAGTCTTTTTAAAATTTGTATGTCTACTGAAGGTCGCACACCATGTCCTAAGTTGAAAATATAGCCGGGGTGTCGTAAGCCTTCTTCCAGAAGTTTACGAGTTTCTGCTTCGAGTACGTTCCATGGCGCCTGCAATAGAGCAGGATCAAGATTTCCCTGCAGAGCAATTTTCGTTCCGAGTCTCTCACGAGCTCTACGAATAGGAACTCTCCAGTCTACACCAATGACAGACGCACCCGCATGTTGAAACTGAGTCAGCAATTCGCCTGTTGTGACACCAAATAGAATTAACGGTACACCAAGCGGACGTAATTCATCAAAAATGTGTTTCATGGTTGGGTATACATAAGTTTCATAAGCATCGGGAGACAGTGAACCGACCCAGGAATCAAATAACTGAAGAGCCTGCGCTCCTGCTTTGACTTGCGCCTTACCATAAAGGATGATCATCTCGCCAAGCTTGTCCATCAGCATTTTCCAAACATCCGGTTGGCTATACATGAGCCGCTTGGTTTCAATGTATTCACGCGATGGACCGCCTTCTATCATATAACTTGCCAATGTAAAAGGGGCACCTGTAAATCCAATCAGAGGAACATGTAATTGATGACGAAGTCGTTCAATGGTTTCCAATACATACCAAAGATCTTGGCCGGGTTCAAACAGACGTAAACGATTGACATCTTCCTTACTGCGAATCGGGGTTTCAATGACAGGACCAATATTTTCTTTGATTTCAAAATCTAATCCCATGGCACCAATCGGGATCATGATATCAGAAAACAAAATGGCAGCATCAACGCCCAATTTTTCAACAGGCATCCGTGTAACATCAGCACAAATTTGCGGACGTTGACAAATTTCTACTAGTGAGTATTGTTTGCGAATTTCTCGATAGTCGGCATCATAACGGCCAGCTTGGCGCATATACCAAACGGGTGCGCGTGAAACTGGTTCACGTACGCAGGCTTTGAGAAAAATGGAATTTGAGATAGACATCGAATTTTAGCTCCTCTAAAGAATTCCTCTTTTCGTTATACCGTTTGTAAGCAATGCTCCGCAACTTAAGGTATCTGACTTTATTCGTTTCCTCATCTGGTTTCGTCAAACTGTCATCTTTGTCTGGAGTGAATCCATCCAATCTTTTTACTTGCAGTTCTTTAGGAGATAAAAAAACATTTGCAGTCTGCAGCGGGCATTCTATAATAAAGGAAGAGGTTATCAGGCAAATTGTCTGAAGCATTCTGGTCATGATCCGGTGTGCCTACTTGAGGGCCCGCAAAGCGAGGAGGATTCCTATGAGTTTGGAATTGGATTTTTATGCAATGATGGTGCAGCCGATGCGGGATGAATTGACGCAGCTTGGCTTTCAAGAGCTTCGCAACGCACAAGAAGTGGACGAAGCTATGAAGGATAAACAGGGTACCATGTTGGTGGTGGTCAATTCTATTTGCGGATGTGCGGGTGGAATTGCTCGTCCAGCCGTTGCCCTAGCTTTGCAGAATGATAAAAAACCTGATCGTCTGGTGACGGTATTTGCTGGACAAGACAAAGACGCAACAGCACGTGCCCGTGAATATTTTGAAGGAATGCCACCATCATCACCGTCTATGTTTCTCTTCAAGGACGGAAAGTTAGTAGGAGTTTTACACCGCAGTAATATTGAAGGCAGCGATGCACATCATGTTGCAGCTCACTTAGTGGCTTTGTTTGACGAATATTGTGCCTGACACAACTTGAGCTTTCTCCATACCCATTGATATCCGATAGGGCGGCAGTTATGCCGCCTTTTTCTGTTGAGTGGTTTGGATAATGATTGGACAATTCCCTTCTATTGAACGTAAACTATAGGAAAAACAATGAGGTGACTATCAGTCTATGCGCGTTCTGGTCGCACCAGACTCTTATAAAGGTACTTTATCAGCCGTCACTGCAGCTGAACTAATGGCAAAAGCGCTGAAACGTGTGCAAAAAACAATGGAAGTTGATCTTGCACCCATGGCTGATGGCGGTGAAGGAACGCTGGAAGTTTTACAAAAAAAACTTCATGCTCAAGTCATTCGAATTCATGCAATGGATGCATTTGGAGAACCACACAGCTCGTATTATCTGATACAGGACCACACGGCCTACATTGAACTTGCCAATATCTGTGGTTATGTTCCTCTGAAGGGAAGTGAAAAAAGCAAATTAGAACGTGCCCTGCAGGCCAATACTTATGGGTTGGGCCAGGTCATTCTTGATGCCTTGATGCGTGGAATCACAGAGATTGTGCTCGCGCTTGGAGGAAGTGCATCGACGGATGGAGGTTATGGGTTGCTTGCGGCGCTCGGGGCGCAGTATCTAGATGATACTGATGATCGGCTTTCTGGTAAAGACGCACGAGAGCTTGAACGAGTACGAACCATTTCGCTCCAGGGAGTTCATCCGGCTGTCTACCATGTGAATTTCACAGTATTGGCCGATGTGCAAAATCCGTTGACAGGTATCAACGGTTCAGCTACTGTCTATGGCCCACAAAAAGGTCTTACTTCGCCTGAAGCGATTCAAAAAAGAGATATGGAATTGTCACGTTTTGCTAGTTTGTTGGAAAATAGTCTACATATCTCGCCGTTAGCGCAAGAACCTGGCATGGGTGCTGCTGGTGGAGCAGCTTTACCGTTATTTGCCTTCGGCAAGGCTACTCGTGTTGCAGGAGCGAATTATGTGGCAGAAAAACTGGAGATTCCTGATAGAATAATGAATGCGGATTTTGTGATTACAGGAGAAGGACAAGTAGATGCCTCTACCAGAGAAGGCAAAGTGCCTGCCTATATGGGACAGCTAGCCAGCCAAATGAATAAAAGTTGTGCTGTGGTTGCAGGACGTTTTGGAGAGGGGCATGAACGCCTTTTTGAATGCGGCGTCAGTTATATGGTAGAAGCTGCACCCACTCATAGTGAAGATGATTCCCCGGCGCTTCGCCTGCAACAAGCAGTCATTCAGGTAGCTCAAGAAATGATACGTGAGCTGGAACATAGTCAGCGCACTAAGAAAGGAGACCTCACACATGAGTAATGCACCGGTTACCTTGGATGGTTGGTATGTATTGCATGATTTTCGGAGTATTGACATTGCAAGATGGCAAGCGGCTTCTGCTGCTGAGAGAGTCAACGCATTAACTGGGTTTCATTCACTTATCCAGGAGTATGAGCGTGTCAATGAATCACAGACTGGAAGTTTTGGCATGTTTCGTGTTGCTGGGCATAAGGCAGATATACTACTATTGCATTTTCGCCCAACCATTGAAGAAATGATAGAAACAAAGGAACATTTGCAGCAAACCGCCATTGCCTCCTATCTTGAACCTGTTCATTCCTACTTATCAGTGGTTGAACTAGGAGGGTATCTGGCCAAACCTGGGGTTGATGTAGAGACAGATCCCTATCTGCAGAGCAGGCTGAAACCAGCCATGCCAGACATGCCCTACCTTTGCTTCTATCCTATGTCGAAGAAACGTGAAGGACAAGATAATTGGTATACTCTTGACAATGAGGAACGTGTCCGCTTGATGCGAAGCCATGGCCAAATTGGCCGCGAATACGCGAATAAAATTAAGCAAATCATCAGTGGTTCTATGGGTTTCGACGATTGGGAGTGGGGTGTAACTTTATTTGCCCATGATCCGCTTGAGTTTAAGAAGATTGTTCAAGAGATGCGTTTTGATGAAGTCAGTGCAAAATACGCAGAGTTTGGACCCTTTTGGGTGGGGAAACGTACCGATGCTCCGACCATGGTCCAGGTATGGAGAAATATGCCGCAACGCATGATGGGTCGAAAAAATTTTGAATAAGGTAGATGATTTGCGTGAACCGTGTCATCCATTGGGAACAACCTTGGTTAAAAGTTGAGGATGCTCTGGGGCAGATTAAAAATATCTTCTGTGTAGGCAGAAATTATGTCGATCACGCAAAAGAACTCGGCAATGACGTGCCTGAACAACCCATGATTTTCGCCAAATCGACACATGCTCTGCATAGTGCCCACGAGCTTTTGCAGTTGCCTACAGATATGGGAAGTGTTCATCATGAGCTGGAGTGGGTGTTGTGGATTGATTCAGATATTCACTCGGCTGCAGATTTTCCTTCCGCTATTGGTGGTGTTGCGCTTGGACTTGATTTAACTTTGCGCGATGTTCAGAGTCGCTTGAAAGCGGCAGGACATCCTTGGGAGTTAGCTAAAAGTTTCCCACAATCAGCTGTGCTGACAGATTTTTATCAAGTGGAAGATTGGCAAGAATTGTTGCATACCTCTTTTTCATTAGTGCGTCAGGGTCAAATCCTGCAGCAAGGAAAAGCTGAGGATATGATCTTTGATTTTCCGACTCTGCTTGAGTACGTGGCCAGGTATTTTGGGCTGGCAAAGGGAGATATTCTGTTTACAGGTACACCAGCAGGCGTGGGGCCAGTGCAGCCTGGTGACGAATTGGAATGGCGTATCGCAGAGAAAACGATTGCCAAGACGAAGGTGCAAGAGAGGTAGTTCATGAGCAGAACACGGGGAATAGAATCGTATTTAGAGGCTGTATATATTTTGGAGAGCGAAGGAGAGGAACCTTTACCGTCCAAAGTAGCTGACTATTTGTCTGTAGCCAGGCCAACTGTTACGCAGACCATGCAACGGTTGACCGCTCTTGGATTGGTAGAAGCGGGGGACGGTAAGCCAATTTCTCTCACGGAAGAAGGTCGTCGACGGGCAGAGGCGATGGTTCGCCGTCATCGCCTTTTAGAACGTTGGTTAACCGATCATTTAGGTCTCGATTGGGCTGATGCTCATGTAGAAGCAGAGCGCTTGGAACATTCTATCTCTCCAATGGTGGAAACACGTCTTTTTGAATTACTTGGACGTCCGACTACTTGTCCACATGGAAATTTGATTCCAGGTACGGGTGCATCTAAAGTAGCAGGGATCCCCATTACAGATTTGGAGCCTGGAGAAGAGGCTGTTGTTGTAAGAATCATGGAACTTGCTGAAGAAGATCTTAATTTGCTGCGATATTTTCATCAGTCAGGCGTTGTTCCTGGCGCGTTGGTGACTATGGAGCAGCCAGCCAGTCCTTATGACGTGGGAATTACTTTGGTCACTCGTCAACATCCAGGTGCCACTCCACAATACGCTTCTTTAAATCCGCAGGTTGCAAGACGAGTCATGGTGAAAAAGCAAACAGCCGAATAAGTTTTATGTTTTTCGCAAATGCTCCTCTCGTCTACAGTTGCGAGGGAGTGTCGGTATGAGAATTTATAAAGATCATCGCAAAATTGGTTGGCTAAGGCGGTTTGTTGCCGCCTTTAGCCTCATGATTTTTGCTCTCTTTTCATCAGGATTTTTATCTTCTTCTCAATACGCTGTTCATTCATCGTTGGTTCAAGCTGCCTCGCGTCAAGCGCGTGCAGAACGATTGCGCCCCCCCCATGTGAATGCGCGTGCAGCAATTGTTTACGATGCAACAGACGGACAAATTCTGTATGCTAAATCGGCTGACCATCCGTACTATCCGGCAAGTACAACCAAGTTGATGACGGCCATTCTCTTGGTCACGCATACACAGCCGGACGATCCGATTTATCTTGGTCCTAAAGCGGCTCGACAAGCCAAAGTGCGGCTTGGTGTCAAACCAGGCACCACCATGACATCTGATGAAGCGTTGCGAGCTATTTTGATGAAAAGCGCGAATGATGTGGCCTATGCTATTGCTGAGACAGTTGGTGGTTCTCAGGAAGGTTTTGCTCGCATGATGAATCTCAAGGCGCGCTTGATTGGCTGCCGTAACACCTCTTTTGTAACTCCAAACGGATTGCATGATGATGATCATCGTTCTTCAGCACATGATATCGCTCTGATTTTAGCGGAAGCTATCCGTTATCCAAGAATTATCAATGCTATGCAAACCACGCATTGCACAGTAGCAGGGAAATCGGTGCAAAATGGAAATCGTCTAATATATGTAAAACAAGCTCCCTTTGGTGAAATCATTGGTGGTAAAACGGGATTTACTTCAAAAGCGATGTACTGCCTTGCTTTTGCGGTTCGTCAGCACGGCCATGTGCGAATTTCTGTGGTTCTTGGCGCTCCCCGTAAGAGCCTTATGTATTCAGAAACTCGACGTCTTTTGACTTGGTCTAATAAAATATTGCCATCTCCCAGTCGTTCATAGGGAATCGAGACAGGCTAAGAACACATACGCTTTGCTAAAGGCGCACTTGAACATTCGGGAATGGAGGTTCAGCATGTGCAGCGTTCAGTGGCAATTGCGTACGTGTTGTGGTTTTTTCTTGGATATTTAGGAATTCATCGGATTTATTGTGGAAGAGTTGGCAGCGGAGTCACGATGTTGATACTCTCAGTTTTGGGTACACTTACGGTAGGAGTTGGTATAGGTAGATTTTTACTTTTTATTGTAGGTGTGTGGTGGCTCATTGATTTATTTCTTACAGCGGGAATGGCTATGTCCTACCGAAAATAGAAATGGAGAGGCTGATGGCCGAGGGCAAGCTTTGACATACTGGCAACATAAGCTTGCCCTTCAAACATGAATTTGCTAATCTACAACACGGTAGTCTTCGTTGGAAAGGAGGCGTTACCGTGCTGAAAATTAGAGATGTTCAACTGGACAATCCTGTTATTCTTGCCCCCATGGCTGGTGTGTGCAATCCGGCTTTTCGCATATTGGCCAAGGAACTAGGAGCAGGGATGGTTTGTGCGGAGATGGTCAGTGATAAAGCGTTAGTTCATGGAAATCAAAAAAGCCAAAAAATGTTGACCATATTGCCAGATGAGCATCCTGTCTCTCTACAACTGGTGGGTTATGACAAGGAGTCAATGGTAAAGGCGGCTGAAATGGTTGGCGAAACGAATGCAGATATCATTGATATCAATATGGGTTGCCCAGTTTTGAAAATTTATAAAAACGGATCGGGCGCAGCATTAGCGCGTAATCCTGAATATGCCGCATCCATTGTCAAGGAGGTTGTGGAGCGGGTAAACAAGCCTGTAACAGTAAAGTTTCGCAAAGGTTGGGATGATGACCACGTCAATGCTGTGGAAGTTGCACTGGCTGTAGTTGAGGCTGGGGCGTGTGCGGTTACTTTGCATGGTCGCACTGCTAAACAGATGTATACAGGTTATGCAGATTGGTCTATTATTGCCAGTGTCAAACAGGCTGTCAATGTACCGGTTATTGGTAACGGAGATATTGCTTCGCCAGAAGACGCCTATCGTATGATGATGGAAACTGGATGCGATGGAGTCATGGTCGGTCGAGCTGCGCTTGGTAATCCGTGGATATTTAGAGAAATTGCACATTTTTTAGAAACTGGTCAAAAAATTGAAAAACCTGGGGTGGATGAACGCATAACAGTTGCCTTGCGCCATTTAGAATTGCTAGTGGCTGAAAAAGGTGAAGTTGTGGGTGTCAAAGAGATGCGTAAGCATGCTGCTTGGTATATCAAAGGTCTGCCCGGCTGTGCAGAAATGCGTAATTTTATTAATGAACAGACAACTTTAGCAGGCATGCGCAATACCTTATTGTCCTATCGACAGGAAATTCTGGCGGTAAGTTGAGTTGCTGATTTGCACATAAGGAAACCACGACTCTTAAGAACTGCGGTTTTTTGTCAGTACGCCCTGCATTGGCGGAATCTAGTGGTGTGAGAGGTTGGGGGGCTATGCGCCCCCTCCTACTCGATAGTCTTAATATACAACGCCAGGCGCAGTGGTTGCTGCAGCTGCAGCTGTGTAACCAGGAACCAAAAGGAAGAAGAGGACAAAGATAATCAAAAATACGACTGCCCATTGTGTATAACCACCAAATGCTCCATACATACTGATATCATCCTTTCTAAGTTTAGGTTTGAGGGTGAACAGCGACTCTGTGAAGAACTTTGGCGTTTACAAAGTATTCTTCGTTGTCGCAGAGTCTGGTATATAGTATGGAGAAGGTGTAGAGTTGGAGTGGGCGACGGCCTGCATCAGTTTAATTTCTACTCGTCGAGAGCTTTTCCCCTTGTTTCCCGGCCAAAGAACAGTACAATCAAAAAACCAAACAACGTCACTAGGAAGAACAACCCAAAGATATTCTCAAACGTAACGTGGGTGGCAAGCAGATAACCTGTCAAGAAGGGAGCCACTACCCCACCCAGTCGTCCGAAACCAGCTGCCCAACCCATTCCAGAAGCACGGGCGCGAACAGGAAACTGTTCAACAGTAAACACATAGGTACCGGCGAAGGCGGCCAGCATAAAAAAGGATAACAGTAATCCAAACAGAATTAACATGGCCGTTGATTGAGCAAAACCAAAACCGAGTGCAGATAGAGCAGCGAGCAACATAGCAGGCAATAATGTCCATTTTCTCCCGATTTTTTCGACAAGCCAAGCAGCCGTGAGATAGCCGGGAACTTGAGCAAGTGTCATAATAAGTACATATCCAATCGAGTGGACCAGCGAATAACCATGTAAGGCCATGACGGATGGCAGCCAAAGAAACATACCATAATAGGCAAAGTTCATGACAGCCCAGAGGATCCATGTGACCATGGACTGTTTGGCTAGATGTCCGCTCCAAATAAGACGAAATGTTTGTCTGATGTTTAGACGTTTTTCTAATTTTTGATATTTCGAGGTTTCTGGAAGTGCTCGGCGTAAAACAAGTGTGTAAAGTGCGGGAAGTGCTCCAAGTGCAAATACAATGCGCCATCCGAGTGTGGGTAAGACAAAAAAAGACAAGAGAGCAGCTACCAATGAGCCTACAGCCCAAAATGTTTCCAAATAAACCGCTCGACGAGCGCGTACTGATTCAGGAGACATCTCTACGACATACGTCGTCGCCACTGGTAATTCGCCACCGAGGCCAAGGCCAACAAAAAAGCGTAGTACAAGAAAGATGCCAACTCCCATAGCCAAGGCAGAAAGTCCTGTAGCAAGACTGTAGATCAGCAAAGTAATCATAAAAAGCGATTTTCTTCCAAATCGATCAGCCATTGCTCCAGCCAATGCAGAACCTATTGCCATACCAATTAAGGACATACTGCCGAGTAATCCGGACATCGTTGGGGCCAAGTGCCAATTTTTCTCCAATGAGAGTAGAACATAGGAGAGCAGGCCAACGTCCATGGCGTCAAACAGCATACCAAGTCCAGAGACAGTAATCATTTTTCGAGCCGAAATGTTTGGAACGGCCAATCTTTCTGCCATATCCAGCATCTCCTTTCTGTAGTTTTCCGTCCCAACCGTTGGTTCTATTAAAGCGCATTTTGGCAAACGCATTGGGGGATATACCGTCATATGAATATTGGCTGAGAAACGTGATTTCTGCCTAAAGATAAAAATGTTGCACATGGTTTATAAGTAAGACGAAAAATGGTCGGAGATAAAGGAATGGATTCTTATGACTACAATTGAGTTGTGGATTGGCCCGGCCGGATCGGGCAAAACAGAAGAACTTGCAAGAGTTGCGGCTGAACAGCAGAACCAATTTCCGTTCGGTCCGCCTGTATACTGGATTACACCAACAGCAGTGGCCTTTGTGGCGGAGCAGCAGTTATTGTCCACAGTCAAAGCTGCAACGCGTGTCCAGGTATTGCCATGGGAGCGTTTTGTGGAGACATTATTTTTGCGATCCGGCAAAAAACCACCACGTTTCAATCAAACCGGACGACGGCTATTGCTGAGGCAGGTTTATGAGCAGGTAGCACCTTCGCTTCATCTGCTCCGTCGTGTGCAACCTTCTATTTCCTATCTTGATGCCATACTTGCAGTTTTTGAAGAGTTGACAGCATACGGCGCTCCATTGCATCGAATGGATGGCTGGTTAGAGTCGGCAGCGACTGAACTGGCATCTGTAAGTCATCGAGGTATGCGTCAACGAGGTCAATTGTTGCTTGATAAATTGCGTGAATTGACGATTCTCTATCGTGGATATCAGTCGGCTCTAAATCATTTGGGGGAAACTCAATTTTCAGAAGTGATTCCCTTAATAAAGGAAGCATCGTGGATACAAGGGGGAAAATTTTATTTTGACGGGTTTCTGGAATGGACACCAGCCATGCTGGCAGTGCTTCAGGAATTAGCGGAAAAAGCGGATGATATAGTCATCACCTTGCAAGGAGATGAACGTTTTTTCCTATCCAAAGAGGTACAAGCAGAGCTTGACAAAGTACGCAAAGGAGAAATTCCGCTGCACTCTCTGATGGATACCTTGCTTTCTATGCCAGAAGAAACAGCATGGCAATGGTTAAATCTACGTTCTTTGCTTTTAATGGAGGATGCCTTTACGGCAGAACGGGTGCGTTTTCGGTTTTTTTCTGATAAAGCTGAAAATCGTTTGGGTGAAGTGATGAGTTATAACAGCGTCGCAGAGGAATTGTACGCTGTAGCAGGTCGAATTTTACAACTTGCGGTGGAGAAGGACGCAAATTTTTCTGACATTGCCGTAGTTTTACCAAGAATGGATGAATATCAAGCGCAACTTGAAAGAATTTTTTCTTTGTTCCAGATCCCATACAACTTAGATGTTTTTTCTAAACTTTCTTCCCATCCTCTCGTACGCTATCTCATTTCATCTTTGCAATGCTTTCAATACGATTTCTCTTATGAATCCATGTTGAATTGGGGACCTGCTGAATTTTCCGGGATGAGTGACGAGATGCTGGATAGGCTCAAGAGTTACATCGAAACTTATCGTGTTTCTGGACAGGACATTTGGTTTTGTTCAGAACCTTGGCGGTTTGCATCCTTTCGAGAAAGTGTGAATAGAGAAGATTTTGCGGCTCAAGAAGATGCACGAATGGACGAGTTGCGCCGTAGAGTGGTTGAGAGGCTGACGCCGCTTGCCGTATTTCGTCAGGCTGAACTCACGCCACATCAAGCTGCGCTTGCCATTTGGGATTTTCTGAATACTTCTGGTGCAGGATCTGTGATGGCGCAATGGATTACGGAACCGAAAAGTACGGAAGAATTACAAGTTGCTAGCCAGCACGAACAAGCATGGGACAAGCTGATATCCTTATTGGATAATCTTCACGTTCTATCGACGGAACATCCAATTTCCAATTCAAGCTTGCAAACGATTCTCTTGACTCATTTGCAAGAAGAGCCTTTGGCTGGCATCCCTGCTGGGCTGAACCGTGTATTGGTCACAACATATGAGCGGGCACGTTCTTGGCGCAAACCCTATGTATTTGTACTTGGATGCCATCAAAAAAATCTACCTGCACAGCGAGATAAGCAAAAATTATTGCAAGATGAAGATCGTTTGCTCTTTTATCAACTCTTCCATCATTCGCTTGGCTGGACAAGTAAAGAACAAAGAATGGCAAGTCAGGAAGAAGCTTATCAATTGATGACCCGTGCGAGTTGCAAAACCACTTTTACATGGTCTCGTTTTACAGAGGATGGAAGTGAGACGAGCCTATCCAATTATCTTCATCCAGCATTCTGTAAAGCTTATTGTCATCTACAAATCGGCGTGACAAAAGCTGAAAAAGAACATGCGGATGTTGTTCAAACCATCTGGTTGACACCTAATGCCGCTCAAGAAAGATTGTTTCGTGAATTGAGTGCTGCGTCGCACGGAGAGTCTATAGGCAGTTTGCCGTCGCTTCTGGAATGGTATATTCAGCAATCTCCCGATGGAGAAACCGAGAAATGGCAGGGCTTTCGATTTCAACTGGCATCCAAAAACTTACCTGAGGAACTTATGGAAAAACTTTGCGGCAGTGTTTTGGAGACTAACGCTCACGCGATTGAAAGCTATTATGCTTGTCCCTATCAACACTTTTCTCGTTTTATTTTGCGACTTCCAGAACCTCGCCTTTCTCTATCACGGGATGCGCGCGAGCGGGGCAATCTGTTGCATGAAGTGCTTTCTGTATATACTCAAAAATTCACAAAGAGTCCGGAGTTGTGGCAATCACTGACCCGTGAACAATCCTTGTTTTTTATGGAAGAGACATTACAACAAGTGTTGCATACCGCTCTTTATTCGGTATGGGAAAGTGAGCCGTTGAAGCAGGCAAACTTGCCGCATATTCGAAAGGTTTTAGAACTTGTTGCTGAATTGCAGTCTGAGGCTTCAAAGTACAGTTCTTTTAGACCGGTGTTGAGTGAAGCTTCGTTTGGTATGCCGAACGAAGCTGGCAGCATCATTTCTCCTTTACAAATTGTCGATGAGCAAGGTAGATTGACGAAAATTCGTGGTCGGGTCGATCGCGTTGAAGTAGATCCAGCACGTCAACTGTTTCGGGTTATCGATTTTAAAACCGGAAAGAAAAAAATGGATTTTAATTTATTTTTTCATGGTTTGCAATTACAGTTGCCACTTTATGGTCTGGTCTTGGAAAAAGCTAGTCAGGACTGGTGGAGTGAACCACTTAGCTTGGCAGCCTTACATTATCAGCCACTTCATGTTGAGAGTAAATTATTGTGGGTTCCAGAAGATACGGCAAAAGCACGGCAGTCTATGATTCAATCTTTGCGCAGTTCTGGTTGGATTAAAGGTGATAAAAAAGTAGTAGAAGCTCTTGACCGACGTTTGATGCAAGGTGCTGCTACCCCGCTGTTTACAAAAGTTATGACTAAAAAAGAAGAATTTGATCAACGTGCACCGATCTTTTTGGAAAATATGTGGGATTGGATGAAAGAGCATGCCATTGAGAAGGTCAGCGCTTTTTCTCGTGAAGTGCGGCAAGGGAGTGTGGCTGTGACGCCTTATCGTCTTCCTGGTGGTCAAATGGCATGTCGCTATTGCAATTTCCAGCCGCTTTGTCATTTTGAACCTCATCATCACGGAAATGTAGTGCGACGTTTAAGTCAAGTGACGAAATCTTCATTTTTCCTAGACGAAAATCAACAGGTCCTTGGGAAAGAGAGTGAAGCGGATTGAATTCCTGGTTACTGCCGTCTTTTACCACCAGTCAACTGCAAGCCATCACAGCTAAAGAAGGCGATACCCTGGTTTTTGCGGGAGCCGGATCGGGCAAAACTTCGGCGCTAGTGGAGCGAGTGCTTTATATGTTACTGAACGAACCGGAGATGAGTATGGAGAGAATGCTGCTCGTGACTTTTACAGAAGCAGCAGCGGAACAGATGAAGGCACGAATTGGCAAACGTCTGCAGGATTGTCTGCAAGGACCATTGACAACAAGTGAACGCCGCAAAATCTTGCTCGCCTTGCGGCAGTTACCGTATGCGCAAATCTCCACTCTTCATGCTTTTTGTAACGAAGTCGTCAAGAAAAATTTTTTATTACTTGGTATTAGCCCTGATGTACGTTTGATGGACGAAGCTGAGCAACGTTATGTGTGGCATCAGACGGCGAATGTTGTGGTGGAAGACCAGTTGCAGAATCCGGCGGTGCAACTCCTCATAGAGTCTCTAGGTCTTCAAGCGGAAAAGCTTGCTGAAGTCTTAATGGATTTGTATCGTTTGGCGGTCAGTCAACCTGAACCTATCGCTTGGTTGACGCGAATTCAAGAACAATTCGCTGCAGGTGAACAATTGGTAGATGAACCTTGGTTTAAAGATTTTTTTCAATGGGTAGCTGATGGTGTGGAAGAAGCTGGTATTTATTTACGCAAAGCATGCGATTTGGCGTCTATGGATGAATCTTTGCAGCGTTATCATGATTCTCTTGAGCAAATGCTCCTGCTTTGGCCCTCCTTGTCGAAGGCGCTTGCTGACAGGAAGATAGAGGACGTTTCTGCGTCTATCGAGGAAATGCTCAACCGTACTGGAAGACCGGCTGTCAGAGGAAGTGCGCCTTATATTGAAGAGATAAAACTGTTGCGCAATGAAGCTATGAGCTTATTGAAAAATCGTCTGGAATTGTTGAAGCGAGGCAGCATCGCACTTCATAGTGATCTGATGATTTTAAAACCAGCCGTCGACCAGTTGATCGATTTGACAAAGTTGTATGCTGAACGGCTTTGGAAAGAAAAGTTGATCTTGAATGTATTGGATTTTCATGATTTAGAACAATTAGCGTATCAGGTTTTAAGCAGATCGGATACCGCTGAGCGCCATCTTCTCCAGGAACAGTTTATTGCCGTGTTTATTGACGAATATCAAGACACGAGTCCTATACAAAATCAGATTCTCCAAGCGATTCGTCGGCCTGATGGCAACCTTTTTATGGTTGGAGATATTAAACAGAGCATATATCGATTTCGTATGGCAGAACCGAGTTTATTTCTGGAAGCTTTCACTGAAATGCGTCGTGATCGACCGTCGTCAGTGGTTTATTTGCAAGAAAATTTTCGCAGTCGAGTGGAAGTTGTAGAATTTGTGAACTGGTTGTTTCGTCATTTGTTTCAAGAAGATACCGTAGGTTTTGTTTATGACGAACAGGCCGAGATGCGAGCGGCAGGTCAATATCCGGATGGTCAAGGTAGTGTAGAAATACATTTGATTGAAAATACTCATCAGCCAGAAGATCGAGAGGCAGACCAAGATGATGAAGAGGGTTCTGCAGATTGGCAAGATCTTTTGAACTTTGAGAAGGAAGCTCATTATGTGGCTTGGCAAATTGCTGCCATGATTGGCAAAATCCCTGGACAAATGCCTTATAAAGTTTGGGATGGCGAACAGCAGCAGTTGCGAACAGCGCTTGCTTCAGATGTTGCCATTTTACTGCGTTCACCAAAGGGACGAACGGGCGCGCTGGTCGATGCGTTATTCAAATATGGCATTGCTGCACAAAGTGACGAACAAGAAAGTCAAAAAACTGGACTTGAGATTGTCTGGTTACATGCTTTAATGGCAGTTCTGGTCAATGCTCGCCGCGAGTTTGATCTCGCTGTACTCTTGAAATCGCCGTTTGTACGTTTACAGGATCAACAATTAGCGGAAATCAGGACGTTACCATTTCGCCATCTGACAGAAGCAGTTCGTCTGGCAGCTTCGGCGCAGGAATTGCCTGACGGTAGTCTAATCAGCGAGCAGACACGAAGTGACCTCAGGCGTTTTCTGAGTCAATTACAATCATGGCGTCATGCTTTAAAGGAACGTCCCTTTTCTAACGTACTTCGTCAAATTGTTGCCGAGACCAACTATCTCGAATATGTCCTTGGAATGCCTGATGGTACTTTTCGTGCTCAGCAAGTGGAGGCTTTTCTGAAACGTGCTGATAAATTTGTTGAGGGGCATGCCGATCATCTTAGTGATTTTTTGGCTGTAGAGGAGCGTCTGCAAGGCATGGCTTCTCCATCGGTGACACAGATAGGTGAAGGAGAAAACAATGCGGTACGCATTCTCTCTATCCACAAAAGTAAAGGACTAGAGTTTCCAATTGTTTGGATTGCTGGGCTAGGCTCTGGTTTTAACCGTAAAGATTTAAAACGATCGCTGTTTTTGCACCGACACTATGGGATTGGTCCGCAGATGCGCGATATATTATCGATGCAACGCTGGAAAACAGCCGTCCATTTGGCTATGGAGCATCGAGAAGAGGCCGAGATGATGGCTGAAGAAGCGCGTATTTTATACGTTGCTATGACAAGGGCAAAAGAGCATTTGCGTATTTCTGGTTATTTACCTAAAAGTGAGAATCGTATAGCAGAGTTGTTGCTGCAATCTGAATCTAGCAGTTTCTCCGCCGCTTTTCGCCACGCAGCAAATATGGGGGAATGGTTTCTTTTAGCCTTTTGTCGAACTGCTCCCTTGCGAAATCTTGTCGAGAGTCAATTGGAACAATCAGGAGAAGCTAAGAGCATGCAGTGGGAGAATTTTAGAGTTAAGGTGATTCCACAGTCCTCTCTGGAATCCATGTTTGTCCATCAGATTGAAGAAAAAGGAAAAAATTCCAACCCGTCGTTGCGACTGAAGGATTCAGAGTCAGTGAGTGATTGGTTGCACCGCTTGAAAAGTCAGTTCACTGATAGGAATTCCTTGACCGTTCGAGTGGTTGAATCGCCCCAATCGTTTGATTTTGCAGCCAAAATTTCCGCCACGGAGCTGCGGAGGTTGGTCCGACAGCAAGAACAAACACTTTCGAGTGGGAGAGCAGAGCAGCTTTTAGCCAAACCCATTTTTGCTATGGATGGCACTATAAGTGGGCGTCATCGCGGTACAGCATTCCATCAAGTCATGTTGCATTTACCGTTTGCTGAAAAACTGTCAGAAGAGAAGTTGTGTGAAGTTTTAAATAATCTGGTGGCCGAGGGTAAAATCACAGAAGACATACGTTTATCTGTAGATCTTTCGTCCATTCAACAGTGGTTGAACAGTGAATTGGCAACTCGGTTGCGTCACGCTGAAATCGTATTGCGAGAGCAACCGTTTTTCGGCAAATTATCTCTTTTCTCTCAAGGCACTTCAGATGTAGATCCGTTTGTCATTATTCAGGGTGTGATGGATGTGTTGGCAAAAGATAAACGGGGTTGGTTTGTGGTGGATTATAAGACCGATCGCGTTCAAAAACAGGGTATACAACACTTGCTGAAAGACTATCAACCGCAGATTGAAGTTTATCGACGGATCGCCCAAAATGTAGTTGGTGAAGATGTTCAAGCTTATCTGTATTTCGTGGATGCAGCTGTTACATGGGAGGTACTGCCTATTTCACTGGAGCAGATGCTAAGAAGTGTTATTCTGAGAGAGGATATTTAGGTAAAACAGAGGACGACATCACATAAAATAGGGCAGACATGAAAAGTCCGCCCTATCCGTTCGTTGTCCTACGAGATGTTTGTGAGCCTCGGTTTAAGAAGAAGCAAGTTTTGTGCGCAACATCTCATTTGTAGAAATTTTGTCCTTTAAATCAGAAAGCAGACTTTCGGCAAGAGAAGGAACAGCCATAGCGAAGGATAGATTCGCGCGCAACCATCCTTCCAGGTTTCCAATATCGTGGCGAGTGCCCAGAAAAGGATAAGCTTCAACCAAATTTTTTTGCGCCAGAGTTTCAATGGCGTCTGTGAGTTGAAGTTCCCCTCCCAGTCCAAGCGGTGTCTCTTCAAGGATGTCAAAAATACTGGGTGGCAAAACATATCGTCCTAGTACAGCCAAATTAGATGGGGCATTATCGGAGTTTGGTTTCTCGATCACAGATTGCACGGCGAAAGTACCACTGGAAGGGTTGACGACTCCAGATGGTTTGACGATTCCGTATTTGGATACATCTTTCGCTGGCACTTGTTGCACACCAAGCAATGCCTTGTCGCCCTGTGTATAGTTAGATATCAATTGGGCAGTGACAGGCACTTCTGCCTGAATAATATCGTCTCCGAGGAGAACAGCAAACGGCTCTTGCCCAATGAATGATTTGGCGCAAAGAATAGCGTGTCCCAGCCCGAGTGGAGTTTTTTGACGCACATAATGGATGTCCACCATGTCTGAAATTTTTTTGACCTCTGTCAGCATGCTGGATTTTCGGCTTTGTTCTAAATGAAATTCCAATTCAGGAGAACGATCAAAATGGTCTTCAATAGCTTTTTTCGCTCTGCCAGTAATCAGCAGGATTTCTTCAATACCTGCGTAAACAGCTTCTTCAACAATATATTGAATGCATGGTTTATTCAGGATGGGCAACATCTCTTTTGGAACAGCTTTCGTTGCTGGCAACATGCGAGTTCCAAATCCGGCAGCAGGAATGACTGCTTTCCGCACTTTCATGCCCGCACACCTCCTTCGCGCATTAAAAAAATGAAGAAATTAATCCATGGATTGGTTGTTCATTTTGATATTCACTGAGCATCATTATACTGCACCAAAGACGTAACAGCTAATTCTAGGCACTTCGACATGATTGTGGAGAATCCTGCAATGGTAGTTTTTCATTCAATTCAATGGATACCCTGCGAGTTTTCAATTTTGAACTTCCATCAAAGGAGACAAAATAATGTCTGAATGGACATGGTTGCATCAATATTTTCCTATTGCTGATATAGAGTTGATGGGTCCACCCATTCCTGCCAAAGCGGCTAATGTTTTAGTCCGAACGGTACGACAAGTGAGTTCAGGGGAGGAACGTACATTTACAGTTCGTGTGGCCCCGCATCCAGTCGCTCCATTTCAACATCATCCCTGGCTACAGTCATTTTCAGAAAATGAATTGTTATTCCCCGGAAATGCAGTGCGGGATTTTCGCATAAATATCTATAAAGATTTGAAGGAATTGCCGCCTTTTCGAAAATAATCAGTCACAAATAGATAAATGTGACCTATAATATGATATAAATACTGGATCGACACGATATATTGTGTCATAATTAAATTGGGAAACAAATAGAACCATTGATGAATCAGGAAGGTGTGGATGCGCTCAATGAGGACGCAGCAATTGCAACCCGCTCAATTGGTGGAAGAGGCCATTCGCAGAAATGAAGGTGTACTTTTGTCGAATGGTGCACTATGCGCAGAAACTGGTCAATTTACCGGAAGATCGCCGAAGGATAAATATTTTGTCTCTTCTCCAGGTTTTAGTGCTCCTCCGGATATGCATCGGTGGTTATCTGAAGAGGTTTTTGAAAGTCTTTTGCAACGAGCCATTCTTCACCTTGAAAATACAGGTGCGTATCAATTTGATGCGATTGTCAATCAGCATCCTAAATATGCGGTACCCATTCGCTTCTATACAGAATTTGCTTGGCATAATCTGTTTGTCCAAAATCTATTTTTGCCGGGTCAACCAGATGCGGAACCAGTCTATACGGTTTATGGTGTACCCAATATGAAAGCCAATCCAGAATCAGACGGTACTCAGTCTTCCACATTTATTGTGATTCATCCAGGTAAAAGAATTGTTTTAATTGGTGGTACAGAGTATGCTGGAGAATTGAAAAAATCCATTTTTACACTGATGCATCATGATTTGGTAAGCCGTGATGTACTTCCTATGCATTGTAGCGCATCGTTAGGTCAACATGGAGATGTAGCACTCTTTTTTGGTTTGTCGGGTACTGGAAAAACAACACTCTCCGCTCATCCTGAGCGCTCGTTGATTGGCGATGATGAGCATGGCTGGGGAGACGATGGTGTATTTAATATGGAAAATGGCTGCTATGCAAAGTGTATTGGATTGTCAGAAGAGAAGGAGCCGGATATTTACCGCGCCATTCGTTTTGGAACTGTACTTGAAAATGTGGTTTACGACGAATATCGCCATCCGCTCTATCATGATGATTCAAAGACGGAAAATACGCGCGCAGCCTATCCACTAGAATTTATCGAAAAATCTATTCCCGAACCGAGAGCAGGCCATCCAAGCGCTATTGTTTTCCTTTCTGCTGATGCAACGGGTGTGCTTCCCACAGTTGCTCGTTTGCAACCCGAAGATGTGAAACGCCATTTCTTGCTCGGATATACAAGTAAATTAGCAGGAACGGAGCGGGGGGTAACGGCCCCGGAACCTACCTTCTCTGCTTGCTTTGCAGCTCCCTTTATTACAGATTCTCCTAGTCGATATGCGCAAATGCTGATGGAACGTGTGCAACAGCACCAGGTTCCTGTTTATCTATTGAACACAGGCTGGCCTGGTGGCGGCATTGCACGCACAGGCAGAATGCCTCTCGTCAGTACACGCGCTATAGTGGATATGATCCTGAGCGGACAGTTAGCAAATGTGGAATACCGCCGAGACGATGATTTGATGATGGATATCCCTGTTGCTCTCGACGGTATTGAGTCGCGCTATTTACATCCTGAGGAAGGGTTTACAGATAGTGACGCCTACATGAAGGAAAAAACGAAGCTTGTTCAAGCGTTTCAATCTCGATTACAAACGCTATTGCCGAAAGGGACGGGAGAATGGACAGAGACAGGGCAATTGGCGTCTATCAAAGCTTAAATTTTGGTGGCTGAGAAACCTTGCATCACATGGAAATCCAGACCTGACAGCTTGGTTAGCTGCTGGTCTGGATTTTTCATTCAGTGTGCTATATTTCAGTGAGTGATTTTAGGAAAAGGCAAGAGGAAGAATTTGTATATTTACCCAACTTTCTTTCTTTAGCTGAGATTCTTGACTTTTCATGATAGCTTGACAGTCAGCTAAACCACGTACTAAGCCTGGTGACTGTTGTTCACTTGGCCAAACATGCCATACTCCGTCTATGATGCGTGCTTTAGAACGCAAAAAACGCACATGTGGAACAGATTTTAAATGAATATCTTCGGCCAGTCGCGCACGTGTTTCAAAAAGGTGGATTTGCTCGCTTTGGCTGTACAAAATGGCCGGACGAAGAAGCACATGGTACTGGATATACATAGCAGATGGATTGCCAGAAAGACCAATCAGTTTACACTGGTTCACTTTTCCTGCTACAAAGGGTCCACCTGGACGCATAAGCACACGAGAAATCGATAATTTGCCTGCTATATTTTCTAGAATGCTTGGTACAAAGTCAAAATCGCCTTTGGAAACACCGCCTGTTAGAATAACCCAATCTGACGAATGGGCGGCATTTTCAATCGCCTCTTGCAATTTTTCACGCTGGTCGGGAATGTGAGCGTGTCTTACAATGTGTGCACCGTCGGCCCGCAAAGCGTTTTCCAAAAACATGCCATTAGAGCCATAAATCTTTCCTGGTAGAAGCGGCGTTCCAGGTGAAATAAGTTCAGATCCGGTAGTGAGAATACTGACACGGGGCTTATGGAAAACTCTTACCCGTTCTTGACCAAAGGCTGAAAGAATGGCTAAGTGCTCAGCGTATAGGCGAGTGCGTGCCGGAATTAACAGTTCTCCAGGTTTGCCGTCCATCCCCGCATTTTGAATGGATTCACCGCGAGCTGCAATCTCCAGTATACGAATCATATTTCCCTGTTCAAGCACTTCACACCATTCATGACGAACTACAGCAGCTGTTCCTTCAGGTATAGGTGCACCCGTCATAATTTTATAGCAAGTACCAGGTTGCAACTTCTCCGCCGGCCAGTCTCCTGCCGCCAATCGCCCCATCACTTTCAAAGGTTGATTGCCTTGTCGATCCGCTTCTGTGACTGCATAACCGTCCATCATAGCGCGGTGGAATGGAGGTACATGGGTCTGCGAGAAAACTTCTTCTGCTGTAATTCGCCCTAAAGCTTGAGCAATAGGTAGAGATTCCGCCTCATTTTGGCTGGAAGCTGCAAGTTCCAATATACGTTGTAAAGCTTCCTCATAGTCTATGGGAACCATTTTTGACATATCTATTCGTCCCCGAATTCAGTTGGATAAAATCTCTTCAATTCTCTCCAATGCGTCCGTTGGCAGAGTGCGTCCAACGGCTTTAACATTTTCTACAATCTGTTCAGGGCGCGACGCACCAATTAAAGCAGAACTTACGCTTGGTAAGCGCAGTACCCAGGCAATCGCTAATTGTGCTAAGGACATGCCCAGATCATTGGCGACCTGAATCAAAGACTCAATTTTCGCCAATTTATCCTCAGTTAAGTAGCGTTCTACAAAATGGCTCACTCGTTCCGTTGTGGCTCTTGAACCAGAAGGCAATGGCTGTCCTTTTCGATATTTTCCGGTCAATACTCCTTGGGCAAGTGGAGAAAAGACAACTTGTCCAATACCCGCTTCATCACAAACTGGAATGACATCAGATTCGATGTATCTCTGGAACATGTTGTAGACAGGCTGGTTCGCAGCTAGTTTATGTAAGCCGAGTTCTTTTTGGATGCGGCGTGCGTTTGCGATTTCCACGACGGGCCATTCACTGATACCAGCATAGCGGACTTTACCTGCTATAACGAGATCGTCCAGAGCACGAAGCGTTTCTTCTAAATCAGTGTTAGGGTCGAAACGATGGCAATACAAAATATCGACATAATCAACACCGAGAGACTTTAAGCTTTCATCGATTTGAGCCATAATATGCTTGCGGGACAATCCACTTTCGTTAGGGCGTTTGCCAATTGGAAAATAAACTTTGGTTGTGAGTACATAACTTTCTCTTGGATAAGGTCGCAACGCCTCACCCAGTACAACTTCTGCGGCGTGTGGCACAGAGCCGTAAACATTTGCGCAGTCAAAATGGTTAATCCCCTGCTCGTAGGCTTCTTTCACACAGGCCATAGATGCTTCACGTTCGGTGACAGTTCCGTATGTGAGCCAACTGCCAAGCGCAATTTCTGACACTTGCAAACCTGATTTTCCTAATCTGCGATACAGCAACGCTGACATCCCTCACTTTTGGGGTCAAACATGCTCAATAAGCGCTCGAACCCTCTTTTGAATAGGTCTCTATTTTAGGTATGAAAAAAGACCTTGTATTTATTTTAGCGAAGTTATGTAAGCAGGCGCAAACAAAAAACAGACTTCGCAACGGATTGGCACTTTGCGCATCAGCATGCCCTGTGGTAGTGTACTGGTGAAAAGAGGTAATCTACAAAAGGAGACAGGATAAATGGCTTCATCTTATCAACAACCACCAGCAATGCAACTTCAAGATGGCTCTCGATATGAAGCTCTCGTTAAAACGAATAAAGGTGAATTTACCATTCAGTTGTTTGCTTCGAAAACTCCTTTAACTGTGAATAATTTTGTTGCTTTGGCGCGGGACGGATATTATAATGGAGTGATTTTTCACAGAATCATTCGTGAATTTATGGTGCAAACAGGTGATCCGACAGGTACGGGAGCTGGTGGTCCAGGCTATCGCTTTCGAGACGAGTTGCCGCCTGTAGAACCTTATGGCCCAGGAATAGTGGCGATGGCCAATGCTGGTCCAAATACAAATGGCTCGCAATTTTTTATTTGTACCGGCTCTCAATGTCAACATTTAAACCGCCAACCGAATTATACGGTATTTGGCAAAGTCGTTCATGGCATGGATGTAGTGCTGAAAATAGCGGCTACACCTGTAAGACGATCTCGTTCAGGTGAAATGAGTGAACCGGAAGAAAAAGTCATGATGGAATCAGTGGAGATTTTGCAGTACGACGCTTGATGGGTTGCTTCTCACGCGACACCCTATGCGCAAGGTAGGAAACGTGAAGAGCAAGGAGATGAGGTAATCTGAGCAGAGTCGCATTTGTGACAAGCGGCGGCAAGGGTTTAGGTCATGCAACAGTTCGCTGTCTGTTACGGGCTGGTTTTGATGTCGCTTTTACATATGGCAAGAGTCGTAAACAAGCAGAAGAACTTGTTGCAGAAGCTGAATCTCTTGGCCGGCGGGCAATGATGATAGAAACGGATCTGTTTAGTCGAGCAGAGACGGTAGTAGCGGTACACAAAGCTATTCAGGTGTTTGACAGGATCGATGCCTTGGTTCACAATTTTGGTCCTTTTGTTTTTGAACGAATTCCCCTCTCTGATTATTCGGATGAGAGCTGGCAAAAGTTGCTTGATGGCAACTTGAGTAATTTTTTGTGGATTTATCGTGAGGTATTGCCTGGCATGCGGAGTCGAGGTTTTGGACGCATCGTCACGATTGGCTTTGCCGGTGCTAAAGATGCAGTGGGATGGCGTTATCGAGCGCCCTATGCGGCCATAAAGGCAGGTTTGGCATCACTGACACAATCGATTGCTCGAGAAGAACGACAAAATGGCATTACTGCCAACATGGTTTGTCCCGGAGATATTCGTGGGGCCAATAAAAGTAAGCTGATTGAAGAAGTGTTCGAATCAGATAATCCTTTAGCCCGACCTCCTGTGGGAGAAGATGTGGCACGTGTGATTGCTTTCCTTTGCGCAGATGAGAGTGCGCAAATCAACGGCACCATTACAGAAGTAACCGGAGGCTACGATATACTTGCCTATGATGATGGCACGGATGTAGTTACCGAAACCATTCAATATAACGAAGGAGATAAGGTTTGGGTGGTTCCTTGGCAGAAAACTGCCCATATAGAAGAAGTGATTAAGATTCCCAATCGCCTTACTACTTACAAACTGAAGTCAGCAGAGGGGATGTCTGGGCAGTTTACAGCATACCAATTGCAGCCCGTGTAGAGATCCATTTCTGTGCAACGGTCATGCTGTCTTCGGCGAAAGCATCTTAAACATGAAGCAAATTCCCGAAAAGGCAAAGACTTTTTCGGAGCACCTGAAAAGAGGTGGCAACGATGGCCCATGCGGATACTCTACGGCGCTATTTTCCGGCTGTTCAGCAACAAGTCTATTTGAATACAGGCTCCAATGGCGCTCTGCCGGAAAGCAGCATACAGGCTATGCAGTCGGTGCTTGAATATCTGTTGCACAATGGTCGAAAGAATACGGTTTATACTCGTGAAGTGCAGCGGGTTTCAAGTACCATTAAAGAAATGCTCGGTCAAATGTTGGATGTGCCGAGTCATAGTCTCGCTTTAACGGAGAGTACTACACATGGTATCAACATTATTCTTTGGGGCATAGCGTTGCAACCAGGCGATGAGATCATTGTGAGCGATTTAGAACATGAAGGTGTTCTGCTGCCACTCTTTGTCCAGCGGGATAGGCGTGGAGTGGTTATCAAACGCTTTTCAACTGCAGGAAGAAAAGAAGATTGGCTTCCATCGCTGACTCGTATGATTACTCCACGTACGCGAATGATAGTTGTTTCACATGTTACCCATCTGATGGGAAAACGCTTGCCGGTTGAAGAAATTTCCAAAATAGCGCACGATCACGGTATCTATTTGTTGGTAGATGGTGCGCAGGGAGTAGGGGCAGAGAGAGTCTCCCTGCGTCAGATGGGCTGCGATTTCTATGTGTTTCCTGGACATAAATGGTTGTGTGGTCCTGATGCAACAGGAGCCTTGTATATCCGACCTGACTTGCAAATTGAGATGTTTCAAACGTTTGTCAGTTCCTCGTCTTTGGCAGGCTCTTCGGCACAATCTTTTTCAGCTGACGGAAGCTATCTATGGGCAGAAGGGGCGGCGCGTTTTGAGCACTTGCATGCAGATTTACTTCGTTTGTCTGGGTTGCTAGAGAGTCTAAAAGTCATTCATATTCAAGCAGGACTCGATTTTATTCAAGCTCGCATTGCTGGATTGACATCTCGATTCATGGATGGATTATTGGAGCTCCCTGAATGGCAGATTCTTACCCCCAGAGATGCTCGAGCTGGATTGATTCACGTCCGGTTACCCAGAAATGTTTCTTTGGACGCTTTGCAACAGATGTTTCATCAGCGCGATATCGATGTCAAACTGTATGCGAAAGAACGAGTTTTGCGTGTAGCACCGTCTTTTTACAACAATGAGGACGATGTGGATCGATTCTTACATGCACTGTTTGAATTTACGGAAAGTAAATAAGACCATGTTTTTAGATGACTACTCGTGAGAGAATTTTTTTCTTACCTCGTTAGGCAGGTAAAGGACTGTGGGGGCTATTACCTGCCATTTGCGTCAATTTAATCGAACACATATTTCGTAGATTATTTTCGTCCCGGGTTGGATATCGAACTAAGTGCAATTGAACCGTTGTTTGTGCGACAGAAAATTTCTGTATGTGAAGAAGTATCGGATATTAGACGTTGAAAACGTACAGAGTTTTTAAACGCTCCTAGCTCTCTCTCAGCTGTAAATTCGGTTTCATCAAGTTGGATAGAACCTACAGATGTGCGCAGAGTGCCTGACACTTGTCCTTGATGATGTATACCTGAAATCTCTATTTTGCCGTTTTTGGTATTTGCAGTAAGATGTTCTGTTTTGGAATGAATGGAATCAAACAACTGGATACGACCATTAAAACTCTCCAATCGAATCTGTTCTGCATTTACACCCTGCAGTATAATCGCCCCGTTTAAAGTTTCTACATGCATGGTCTTTACATCGGTATTTAGCGCATCAATTGCACCGTTATGAGAGTGAATACGCAAATGCATTTCCACGTTTTTAGGTACAAAAATATCGATATGAGCACGTAAAAGTAAATTTTTATCACGAGTGTTGGCTAAACGCAATCGGCTAGAACTCTCTGTTTGAGTATTTTCCAGGCACTCTGCAAGATATGTTTTGGCATCTTCTTGAGTTGCCTGGCGCATAGTAGCATGGATATAGACACGCGAGTACGGCTCTGACCACCCCTCCACATGCACTTCTCCATTTTGCAGAGAGAAAGAGAGATCTTTTATGGATGGTGGCAGATGTAACTCATGAACGGCTTTGACGGTGTTTTGCCAAAATAGCCATTCTTCGCCCTGTTGTTCGATATTTCGCCGCAAGTCGGTCATAGAATCGGCAAGAATGGTTTTCAGTTGGGAACCCCACTGTTTCCATTCCTGTGTTGCCTTATCAATGTGTGTACTAAGAGGCGGCAGTGTGAAAGTGCGGACAGATTTTTGATCGATTGCTTGCAGTAGACGATGTGCTTCATCGGCGTTGATTTTACCACTTTCGAGCATCTCGAGAATTTTCATGCGTTCTGAGTCGTGTTGAGCCATGTTCAGTTGTCTCTCCTCTCAGTTCTTCCAGCGCTTCTTCAACAGTAACTTCACCGGCCTCCAGGCGTTCTAGAACAGATATGGTTTCTGTGGCCGGAAACGTTTGTTCTGAGGTCCAACCGAGATCTTTAAGAATTTGATCTAATCGTGATCGGACTGTTGGGTAAGAAATGTTTAATGATTTTTCTACTTCTCGTATGTTGCCACGACAGCGGAGAAATGTTTCCACAAAATGCAGTTGTTCTTCACGCAGGTTCCACAAAGGAGAGGCGTAAAAGTCTCCTTGAATGCGGGTTGCGCAATGAGGACAGGCGAGTTCTGTCACACGCAAACTGCCATGGCAGGCGGGACAGGATTTCGGCAAAGTGTACGGCATAGAATCCCTCCTGAAGAGATATTAACAATGTATTTAATAATATTCAATATCGTCATTGAATTTATTTATAAATGACCCTGTTTAAAGTTTGTTTTTAAATGAATAACAGCCAATTCGTCTAATTTGCCATAGTACAGTACAATGGAGAAGTAAATGATTGAAATTGAGTGAAAAAAGAGGGATAACTATGAGCGGTCAAAGAAACGTTTGGATTCTTAACGGAATGCGTACGCCGTTTGGCTCGTTTGGCGGCTCGTTAGCCACCGTGCGCGCTACTCAACTAGGTGTCATCGCAGCCAAAGCAGCATTGGAAAAAGCGAATGTGGAGCCGCAAGATGTGGATAACGTTGTCTTTGGCAGCGTTATTCAAACGGATGGTGGATCAGCATACCTAGCTCGCCATATTGGATTAGACGTTGGGGTTAAACAAACTGTACCTGCTTTAACGGTCAATCGTCTCTGTGGTTCAGGTTTGCAAGCGGTTGTTTCCGCAGCAGCGAGTATTCAGCTAGGCGAGAGTGAAGTAGCGCTTTGCGGCGGTGCAGAGTCCATGAGCCAGTCACCTTACGTCTTACGCCAGGCTCGTTTTGGTTATCGTATGGGTGATGCGAAAGCAGTCGATATGCTGTCGGAAATTTTGACAGATTGTCGAGGAGATTTACCTATGGGCATTACAGCTGAGAATCTTGCTGAGGACTATGGGATTACGCGTGCAGAACAAGATGAATTTGCTCTTTTAAGTCAGGCAAGAGCTGCGCAAGCACAAGCATCAGGGCGTTTAGCTCAAGAAATTGTCGGTGTACCAGTTCATACGCGTAAAGGCGAGATGATAGTGGATCAGGATGAGCATATCCGTCCCGATACGACACTTGAGGCTCTTGGAAAATTGCGTCCTGCCTTCCGAACGGACGGTACGGTTACAGCGGGTAATGCTTCCGGCATTAATGACGGTGCAGCTGCTCTTTTAATCGCTTCAGATACGGCGGTGGATGCCCACGGATATCAACCGTTAGCCAGACTGGTAAGTACGGCAGTTGTGGGGGTCGATCCGTCACGCATGGGTATTGGTCCTGTGCCTGCCATTCAGCTTGCTCTGGAACGTGCAGAGTGGAGTTTGTCGGATGTTGATTTATTTGAGGTTAATGAAGCTTTCGCTGCTCAGTATTTAGCAGTCGAGAAAGCTTTACAACTTCCGCGTGACAAAACCAATGTAAACGGTGGTGCGATTGCATTGGGACATCCTGTAGGAGCGAGTGGGGCACGCGTATTGTTGACACTTATCCGTGAGCTTCAGCTTCGCGGACTCAAACGTGGTGTTGCATCGCTTTGTATAGGCGGTGGGCAAGGGATTGCCGTAACTGTTGAACGCGTATAGAAGAAATTAGCTGTTTAGTACCCGGCGTAATCCTTTTGGATACAAATTGTTAAGTCGCCCCGGTACAGCCTTGGCAAAACCAAGGGGTACGGTATCAAGCCAGGTTAAAAGCAGGTACCCCCTTTGATTTGTAGAGATAGCCATGGCCTCTCCGCGTAAATAAGCCAGAGCTTCTTGCCCCGGTAAATCTAGAGACTTTGCAAATGCGCTAGGATGTGCGCCGCTTGCAAGAGCTTGGTGAGGTATAAGCTTTCCCTCTCGAAGATGCGCCAGGGCAAGACCGGGGCGCAAGGTTTTGACAGGGACTAAGGGTTTCGGCAATGGAGATTGGGAAAAGAGTACATTTCCCTGTTGGATGGGGAATCTCCATTCATCAGGTATGGATGCTTGCCAAGTTTCGTTAAGAAAGTCGAGCCATAGATGAGTCGAGTCCTTTGGGTTCGACTTTGTTTTTTCTCTTTGCGGTGATTTCTTTATAGAATGATTGAATGATGTAGTTTGAGACGGAGCTACTTTTTCTAAAAGAGCAATAAAATGTCCTTCTCCTGCTAGCAAATGAGGCCAGCATCGACGCACATGTTTGACAATGTCCGGATGAATACCGGGAATATCAAGCCCCAAACTCCAATTGGGTAAGTTGTTAATCGGCAATAAGCGTAAGGGAAAGTGTTTCAATAGCCAGTCTATCATCCACTCGTTTTCTATAGGGTTCAGAGTACATGTGGAGTAAACAAGTCGTCCACCAGGTTTGAGCAGTTTGACTGCTTCATGGAGGATGTTTTTTTGTCGTTCGGCGCATTTGGCAGGTAGTTCTGGATTCCATTCTTGGCGTGCCTCCGCAGATTTGCGAAACATTCCTTCACCAGAACAAGGTGCATCTACCAGAATAGCATCGAATATTTCTGGCCAAGCAGCAGCAAGAATCGAAGGATCGGATTGGGTAACGGTTGCCTGAACGCCACATCTTTCTAAATTTTCTGCGAGTACCGTGACACGTTCAGGATGTATTTCATTAGCGACTAACCAGCCACTCCCGTGCAATTTTTTTCCTATTGCTGTGGATTTACCACCAGGAGCTGCACACAGATCGAGAATCCATTCGCCTGGCTTAGGCTGCAGAACTTCAACAACGCCCATGGCTGACGGTTCTTGGACATAGAAGCAGCCAGTTTGGTGAACGAGGGTCTGACCTATCTTTACTTCTTCGGGGAGATAAAATCCATCTTTACACCAAGGAACCTGATTTTGTAGCCATGTTGTCAATTCGTCTGGTAAAGTCGGTAATTTTTCCATGGCATATATAGGGATTTGCTGATTTCCTAATGGCTTCTCAGCAGTTTCGATTTCAAACCGTTGCAAACGTGCTCCGCGAATGCGCGGCATATATAAACTTTGCGTAAAATCTTTGAGAAAATTCTCGGAAACATAAGGAGCTAACGTTTTTGTAAACGTTTGGATAACGTCATCCATTCTTAGTGGGAACCAACCTTTCTTTGGCTTGAGTATTTGTAGAAGACCTATTCTATCTCGTGAAAAACGACTTGTCTTCACCAAATGTGGCGTGTATCATGTTGCGGTAGATTTTAATACGCACCAATATGTACAAAGATTGTACACTTTCAAGATGAGTGAAATTGTTATCTTGTCGTCCGGAACGCTTTGTGAGAGGAGAATGCAGCATGTTGACTCAACCAACGCGTGAACTGGTTGTGGTTCCTAATCCACATCCAACGCGTGTTTATACGGTAGAAATGGACTGCCCGGAATTTACTACGCTTTGTCCTATGACAGGACAACCTGATTTTGCAACCATCTATATTCAATATCAACCTGGAGAACATCTGGTTGAACTCAAGTCGCTTAAACTTTATCTTTGGTCATTTCGAAATGAAGCTCACTATCACGAGGACGTGACCAACCTCATTCTAAACGACTTCGTGGCTGCTGCCAAACCGCGCTATGCCAAAGTGGTAGCAGATTTCACAGTGCGCGGGGGAATTCATACAAAAGTAACTGTGGAGTATTCAGAAACAAATTGATTGATATTGGGATGAATGAAAAAATTGGCCCCGATTCATCTGCTAAACGACTGAATCGGGGTTTAATTCATAGTTTTTACCTATCGATAAAGTACATGTTCAGTTCTCTTGCGGAGCATCAAGACTATACTCAGGTGGCCATGGATGATGGCGGACTATTGATTGAATGTGGTTCTGCTCATCAACAAACACGACTTTGGCCTCCAGTGAATCCCATTCTTCATCGGAAATCCATGCTGTAGAAAGCACGATAATCGTATCACCCGGTTGAAAATGCCGAGCCGGAGGACCATTGAGGCAGACAGTACCAGCGCCTTCTGTACCTGGTATGGCATAAGTGTGCCAGATAGTTCCGTTTTGCAAATTAGTAATCTGAACCATTTCATGTGGGCGAATGTCGGCCGCTTTCATTAACAGCGGATCGAGCGTAATAGAGCCCATATAATTTAAATCCGCCTGTGTGACGGTAATTCGGTGTAGCTTGCCTTTGCAGACATGACGAAGCATGAAAATCCTCCTTAAAAAATAGGTTCACCGACAAAGTTGGCTTCTATTTACTGACTCTCCTCAACAACACTCCTCTGCATATACTGTGGCGATGTGACGGCTACGGTACGAAACGGAGTGTGGGTTCTCAATGCTCAACAATCAACCGGTGATTGGCGTTGCCACCACCACAGGATGCAGAAAACAAGCAGATGGTCACATTCGCCCCGCCTCTTTTTATTGTCAAATAGCTGAGCGGGCAGCCGAATATGGAACACAAGTTTGTTTGTTCGATCCGGCTCAAGCGCATTGGAAAGCAGAAAAAATGGAAGCTTATTTTCCTGTTTCAAAACGTGCGCCCTATGGACATTGGAGCAAAAAAGAGGTTTCGTTGCCTAGTGTAATTTATGAAAATATCTTTGTCCACTTGAATATTCGCGGATATTCAGATGAACTGAGACGTCAGGCAACTTTGCGGGGGATACCTCTTTTTAATCCAGTATTGCCAGGCAAGTGGCGTATGGCGGAGTGGATGCGGTCGTCTGGTTTAGACAAATACATGCCAGAAACAGAAAAGTTGAAATCGACTGAACAATTGCTGGATCGTTTGCGGCATTGGGATACAGTTTACATCAAGCCGACAGGTGGATATGGGGGGGTTGGAGTCACCCGTGTCCGCAAATTGGGACACAATAGATTTGCCGTAGCTTGGGATCGTTCACAAGGAAGTATTGCGCAAGTGCGTAAAGAGATGGATGAACGCAAATTACGGGATTGGGTCACAACCCGACTTCGACGACCGCATCTGTTGCAGGAAGGAATTAATCTGTTAACGATTGAGCAACGGAAAGTTGATTTCCGTGTGGTTTTGCAGCGTAACTTGCAGGGGGAATGGAAATTGGTCGGTATCGTACCTAAGTGGGCGGCAAAGGATGGAGTGGTCACAAACGTCATTGCTGGCGGCGAACGCGTGTCTTTGCTTCAAATCCAAAATGCAGCACATGCAGAAGGAAAAGAAATTTCAATCCAACCTATGCAGCAGGCTGCCTTTGAAATTGCTCGGATGATGGAGAGAAAAAAACCTTTTATCGGCTTGGTAGGTTTTGATATGGGAATAGACGAAAAAGGAAATCCTTTGATGATTGAAATGAATCCCAAGCCTGCGCGTAGCTTGCTGGATTCAGGCATGCGGCGCAAAGCGGCGTTTCTTGCAGCGGAATTCGCCATTTATTTGAATAACCAGAAATGATTTATAAGTGAAATGGTTCGTAGGAAAGTCAAAACGTTGCTATAAGTTGTTATAATGAGTGAGCGCCAAACGGGCTCACTTTTTTGATACCCATTCTAGCGGTTAATGGAATCTGTAGGGACTTATGATTCAAATTGGGAGAATCGATTTTATGGACAATCGTCAGGCAACTTTACGATGGAAACAAGCGGTTCCTCGCGAATCGTATACGTTTGTAGCAGCGAGTCTTGTCAATTCTATTGGCTCATCGCTACTCTGGCCACTGATAACGATATACGTTCATAATGTGCTGCATCGCAACTATGCTGAAGCTGGCTTTGCTCTACTTTTGCAAGCGCTGATGGGGGTATTAGGCCAGTTTGTTGGTGGGGCGCTTTATGAAAAAGTTGGACCCAAACGTCTGATTGTAGGTTCACTTCTGATGACCGGTTTCGCCCAGTTTAGCCTGATATTTGCCAAGGCTTGGGTTCCTTATCTGATTGCGATGATGATTATAGGTTTTTTGAATCAGACAACGATGCCAGCCGTCAATGCGTTTGTTGGATTCCGTTGGCCACAGCATCGTAACCAGCTGTTTAACCTGATGTATGTGAGCAACAATATAGGAGTAGCAGTAGGTACTTCTCTGGCGGGCCTCCTTGCTTCTATTTCGTTTAATTTAACCTTTCTTTTCAATGGGCTTACTACCATTTTTTTTGCTTTATTTTTTTATCAATATCTACGCAAGCTTGGGCTTTCGCTCGATCAATTCATACCGTTCTCTGGGCAAGCTGGTGAACAAAGCAGTCTTTTCAGTTTGCTCTTAAACATGCGTCTCTATCTCTTTTTGGCTATTGGCAGT
Source organism: Alicyclobacillus tolerans (assembly GCF_900142255.1). Lineage (GTDB taxonomy): Bacteria > Bacillota > Bacilli > Alicyclobacillales > Alicyclobacillaceae > Alicyclobacillus_I > Alicyclobacillus_I tolerans. Next base: position 118,187 of record NZ_FRAF01000001.1, on the reverse strand, counting down.
CTTTTGACGTATTTAGCCACATCTGCCTGGAATTCTGGTGCTGCTCCATATCTCAATCAACATGGGCAACCACCGAGTATGTATAGTTGGCTGTGGACTGTCAACGGATTGGTTATTCTTTTAGGTCAGCCCTTTACGTCCATGTTGAATCGTTGGCTCACCAAGTCACTGAATTCGCGACTGATTGCAAGCGCTCTATTTTACGCTTGCGGGTTTTCTGTCATATGGATAAGGCACTCTCCTTATATTTGGCTTATGATGGGGATGATTATAGCCACTTTTGGAGAAATGCTCATGAGTCCTGTTGTGCCTGCCATCATCACCCAGACGACTGGTCGCAATGCTGCTTTTTATCTTGGAGTAGTAGGTAGTGTGGGAACGGTTGGACGCTTGGTTGGACCGCCGTATTTTGGCTATTTGTTTGATCAAAAAGGAATTTCACCAATCCTTTTGGCGGCGACAGTCAGTTCATTGCTTGCCGCTTTCTCTTTTATAGTTTTTTCCTGGTGGCTAAAGCAGGGAACATATGCTGGCGAAGAGCAAAATATCCCGCAATCCATGTGAGTCATATCTAAAAGCAACGTATTTTTTGTCACAGAGAAGATGCTTCAAATCTGGGTTTTAGATTTACACTTTTATAAAGTATAGAAAAAAGGACAGAATGCTATCAAAATTGAACTATTTATTGCAAACAGTTTGAGCAACGTGATATAGCTTTGGCAATGGCTGGAGTAGTGATGACTCAGCAAATGGATTGGGTGCGTTAGGATGGTTTATCAATTTTGGAAACAAAACGTTGGATTTTGGAGACACAAGGTTCTTGTCTCTTTTTTGCTGTTTTTTGCAGTCGTCATTACGACGTTTTCTGTGCGTATTCCTGTTGCTTTGGCGGCAAATGGCACAAGCCTTTCAGCATCGGTGGGGTTTTCTGGTTATTTTGCAGAAGACGACTGGGTTCCTGTCACATTGCGCATTTCTCATCAAGGTCCTGCTGAATCAGCGGTATTAAAAGTGAGTATCAACCAATCTATGGGAAACAACACCAACGCTATAGGTACATTTCAATGGCCGATTGAATTACCGGCCAATCAGAACGTGATCAAACAAATCAGCCTGCCGGGAGATGTAGTCAATGGAGCTGAGGTCGATCTCGTTTTATACAACGGCAATCGTATCGCTTCCACGTTTTTAAGTGGAAATGCGCTCGGACATGTAGCTCTGGTCTCTGTAATCTCAGATTCTCTGCAAACTGCCGCTTATTGGACAGGCAGTAGCGATGGCGTGAATCCTGTACAGCCGGTTGTCGTCTCTCTTTCTACTTTTCCGGAAACTGCTGGCGCGCTAGGCGGAATTCGAGCTGTGGCTGCTTCCCCTGACTTATTGGCTAAACTTTCACAGGCTCAAACAGAGGCTTTGATTACATGGGTGCAACTCGGTGGACTATTGGTAGTGACTGGGACCCACGGTACCGCTTCAGACTGGCGAGGAATTTTACCCATTAAACCAGGAAAGGAAGAAAAAGTATCTGCGGATGGTCTGGGAGCTTTCACCAACACTATACCTCCTTCTGGGAATTTGACGGTTGCTGCGAATGGCATTTCTCGTTCAGCAGAGGAATGGGCGAGTGAAGGCAACACACCGCTTATTGCCAGTCGATTATTGGGGCGTGGTGAGATTTGGCAGACTTCCTTTTCGCCCAATGAGGGAACTTTGCTCGCTTGGTCAGGGAATCCGGCACTTTGGACGACGATTTTACGCAACAGTACTCTTCCTGGGCAATCTGCTTTGGTGAAGCCTTTAAGTCCGAATGGAGTTTTGTCACTGACTTCAGTACGCGACGCTTTGTCGCCTATGCGCGTACCCTCGCTCAAATTTTGGGCTATGGTTTTTTTGCTTTATTTGTTGGTCATTGGCCCACTTCTCTTTACCTGGCTAAGAAAATCTGGAAGAGCAGCTTGGGCTTGGTTTTTTCTACCCTCTATTGCCTTAGTTGTGACAGTTGGTATGTACACGTTTGGTTTGGCGATTCGTCCACCAGGATTGTTAAATGAGGCTGTTGGGGTGTTGGAGTTAACAGGTAATGGGATTGGGCAGGCGTATAGTATGCAAGCATTGATGTCGCCCTTTCGTAATCAGATGACCTTTGCTTTGCCGCCTGGGACTTTTGCGCTTACATTGGAACCGAGCAATAGTACGAATCTCAATACAAATTTGATCACGCACGAAGCAAATCATACTCTCGTAAGTTTTGGGACTTCACCTCGTTGGAGCGTGCGTTATCTTTATGCGGTAGATACACTTTCTAAACAAGGTAGTTTGAGCTGTACTTTATCTTCTTCCTTTGGACTGCTACTTGGAGCAGTAACCAATAATACCCCTTATCCATTACATGATGTCGCGCTTTTTTGGCAAGGCAGATTGTATAATCTGGGAAATTTTTCGCCCGGACAGACCAAGAGTGTGGATCGCGCTGTAGAATCGGCACAAAATTACAGTAATTGGTTATTCGCTTATAGTAATTACAACCATACCATTACTCACAGTATTGGCAGGAGCCTGATTCAATTTGTCAGTTCTGAAAATTGGACAGACGATGATAGTTCGGGCAATATGGCTATGCTTATTGCCAGTACGAGTGCACGTATTCCTACATTGCCAATGGTGTCTAATCGACAGAAAGTGGCTTCAGCAGAAACACTTGTGCTCATTCGTCAATACACCACGGTTTCCACAGATTCGGGGGGGCCGTTTGTATGATACAAACCCAACATTTGACCAAGAAATTTGGCCGATTTACAGCGGTAGATAAGTTGAATTTATATGTACCAGAGGGAACAGTTTTTGGGTTGGTTGGTGAAAATGGCGCAGGTAAAACGACAACCTTATCTATGTTGGCTACATTGTCTACGCCAACATCAGGTAAGGCGGTTATCAACGGTTACGATGTGGTTCGCCATCCTTCGGATGTCCGCCGTTCCATCGGGTTTATGCCGGACAGCTTTGGTGTATATGACGATTTAAGTGTAGATGAGTATTTGGAATTTTATGCGGATTGTTACGCTGTACCGCGTGCTGTCATGCAAAAACGTCGGCAGGATTTATTAGAGCGAGTACAGCTTGTGGACAAGCGGCACACGTATGTCAACGCCTTGTCACGAGGTATGCAGCAAAGATTGGAAATTGCTAGATGCTTAATGCACAACCCACCCGTTTTAATTTTAGACGAACCTGCCTCAGGGCTTGATCCACGATCGCGTATTGAATTGCGCAGCGTACTCAAGGAACTAAAAGCATTGAAAAAAACGGTTGTTATTTCTTCTCATATTTTGTATGAATTAGCGGAGTTTGCGGATGAAATTGGTATTTTGCGACGTGGTCAAATTGCTGCAGTTGCTTCTGTGTCTGTCATGCTTCAACACAGTAGTTCACAACGTACGTTATGGATTGCCACTAAGTCCTCACAGCATGTACTTGAACAGGCTTTGCGCGATGTGCCAGAGGTGAGTTCGGTTACCTACTTTCCTGAAGGAGTAGAAGTTATCTACCAAGGTACACTTGAAGAGCAATCAGAATTGTTGCTTAAACTGTTGCGACGGGGCGTCAGGGTAAGTCAATTTGCAGAACGGCCAACTGACATTGAGGCGTTATTTTTACGCCTCACCAGTGAACGGGAAGAAGGGGGGAGCGCATGAAAAATCCGATATTGCTGAAAGAGTTTCGACAACGTATGCGAACTTCCAGGGCGCCTATTGTAGTTACAGGATATGTGGCGAGTATGGGCATACTAACTTTTTTTCTTCTATACGAGAATGTACAGGGGCAGCTCTATCTTTTTCAGCCAGCGCGAAGTCAACAAGTCTTTACGATTCTCTCACTGATTCAGATGATTATTGTCGCTTTTCTAACGCCCGCTTTTTCGGCAGGGACAATAAGCGGTGAACGAGAAAGGAGAACATTGGCTGTTTTGTTGACCACGCCGCTTTCTCCTTTTTCCATTTTATTCGGGAAAATTATTGCTTCGAGCGCGCTTCAATATCTTCTTTTGCTGGCTTCTCTACCACTGTACAGTTTAGTTTTCCTGTTTGGTGGTGCTGTTCCGCAAGAAGTCCTGGCAGTGCTTGTTTTTCAATTGTTTACGATTTTTATAATTGCGACGATCTCGGTCATGTGGTCTACAGTTGCTTTGCGTTCTGGTTGGAGTACGGTGTTGTCCTATGCTACGGTCTCCTTTATGATTTTTATCACAGGCTCCATTGGCTTAGGGCTTCAATCTCTTGCTTCGAATCCGGTGGACGCTGATGTCGCTCGCTACGGACAGTTTTTTTTGTCGCTCAATCCGCTCTGGATTGAAGCTGAATTAGAGAATGCTGTACATTCTGGAAATGCAGAATGGGTGTTGTTTGTGATTTTTTATTTTGCTGTTGCCTGTTGTTTATTACCTTTTTGCATATGGCGCTTACGTCCTCAGTGGCTATGGCGTATTCCAGGCTTGACGAGGGTCAACGAAAGAAATTACCAATAAGAAGGAACCGTGATTAACTGCAGATTGATGAGTTCAAAAAGGTCTTTTTGTGATTCAAACCATCTGCTTCGGGAGGTTTAAGAATGCACAACCTGTTGGGGTGGATTTTGGGAATTATCGTCTTGCTTGTGTTGGTACTTGGTGTTGTCAATTTATCCATATGGCGTCAACGCGATACCCAACAAAAGCGTTCATCAGCGCAAGCGTACCCGTTAGAACATTCAATCAACAACGGAAATGTATGGCAGGAAAAATATTCAGTCCATCTTAACAAGGAAAAATCCAAAGATGAGCAAGGTATACATGCGGTATTACAAGCGGAGAAATTGTCGCCTGCAACGGTCATTGAAGAATCGGGCGACCTGGATGAATCCGCTTTAGTATGCAAAAAATTGGCACGCATACCGGGCGTGTTAGGGTGGGTAATGGTTCGCAATCAGCGTGTCGTTGCATCCGATCGTCCTTATGATGATGCGCTGATGACCACACTTCGTCAGTATTGGATGGCGGCTCGACAATTGCGGAGAGAGTTGGGTGTCAGTATGTCCATGGAAGCCAGTTTGTTTGGTGCAGAAGGTGGCGTTCGTATTTTCTCAAAAGACAATCAGTGGATTGCTGTTATCGTTGAACCGGAGGTCGCATTGGATGATTGGCTATTTAAAGATTGGAATCGTTTGTCCTAAATCACGAATATCTTTGGTCTAGTTTGGTTCCTCCCCACGTAAAAATAATTGGGACAGGGCGTGGGGAGGGGAAAAAGTGACTGCAGTAACCACTCTGTTTGCGCTGGCGATGATATTGTTTGGGGCAGAACTGTTTACCAACGCGATTGAGTGGCTAGGCGTTAAACTTCAGCTTGGCCAAGGCGCAGTCGGCAGTGTATTGGCAGCCATAGGTACTGCTCTTCCTGAGACGGCAGTGCCTGTGACAGCCATTTTGTTTGGCACATCGAAAGAAGCGGCGGATGTAGGAATTGGCGGCATTCTTGGTGCACCATTCTTGCTCTCAACCTTAGGCTCCTTAGTCATGGCACTCGCTTTGCTCAGTTCCCGTAACCGAACTATTCGTTTACCCCTTTCGATTGAACAGAAATCGTTTATGCGTGACATGGGCTTTTTTATTTGTGCCTATATTTGCGCTATGGTTGCGGGATGTGTGCCGATTGTATGGGTACATCATCTGAGCGCGCTCTTGCTCGTGTTTCTATATGCTTTGTTTGTCTGGCGAACTTTGCGTGACAAACCCATAGCGTCCGAAGAAGAGCCTGATCTACACGCTTTGTACCTATCTTTTTCTAAAGATGAACCGAAACTTTCACATATTGTTCTTCAGGTATTTTTATCAATTGCTTGCATAGTGGGCGGTGCCCATTTTTTGACCAACGCGGTAGAACACATGGCAAGCGTCTGGAGATTACCCGCATTTGTTGTATCTGCTCTCTTGATTCCGCTTGCTACAGAGTTGCCGGAAACTTTGAACAGTGTGATGTGGATTCGCCGATCGCGAGATAGTTTGGCAGTAGGCAATATCACAGGTGCTATGGTCTTTCAATCCACTTGGGTGCCAGCACTGGGCATTTGGATGACACCATGGTCGCTAACAACAGACGCTCTTCTGACAGGTTCACTGACCTTGGCGGCTGCCGCTTTCTTATATGGCATGTATAGACTTTATGGCGGACTTTACGCCTGGATGCTCTGGATTGCCTCTATTTTCTATTTTGTCATGCCACTGCTGTCGATCCCGGTAGTACGTCATAGCCCGCACTGGTTCTTTATATTTGTCTTCATCATCTTCTTCTTGCTCTTTTTGGCGTATGTTTCTTTTCGCAGGTCTACCAATCAGGAGATCGTGTAGTAAACTGAACATAAGGATACAAAAATGCGTCCTCAATGACGCATTTTATAAAGAATCGCATTTTATAAAGAATATTGAAAGAATGGCTAAAATGATTGTTCGCGAAGTGAGGGGTTCATTGTTTGACAGAGTTACAGTGTATTACCTCGGAAAACGTGTCTGTCTTGGCGGTTAAGCATAGTCATCTTTTTTTATTGGCTGACGCTGATTGGTGTGAAGCGTCACAACTGTTTCGAAAAGTAGTGGACGAAGTTAGAAAAGAGTGTCCGGACCAATTTTTTTGGGCCTGCATTCAGGCGGATAAAGAGGAAGATTTTTGCAATCGCTACGGTGTTCAAGCTGTTCCAAGTCTACTGATCTTTCTTCAAGGTTCATTATTTCGCCGTATGGTTGGCTATAAAAGCAAAGAAGATTTGATTTCTCAACTTGCAGATGTCTGGATTCAATAAAAGGGCTGTTTACCATTAGGTGCACAGCCCATTCCCAGCATAAATAAAATCATTGTGTATTTTGCATAGCATGAAAGCTTTCATCCACCGCTTGCAATGTTTCTTCAATATCGGTTTCTGTATGGACAGCAGAAACAAACCAAGCCTCGTATTTTGAAGGAGCAATAAAAATTCCTCTTTGAATCAATTCGTGAAAAAATTGGGCAAATTTTACGCCGTCCGTCGCTTCAGCGTCTGCATACTGGCGAACAGGTTGAGAACCAAAAAAGATGGTAAAGGCTCCCCCCACACGATTGATTGTAATTGTTTCATGATAGTGATGGGCTAGTTCAAGAATACCTTGAGTCAATCGTTTGGCTAGGTCTTCCATTCTTTCGTAGATGCCTGGTGTTTTTAACACACTCAAGCAAGCTAGACCCGCTTTCATGGATAAAGGATTACCTGCCATAGTACCTGCTTGATAAGCTGGACCGAGTGGAGCTACTTGATTCATGATATCGAGTTTGCCCCCATACGCGCCAATTGGCAGTCCGCCGCCAATAATTTTACCAAGTGCGTAGAGGTCAGCGTGAACCCCATAAAGTTGCGCTGCTGAACCGTAGTGGAAACGAAAACCTGTAATCACCTCGTCAAAAATAACCAAAGCGCCGTGTTGGTGTGATATGTCAATCACTTTTTGTAAATAATTTTCAGATTCAGGAGCTACAATACCAAAATTCCCTACAATGGGTTCCACTAAAACGGCAGCAACTTCCATTCCATGGCATGCAAGTGCTTTTTCCAGAGATGATAAGTCATTAAAAGGAACCGTAATAATTTCGGCCGCCGTATTTGCGGTTACGCCTGCACTATCCGGCACGCCTATAGAAGATGGGCCGCTTCCAGCAGCAACAAGCATAGCGTCAGAGTGTCCATGGTAACATCCGGCAAATTTGACAATTTTATTTCTTCCCGTTACAGCCCGTGCTACACGAATGGTAGTCATGACTGCTTCTGTTCCGGAATTGACAAATCTCAGACGTTCTAAATCAGGAATCGCTTGACGCAGTGTTTCTGCAAATTCTACTTCTGCCGGGCAAGGTGTTCCATAAAGTATGCCGTCCTGAGTAGCTTTACGAATGGCGTCCATGACGACGGGATGAGCGTGACCTAGAATAGAAGGTCCGTAGGCAGCAAGGTAATCAATATACTCCTGTCCGTCAACATCGATAAAACGACTACCGTTACCCTTTTGCATGACAATAGGTGTTCCACCACCAACTGACTTAAAGGAACGCGATGGACTGTTAACACCGCCAAGAATACTTGCCGTTGCTCGTTCAAACCAAAATTTTGTCTGTGCTCGTTCGCGAGTAAGATGTGACACAATGATCCTCCCCAAAACAATTTACCAGCCCTCAGGCTATCACAATTTGCGGAGTTTGGGCAGACGATTTTATTGTTGTAACTTTCGTATGGCAATTTGCCGACTAGGTAAAACTTTTCTCAACCATACTTGGAATGGAGGAAGAGATGGTGACGAGAAAACTCGACAGCAAATGGCAGCAAGGTTTTCACGCCGCTGCAGAATGGAAGATGCAGACCTCCGATGAGCAGATGCAGAATCTTTCCTTTGGATTTTGTCAAAATATTCACGACAAAACAGCAGAAGGAAGAGTGATGAAAAAATTAACAGCGATGACTATTCGTTGACCTTTGGAAACATTGACACAAGTATACTCGGATTCGTATAATCCCTTCAGACAACGTCCAGTAGGCGAGACGTTCACATGGATTTGCAACGAATGGCGGACGTGAACGCGGAAAACTTCAGGCCTTTTCGTCCCTGAACCATGTGTTCAGTCGATGGAAGGCTTTTTGTTGTTTTTCGCCTATCCAAAATACGTGAGAAGTCTTTTTCCCTGCAGGGCTCGTATTGCAAAATGAGGAGGCCGACCCATGCAAATTCAAAAACCACGCGGAACGTATGACTTGCTGCCTGGCGAAATTGAACTCTGGCAAGCATTTGAAAAAAATGTTCGTCGTCATTTTCATGTCGCTCATTACACAGAAATTCGTACGCCCATTTTTGAACATACCGAGTTATTTGTTCGCGGCGTGGGTGAAACAACAGACATCGTAGAAAAAGAAATGTATAATTTTGTCGATCGTGGTAATCGTTCTTTGACATTGCGTCCTGAAGGTACAGCAGGCGTAGTGCGGGCATATGTGGAGAATAAGCGTTATGGCAAGGTAGATTTGGACAAGCTGTATTACCTTGGCCCCATGTTTCGCTACGAGCGCCCACAAGGCGGCAGAACAAGGCAATTTTACCAGTATGGATGTGAAGTGCTTGGTTCAAACGCGCCAGAATTGGACGCGGAAGTGGTGCAATTGTCATACCGTATTCTGGCGGATTTTGGACTGCAGCATTTGCAAGTCGAATTAAATTCTGTCGGTTGTTCTGTCTGTCGACCACTGCATCGTGATGAGATGTTGGCCTTAGTGTTACCGCGACAGGAAGAATTTTGTTCGGACTGTCAGCGTCGTATGGAAAAAAATCCTTTGCGCATGTTTGACTGTAAACACGAAAATTGTCAACGGTTATTGACAGAACTTCAGGTACCTAGTATTGCCGAACGGTTATGTGCAGAATGTGCAGAGCATTTTGCCACCGTACAAGAACATTTGACGGCTATGTCGGTCCCATATCAACTCAATGGAAAATTGGTGCGCGGTCTTGATTATTATACACGCACAGCTTGGGAAGTAACGACTGAAGGTAGCAGTACATTGGCTGGCGGTGGGCGCTACAACGGTTTGATTAAAGAACTGGGCGGGCCTGATATACCTGGAATCGGTTTTGCTGGCGGTATGGAGAGAGTCATTCAATTGGCTGTTGAGCAACAGGTATATGTGCCTGTGTCAGATTCGATAGATGTCTACGTTGCGGTTGCTGATGCTTCTGCCTCCCTGCCTGCTACCGAGCTTGTAGCTGCTTTGCGTGCTGAGGGCATTGCAACGGAAAGAGACTTCAACGGTAAAAGCTTGAAATCACAATTGAAAACAGCAGATCGGCTCCACGCTCAGTGGGTTCTGTTGCTTGGCGAACAAGAAGTGGCGAAAGGTGTAGTGGGGATGAAATCGCTCGCCAGCGGTGAGCAGATGGATGTGCCCGCAGACAAGGTTGTAGCGACAATCATCAACAGCCTGAAAAAGGAGAGGGCAAGCCAATGATTTCATCATCACCAGTAGAACGTACAGATTTTCCTCAAAGGACGCATTTTATAGAAGATTTGTTAGAAACTGTTGGCCAAACAGTTAAAGTAGCGGGTTGGGTTTCGCGCCGCCGGGATTTAGGAAGTGTCATTTTTATCGATTTGCGTGATCGAACAGGTACACTTCAACTTGTTTTCAATCGCGACTTAGGAACGCCCGAAGAAATGATGCAGTTAGCCGATACACTGCGCAATGAATTTGTTATTGCGGTTACAGGTTGCTTGGTAGAGCGTGACAAGCAGACCATCAATCCTAAAATCGCTACAGGCCATATTGAACTTGTTGTAAAAGAGGTACAACTGGTCAACCGCGCTAAGAATCCTCCTTTCTATATTCAAGAAGGTATTGAAGTTGATGAGCAGGTTCGCCTTAAGTATCGCTACCTGGATTTGCGCCGGCCTGAGATGCAGCGTACTTTACGCTTGCGTCACCAAGTATTCAGCGCTTTTCGGGAATTTTTAAACCAACATGATTTTCTTGAAATTGAGACGCCTATGTTGACTCGCAGCACACCCGAAGGTGCGCGTGATTACATTGTGCCAAGTCGTTTGCAACATGGAGAGTTTTATGCTCTTCCACAGTCACCACAAATTTTTAAACAGCTTTTGATGGTGGCTGGGTATGAACGTTATTATCAAATTGCCCGTTGTTTCCGTGACGAGGATTTGCGTGCCGACAGACAACCGGAATTTACACAATTAGATATTGAAACTTCATTTTTACCCACGGACGATTTACTCAAAATGATGGAAGAGATGTTCGCCTATGTCTTTGCCAAGGTACTTGGTGTCAATTTAACCTTGCCGATGAAAAGACTTACTTATGCAGACGCCATGCGCCTGTATGGCTCGGATAAACCAGATCTGCGCTTTTCCATGGCTATGGTTGACGTTGAAACGTTTGCTCGAGAAAGTAGTTTGGAACCTTTCCACAAGGCCTTGGAGAATGGCGGGATAGTTACTGCGTTGGTTGTTCCTGGCTGTGCTGCTTATTCGCGTAAGCAATTGGATGAATTGACGCAGTTTGTTAAAGACTATGGGCTTAGTGGGCTGGCTACCGTGGCTTGGCAGTCAGAAGGCATCAAATCGTCGATTCAAAAGTTTGTCACACCTGAACAATTGACCCGGCTCATGGATACGGTTCAAGCTAAGCAGGGCGATCTCGTTCTCATTGCAGCTGGTAAGGAGAAAACAGTACGTCAAGCAATGGGAGCGTTACGTCTTAAGCTTGGCCGTGATTTGTCGTTGATAGATGAGGGAGCTTATTGCTTCCTTTGGGTAGTGGATTTCCCGCTGTTTAGTTATGACGAAGAACTGGGTAGATACGTAGCCGAACACCATCCATTCACCATGCCTAAACGAGAGGACTTGCACCTTTTGGAAAATCATCCTGAGCACGTGCGAGCGCAGGCTTACGATTTAGTGCTGAACGGTTACGAATTATCTTCTGGATCCATGCGTATTTATCAAAGAGATTTGCAAGAACGCATGTTTCGAGCACTAGGATTTAGTGAGGATGAAGCGAGAAAACAGTTTGGCTTTTTGTTGGATGCTTTTGAATACGGTACCCCGCCGCACGGAGGAATCGCCTTTGGCCTAGACAGACTGGTTATGCTCATGGCAGGTGGTAAATCCTTGCGTGACTGCATTGCTTTTCCTAAAACCGCCAGTGCCACTGATTTGATGATGGATGCTCCGTCGCCTGCTACACCTGAACAGTTAGCAACACTTGGTATTTCTTTACGTACAACTGTGAAGTAGATTAAAATTTACGTTAATCGGTTGCAAGCCCAACAGCTTCGTGTTAACATAAATCCACAATCGATATTGCCCTGCGGTGTACGTGATGCCCATTGTGTTTTGTTCCAACACTTTTTTAAACGGGAGTTCGGCGTCTCTACCGTAGTAATGCCTGCCTGCTAGTTCAGGACGCATGATGCGGATGAGCAGGACACCCACCTGCGAGAGCAGGATCAAAACCTCGGGTGACACGGCAGTTGCGGGGCGGATGACAGATACCATCAGCGAGACCGCTTGGTCTCGCTTTATATTATGTTTCAATACTGTTTACAGTTTTCAGATTGACGTCAGTTTAAGAAAAGGTATAAAGTTGACTTAATTACTAGGAATTTGTTTTCAGAAGTGGGGGAATTCAGTTCGTGATGGCAACCATTATTGATTTGCGCAGCGATACGGTGACAAAACCGACTGACGAGATGCGTGAAGCTATGTTGCGCGCAGAAGTGGGTGACGATGTCTATGGCGAGGATCCAACGGTAACTCAAATACAAGAAATGGCTGCGGAGATGCTGGGGAAAGAGGCGGCTTTATTTGTGACCAGTGGGACACAAGGCAATCAGGTTGCTATTGCGGCACAAGCAGGTCGAGGTGAAGAAATTATTGCCGAAGCAGAGTCTCACATTTTTTATTATGAAGCTGGGGCTGTAGCTGCAATAGCTGGAGCACAGTTGCGCCAATTGCCAGGTACGAGAGGTTCTTTGCTTCCGGAAAGTGTGGAAGCGGCCGTTCGTCCCCTGGACATTCATCAACCGCCAACACGCTTAATCTGCTTGGAAAATACGCATAATCGTGCTGGTGGAGCGATTTTGCCACTGGCTCATCTGCAGGGTGTGGCGAAAGTAGCTGAACGATATGGAATATCCGTACATATGGATGGAGCACGTTTGTTTAACGCCGCTGTAGCACTGGGGATACCTATACGGGAGATTGCTCAATATGCCGATACGGTGCAAGTTTGTCTATCCAAAGGTTTGGCTGCCCCCATTGGTTCAATCGTTGCTGGATCGACAAAATTTATAGAGGAAGCCCGTGTTTGGAGGAAACGGCTTGGTGGTGGAATGCGTCAAGCAGGTGTCATTGCAGCACCTGGTATGATAGCGTTACAGACGATGGTTGAAAGATTGGCTGTTGATCATGAAAATGCAAAGCGATTGGCGAATGGTCTGAAGAATTTGCCGGGATTGCGTGTGGATGTGGAAAGTGTAGAAACGAATATTGTATTGGTACAAGTTGAAGAGCATTTTCCTATCTCTGCGGAAGAACTCATTCGGAAATTAGCTGCTCTCGGCGTGCGTGTTTCTCAATTTGGGGCACAAACGATACGTATGGTTACGCATAAAGATGTTCTTGAAGAAGATATTGAAGACGTGATTGAACGCGTAACGAACTGTTTGGGAGCGATTTCTCCATGAATGATTTGTTTGCCATGGCCAGTGCTTCTTCAGCAAATCGAGAAGCACCGCTTGCCTATCGCATGCGCCCCCGCTCACTCGATGAAATTTATGGACAGCCAGAACTCACAAACAAAGAGGGTATTTTAGCAAAAGCGATTCGTGCAGATCGATTGATGTCGGTAATTTTGCATGGACCCCCTGGAACAGGAAAAACCTCCATAGCCCATGTGATTGCCAAATCGACTCGGTCTTCTTTTACTGAATTAAACGCTGTTTCTTCGGGTGTTCAGGATATTCGTCGAATTGTCGAGGAAGCTAAAGAAAATCGAGAACTTTATCAAAAGCGCACTTTGGTCTTCATAGATGAAATCCATCGTTTTAATCGAAGCCAGCAGGATGCTTTGCTGCCACATGTTGAGAGTGGCTTATTAGTTTTGGTAGGAGCGACTACAGAGAACCCTGCTTTTGCAGTTAATGCTGCACTCCTTTCACGTTCCTTACTTTTTCAATTACGGCCGCTGGCAGAGAAAGATATGGAGCATTTGATTGATCAAGCACTTAAAGATGAAGAACGTGGGTTAGGCAGTTTGGGGATACGTATGGACAAAAAAGCGCAATCTATTTTAATTCGACTCGCCAACGGCGATGCTAGGCGGGCTCTCAACACTCTGGAAATGGCAGCCGTTTCAGCTCATATGGATGCAGATGGTTTCGCAACGATTCGTGAATCGGATATTTTATCTGTGATGCAAGCTCCTGTCGTACTCTACGACCGCGCTGGAGATGAGCATTACGATACGATTTCTGCCTTTATCAAGTCAGTACGAGGCTCTGACGTGGATGCTGCAATGGTTTGGTTGGCTAAAATGATTGTCGCAGGGGAAGACCCTCTATTTATTGCACGGAGATTGATCATACTAGCTGTGGAAGATATTGGGGATGGAGATCCGTCTGCGCTTACTGTTGCAGTATCAGGATTGCATGCTCTGGAAGCTATTGGGATGCCGGAAGGACGGATTGTCTTAGCGCAGGTGACAGCTCATTTGGCTAAAGCTCCTAAATCCAATAGAGCTTATCGGGCTATTCAAGCCGCAATTGCTGATGTGAAAGCAGGTATACCGTTAGCAGTTCCTACACATCTGCGTGGTACAAGTTATGCAGGGGCGAAACGGCTTGGGCGGGGAGAAGGTTATCTTTATCCGCACGATTATCCGGGTCACTACGTCGAACAAAACTATTGGCCAGAAGGAATGTCCAAAAAAACTTATTATCCTGAATAAACCTTTTGCTCGAGGTAAATCGGCAGAGAATAGCGAGGCGAATCAAAAAGTGAAGATTTCTACCAAGGGTCGCTACGGGCTTATGTTGATGGTTGATTTGGCCGTTCATGATGATGGTCAACCTGTTTCCTTAAAATCAGTAGCCGAGCGACAAGGGCTGTCCGAACACTATTTAGAGCAACTGATTTCACCGCTGCGCAATGCTGGCTTTGTCCGTAGTGTGCGTGGCGCTTATGGTGGCTATCAATTGACCAAAGCCGCTAGCGATATTTCTGTTCTGGATTTATTTTCTCTATTGGAAGGACCTTTACAGTTTGCGGAAAAAGACATTGAGGATGGGCTGGGGCAGCTTTGGACGCGAATGGAACAAGCGTTGCAATCAGTTCTCGGCTCTCTTTCTTTGGCCGATCTCGTTTCTTTCCGGCAATCGGACGAGCACGGTTACATGTTTTATATATAAAAGCTCATTGATAGTGATATCTTATGGAGTGAGACGGAAATATGATTTATTTGGACAATGCAGCCTCTACCCCTATGCATCCTCATGTTATAGCCGCTATGCAATCAGCTATGGATTCACTGGCTGGTAATCCTTCGAGTGTTCATCAAATGGGACGCCAAGTGAAAATGCGCCTGACAGAAGCGAGAGAGCGGTTGGCCGATTGGCTTCATTGTCAGTCTACGGAAATCGTATTTACAAGCGGAGGAACGGAAGCCAATCATATGGCATTATTCAGCGCTTTTCTAGCTGGACGGAAAAGAACGGATCGACCTCATTTTCTAACGACAGCTATAGAACACCATGCGGTACTGGAAAGTTTGGAACTGATACAAGAGTTGGGGGCGGATATAACACTTTTGCCGGCCAGTTTGGGTGGTAGAATATCTGTGGATGCGCTTTTAGATGCCATACGCCCACAAACAGTTTGTGTCAGTTTAATGATGGTGAACAATGAATTAGGCAGCCGCTTGCCGGTAGAAGAAGCGGTTCAGAGAATCAAGTCGATTCGACCAGATATTCATTTGCATACAGACGCTGTCCAAGCGTTGCCCAATTTGCGTCTATCCCTATCTTCTCTTGGAGTAGATAGCGCTGCTTTCTCAGCACATAAGATTCACGGTCCCAAAGGAATTGGGGCGCTCTATATTCGCAAGGGACAACCCTTTTTTAGCAGTTTGCGCGGTGGGCAGCAAGAACGTAAGAGACGTGCGGGGACGGAAAATATTCTTGGGATTATTGGTTTTGCGGAGGCGGTGAAGATGCTTCGCGAAGAATGGGAGATTCGCCAGGAGAAATTATACCGTTTAAACCGACTCATGCGTTCTGTATTCCAACAAATTCCTGATTGTGAAGTTCTCAGTCCGGACGATGCTGTGCCTAGTATTTTATCTACAGCGTTCTCTGGTACAAGCAGTTCGACGATGCTCATGCAACTGGATTTGGCCGGTTTTGCAGCCTCCGCAGGATCAGCTTGTACAGCGGGAGTTATAGCGCAAAGTCATGTTTTATCTGCCTGCGGATACCCCGAGAACATTAGAAAAAGCGCCATCCGATGGAGTTTGTCTGTCATGAACACGGAATCTGAAATCGAAAAATTAAAAGATTGGTTGCAAGGACACTTTAAATCAAGTTGATTTTTCTATGAGTGCAAAATTTGCATTGCTTCCTGTGGCCAAGAAGTGTATGATAGTCATCGGGTTATCAATCGTTACTTTATATATATTTCGTGTATAGCAATTTTCATGGTTTGTATGTCTTTTTTAAAATTTCTGATTTTATTCTGTTTGCCTTGCGGATTTCTTGGTTATCTTGAGAAGTACATAAGGTAAAACGGGTTGGTAAATTTGACAGTTTCTGAAAAGGGGACCTGTTGGATGAGATGTCCACACTGTCATTGTAGAGATATTGGGAAAATTGGAGCTAGCCAATTTTATTGTTGGAATTGTTTTAAAGAGTTTAATGTATCCGGTGAAGAAGTCAAAGTATATGATGTCGCGGAGGATGGTTCGCTCGTCTCTGTTGAAGAAGCACTTGCGGAAGAGCTAGAGTATGGAACAGGCGCCTGAAAGGCGCCTGTTTGATTCAGATGGAATGGAAACATGCTGTTTCCGAATTACCTGCCGGATAGACCAATTCCGTACAAACCGAGTGCCGCTGCGGCTAGTCCAAAGAGCAATGAGCTGAAAACGTACAGGGTTGCTGCTCCATAACGCTCTTCACGGAGCATTGCGAGTGTTTCGTATGTAAACGTGGAAAATGTAGTATATGCCCCACACATGCCTACTCCTAGTATGAGCATAGGAATATCGCCAGCTTGTGGGAAATAGGCGTTTAACGACGAAGTAAACCAACCGAGCAAAAATGAGCCGCTCACATTGATGAAAAGTGTAGGATAAGGGAAGGTCAGGGTCCATCTCTCATTCATAACTGTAGCAATCCAGTAACGAAGCAATGCCCCTATGATGCCTCCAAAGCCCACATATAAAGCGTTCAAGCGTTTGTTCTTCCTTTCTTCTGTTGCCATTCTGCTAAAGCAAAACCTGCAAAAGCAAGTGCTGTACCGAGCAAGATAGAGAGCGCCACATAGAGCACCGATTCAAGCCATAAATCAGCAGTCCAAAGCGACCAAAAATTAATACAAAAAGTGGAGAATGTTGTAAAAGCTCCTACGATGCCTGTCCCTACACCCAGTCGGATTGACGCAGGGAAATGAACCTTACCGCTTGTCCATGTATAAAACCAAGCAAGAAAAAAACTGCCAACCAAATTAATAATTAAAACGTCTGCTGGGAAACCGTGTATGGTGCCCATCCATTCAGAGATTCCATAGCGCAGAATAGCGCCAATAAATCCACCTGCAGCAACTGCTAGAAAATTCAATTCTATTCACCCGCCCAGCTTGTCCCAATAGCTTACTCAGTTAGTATAGTGCAGAGCTTTCTTACGTACAAATAGTGCAGGACAAGGTTGCATATACTGAAAAGTAGCTTCGTCTGTATGGGAAGGAGTATGCAGTTGAAAATTCGCCTGTCCCGATATACGCAAGGAGCATTAGCGGTATTGCTCACTCTGCTTTGTCTGTATCTATTAGGCCAATTACGTGGGTTTTTTAACGATATTTGGCTGGTTTTGCGAGCTGTTCTGTTTCCATTTCTGGCAGCATTGATTATTACTTATATTTTGCAACCTGTTGTGGGACTTTTAACAAGACGCAGGGTTCCCAAAAGTATGGCCATTTTAATTATTTATTTGTTCGCGACTATGCTGATTGTAGTGGCATTGTTACATGCGGTACCAGCCGTAACTCGTCAAGCCAATCAATTAATGAACAATTTGCCCAGTATGATGAACAATGCGAATAGCTGGATTGATGAGATTATGCGGAGAAAGCAGTATTTACCGGATGCTTTGCGAGTAGGTATGGAAAATGCGTTAAATCAGGTGGAATCACGTGTGGCAAGCTGGTTCAGCAGTCTCTTTACGGTAGTGAGCGGCGTGGTCAGTACGGTATTTTCGCTCTTTCTTGTGCCGTTTCTCGTTTTTTATATGCTTAAAGACGGGCGGGGTATGGGGCGAGCCATTGTGAATCTTTGGCCGAAGGAAAAACGTGAGGAAGTACGTGAGCTGCTTGTTCGTGTGGATGAAACGCTGGGTCGCTACATACGCGGTCAGTTACTGGTTATGCTTGCAGTAGGGATTCTCACTTATATAGGCTATCTGATTGTGGGTATGCCCTATGCACTGATGTTGGCACTGTTTTTGGCCATTGCCGATATGATACCGTATATTGGTCCGTTTATTGGTGCTGCACCGACGATTTTGCTTGCTCTGCCGCTTGGCTGGCCCATGGTGCTCAAAGTGTTGCTTGTCAATGTCATTGTTCAGCAATGTGAAGGCAATTTTTTGTCCCCGCAAATCATGGGCAGAACGCTTTCCTTGCATCCCATGTCGATTGTGGCTGCTTTGCTTCTTGGCGGCGAACTCGGTGGTGTGTTAGGGCTGATCGCGGCTGTACCGTTGCTTGCGGTAGGAAAAGTCATTTGGATGCAACTGCGGCCCCAACATTGACAGTACTCCCCAAAGTTCGTTACAATTTCGCCAATCTGATTTATCTGTGTGTCCTACTGGGGCAACCGCTAGATCCAATGATGATAAATGGTGAGCGATGCGGAAGAATCGATGGAAGCTTTGAGATTTGGTTCAGAGAGGACGTCCTTTTGGCTGTAAGTCGTCCCCAAATCGCTTCATCGTGCCACTTCCAAGCGCGTTAAAACGCCGGGTGCGCCCGTTATTGCGCGTATGAGTGACAGTGGAGCAGACAATATTTTGTTCACTGTAAGCAGGGTGGTACCGCGAGCGCCTCTCGTCCCTGACGGGTAAGGGCGCTTTGTCTATTTTATTGAAGGGTTAAAGGAGTGTTTGTATGAAGCCGTTGAGTGGGCAAACCATTCGCCAAATGTACAAGCAGTTTTTTGCGGAGCGCGGCCATCAGGTGATGCCAAGCGCCAGTTTAGTGCCTTATGATGACCCAACACTGCTTTGGATTAACGCAGGTATGGCTCCTCTCAAACCCTACTTCGATGGAAGAGAGATACCAGAAAATCCACGTATTGTTTCATCACAAAAGTGCATTCGAACCAACGACATTGAAGAAGTCGGAAAAACAGCACGTCATCAAACTTTTTTTGAAATGCTCGGAAATTTTTCCTTTGGCGACTATTTCAAAACGGAAGCCATCACATGGGCCTGGGAATTTCTAACTCAACATTTAGATCTCGATCCTCAATTATTATCAGTCACTATTCATGTCGAAGATGAAGAAGCTTTTTCAGTCTGGCATGAAACTGTAGGACTGCCCACGGAACGAATTTATCGTGGCGAGGAGGATAACTTCTGGGAAATCGGCGAAGGACCATGTGGACCTTGTTCAGAAATTTTTTACGATCGCGGTGAAGAATTTGGCTGTGGCTCTCCCGATTGTAAACCTGGATGTGATTGTGATCGCTTTCTTGAAATTTGGAATCTTGTTTTTACACAGTACAACAAGGAATCAGACGGCAGCTATACGCCGCTTCCGAAAAAAAATATAGATACAGGCAGCGGTCTGGAGCGCTTAGCATCTGTATTGCAGCAAGTTCCCAATAATTTTGAAACGGATTTATTTAAACCGCTTCTCGACGCTACGAGTAAAATCGCCAATCGTGTTTACGGATCTGATAATGCTGCAGATGTGCATTTTAAAATTATTGCCGATCATGTACGTACCGTTTCCTTTGCTATAGCTGATGGCGTACTGCCAGGTAATGAAGGCCGTTCGTACATCATCCGCAGGCTATTGCGTCGAGCGGTGCGTAGTGGCCGCAGACTTGGGGTTGAACGTCCTTTTCTTTACCAATTGGCCAACGTTGTAGCTGACATTATGGGCGAGGACTATCCTGAAGTGCGTGATAAGCTCGACTTCATCATACGTGTGATTCGCACTGAAGAAGAGCGGTTTCTTGAAACACTCAGTGAAGGAGAAGCATTACTGGCAGATAAAGTGAAACAACTGGAAACATCTGGACAGACAGAACTGCCAGGAGAAGATGCTTTCATGCTCTACGATACGTTTGGATTTCCAATTGATTTGACGATAGAAATTGCAGCTGAACGAGGCATAACGGTCAACCGTGCAGCGTTTGAAGCTCTGCTAGAGGAACAGCGCGAGCGTGCACGTAACGCACGTCAGCAAACAGAGGGTATGCAGAGCGAACGAACCGAGATCGAACAAATTACTGAAGCGTCTCAATTTGTAGGTTACCATACTCTGCGAGCGGAAGGTTCAGTTTTTGCTTTGCTTGCCAATGGCAGGCGTGTTGAACGGTTGGAAGCTGGGATGGAAGGATTGCTCTTTCTCAGCGTAACACCTTTTTATGCTGAAAGCGGCGGCCAGGTGGCAGATGAAGGCACCATTACCACAACTACAGGTGCAGCACAAGTTGTAGCGGTAGCTAAAGCTCCGCATGGGCAGCATGTGCATACTGTTCGGGTGTTGACTGGCAGTTTGCAGATAGGTCAGTTGGCAATTGCCCAGGTCGATGAAGAGAGACGGCGCGAAACCGTCAAAAACCATACAGCTACGCATCTTCTGCACAAGGCTCTACGCCGCGTGCTGGGAACGCATGTCGCGCAGGCAGGTTCCCTAGTAGCTCCCGATCGATTGCGCTTTGATTTTTCTCATTTCGGGGCTATGACAGCTGAAGAAATAGAGATGGTTCAAGATTTGGTCAACCGCGATATTCAAGCGGATGGTATGGTTCATATTGAGGAAATGGATATTGAAGCAGCTAAAGCCAAGGGAGCTATGGCTCTGTTTGGTGAAAAATACGGTCAGCGTGTAAGGGTTGTCAGTGCGCTGGACAGTATTGAACTGTGCGGTGGTTGCCATGTGGCAAGGACAGGACTTATTGGTCAATTTATCATTCTGAGTGAATCAGGTATTGGTTCAGGAGTACGCCGCATCGAGGCAGTCACTGGAAAGGCTGCTTATGAAGAGTTTAAACGTCAATCCAATCAATTGGATTATATTGCAAGTCTGTTAAAAGCAGGACGTCATGAATTGGTCGATCGCGTTTCGCGCATGCTCGAAGAGAAACGCAAGGATGAACGTGAACTGGAGTCGCTTCGAGCAAAATTGAGTCAAAATCAGGCGCAAGATTTATTGGCTGTGGTGAAACAGGTCGCTGGCCTACCTCTGTTAGCTGCGGCTGTGGAAAATAGCGATGGTGAAGCGTTGCGTCAAATGGTGGATTCTCTTAAAGAAAAAATGGATTCCTATGTGATTGTATTAGCTTCGGCACAAGGCGCTGATAAAGTGCATTGGGTTGCAGCGGTGTCTAAGGATTTGCAAACTCAGGGAGTGCATGCTGGTAAGCTTGTCAAGTCGGTAGCTCAAATTACAGAAGGCTCTGGTGGAGGGCGTCCTGATTTTGCCCAGGCTGGCGGCAAGAACGCGAGCAAGATAAGTACCGCATTGTCTAAAGTATCATCAATCCTTGAGGAGATGAAGGGAATTCGCGCTTAACAGTCGAATTGCTTAGACAAATCCTGCTGCTGATCAGTACGAGGGGGCTGGTCGGGCTAAAGAGTAGTGAGGTGTTGGTAGGTGGACGGGCAATTGGATGAAACCATGCGATTCCCCACCAAACGGGTGAACGCTGAGGCGCGTTCGGCGTTTCAGTTGGCATATCGAGCGTTGATTGAAAAAGGGTATAATCCAATATATCAAATATCTGGTTATTTAATTTCGGGAGATCCTGCGTATATCACCAGCCATCTTGGCGCTCGCAACGCTATTCGACGCATGGAGCGAGATGACTTGATTGAAGAATTGGTGCGCGCGTATGCGGAGATGGTTCAAGATGAGAGCACTCGGGATTGATTATGGTACAGAACGGATTGGACTTTCGCTCTCTGATCCAAGCGGTTTGATTGCCCAAGCTCATAGTGTATTGCAAAAACTTACTGACAAGGAAGCTATCTCCACCATTGTCCAGCTTGTCCATACTGAGCAGGTCGAGACGGCTGTGCTCGGCCTGCCTAGAAATATGAATGGCAGCGAAGGTGAATGGACCAAGAAGGTGCGCCAGTTTGGCCACCTTTTAGAACAGAATCTGTCAATCCCGCTCGTCTATATCGATGAGCGGTTAACCACTGTAGCGGCTGAAAGGACCTTGTTGGAAGCCAACATCAGCCGTAAACGCCGTCGCCAGGTGGTAGACGCTTTGGCAGCCACCCTTTTGCTGCAACAATATCTAGATTTTCGGTCAAGAAACGTTTAGTACGTTTTGTAGAAGGTTTTGCAACCTTCCAGAACTGACCTCTGGTAAGGAGAGTATGTAGTGAAAAAGAATCTGTCGTCCCGACTGCAACTGGCGGATATGAAGAAAAACCGACGACGTGCGGGGATGATTTTCTTGTTGCTTTTCGTCTTATTGCTGGCAGGCTATATTTGGATGCGAGAACAATTAGCCCCCGTCACGGTGACAAGCTCGCAGAAAAGAGTTTTTTTTCAGGTGAAACAGGGTGAGAGCCTGTCTCAAGTTGCCTTGCAACTTGAAAAATTGCATTTGATTCGCAATGCTTCCGCCTTGCTTTGGTATGTACGGCTATTTCAGCGAGATATGAATATTCAAGCAGGACAATATGCACTGGCTCCTTCTATGGGGAGTTTGCGCATTTTGACCCTATTGGAACAAGGCCAAATTACATTGCAGGTAGTCAAAGTTACTTTTCCAGAAGGGTTTACGGCTCGCCAGATGGCTGAACGACTCCAGGAAGATGGGATATGTTCGGCAAAAGCATTCATGCAGGCAGCCAATTCAAGTCAATATTCCGAATGGTTTGTGCGCTATATACCGAATAACCCGGAAGTTCATACACACTTAGAAGGATATCTGTATCCGAATACTTATGATTTTTATAAAGGTGAGCCGGCGCATCAAATTGTCAATGAATTGCTGCAGGAGTTTGGACGCGTGGTTACACCTGCCATGTATCAAGAAATCATTAAAGAAGGACAGACGTTGCCAGCGATTATTACAGAAGCATCATTAATTGAGAAAGAAGCCTATTTGGAATCGGATAAGCCTTTAATAGCCAGCGTGATCGACAACCGACTCAAACGAGGCATGCCTCTGCAAATTGACGCTACACTGGAATATGTTCTTGGTTATCGACAGCAGCTTACGGTAACTGATGAAAATGCACCTAGTCCTTACAATACTTATCTTCATAAAGGGTTACCACCTGGTCCCATTGCCAATCCAGGTATTGAATCCATTGAGGCTGCCATACATCCGGCGCATACCAATTATTATTATTATGTCGCAAAATTTAATGGTACAGGTGGTTCTTATTTTGCTAGCACATATGCTCAGCAATTAGCTAACGAGAAAAAAAGTCAAGAAAATTATCAGAAGTATATGGAGCATCATCAGTAGTCTACAAGGATTCATTGCATGAAAAGCTTGACGCTAGTTAGGACAATGCCAGCAGGCAGGTTTATTGTCCATTTCGCATAAGCTTGCACTGTGAGCGAATGCGGAGGTGACCATATGCCGGGAGTCATTGCTTTGCTGGCATTTCTTTTAAAAGATGTCTCACTGTTTGTTTCTCATGTCAAGAATCATACATTTCCCCAGCCCCTTTCTGCAGAGCAAGAGGCAGAGTTCATTAGGCGTATGGAAAATGGTGACGGAGAAGCAAGGAATCTGTTAATTGAACACAATTTGCGTTTGGTTGCCCATGTCGCAAAAAAATTTACAACGCGCCAAGAAGACGCGGATGATTTTATTTCCATAGGCACAATTGGTTTGATTAAAGCAGTGGAAAGTTACCATTCGGGTAAAGGAACCAAACTAGCCACGTATGCTGCTCGATGTATTGAAAATGAGATTCTTATGCATTTACGTTCTGTCAAACGGCATAGAAAGGATGCTTATCTCTCGGATCCAATCGGAACAGACAAAGATGGTAATGAATTGACCATTGCAGATTTGCTTGGCTCAGATCCAGATGCAGTGGTCGACCACGTTGATCTCACTTGGGAGAAACAAAAAATGTTCGAATTAATGCCAACCTTGCCCGAGCGTGAACGTGAAGTGCTTTGCAAGCGCTATGGTTTGCCGTATGGAGAAGAGAGGACTCAGAGAGAGATTGCACAAGAATTAGGAATCTCCCGTTCGTACGTGTCTCGAATTGAACATCGAGCTTTGACCAAATTGCATGAACGGATGCGGGGGAGCAAGACGAGGATCGAATAAACTCTGTTCTCATAAAGGAGGTTTTTCTCCTGTTAGAAAGTTTCAAGCCGGACGAATGGATTTCGTCCGTCTATGAATTAAATTTGGACAAACTACGAAAAAATGGGCGTCGACTATTATTGTTTGATCTCGATAACACGCTTGTGCCTTGGAATCATCCTGATCTTCCAGAACCATTGATGCAGTGGCTTGAGTTAGCACGGAAACATGGTTTTGAGATTTGTATTCTCTCAAATAATAGCGGACCCAGGGTGAGGGAATTTGCAAAACGGGCTGGTGTGGCTTACATTGCAGATGCGGGAAAGCCGCAGACTGCTGCCTACTATGAAGCTATGAACAAGTTTTCCGCTTCGCCTGAGGAGACTGTGATGGTTGGCGATCAGTTGCTGACGGATATACATGGTGGTAGAAAAGCTGGCGTCTATACCGTTCTCGTGTTGCCTATAGCTAAAAGTGAGTGGTGGGGAACACGGATCAATCGTCAAGTAGAAAAACTGATTCTCTACATGCTACACCGAAAATTTCGATTTTCATCACCTGTACAAAAAAAGGAGTTTCATGAATGAAAATATGCAGTGGCTGTGGGGCAGAATTGCAAATTCAGGATGAAAATGCGCCCGGTTACGTTACTTCATCTGCCTTTACGCGTGAGAATCCACTTTGTCGACGCTGTTTTCGCCTTCGGCATTACGGTGAATTTATTCGTGTTCAGTTGGGGGCAGACGATTATCGACAAGAAGTTTCGCGTATTCGGGAAGTTCCTGGACGAGTTTTGTATGTGTTGGATGTATTCGATCTGTCGGGTTCTATGATACCTGGTGCTGCAGATATTTTACGTTCATGCGAGGTTGATCTCGTTGTGAATAAAATCGATCTTTTGCCTCGTGAAGTAGTACCTGCACGTTTAGAGCACTGGATTCGCAGAGAAGTTGAAAAAACGGGAGTACAAGTGAACGGCGTCTTTTTTGTTTCAGCAGAAACTGGCAAAGGAATGAAAGAGATAAAAGAACATTTGGCACGAGTCCCAGAATCTATTATTTATGCTTTAGGGACAGCCAATGTAGGCAAATCAACTTTGCTCAATCGACTGATTCGAAATTCAAGAGAAGAATCCGTATTTACTACATCACGTGTACCAGGAACTACTTTGCGAATGGTAGGCCAAAAAGTTGAGATCGAA
This sequence comes from Alicyclobacillus tolerans, assembly GCF_900142255.1. Classification (GTDB taxonomy): domain Bacteria; phylum Bacillota; class Bacilli; order Alicyclobacillales; family Alicyclobacillaceae; genus Alicyclobacillus_I; species Alicyclobacillus_I tolerans. Next base: position 92,644 of record NZ_FRAF01000001.1, on the reverse strand, counting down.
GGAAATACAAAACAAATTATGGATACGCCAGGACTTTTGCAAGGAACAAGAATCAGCGAATGGCTGTGTCCGAAATGTTTGAAGATTGCTGTGCCGCGTGCGCAACTGCGGCCCAGAATTTATCAATTAAGGCCAGCTCAGACGATTTTTCTTGGTGGGTTAGTACGATTTGATTTTGTATCGGGTGCGCCGCAGTCCGTGGTGTTTTATGTCAGTAATGAGTTGCCCGTTCATCGTACCAAGTTGGAAAGAGCCCCAGAGATTCAAGAACATCGGCATCAGGAAATTTTGAAAATTCCTTGTCGGGATTGTCAGGAGAATTATCCTTCGCTTCTCCCCCACAAGTTGGCTACACGTCGTATAGTTTCTGCGCTTTCATCCAATGTTCAAGTTTTGGATGTGCATGGAGTTGATTTGGTGTTGCCTGGGCTGGGATGGATTACTCTTTTTGGATCCCGCTTTGAAGGTACTCTCTGGTTGCCGGAAGGTGTGCCGCTCACGATTCGTCGCCGTTTCATTGGTGATATTAGCCGATTGCCCATTGAGAGGCGGAGCCAGCTTTCTCTACATCGTCAAAAAACCTTTACGTCGGCAACAGAAACTACTTTTCGCTCAGAAAGGATTCAAACACAAAGAAGAGATACGAGGAACAAGGCAGAGATTCGAAACAGATCGTTGAAACGAGGGAGAGACCACTGAACAAAAATCAAGAATATGCTTCAGCAGCTCGACTATTTGGCCTCATCGGTTATCCAGTAGCACACTCTGTTTCTCCACAAATGATGTCAGCTGCTTTTACCGCTATGAGTATAAAGGCGTATTATGTTCCGTATCCAGTTCATCCGGAGCGACTTGAAGATGCACTAAAAGGTTTGGCGGCTGCAGGATGCTTGGGACTCAATGTTACCATTCCGCATAAAGAAAGTGTTTTTGCCAGGGTTTCTGAAAGAACTGAAATTGCTCAAAAAGCTGGAGCAGTCAATACACTTCTTTGGGATGGTATGCAATGGATAGGTCATAACACGGATGTCGACGGTTGGTGGTCTTCGGTAAAGTCTGATTTTTCTATACAGGAAACGAAACGTGTGCTTTTACTTGGAGCAGGCGGTGCTGCGCGTGCGATTGTAACAGCTTTAGCGAAATATGCACCTGGAACGCGTGTGCAAATTACTTCTCCTTCTGGAAAAGCTGTAAACTGGATACACCCATTTTCTCGTCATTTAGAAGTAAACTTCGTTTCGTGGGCCAATCGCCATCAAGATTTAGACAGTTACGAATGGATTATTAATGCTACGCCTGTTGGGATGTGGCCCAATATAGATGAAAGCCCACTCGAACAGATAGATGGACTTCATGCTGGACAAATCGTGCAAGATATTGTCTATCGTCCGTTGCAAACGAAGTTTTTGCTGGACGCCAAGAAGCAAGGAGCCAAAGTTCTTGATGGCGTAACTATGTTGGCTGGTCAAGGGGCGGAGTCTTTGCAGTTTTGGCTGAGTGCTCCTGCACCATTATTGGAAATGGAAACAGCAGCGCGGCAAGCACTTTTATCAGACAATAGTCGTTCATCTAAATGATGATTTTTTGCGTATGTTATACTGAAGCGGAAAGAGGAGAGTCTTGTCAATGCTTGAAAAAAATCAGATAAAGTTTTTAAGAACGCTTGCGCAATCCTACAAACCAGTGGTTCAAGTAGGGAAAGGTGGAATTACCACAGGTGTGCTAGAACAAGTGGAAATGGCTTTGGAGGCACACGAATTGGTTAAAGTCACGTTGTTAGAAACAAGTCCTATTGAGCGGAACGAGGCGGCAGATGCTATAGCGGAAGCGACCGGATCGGAAAAAGTGCAAGTCATTGGCAGAACGTTTGTCTTGTATCGGAAATCTGACAAAGAACGTATTCTGTTGCCAAAGAACTAATGTCAAAGCGGATTGTTTTATTTGGTGGTACATTTGATCCGCCCCACATTGGACATCTGCTGATGGCTACGCTTGCCGCCGAGCAGACAGAGGCAGACGTTTGGTTTATGCCCGCTCCAGTTCCTCCGCATAAACAGGGGCAGGTTATGGCGTCTTTGGCGGATCGAAAAGATATGATTCGTCAATTGATTTCTCGATCGACAGGCTTATCTATCTGTGATATAGAGGAGTCATTGCGCGCTCCTTCTTATACAGTGGATACTTTACGCGTTCTGAGAGACAAGTATCCTGCGTATTCGTTCAGCTTTTTGATGGGAGCCGATAGTCTGGAGAATATACAGACTTGGAAAGAATGGGAAACCGTTTTGGCGATGACAGACTTTCTGGTGGCTGCTCGGGAAGGACATGATTTAACGCCTGTTTTTTCTGAATTAAGACGAGCTAGCTCTCATTTTCAATATTCGTTGCTGCGAATGCCTTTGGTGGATGTTTCTTCCACGTGGATTAGACAGCGTGTAATTGAAAAACTGCCGCTTTGTGGTTTGGTACCCTTCGCACTTGAAGAAAAGCTAAGAGAAATATATGTAAAATGATAAATTGGGATTTTATCTTTTGATGTGTTTACGCAAAGAGGCAAGAAGAAATGAGGGACGAAATATGACAGAGTTGGCGTTGCAACTCCAGCGCGCAGCACGGAAAGCGTTGAGCGATAGGCGCTTTCGTCATGTGCAAGGTGTGGTGGAGACGGCTGTCACTCTGGCAAGGCACTATCATTTGCCTGAAGAGAAGGCAGAATTAGCGGGTTGGCTGCATGATTTGGCAAGAGAATGGCCAGCTGAGAGACTTGCCCAAGAAGCAGAACAAATTGAAGTACCAAGTGGATTTGCAACAATTCCCATGTTGTTGCACGGACCTGTGGCTGCACATATGGGAAGGGTAGAATATGGAATTTTGGATGAAGATGTTTTGAATGCTGTCATCTATCATACGAGTGGTCGCATGGCGATGAGTGAATTGGAGAAAATTTTATTCATTGCCGATGCCGTCGAACCTGGTCGTTCTTATCCGGGAGTAGATTCTATTCGACAGTTAGCTTTTTCCGATCTCGATAGCGCTGTTCTGCGCTGCTTGGAGAGTTCCATTTTATATCTCTTGGAGCGTGGGGAACCTATTTTTCCTCTAACTGTCATGGCACGCAATGAGTATCTCATGTACACAAATAGTAAACCAAAAACTACAGCCGCAATGCCAAAACAGGGTGCTGTGGAGTGAAAATGAATGAAGGGAGATCATCCATGACCCATATGATGTTGTCCGAATTGGCTATGCAAGCTGCTCAAGCTGCGTCTGATAAAAAAGCGAAAGATGTTCTAATTCTTGATATTCACGAATTAACTCCTATGGCAGATTATTTTGTTATCTGTTCGGCCAATTCGGGAACGCAAATTCAAGCGGTCTCTAAAGCAATCAAAGATAAAATGGGTGAAAACGGTGTTTATTGTAAGGGTATGGAAGGGCTCGAAGATGCACGCTGGGTTTTAATGGATTTTGGGGATATTGTAGTTCATATCTTTCGTCCAGAAGATCGCGAGTTTTACCACTTGGAAAGATTGTGGGGCGATGCACCTGTTCTGAGCCTGGAAACAGAAGCGGAGTGATCGTCTTGGACGACAAAAGATTTTCTGTAGATTCCAGTCCATACACAGGGCTAGCTAATGTGTATGATGAGTTAACCGAAGATGATTTACCTGACAAATGGATAGGCTTTTTGGCACAGCAGCAACTTCTGCCAAATCCACCTGTCAGTTTGGGTGACTTAGGATGTGGTACGGGTGTTCTGGCTGTGCGGTTAGCTCAGCGAGGTTACCATGTAGTGGGTGTCGATAACTCATCTTCGATGCTTACATTCGCTCACCAACGAGCTATGGAAGAAAAAGTAAAAGTGCGGTGGTTGAATCAGGATATGCGTTATTTGCGTTGGCCACAAGGCCTTCCTGCCCCTGCTGGATTTCTGTGCACGCGCGATGCGTTGAATTATATGCCTAGTTGTGAAGATTTGCTTAAGCTATGTCATTGTGTGTATGGTTTGCTGGATAAGAATGGATGGTTTGCCTTTGATGTCCTTGGACCGATGCGTATCCAACAGTTGCAATCAGGAGCATGGCATGTGGTTGATGATGAAATGGCCATTATTCATGCTACAGAAGTGGATGTAACTGGGAAAATATATCATGATGTTACAGGATTTCAAAGACTTCAAGGCAATAACTATCAGCGTTTTGATGAGCATCACATACAAATGTTTTATCCACAAAACGATATTGAAGGACTTCTTAAAGAAGCTGGATTCGCCAAAATTCTTGCTTTTGGAGATTTTGGTGAGTCTGAAATATCATTATCTGATCGTATGACGTTTGTTGCGATTAAAAAATAAGCGGATTATTTACAAAATTAATACCAATTCATACAAAACGAAACAGGAGCCACTGTTAACTCCTCGAATTCTAAACATGTAGTTTGTTCGGTATTTTTACGAAACCAGCGAACTACTAAAGAGATGGATAGTGGGGATAGCATGACAGCATCCTCACAGCGAGGAGGACAAACAGTGAGCAATCCATATGATTCATGGAATCAGGAAGATTCTCAATTCGATTGGCAAGTGTTGAAAAATCAATTATATCCAAATGAAGATTTATCTTTTACGCAAACAGAAACAGAATCCTCCGCAGTTCCTCTGCAGACTTCTTTGATTAAAAATTCTTATCCATCCCAAAAACATATTTGGTTGAAAAGAATATTTTGGATAGGTTTTCCGGTTGTTCTACTTTTTTTGGGATTCTGTATTTTACTGTCCAAACATTTAAATCAATATGGGGCTTTAGATGAATCATCAGCAATGAGTACAGCCGAGTCGTCTCCTACGAGTGCCATGATGGCTCGTCCAGACGAAGTAAATCCGCTGATGAAAATTGATGTCACAGGAGATGTCCGTCATCCAGGTGTTTATTCATTGCCATCCAGTGCCAGAGTAGAGGATGCTGTGAAGGCTGCGGGTGGATTTCTCCATCCGCAGGATTCGTCAATGCTCAATCTTGCAGAACAGTTAAGTGATGGTGAAGAAGTATTCGTACCTGCACCAAATGGACAGGGATTCGCTGGACAGCCATCCACTGCCTTTGTTGGAAATGCCCAAGTCCGTGTGCAGTCGATGGATAACTCAACGGTTGCTAGTCATACTTCTCACAAAAAAGTAGCTTTACCTGAGAATCCAGTTGATTTAAATACTGCAAGTGCAGCCTCACTGGAAACTGTTCCGGGTATTGGACCTACTCGAGCGCAAAGAATCATTGCATATAGACAGTTACATGGTGGTTTTAAAAATGTTTCCGATTTAAAAAATATAAAAGGAATTGGTGAAAAAACTTATGAAAAAATTGCTGAGTTCTTTAGTGTTCAATAATCATGTCTTTACGAATGATTCTCATGGATTGGCGATTAAGATCAGGTTGGTTCGCTTTGATAAGTTCAGTTCTAGGAAGCGTCCTTGGGATACTTCATATCGTTCCTCTCCTTTATAGGTCTCTATTTGTCATCATGGCGTGCTTGTTGTTGATTATGATTCTGGCGTGGAAGTCAGGCTGGATGAATTCATTACCATGGTTGGCCTTAGCTTTCCTTTCTCTGTTCTTTTTTTCTGCAGGCGATTGGAGAGCGGAGCAAGTTTACTTACGATTTCCTACTACTTTATATGGAGAAAAAATAAGTTTCTTGGCTACTGTTCATCAACTCGAGGTTAAACGAAATTGGGAAATCATACATTTAATAGTTACGAATATTTCTAATTCAAATCGTGTTCAACGCGCATATTTTCAAGCAGTTTGGATTCCGAATCGAGAGGATAGACAACCTTATCAGATAGGTGAACAATTGCAGTTAGAGGGTACATGCTTTCCTGATAGAATAAGTTCAAAAGTAAAGTCAACCTTTCCTTCCAACGTGCTTGTCCAATTTTTGTATCCGCAATATGAACTACAGGCCACATTGGTACAATCACTAAGTATGAACCCTAAGCGTAACTTAGGTGTATCAATATTACAAAAATTGCAAAGTCTTTTCTATAACAATAGTCCACCCGCTATGCGTCCACAAGCTCGTATTTTGTTGGCGATGTTGGTCGGTTCACAAAATCTGTCCAAAAGTGAAAAAAATATATTTTTAACAGCAGGAATACCACATGTTGTATCAGCAAACGGCATGAACGTGAAATTTTTAGTTCAAGTTTTATCGTTATTGGAGAAATGGCTACTTCGCTTCATTCTTGTTCCTGTTTCTATCCGAATTATCGCGTTACTCTGCAGCGTTTGGATTTATACGATTATTTGCGGCAGCACAGCTTCTATGGTTCGATATTCCTTGATGGAAACTTATCGATTAAGTGGTGTTTGGGTTCATCGACAACCTTCTTCTACAGTGTCTTTTGTGCTTTCCTCCTGTTTTTTGATATGGATTTGCCCCAGTGTGGCATTTTCAAGCTCCTCGCTATTGTCATTTGCAGCATCTTATGGGATTCAAAAAGCTGTTCTGTTTTTCCCGAAACGTTATTCTAAAAAGAGAATTGGGCGTTTTAGAATCATGCATTATATTTATTGCAGCTTTTTGCTCGATCTTTTTGCTGAATTATATATTGACCCGCTCTGCTTAGAATTGTTTGGACAGTGGACACCTTACGCATTATTGAGTAATTTGCTGCTCGTTCCCGTACTCCTCTGGTTTTTGCCCGTTTTGTATGCATGGATAGGAGTTTGTCTTTTAGCCTCCATCATGCCATTCTTTCATTCGGTTGCCTATGGTATGGGCTGTATACTCACTAAAGGTACACAGCAAATCTTACAAGTCATCAGCGTTTTTGGAAATGCACCTCATGCCATGATGCAGTTGCCAAGTTGGCCATTTTATGATTTATGTGCCTATTACCTGGCTCTTGAATGGTTGTTTATCATTTTGAGAAAAATTTTTCTGTCACCTCGTTAAGTTCATATCATTCTTGCCGGTTTTTATGTAGACGGTTGCGTCATGCATCTTCTGAGAAGCTCATGCCCTTAGGTATGGGGAGTGGTCACAAAATTGTAATGGTTTACAAACAACAGAGCATACTGCAAATGAAAGATGTATGCATTGTCGTATCGTCATCATTGCTCTTCACAGAATGAATTGTGATATAGTAGCTAATGGAGCATAACATAACTTTCTTTAATAAAGGGTAAGTTGGATATCCAGAATGGAGTTGTCTGAAGAATTATTGCTTCAAGGGTGAGTCTGACTTTGAGGAATTTGCTTTTTAGGCAGTGTCCTTTGGAGAAAAAATCATTTTTCAGATGACTCAACTCGGCAATCGAGATATCCTAGTTTTTGGTGTGCCAAAGAAGCGCACGCAGTCGGATGGAGGAGACAGAATGGCCAAAATTGTAATTTTGGGCGGCGGTTACGCAGGAATGATGGCAGCAACACATTTGGAACAATTAGGTGAGAGTTTCACTCTAGTGAATGCTCATGAATACCACTATCTCACCACGCTTTTACATGAAGCAGCGGGTGGGCGTAGCGACGTCCATAACTATTGCATCCCAATTCGTGATATTCTTACGAAACGTACTTCTGAACTTGTAGTTGACAAAGTGAAAACTATCAATCGAGAAAATCGCACTGTTACACTGGAAAACGGCGAATTATCCTATGATTACCTTGTGTATGCGATAGGTTGGGTGCCTGAGTTTTTTGGAATTCCTGGGTTAGCAGAATATAGTTTGGGTATTCGTGACTTGGAAAGTGCTAAAGAAATTCGTCAACACATCGAAGAACGTTTCAAGAAATACAAAGAAACTCAAGATAGTCGAGATCTGCGAATTGTTGTTGGCGGAGCTGGATTGACAGGAATAGAATTACTTGGAGAATTGATGGAATTTCTGCCACAACTATGCCAACAGCTAGATATTGACTTCAGCTTAGTGGATGTTCAATGTATTGAGGCCATGCCTTCCATTTTGCCGCAAGTTGCACCGCCGTTACGTGATGTCGCAGCCAAAACGCTGACGGATAAAGGAGCTAAATTGCGCATTGGTATCAAAATTTTAAAAGTAGAGCCGAATAAAGTCATACTTGAAGGGGCCGATCCAGTAGAAGCTTCGACGATTATCTGGACAGGTGGAGTTCGTGCTAACCCGCTTCTTCAGGAACTTGGTTTTACCTGTGATCGCAGAGGCCGCGCTAAAGTGACGCCGTATTTACAATCAGTGGATGACGAGCGTATTTTTATCGGCGGTGACAGTGCTTGGTGTGACGATGAGCAAGGTCGCCCGCTGCCTCCGACAGCTCAAGTAGCGACACAAATGGGAACGACGATTGCCAAGAATTTACACGCTCTTGTTCATGGGCACAAAGAGGAAATGAAATCATTCCGTCCATCCCTCAAAGGGACACTGGCGTCTTTAGGTCGAGAAGTTGGCGTAGGTGACATGGGTGGTATTCCTGTTCGCGGAATGGTTGCTAGTTTGGCGAAAGAAGCTACAAAGGTGAAATATTTGTGGGAACTGGGTGGTATGCGACTTACTGCTGAGAAAACGCAGCAGGTTGTACAATTGTAAGTTATCAAGTCTTCGTTAATTATGAAGGAGTGACTGGTCTTGGCCGAGTAGCTGACCAGTCACTTTTCTATTCGTGGAGGGTGACCGGGTATGCGCTTCGGACAGGCTTATCTAGCTTTGGAAAAAGGAGAACTCTCTCCAGTTTATACGCTTTTGGGTCAGGATGGAGCGCTGGTTGATGCTTGGATCGAAAGAGTATATCAAAAATTAACAGAAAAGAATCAAGTTATGCGTTTGGATATCCAATTTGACGAGCAGGGAATCGATGAGATTTTAATGGCTGTTGATTCACCATCGCTTTTTGGAGATAGGACGTTGGCTGTGATTCGCCATTTCACCGGAATGCAGAGCGGGGGGAAAAGCAAGTGGGATTTTACAGAGCTAGAAACCTATCTCGAATCTCCCTCACATCATGCTCATTTAATTTTGTGTGTAGATGCTGATAAATTGGATGAACGTCGCAAATTAAGCAAATTGCTCAAGCGCTATCCCATGATTCAATGTTATACGGAGAAAAGTTCGGAAAGGATAGAACTAGCGCGTATACTTGATGAACGGGCCAGACAGCTTGATCATCAAGTTGCACAAGATTTAGCTGAACGCGTGGAATCAGTAGGACAATTTATTCGAGAATTAGATAAGATCTTTACTTTTTCTCATCATCATCCCATCACAATGGAAATATTGGCTGAATTAGCTGTTCCTCGCCTAGAAGACAACCTATTTGCTTTTGTTTCTGCAGTATGGAGCGGGCATTTATCCAAAGCTTGGGCTATTCGTCAAGAACTCGCACAACGCGGAATCGACGAATTTTCTCTGTTGGGTATGCTGGCTCGACAGATACGATTAATGTGGTATGCCAAAGTCGTGGGAACAAGCAAGAAGGCTGCAACAGAATTGGGTGTTCACCCTTTTGCACTGAGCAAAGCGGGGGAAGAGGCCGTCTATTGGGATCGTAAAAAATTAGAATCTTGCCTTGTCTCTATTGCTGATGCGGAATATTTTGTTAAGTCAGGTCGATGGGAGGCGGAGGGGGCTCTTCTTTGGGTTGTTTCCAGTCTTACTGTAAGTGTTGGGCAGATTAAACAGCCATACAATCGGGCACAGTAAGCATGGAAGGGGGTCTCAAGCATGGCTCGCCGACGTCGTAAACTATTGGTTCCCGGTGCTCGTGAAGGATTGGAACGTTGGTTGCAGCAAATGCAAGAACAACAACCCAATGATTTGCCATCTCACGATCACCATTTATCGGGGGCATCGACCAGACCGTCCAAGATTGGACATTCCACAAGAAGAACCACCATTTCAAGTGATAGTATGTTAGAACGGCTCGTTCAAGCGGCCAAAGAAGAGACCAGATTGACCGCAAGTGAAAATTTTGGACGGATGGATTAAAAATGAAAACGACCCTCTGCAGGGTCGCCTTTGCGTTTTTTGCTCTTATTACGCCATGTTCTTTTCATAAGTGTTGAAGCGGCGGGTCAATCGCGACTTTTTGCGGCTCGCCGTATTGCGGTGAATAATCCCCTTGGTCGCCGCTTTATCCAGAGCTCGTGTGGCAATGCGCAAAGCTTGACGAGCTTGTTCCACATCGTTTTGCGAGAGTGTCACATCGAACTTTTTCAAAGTCGTGCGAAGGGCGGAACGCAGCGAGGCATTGCGCAAAGTGCGCCGCTTGGTGACGTGCACGCGTTTTTCAGCGGACTTGATGTTCGGCACAATCTCACCTCCTTCGCAACATGCATGCTTACAGACAGTCGTCAGCATACCATAGCCTTTACACTCGCGCAACTGAAGGAGAGAGATTTATGACAAAATCTATCCATAAACGCTTAGGAAGGCCGATATCCATATTGCCCACCAAACAGCGTTTAGCCTATAGTCCAAGGACCGATTTGGCTATTGAGGCACGCGAGATGATGGTTGGTAAACCCGCACCTATTGAAGGACTGGACGAATCAGAAGAACATTTAGAAGGAATAACGATTACGCGTGTACATGTGAAAACCAAAGTTGCTGAACGAAAAATCGGCAAAAAAAAGGGTCAATATATTACACTCGAAGCTCCAGGGCTTCGTCGTCGAGATCCAGACTTACAGGAACGGGTAACAGAAGCTTTTGCAAATGAGTTAAAATCTCTCATTCAACTTCCCGAACGAGCTTCCATTCTTGTCATAGGTCTCGGTAACCGCGATGTAACGCCTGATGCACTAGGGCCACAGGTGGTGCAAAAGCTTTTTGTAACTCGGCATTTATTTCACTATATGCCACAAATACTCGGGGATGGCAAAGGATATCGTTCGGTCTCTGCGGTTGCGCCTGGCGTTCTTGGCATTACAGGAATTGAGACGAGCGAAATTGTTCAGGGGCTTGTAGAAAATATGCGCCCGGACGCAGTCATAGTCATTGACGCTCTTGCTGCCCGCTCCTTGTCTCGTGTTAATTCAACCATTCAGATTGCCGATTCTGGTATCCAACCTGGAGCTGGTGTGGGTAATCATCGCAAACCGATTAATCAAGAGACACTGGGAATTCCAGTATTGGCTATTGGCATTCCTACAGTTGTGGAAGCGGCAACGATTGCTGGAGATACGATAGAATTGGTTTTGGAAGAGTTGCGTAGAAAAGTTCCAGGTAATGCGGCTAACGCCATTTTTGATAGATTTAACACTCGAGAGAAAGTAGATTTAGTTCGAGAAGTTTTAACCCCCGTTGGACACAATTTAGTAGTCACGCCCAAAGAAATTGATGAATTTCTCACAGATATGGCTAAAGTTGTAGCCCAAGGTTTGAACGTTGCCTTGCATCCAGCCATGACGCTTGAGGATGCTGCCCTCTTCATGCATTAATCCTAACTTAAGAAAGTTTTTCAAACCATCTTCATTAAAAACGGCTCTGAGTGACAGCTGTCGACGCAGCCTTTCAGAGCCGTAGGGATAGAAGGTTGGATGATTACAGTTTTTGAAGAATATTAGCAACATAATTTTGTGTCTCTGGAAAGGGTGGGATTCCCCCATAAGAATCAACCGCACCTGGACCTGCATTATAAGCTGCTAGTGCGAGTGCCGTATTCCCATGATATTGTTGCAATAATTGGGACAAGTATTTTGTTCCACCGAATATGTTTTGTTGAGGATTCAGTGGATTTTCTACACCCATTGCAGCAGCAGTGGAGGGCATTAACTGCATCAATCCCAAGGCACCCGCACTGGAAACAGCTGTTGGGTTCATTCCCGACTCCTGTTCAATGACTGCCTGAATCAAATTTGCAGGTACATTGTACATATCTGCAGCAGCTTGAATCGCCTTTTGAATGGATGCAACCGACACTGATGAATCCAGCGAATCGTTGGCTGGGATAGGGTTGGATGAATTGAGTAAATTGGATATCGCTGCTCCATTGGAAGGAATCGCGGTAGACGCTGTATGACCTGTAGATTCATTCGCCAGCAAAGATTCTTCTATGTCTGCCCATAGATTTTCATTGCTTATTTCAGATAACGGATTAGATGCCATCTCTAGGTTATCTATTGAATTGCTCAGTGGATCCAGATTTGTCGACATGACTGAAGTGTCAAGTCCGTACAGGCTGCTGTCTTCTGTGGCAGCATTCAGGGAGTCTTCAGCATTGAGTAGTCCGGGCAACGCATTGAGGTAGGCTTGAATGCTGTCCGTCAAATTGGTGAAAGAGTTTCCGCCGCCATTTTCGTTCATAGGTTGACTCGCATCCAACAACAAGGCTGCCGTATTAAGGCCACTCGAAAGATTGTCTGTAGAATAGCCGTTTTCCTCCATGCTGAGCAGTTCAGAGAGCAGGAGACTGGCAAAATCATTCTTAGCATTGGCAGCAGAATCAGAATTTGTTGGATAGGTATGGAATGAAGACGAATTGATTTTTGGCCTTGGCCGATCTACTGACAAAGGCAAACTGATATTTGACATTCTTTTCCTTCTTTCATTACCTCATAAATGCTTTTCCTACAATGAGTCAAATTTCGCTATTGGGTTCAGGTTTCCTTCTTACTTTTCCATGACATCAGAAAATCTATGAATCTCGCAAACAGCTTGTCATAACTTTATAGATGTCCGCATACCTTTTTGACAAATGCAAGAGTATCAGGAGGAATCGTAAATGGTATCGGATCCGTCGTGGATAGCTATAAAACGCAAGTTAAAAACGTTAGTGGCAGGCGTTATTTTTACCACAATGTTTGTTGGTGCGGCAACTGCCGCTTTTGCTGGGCTTGCGGCTAGCGTATCTGCGCTCGGCGGCGCTGTATCCCAACCGAGCACCTCTGTGACAGCTATGGCTAACCCTGTGCCAGAAACCAGTCCATCGTATGGCGCAAATTCAGGAAGCGATTCATGGGTAACACCTGATTTTTCTTCTTCTGCTCCTGCTTCGGTCAATATCACGCCCAGCAATGGTTCGACGAACTATGGACAAGGCGGTATAGGGTCTGTTGATGGACCTATCAGTCAGGCACTTGACCGCATGCAAAGCCCGCTTGGCAATGCGGTAGACAGTGGCGGAGCCTTTCTTGGCAATCGCGTACAGAACGGATTTGGTCAGATGCTGGCGAGTATTATCAAAACCCTCTTTTTAGAACAACCAGATCCAAGCAGTACACAAATGGGAGGCTGAAATATGGGCAATCATCTACTCCACGAACGCGGTCGCTGGCTGTTGCATGCAGTGCAAATTGAACTACTATCGGTTGGCTGGATAGCCGCAGAAGCAGCTTTATCTGCTGTGGCTGCTCATCAGAGCGGCAGTTTGTCTCTGTCAGCCATCAGTATGGACAGCGCCATTGAACTCATATCCGGTATGATTTTGGTTGTGCGTTTGTGGATAGAACTGCAGACTGGTCAAGTGCGCATCTCCAAGCGTGCGGAGCAAGTGGCCAGCGCTTTAGTCAGTGGTCTACTTTTTTTATTAGCCGCTTATATTGCGATTCGCGCTGGAGAAGATTTACGCACACACGCTAGCATTGAATTTACACCGCTTGGCCTTGCGATTACTGCAGCCTCTTCTGTCATCACACCTTGGTTTGCTGTTCAAAAACGTCGAATGGGCAGAGTGTTATGCAGTACATCACTGATGGGCGATGCAGCTTGTAACGTCGTCTGTACGTATATGAGCTGGATCGTTCTGGCCGATCTCGGTTTGCACTATCTTTTCGGGTGGTGGTTTGTCGATCCGATAGCTGCTCTATTTCTTCTCTACTTTATTGTACGCGAGGGATTGCATGCCGCTGAAGGTATCAAAACGGGTCAGCACGTTCATCATCATTAAATTGCAATCGGATCGGCCAAAACTGCAGGGTGATTGATTGCCATTTGTGCTATACTGTGCCGAGAGACGATGTGCCGCGCGTTGTACGCGGCCTATTTCATGCGGCGCCAAGGGGGCAATGAATTTCCCATGCACGAACGCCAGTCGCGCATCAGGAATTTTTCTATAATAGCTCATATCGATCACGGTAAATCGACACTTGCCGATCGGATTTTGGAATATACAGGAACTGTTGCTGAACGAGAAATGCAAGATCAATTGCTCGACCAAATGGATCTGGAACGTGAACGCGGTATTACGATTAAGCTTCAGGCGGTTCGCATTGAATATCAGGCGGAAGATGGCAACACTTACGAATTGAACCTGATTGATACGCCAGGTCACGTAGATTTCACTTATGAAGTCTCGCGTTCGCTTGCAGCTTGCGAAGGTGCTCTGTTAGTAGTGGATGCGGCGCAGGGAATTGAGGCGCAGACTTTAGCCAATGTCTATTTGGCGCTCGAAAATAATCTGGAAATCCTCCCTGTGATTAATAAAATTGACTTGCCCAGTGCGGAACCTGAACGAGTTAAGCAGGAAATTGAAGATATTATTGGTTTGGATGCTTCTGAAGCCGTTTTGGCGTCAGCAAAAGCAGGGATTGGTATCCGTGAAATTTTGGAGCAGGTTGTCCAGAAGGTTCCTGCCCCAGCAGGAGATGACAGCCAACCTCTGCAAGCGCTCATATTTGACTCGCATTACGACTCCTACCGCGGTGTGATCGTCTATTTGCGGGTAGTTAACGGTGCGCTGCGAAAAGGGATGCGCGTACGAATGATGGCGACTGGAGCCACTTTTGAAGTCGATGAAGTAGGTGTTTTTCGACCTCGCATGACTCCTGTGGACGAGCTTTTAGCTGGAGAAGTTGGATATTTTGCGGCCAGCATTAAAAATGTTCGCGATACACGTGTAGGCGATACGGTGACGGAGGCTGACCGTCCGGCTAAAGAGCCGTTGCCTGGTTATCGCAAGTCCAATCCCATGGTCTTCTGTGGACTTTATCCTGTCGATTCTGCAGAGTACCAAGATTTGCGTGAAGCGCTAGAGAAATTGGAACTGAATGACGCGGCGCTGACTTATGAACCAGAAACTTCAAGTGCTCTTGGATTTGGTTTTCGTTGCGGGTTTTTAGGGATGTTGCATATGGAGATTGTGCAAGAACGTCTGGAGCGAGAGTACGGACTCACGCTGATTACGACCGCGCCTTCGGTGGTTTATCACGTCTATACTACGGATGGAAATCGCTTGGAAATTGACAATCCGAGTGAAATGCCAACTCCAGATCGGATCGAACGGATTGAAGAACCGTATGTGAAAGCCTCTATAATTGTCCCTAAAGATCATGTCGGGTCGGTTATGGAGTTGTGCCAGGAGAAACGTGGACATTTCAAAGACATGCAATATCTGGATGCTACACGTACCACGTTAATTTATGAACTGCCATTATCTGAAATTGTTTATGATTTTTTTGATCGCCTTAAATCGTCCACCCGGGGCTATGCGTCTTTTGACTATGAACTGAGTGGGTATCAAGCGTCCAATTTGGTGAAAATGGACGTGCTTTTAAATGGTGAAGCCATTGACGCGCTTTCCTTCATTGTTCATCGCGATAAAGCTTATCAGCGGGGGCGTGTGCTCTGCGAGAAATTAAAAGAACTGATTCCGCGTCAAATGTTTGAAGTGCCCATTCAAGCGGCGATCGGTCAGCGTGTGATTGCTAGGGAAACCATTCGCGCCATGAGAAAAAATGTATTGGCGAAATGCTATGGCGGCGATATTACGCGTAAACGCAAATTGCTTGAAAAGCAAAAAGAAGGTAAAAAACGCATGAAACAGGTAGGGAATGTGGAGGTGCCACAAGAGGCATTTATGGCCGTGCTGAAAATGGAGTGATGAACGTGTTTGCCAAGCAGGGACAAAAACGGCGGGATGCGATGTGGAGTGTCTGTCCCACATCTTTATATGTGCACATTCCTTTTTGTCAAAGCCGCTGTTTTTACTGCGACTTCAACACCTATGTAGCGCCACCCTCCCTTATGGAAAGTTATACGGAAGCGCTCGTTCAGGAATTGGCATGGCTGGGTAAAGAAGCTCGGCAACCGTTGCAAACGGTCTTTTTTGGAGGTGGAACGCCTACACGTCTGCCGATACCTTTGCTTAAGAAAGTGCTAGCGGCAGTCCGAGCCTATTTCCCGCTTGCGCCAGACGTTGAGTGGACCGTGGAAGCGAATCCCGGTTCGGCGGATGTGGGAAAATTAGAAACATTATTGGAAGCTGGAGTCAATCGCATTTCGTTTGGTGCACAGACTTTCTCCGAACGGTTATTGATGTCGATTGGTCGCATTCATAATGTGGATGATATTGCTTCTAGTGTAGAACGAGCTCAATCTCTGGGCTTCCAACGCATCAATTTGGATTTAATGTTTGGGTTGCCAGAGCAAAGTAAAGCGGACGTTGAAGAATCGGTCAAATGCGCCTTATCACTTCATGTACGACATATTTCTGCATATTGGCTGAAAGTTGAAGAAGGCACGCCTTTTTTTCAATGGCAAGCTGCCGATCAACTTCCCTTGCCGGGAGAAGATGCTGAAGCTGATATGTATGGACAGGTACGCGAACTATTAGAGTCAGCGTATCTGCGCCAATACGAAATTAGCAATTTTGCTGAACGAGGAGCAGAGGCGCGGCACAACCTGGTCTATTGGCGTAATGAACCTTTTTTTGCTGCAGGCGCGGGCGCGCATGGCAACGTGAATGGTACTCGCTATGAGAATGTTTCATCTCTGCTGGAATATTGCCAAATGGTTGCAAATGGACGTCTCCCGCATGCAAGCGCCATTTCAGAAACTTATGCCGAAGCTGCTGAGACGACGATGATTCTTGGTTTGCGATTGCGTGATGGAATTTCTTTGCGGCGGTTTGAAGAACGGTTTTCTGCAGTTCCACAACAGTTGTTTGGAGAAGTATGGGAATCTCTGTTCCAGCAAGGTTATCTGCAGCAAAAAGGCGATTTTGTTTCTCTACCTCTTCAGTATTGGGCGGTATCTAATGAAATTTTTGAGAAGTTTGTGGCGACGGTCACGGAAGATTGACAGAAGGCATTTACGTTGCTATTGTCAAAGAGTAACTTAGCACTCGAATAAATGGAGTGCTAACAAAGGAGGGTTGGCCATGTTATCACATCGACAGCGTTTAATTTTGCATGCCATTGTCGATGACTACGTGCGGTCGGCTGAACCTGTAGGTTCGCGGACACTCTCCAAACATCATGACATTCAATTTAGTGCTGCCACAATTCGCAACGAAATGGCGGATTTGGAAGAGTTGGGATATTTGGATCAACCGCATACATCGGCAGGCCGCGTGCCATCACAAAAAGGCTATCGTTTTTATGTGGACAATTTGATGGATGAACCGTCTGTTGACAGAAAAACTGTAGCCACATTGCGTTCATTGTTCGAGCAAAAGTTAAGTGAAATGGAACGTTTGATACAGCAGACAGCGCAGGTTGTTTCCCACATTACACAACAGACATCTGTCGTGCTTGGGCCACGTACTCATCAGGAACGTGTGCGAAAAATTGAAATGATACCGATTGCGCCAAGCCGAGCCGTGGTCATACTGGTAACGGACACGGGCCACGTTCAAGACCGACAAGTGCAACTGTCAGATGATGTAGCAGGTGAAGATATCGCTTCGCTTGTCAAGTTACTGAATGACAAGTTGGTTGGCGTACCCATTTCCCGTTTGCGATCTCGATTGCATCGTGTAGCTTCTGCGGAACTGTCCACACTTTTGGCGAGTTATGAGGACGCCTTGGCTTTTCTTGATGAATTGTCTGAAGCGAGCCAACGTTCGCATCAAGTATACATTGGTGGGGCTGCAAACATTCTGGCACAGCCGGAATTTCGCGATGTTGATAAAGTTCGCCCACTGTTTGAACTGTTTGAGCGAACAGAGGAATTGGGGAACTTGTTACCCAACGCGGAGCGTGGCAGTATTGGTGTGCGGATTGGCTCGGAAAACGTTGCGCTGCCTTTACAGGATTGTGCAGTGATTGGCGCTGAGTATAGAATTGGCAACGAGGTAGTCGGCCGTCTGGGTGTGATTGGACCAACGCGAATGGACTATGCAAGAATTGTCAAAGTACTCGATTACGCCGCCAGAGCATTGTCCAAACTGCTTACCGAACGAAATGATTTTGGAGGATAATCTGCGCCAATCGTTCACTTGGCTAGCGTATTAAAATAGCAAGGTTGTGGAGGGAAGAGCGTGTCAGAAGAACAACAGCAAAATGACTTCGACGCTAGCGAGGAAAACTCGAATGATGAAAGAGTCGAAACCGCTGATGCTGTCCAATCTTCTTTGGAAGAACCGATAGAGGCGGGAAACGCATCCGGATTGGAAGAGGATTTACGGATAGCAGAAGAACCGGATATGTTGGGGAAATTGCAGTCAGAATTGGAGGAAACTCGCCAGCAGTTACTTCGCACCATGGCGGACTTTGATAATTTTCGTCGACGAGTTCGTCAAGAGCGGGAAGAATTAGTCAAATCAGCAGCCCGCACTTTACTGGCTGAACTCTTGCCAGTGCTTGATAATTTTGACCGCGCGCTTCCTGCTCTTGAGCAGGAAGGAGTTTCAGAGCAGGTTTCCACTGGCATTGGCATGGTTCATCGCCAATTGCAGACACTTTTGCAAAAGCAGGGTGTTGAACGAATGGAACCGTTGCACCAACCATTCAATCCAGAATTTCACGACGCCGTGTTGCAAGAAGCTGCTTCAGAGGAGTATCCGTCCGGAACGGTCGTCGAAGTTCTTCAGGCAGGTTATTTACTAAACGGCAAAGTATTGCGGCCGGCAATGGTTAAAGTAACCATGTAGTTAGACTCTCGACCGCCGCTTTTCTGCCGTTACATACATCAAATATAGTTGTTTATCTACCTTAGAAGAAGTTTAGGGTCATCAGGAGGGGTTTACGAATGGCAAAAGTAATAGGAATAGACTTAGGCACCACCAACTCGTGTGTCGCTGTTATGGAAGGCGGAGAAGCAGTGGTCATTCCGAATGCCGAAGGCAATCGGACAACGCCTTCAGTAGTCAGCTTCACGAAAGAAGGAGAACGCCTGGTTGGAGATGTGGCGAAACGTCAAGCCATCACCAATCCAGATCGAACGATTATCTCTATTAAGCGCCATATGGGTACAGATCACCGTACTGAAATTGACGGCAAATCCTATACACCACAAGAAATTTCAGCCATGATTCTGCAAAAACTGAAAGCAGATGCAGAAGCCTTTTTAGGCGAGAAAGTGAGCCAGGCCGTCATTACGGTGCCTGCCTATTTCAGTGACGCGCAACGTCAGGCAACGCGCGATGCAGGTAAGATTGCTGGTTTGGAAGTTTTGCGTATCGTCAACGAACCGACCGCCGCTGCTCTTGCTTATGGTCTTGATAAAGAAGGCGAACAAACCATTTTGGTTTACGATCTCGGTGGTGGAACGTTTGACGTTTCCATCCTCGAATTGGGGGATGGAGTATTTGAAGTCAAAGCAACCAGTGGTAACAATCGTTTGGGTGGCGATGACTTTGATGAACGGATCATCCAATATCTAGCGGATAGTTTCAAAAAAGAGTACGGCATCGATCTGCGTCAAGACAAGATGGCTTTGCAGCGACTGAAAGATGCAGCTGAAAAAGCCAAAAAAGAGTTGTCTTCGACGCTTACAACAACGATTTCTTTGCCGTTTATCTCAGCGGACGCTACAGGTCCCAAACATTTGGAAGTCAATTTGACACGTGCCAAATTTGAAGAAATAACGGCAGATTTAGTGGAGTCCACGCTCGGCCCAACACGCCAAGCTCTTTCGGATGCGGGTCTTTCGGCAAATGATGTTGATCGTGTGATTTTAGTAGGTGGCTCAACACGTATACCTGCAGTGCAGGAAGCCATCAAAAAATTGATTGGTAAAGAGCCGTCAAAAGGCGTTAATCCTGACGAGGTAGTAGCCGTGGGTGCTGCCATTCAAGCGGGTGTATTGACGGGTGAAGTAAAAGATGTCGTCTTGCTTGATGTAACCCCGCTATCTCTTGGCATTGAAACGCTGGGTGGCGTGTTCACGAGATTGATTGATAGAAACACCACCATCCCGACTTCGAAGAGTCAAATTTTCTCCACTGCGGCTGACAATCAGACATCTGTGGAGATTCATGTGCTCCAGGGTGAGCGGGAAATGGCGCTCGACAACAAGACATTGGGTCGCTTTACATTAACGGATATTCCCCCGGCACCGCGTGGTATTCCGCAAATTGAGGTCACTTTCGATATTGATGCTAATGGCATTGTCCATGTGTCAGCTAAAGACTTGGGAACAGGCAAGAGTCAGCGTATCACCATTACAGCTTCCAGCGGCTTGTCGAAAGACGAGATCGATCGCATGGTGCGTGAAGCGGAAGCCAATGCTGAAGCAGACCGTAAACGCCGTGAGGGAATTGAGAAACGAAACCAAGCGGATAGTTTGCTTTATCAAACCGAAAAGACCCTGAAAGACTTGGGTGACAAAGTTGACAGCGAGTTGAAGTCAGAAGCGGAAAGCAAACTGCAAGCTTTGCGGGATGCGTTACAGGGAGAAGACGATGCTGCAGTGGATAAAGCTTCTCAGGAACTGACAGATGTTTTGCATAAACTGTCCACCAAACTCTATGAGCAAGCTGCTCAGTCGCAACAACAGAGTGGACAGGAAGCTGGAGACACTGACAAGAAAGATGACAATGTGGTTGATGCTGAGTACAATGAGGTAGATAACAACAAATAAACTTGTTCACAAATTCGCGTCTTCGCGCGGCCGTGCCTGCCACGCCGCGCGTTTACTTGTGGTTAGGAGAGGGGGTAGGTAGCCAGTGGATAAGCGCGATTATTACGAAGTCTTGGGCGTCTCAAAAACCGCGACAGTTGACGAGATCAAGCGCGCCTACCGCAAATTGGCCCGCCAGAACCACCCTGATGTCAATAAAAATGATCCAAACGCTGCCGAAAAGTTTAAAGAGTTGACGGAGGCTTATCAGGTTTTGTCCGATCCCGATAAAAGGGCGCGTTACGACCAGTTTGGTCATCAGGCTACTTCGGGAAATGGCGGTATGGGAGGATTTTCAGGTGCTGAAAATCCGTTTGGCGATTTTTCGGGTTTTGGCGATATTTTTGACATGTTTTTTGGTGGGCGGACTGCTCGCGGTCCACAGCGCGGAGAAGACTTGGAATATGAATTGGTGATTGATTTCGAGGATGCTGCCTTTGGCGTGGAAGAGGAAATCCAGGTGCCGCGCACAGAGACTTGCGATAACTGCGGAGGTACGGGTGCAAAGCCCGGAACAGAGACGCGGCGCTGCACAGCTTGTAACGGATCGGGCGAACAGCAAAACGTCGTCAATACGCCTTTTGGTCGCATGGTGAATCGTCGACCTTGTCCAGTATGCCACGGACGTGGCGTAATCATTGAACAACTCTGTCGTGAATGTGCGGGGCAGGGACGGAAAAGAGTTCGTCGAGCCATCCATATCAAGGTACCGCCTGGTGTCGACAACGGCACGCGGTTGCGTATGCCGGGTGCTGGTGAAACGAGTCCGAGTGGCGGACAGCCAGGTGATTTGCATATTGTGATTCGAGTTCGACCTCACGAAGTGTTTGAACGCGATGGAACCAATGTCTATGTAGATGTGCCATTGACTTTTGTTCAAGCGGCGTTGGGCGATGAAATTGAAGTACCGACGCTGGATGGCAAAGTTAAATTGCGTATTCCAGAAGGCACGCAGAATGGTACGTCGTTCAGGCTTCGTGGCAAGGGAATTCCCAAACTGGGTTCACAGACCCAACGCGGTGATGAGCATGTGCGAGTTCATGTGATTACGCCTACAGGACTGAGTGAACGAGGCAAAGAGTTGCTCCGCGAACTGGGGCGAGAATTGGGAGAGTCGCCATCAGAGCAAACTCGCACGTTTGTCGATCGGATGAAAAGTTTTTTGGGTAATTCCTGATTCAATTTTGATGGATGCTCGCTGGGTCAAAGACTGCTAAAGACAGCCCTTGGCTGTTGGCGGGCAGTCTTTTTCTTCACTGATGATAGAGTGGGTGCAGACCTGGGGAAACGAGGGATAAAAATTGAAATGGTGGGAAATCAAGCAAACTGTCTCGCGCAACCAGGCGGATGTCATCAGTGCTCTCTGGTTAGAGATGCAGGATGTTCAAGGTGTGGCGGTAGAAGGTCGAACGGAAGACGAACCGCCCCATCCGGAGTTTGGTGAATGGTTTGATGAATCACTGTTGGAAACCGATCAACAGGTGGTTCGTGTTTATTTTCCGGAAACTTATAAAGAAGCCGATATTGCTGCGCTTGTTGCAGGTGTTGAGCGTTCAGTTTTTCAGATTCTTTCTGAAGAAAGAAATGTGTTGAGTGAATGGTCGTTGGTAGATGAAGAAGAGTGGGCCGACGGGTGGAAGCATGAATATGTTCCTGTACCGGTCGGGCGTCGTCTGCTCGTTATTCCGAATTGGGATCAACATGTAGATACACAACGTGTCTCTGTTCGCCTTGAACCGGGAATGGCGTTTGGAACAGGCACACATGAAACCACTCAGCTTGCTATGGAAGCTCTGGAGCGAATTACACTTGCGGACAAGCGAGTGCTTGATGTAGGGTGCGGTACAGCGATATTGGCGATTACAGCTGCGAAGCTTGGCGCGAAAGAAGTTCAAGCTCTGGATGTCGATCCGGTGGCAGTCTCTGTAGCCAAGGAAAACGTGCGATTGAACGAAGTTCATGTAGAGGTTTCGCAAGGCGATTTACTAAAGGGTTTTTCAAAAGAAGTCCGCTATGATGTCATTGTGGCCAACATTTTGCGTGATATTGTCATTGAACTGATACCTGAAGCGCGTTCAAGATTGATGCCAGGCGGTTTGCTGCTTGTCTCGGGATTCGTCGAACAGCATGCTCCACAAGTCGAAGAAGCGCTTCTTCAAAGTGGTTTTCAAACTATCCATCGCTATCAAAAAAATGATTGGATACTGCTGGAGGCTTCTTACACGTGATGCCGCGTATTTTTATGCCTGAACAAGAATTGAAAATGGGACAAGTTTGGATGGTAGATGAGGCTCAAGCTCATCATTTTGTGCGTGTTCTTCGTGTGCGAAATGGCGAGCGTTTAGTTGCGGTTGTCCAAGGGGAGCCGTGGTTGTGCGAAATTGACGAGGCGCAACAGTCGCCGTTGCGATTGACGCTGCGCCCAATCTCCCGTTATCCTGGCCATGAGCCGCACATACGTTTGACTTTAGTACAAGGTGCGGCCAAAGGCGAAAAAATGGATGATATTTTTCAGCACATGACAGAACTGGGTGTCAGTCACTTCATAGCTTATCAAACAGAGCGTTCTGTGATACAACTGACGAAGAAAAGGCAAGAAAAAAGGGACAGATGGCAAAAAATAGTCAATGAAGCGGCTGCTCAGTCGCAAAGAGACATCCAGCCACTAGTAACAGTTGCCTGCTCGCGCAATGAACTGGAGCAACAGTTGCCGGATCGGGCAGAGGCGACATGCTTAGTGTGTGACGAGTTGCCACAGGGAAACAGCTTGGGAAAGGCAGTGGAGCATGAACTGAAATCTGGCAAACGTCATTTTGTCTTGTTTATTGGCCCGGAAGGTGGATTTTCTGACGCTGAACGGCAATGGTTTTACCATCAACTCGGTGCCATTGGTGTGCAGTTAGGACCGAGACAACTTCGCACGGAAACTGCTGGACTGGTAGCTGCGAGCATAGTCCTGCAACTTTCCGGTGACTTGGAGGGAAATTTGTGACAACGGTTGCGTTCCATACCCTCGGGTGCAAAGTGAACTTTTATGATACAGAAGGAATTTGGCATCGTTTTCAACAAGCAGGTTATCAACAAGTTCCGTTTACGGAACCAGCAGATGTGTATGTGATCAACACTTGCACAGTGACTCATCTGGGGGATCGCAAGTCTCGTCAAGCCATTCGCCGAGCGGTGCGCACCAATCCAGATGCTCTTGTGGTTGTGACAGGCTGTTATGCACAGATGGCGGCGAAGGAAATTGCGCAAATTCACGGTGTGGATTTAGTTGTAGGTAATGACCGCAAAATGTCTATTGTTGATCTCGTTGAACAAGTTCGCGCAGGAGATCAGCCGCTGATTGATGTTGGCAATATTTTGAAATCTAAAGAGTTTGAAGAAATGGATGTACCTTTTTTCCACGATCGAACTCGCGCCAATTTAAAGATCCAGGATGGCTGTAATCACTTCTGCACATTTTGTATCATTCCGCATGCTCGTGGGCTCATTCGCAGCCGTCAGCCAGAATCGGTTCTGGCTCAAGCGCGTAAACTGGCTCGTGCGGGGTATCGAGAAATTGTGTTGACGGGCATTCATACAGGCGGCTATGGAGAAGATTTGGACAACTATCGTTTAGCGGACTTATTGCGGGATTTGGAATGTGAAGAGGATCTTTATCGCCTGCGTATTTCTTCCATTGAGGCCAGCGAGATTGATGATGCTTTGATTGAAGTTTTACAATCGTCGAAAAAAATCTGCAACCATTTGCATATCCCTCTACAGTCAGCAAGTGACACAGTATTGAAGCGTATGAATCGCCACTACCGTATGGCGGAGTATTTGGAGAAACTTGGTCATTTACGCACAGCACTTCCCGACTTGGCTGTTACGACGGACATTATTGTTGGTTTTCCGGGTGAAACCGATGAAGAATTTCAAGAAACCGTCGACTTTTTAACGCACCAGTCGTTCGCCCAGATACATGTTTTTCCTTATTCGCAGCGCAAAGGCACACCTGCAGCAAAATTTGCGCAGCAGGTTAATGAAGATGTGAAAGAAGAGAGAGTGCAGCGTTTAATTCAGCTTTCACGGGAGCTTACACAGAAATACGCGCAGGGTTTGTTAGGTGACTCCTTCGAAGTCATTCCCGAAGAACCGTGGTTGGAAAGCGGTTTGAATGAGAAGGAATTAACGCGCAAGGAAGACGGTCCTATGCTGGTGGGTCATGCAGCGAATTATTTGCGTATGGCCTTTACTGTTCCAGAGGGTATTCGAGCGGAATCGCTCATCGGTGAGGTTTGTCGCGTGCGGCTTAGTGAAGCGAGATCGGACATCCAAATGGGACAATTTGAGGCGCAGGTGACTTTTGCGGCCTTGGATAGCGATGAAGAAGGGAGCTGTTCCGCGTGAAGCGTCTTCAACCAATTGAGCGGGCTGCTGGTGGGCTGGTGATTCGCAGAAAGAACGGTGAACGCGAGGTATTGCTGATTGACGACGCCTATGGGCACGTTGCTTTACCTAAGGGGCATTTGGAACCAGGGGAATCCTGGGAGGCGGCTGCGGTTAGAGAGATTGAGGAAGAGACGGGGATTCGCTCCAGACTAGTAGCTAGCCTTGGCCGTGTAGAATATCCAGTGATGCGTCATGGAACGACTATCCATAAAGAAGTGCGAATGTTTCTTTTGGAAGCGGATGATGCGCTTCAGGAACCGAGGCATCAGGCAGAGGAGATTCAATCCGCCTATTATTTGCCATGGGAAGACGCGAAGCAACTTCACGCAGAAAAAGGTTACATGAATTGGCATTGGATCTTTGACAAGGCTAAAGTGTTTCTGGATGGAGGGCAAATGCTTCGTCAGACATGGGACGACACCGAGCCAGACACGCAGTTGCGCGTCCATAAAGTGCGGCCGCTTGTGATTTCGTTGCTTGATTCTGTTGTAGAAGAAATTTCTGCGACTCATCCTGCCATCATGTCTGCTTATCTTCAGCGTGTCGGTCAATCGGTGAGCACTGAGACACCTCAAGATGCGCTGGCCAAAGTTCACCATGTTCTACAATCGTTACCTTATCCCACCGTTTCACGCGATGCGTTAAACACGATGATAGATCACACGTTGCTTCGTCCAGACGCTGGATTGCTTGATGTACTCACCCTTTGTGAAGAGGCCAAAGAGCATCAGTTTGCTGCTGTTTGTGTTCAGCCCCGCTACGTTCGCGATGCAGTCGAAGCTCTAGCCGGATCGACCGTATCTGTTTGCACAGTGCTTGGATTCCCTCATGGTGCTGTGACTCCCGAGCAACTGGTATTTGAAACGTCACTTGCTTTAGCTTCTGGAGCGGAGGAATTGGATGTAGTTATTCCGTTTGGGGCTATGGTAGAAGATGATGTGCAAGCAGTGATGACTTCTGTCTCTGCCGTTGTCGAGACGGTGAATCGTTTAGCACCGCAGGCGATGGTCAAGGCCATTTTGGAGACGAGCGCTCTGACGGTCGATCGCGTTATGAAAGCTTCTATTGCGGCACTTGCGGCTGGGGTTGATTATATTAAAACATCTACCGGATTTCATACAGCAGGCGCTCATGGTCTTGATGTCTATATCATGCAAGCGTTAGCGTCGCCGGCAGGAGCGCACGTAAAAGCGTCGGGAGGCGTGCGTACCATGGAGGTAGCCAGTATGATGCTCAGTTTAGGTGTCGAACGGATTGGCACTTCTTCAGGAGTTCATTTGGTTCGGCAATAATCGTTCAATGAAACGGGCGTAAGTACGTGTGAATGGCCAAACTAACAGGGTGCTGAAGACATTAAACAGGGTATGGGCATTTGCTACCACTTGTTCCGGATGATGATCTAAACGCACAAGCCAACGGCTAAAGGGATGAATCCAAGGCCAAATTGCCAATACGCCAAATATGTTGAGCAAAACGTGAAACAGCGCAACCTGCACAGCAGCTCGTGACTGCCCAATCGAGGCTATGACCGATGTGAGACAAGTACCAATATTGGCGCCTAGAACAATAGCGATGGCTGATGTAAGTGATATGCTGGAATCGTGGACCAACGCCATGGTTACTAGGGTTGTAGCTGTACTGGATTGAAGTAATGTGCTGGCCAGTATGCCGCAAAGAATAGCACCTTCAAGATGGAAAGTGCTGTTACGTAAAAGTTCGGCAAAATATGGGCTTTTACTGAGGGGTGCTAGTGCGTTTTCCAACGTTTCCAGACCAAGATAGACGGCTGAAAAACCAACGGCGGCTAGAGCCGAGAATCGCCATTTGCGCTCACGCGAGAGTAAACCAAGCAGTCCAACCACGAGAGTAGGGTAGACCAACCAGCGCAGGTTTAACTGCATCATTTGTGGTGTTACTGTCGAGCCGACGTTGGCGCCAAGCACGATACCAAGAGCTGAGCGAAAGGTTAAGCTTCCACTGGAAACTAATCCCACGGCGATGGCTGTGACAGCCGCGCTGCTTTGCATGAGAGCAGTGACTATAGTTCCTGTAAAAATACCACGTGTAGGGGTGCGGACGAGCTTTTCTAATAGATCTTCAACACGTTTACTTGCTAATTGGCGCAATCCATATCGCAAAGCCCAAAGGCCGGAGAGAAAGGCGCTAAGAGAAAAAAAGGCCAGCAAGAGATGAGAGATCATTTCTGATGGAGCCACCTCGCTTTTTAGGTCGATGGGCTTGTACCGCACGAGTTGCAGTTGCCGAAGAGACCTATTTTTGGTATCGGTATCAGGGTGGACAAAACGTTCTCTAAGAGAATTATGCTGGCAGATAAACTGTCATGAATTGAATTCGTGTTTGACACTCAAAAAAGCGCTATACTATAATACGCCTGATACGTCATTGCTTCGTGCCGGAGGGAGGGAGAAAGATGTCCGAAGTAAAGGTTCGTAAAAACGAATCGTTGGACAGCGCGCTTCGTCGCTTTAAAAAGGCGACGGCCCGGGACGGTGTCTTGGCGGAAATCCGCAAGCGGAAGCACTATGAAAAGCCGAGTGTGGCCCGCAAAAAGAAGTCTGAAGCCGCTCGTAAGAATCGTCGCAAATCTTATTGAGGAAGTGAAGACGTTCCATGGACTTGTCGGCTCGTCTAGCAGAAGATATGAAACAGGCGATGAAAGACAAGGACAAGGTGCGCCTGTCCGTCATCCGAATGATTCGCTCTGCTGTCAAAAATCGTGAAATTGAACTGGGCAAAACGCTTGAGGAAAGTGAAGTCCAGGCAGTTATTTCACGTGAATTAAAGCAGCGTAAGGACTCCCTCCAAGCTTTTGAATCAGCTGGTCGAAGCGATTTAGTCGCTGAAGCCGAAGCTGAAATTGCTATTCTGACTGAGTATTTACCTAAACAGCTTTCAGAAGCTGAGATTCGTGAGATAGCAACCCAAGTGATGAACGAAGTTGGCGCCACTGGGAAAGCGGACACGGGTAAAGTGATGGGGCCATTGATGTCCAGGTTGCGTGGTCAGGCGGATGGGAAACTGGTGCAGAGCGTTGTCGCAGAATTGCTTAGTGGCAAAGAAGCCTAAGCTTCTCAAGACGCAGATATTCATCAGCGCCTGAAATTTGAAGAAATACCATAAAAGAAATCTCTCTATTTTAAACCCGGATGTGTCTATCCGGGTTTTTGTTTTGCCTGTACCACAATAAACACAAGGGCAAGAACTTCTATTTTCTCTCGTCTCTCTGATATTCAAAAGGTGATAGTTAAGTGGACTCGGACATACTTTAAAGAATAGCGTTGCCGAGAAAGGGTGGTACGGTTGTCGCGTTGGACGCAAAAAATGAAGGGTGCTGCAACGGAATGGCTGTCTTTACCACAAGACGTTCTACTCGACGCAAGTAGAGTGACGTGCATCAACGCCTCTGAGATTGTCATTGAACGCCTAGAGTCGCTCCTTCATGTGTCAGCCAACGAAGTATGGTGTGATGTGGGAGATTACCAACTTAAGATTATAGGCAACGATTTCGAAGTGATTTTGCTTACAGCCAGCGAGATTCATATTCGAGGCGATGTTCAGGAAATGAAGTATATCAAAGGTGGCAAAGCAAGATGAAGAAGCCATGGCTAAAATGGTTCCCAGCAGGAAGTGTCATCCTGGAGTTGCGAGGCGAACGTCGTCAAGAAGTCTTGACGCTTCTCCATCGTGCAGGTGTGAAAGTTCGTTCTATTCAATTTTCTACCCATACGTTACGTCTACATCTGGACGTTCGGGAGATTGGTCTTTTATATACATTTTGCAGACGAACACAAGTGAAATTTCGAGTCCTTGAACGTCGTGGGGGAATTTTCATACTGCGCCGTCTTTGGCAAAGACGCGTATTTGCTGGTGGAGCAATTCTCTTTGTCTGCTTGCTCTATGGATTGTCACAAATGGTTTGGCGTGTAGACATTCAGGCTCCGAATGAAGCTATCTATGAATCGGTCCAAGAGGCTGCCCAAGATTCTGGGCTGTATGTAGGCGCATTTCAGCATCATTTGCCGCCACTTCTGCAATTACAGGAAGAGATTCGCGAACAGTCTAAAGATGTAGTGTGGGTTGGAGTGCGAATGGAAGGTTCTGTGGCTAAAATACAGGTCATTCCTAAAATTGAAGCCCCAAAGGCACTGAATCAGACACCTGTGAATATTGTGATTAGTAAACCGGCCGTCATTCTTCATGTATACGCCACACGCGGGCTAACGATGGTGAGGGATGGACAGACTGTTATGCCAGGCCAAGTGGCCATCAGCGGAACCCTGGCCGATGGAGCTGCGCAAGTATCCGCATCTGGAGATGTTCTGGGTGAAGTTTGGTACACCTCAATCGTTCAAGTACCTCTTAAAGTGTCTCAGGGCCGTCTGACAGGAGAATATGTTACTCGCTACTATTTACGGTCCGGTCAGTTTTTGCTGCGTGTATGGGGATTTAGAGAGCCAGACTATCATCATGTGCTCGATGTGCCGAGTCAGACAGATTGGCGCTTGGGTCAATATGTTTTGCCGATTCAATGGGAAACGGTACGTCGTTATGAAGTCTCTCCTAGCCTTTTCCTTAAATCACAGCAGAAAGCAGAAGCTGAAGCATTACAGTTAGCGCGATCGGACGTCGCCACACAAATTGGAGAAGAAGGGCATATTCTTGGTCAGACCGTTTTACACCGAAGAGTCGAGCGTGGTACTCTATATGAGACCATTCTTACAAGAACTGAGGAAAACGTCGGCGTTCCGGCTCCTATACCGCCAGTAACGTCAGGAGAGAATGGTTCTTCACCGTCAACTTCGAGTCATACATAAAGCAAATTGAGGGAGTGGCTCATCGATTGACCTCAGAGACGTCCATACGCAAATGGACATTTGCGAACAATGAAGAAGCTGTTATTGTGCTCGGACCTAATGATTTATTATTGGAACTTATGGCGCAAGCGTTCAAGGCACGAGTGACTACGCGTGGTACGGATATAACCTTTAGCGGCACATCAGTGGAAACAGAACGCATGATTGCCCTGATGCGTACGTTAACTCAACTTTCACATTTAGGAGTTCACTTGACGGACGCTGATTATCGGTATGCTATTGAACTCGCGTTACAGGATGAATTGGAAGAATTGATTCCCATTTACACGACGGAAGTAGCGGTCACTCATAAAGGGAAACCGGTACGTGTGAAGACGCTCGGACAACGGCGTTATGTTGAATATATGAAGCAGCAAGAAATTGTCTTCGGCATAGGACCGGCTGGTACGGGAAAAACCTATCTCGCGGTAGCTATGGCTGTCATGGCATTAAAAAAAGGTGAGGTCAAACGGATTATTCTCACCCGTCCAGCGGTTGAGGCGGGCGAAAAACTCGGATTTTTACCTGGAGATTTGCAGGAAAAGGTCGATCCGTATCTTCGCCCTCTGTACGATGCATTAAATGATGTCTACGGACTTGAACAAGTGCAAAGGGCTATGGAACGAGGTTTAATAGAGGTAGCTCCTCTGGCGTATATGCGAGGTCGGACGCTTGACGACTCGTTTGTCATATTGGATGAAGCACAGAATACGACTGTAGAGCAAATGAAGATGTTTTTGACCCGACTAGGTTTTGGCAGTCGAATGGTGATTACAGGGGATATTACCCAGATTGACTTAGCTGCAGGACGAGAGTCAGGTTTGGTTCAAGCCATTCGTGTTCTATCAGAGGTCAAGGGCATTGCATTTCACTTTTTTAGTCCGTCAGACGTTGTGCGTCACCATTTGGTTCAAAAGATTATTGAAGCCTATGATGCACATGCCAATCTATTGACGAAGACGCAAGGTGTGTAGAATATCTTGCCGATAATGACTGACTGTTTCAAGATGTAATATAGTAGTCTTTGCGTAACAAGGAGATTGAGTGCATGACCACGTCCAAGTGGTATATGGTTTTGCGACGTATATTGGACAATCCAGATTTTCGAGCGTCCAAACGGATTCGCCTGGCCATTTATATGCTGATGGTCATTTTGGTGTACGCCATTCTTCTCTCTTCAGTGCTGCCTCCTAAATATCATCTCGCTGTGGGACAGGTGAGCCCGGTCACCATTCGTTCTCCCATCACCACAGTCAATACTCAGGCAACAGAAGAGGCGCGCCAAGAAGCTATGGCACACGTGCCCAAACAATATGTACAATCGCCTGCAGTATTAGAACAGGCTTTACAACAGATAGACGAGCTATATAATGCAGCGATTTCTGAATCCACAGATAAATCGCTCAGTCAGGCTCAACGTATCGAGTCGCTTCAATCTATTGCCCCTAAAGGGGTGTCGATGGCTACTTTACAGGCGCTTTCAACATTGTCCTCTCAAGATGTAGGCATCTTGCAGAGTGTTTCGGAACGCATTGTCAAAGAACTACTCGGGGTGCCTTTTTATTCTGACTCGCTTCAGCAGGCCAGTTTGTTGGTTGATCGGCAGATGCTCAATTACGACCTGAATCGTGTATCCCGTTTGATCGTGCAAAATGTAGTGAGCAGTGTGCTTAAACCTAACATGATTTATCAAAAGCAGGCTACCGAAGCTGCGCGTGAGGCAGCTGCCAAAAGTGTGGCCAATATAATGATTCATCAAGGCGATGTCATTGTAGCGAAAAATGGTATAGTCACCAACAGTGTCCAAAGTGAACTGATGGATGTAGGTCTTTACAGTGGTCATCCTAATTTCGGCATTGTATTTGGTTTTGCTCTCTACGTTATCCTTTCTGTGGGTTTGCTTGCTGCTTACGTGGAAAGGCGAGATCCGCGTCGCAGGCTGGATAATTTAATGCTTTTGGTTTTACTGATTGTTTTTGTTCTCGTGTCCATTCTGATAGCTTTAACCAAGTCTGTCGTGGACAGCGGTCCTTCAGCAGCTCCTTTTTTGATGCCGATCTCGCTCGGTGCGATGCTGGTATCGGTTATGATGGACGGTTCATTAGCGGGGGTCACGTCATTTTATTTTTCTTTTTTGGTAGCGGCTGCTTTTGGATTTCAATTTGAATATGTGCTGTACAGCTTTATCGGTTCATTGGTAGGAGCCTATAGTGTGGGCCGTGTGACGAGTCGCAGTACGTTTATGCGTGCAGGATTTTTAGTTTCTGGTGTGAATGTGATAAGTGTATTGGCGACTCATTTTATGCAAATGGACAATGGTGCTTCTTTCCATGATTTATCTGTTCATTTGGGGTTGGCGCTTTTAAATGGCGTCTTAAGTGCAGTACTGGTTATGGGGATTTTACCGTTTTTTGAAACGACGTTCGGTTTGTTGACAGCGATTCGTTTGTTGGAACTATCAAATCCTAATCATCCCCTTTTGCGAAAAGTGTTATTGGAAGCGCCAGGCACATATCATCACAGTCTCATTGTCGGCAATTTGGCTGAAGCAGCAGCTGAATTGGTAGGAGCCGATCCACTTATTTGCCGCGTTGGTGCGTATTATCACGATGTCGGCAAGACGAGACGGCCTATGTTTTTTGTAGAAAATCAGATGACCAAAGAAAATCCACACGAAAAGATTGCGCCAAGCCTTTCCCATCTCATCATCACTTCCCATGTGACGGATGGATTGGTCATGTTGCAGCGGGCAGGATTGCCGAAGCCAATTCAAGATATCTGTGCAACTCACCACGGAACGACGATTCTTTGGTATTTTTATAATAAGGCTAAAGAGATGGATAAAAACGGAACAGTACGGGTAGACGATTTTCGCTATCCCGGACCTAAACCTAAAACGCGTGAATGTGCAATTGTCATGATTTGTGATGCGATTGAAGCGGCTGTGCGCAGTATGGCGCGTCCTACGCCCAATCGCGTAGAAGGCGTTATTCGGAAAATAATCAAAGATCGTTTACAGGATGGTCAATTGGATGAATGCGACTTAACCCTGCAGGATTTGGATGTTATGGTCTCGGCGTTTATGAAAACACTGAAAGGGATCTATCATTCGCGAATTGAGTATCCGGATATCGATAAATTGCGTAAGGAAGTGGGAAAATGAGTGAGACTTCACTATCGGTCATTCTAGATGCAGAAGTTGCCGTTCCAGATGAGTTAATGCCGATTGAAGAGTATGTGGAGACTGTACTCATGGCTGCGGCCAAGCATTTGCATTGTTCGGGCGAGGTTTCGGTACTGTTGGTCGACAACAAGACCATTCATCAGTTAAATTTACAGTATCGTAATGTGGACAGGCCAACAGATGTCCTATCTTTTCCTCAGTTAGAGGGGGAGGATATCGGTGGTTTGCCTAACGAACCGATTTTACTGGGTGATATCGTCGTTTCTTTACCCATGGCTATTCAACAAGCAAAGGATTATAATCATTCGTTACGCCGTGAGTTTGGTTTTTTGCTTGTACACGGATTTTTGCATTTGTTAGGTTTTGATCACGGTTCAGAAGAAGAAGAAAAAGAGATGTTTGGCCTGCAGGAAGAGATTTTGCAAAGTCTCCAGCTGACCAGATGATACGAATGCCCATGTCATTGCATACACAGTTCAAAAACCGATCTTTCTTACATTCGTTAGAGATGGCCTATCAGGGCATCCTTAGCAATTTACGAAGAGAACGCAATATGCGCATTCATTTTTTTATTTTTCAGTTACTTTTGGTGTTTGATTTACTTATCCAGCCGACTTGGTGGCAAATCATTTTAGGGCTAATGGCGGCTGGTGGAGTTTTTGCTTTAGAATTGATCAACTGTTCTTTGGAGGCTGTGGTTGACTTACTGGTACAGCATCAATGGAATACTCTGGCCAAAGCTGCGAAAGATGCAGCGGCTGGTGCTGTGTTGGTCTTTGCTTTTATGGCGGCAATGCTGGCTATTGCCTTAGCTTTTGTGAATTGGCCATGGCGTTTAAATCTTATTTTTCATCCGCGCTTTTTATCTACCGGGCTTGTGCTGTTGACTGCTGTACTGAGTTGGATAACTTGGTTTGCCGCCGACAAGCAAAACCTAAAAAACGATGAAGTATGGACAGGAGAGTAATGTAAATGGCTCAAGAGCACCCTGCTTTTCGTTCCGGATTTGTGGCGATTGTTGGTCGTCCGAATGTCGGAAAGTCGACTTTACTCAATCAACTGGTCGGCAGAAAAGTAGCAATTATGTCCAATCGTCCCCAGACAACGCGCCATCAAATTCGCGGTGTAGTGACAACGGATAGTGGACAAATGATTTTTATAGATACTCCAGGTATCCATAAACCCAAACATCGACTTGGAGAAGCGATGGTAGAGACTGCCTTGGCAGCTCTTAGGGAAGTCGATGTTGTGCTCTTTGTAGCCGATATCACTAGTTCGCAAATCGACCAGGATAGACAGATTTTACAGCGTATGAAGGATTTAACAACACCTGTATTTTTGGTATTAAATAAAATCGATGCCGAAGAAAAAGGCAAAATTTTAAGCAAAATTGAGCAATATCAGTCGCTCTATCCTTTTGCCGAGCATATCCCTGTGTCGGCTAAACGTGGCACTCAATTAAATGTACTGACCGAGCAAATCATGTTCGTTTTGCCGGAAGGTCCAAAGTACTATCCTGATCATATGGTCACCGACCATCCAGAAAGTTTCCTCATTGAGGAGATGATTCGAGAAAAAGTAATCCATTTGACTCGTGAAGAAATCCCTCATTCAGTCGCAGTCGTTTTAGAACAAATGGAACAGCGTCCGAGAGGGACTTTATATGTTCAGGCAGTCATTTACACTGAGCGGGACAGCCAAAAAGGTATTTTGATTGGTAAACAGGGGGCTATGTTAAAAAAAGTAGGGGAGTTAGCCCGGGCTGAATTGGAAAGATTGCTTGGCAACAAGATGTATTTGGAATTGTGGGTCAAGGTCAAAAAAGATTGGCGTAATGATGATTCTGTCTTGCGCAGATTTGGTTTTGAGAATCTTTCTTGAATGTCCATCGGGATCGACAAATGGGCATTTATATAGAATCTGTGGTAATTGAGGACAGTTTTGTTTATCAGCCTTCACCAGTTTACCAATGGATTCATAGTATATCCACACCCGTCCTCCACACCCTAACAACAGAAGCGTGTCACGTTTCCGACACCATCCCAATTTCATCAGAGGAGTTGAGTTCGGTTGCGGGATTTTACGTGGCAAATCTTCACGTTGACAGGTGATATTGACGCCTATTTGCTGTACAGGGATTTTACGCAAATACGGGATGTCAAAGATCAGGTTGAAGAAATAGGCTCAGAGTCCGAAGAGTAAAACTCTTGATTTCAAAACACATTGGAAAGCAGAGGGTGGTTCATTGTGCAACTACAATTGCCGGCAAGAGTGTTGCGCAGCCAACCTTATGGGGAGTCTCATGCTATTTTACAATTGCTTTCCGAAAGTGGCACGCTTTCTGCAATAGCTCGTGGCGCTAAAAAACCTCACAGCAAGCTTCGCGCTACTACGCATCTAGGGTCAAAATCCATCTATCAAATGCGTTTGGGTTCGGGGATGGCCACCATTTTGCAGGCAGAATTATTGGAGTCTCCCAAGGGACCACAAGTAAGTGTCGAAAAGGCAGCGTATGCTGCCTACTTTTCTGATCTCGTTCGTCTCTCTGTTCCTGAATACCCTAATGGCAACAAAGAACCTTTTCAGGTGCTCGATCGCATTTATGACCTGATGGAAAATTTAGACGAATCGGATATAAGCATGCTTGCCATGCTTTTGGAAGCTCGGGTCTTGCGCTGGTCAGGCGTCGCTCCTGATGTGGAATATTGCGGGATTTGTGGGAATTATTTAAATGAAGATAAGGTTGATGCTACTCACGGGTATGCAGAACGATTGGGGCAATTTCTCTGTCAGCGATGTTGGAATTCCAGGAATCCACTTTCTGGTGAGCGGGCTATACCTTTGTCTGAAAAAGAGTTAAAAATTTTGCGCGCTCTAATGTGGGTCCCTATTCAAAGACTGGGCCATTTGTATCTATCCGCGCCTATTGTGCAAAATTTGCGGCGCATTCTCCGTTATCACCTTTCAGAATTTGCAGGAATTCGACCGAGATCGGCCAAAATACTTGAAGAAATTCTACTGCCTCTAGCTGAGGGTGATTTAGATAGATTAACTTCTAGCTTTAATTCTTCTCCATTGAGGAAAGAGGACAAGCCTTCTGGTGACTGAATTTTTTGCTGACAGTTTGCTGATTCGTCTGTAAACTTGTGAATAATTCGTTATACTTGCATTGATCAAGTAGTGTGTCAATCAAAACGGCGAGAAAAGAACGGGTTGTGATGGACTTGGAATTGACAAAGAGACAGTCTGCCATTGTTCGTTTGGTGAAGGAACGTGGACCTATTACTGGTGACCAGATTGCCGAAGCACTCTCTGTGGCCAAGGCCACTTTACGGCCTGATTTGTCTGTCTTGACCATGGCAGGCTATCTACAGGCGCGGCCCAGAGTTGGATACACATACACTGGGATGCCTGAACACAGCGAATTGGTCACGGTGCTTCACTCATTGCAGGTCAAGGATTATAAGTCGATTCCGGTTGTCCTTAGTGATAAGAATACGGTCTACGATGCAATTGTTACCATGTTTATGGAGGACGTTGGAACCTTAATAGTTGTTCGCGATGGTCTTTTGCAAGGCGTGGTCTCTCGCAAGGAT
The DNA here is from genome assembly GCF_900142255.1 of Alicyclobacillus tolerans. GTDB lineage: Bacteria > Bacillota > Bacilli > Alicyclobacillales > Alicyclobacillaceae > Alicyclobacillus_I > Alicyclobacillus_I tolerans. Next base: position 55,800 of record NZ_FRAF01000001.1, on the reverse strand, counting down.
TTACTGAAGGTCGCCATTAATGGTGGAGAAATGCAGAAAATTCCAATCCATTTGGTGATGACTCGAGTACCTCATGTTGTTACCATTTCACAAGAAGCGACCCTTTATGAAGCAGCCCATTTGATGGTTCATCACGAGATTGACTCGCTTCCTGTTGTCAGGACTGTGGAAGCTAACCAGTTAGAGGTTGTGGGTAGAGTTTCAAAAACCACAATTACCAAAGCGTTTGTAGAACTTGGAGAACCGTCCTCCCGTCAGAACCGTCATTCTGGCGCTCTCGCGGTAAGTCGCGTAGATGAGGAGGAGGAGTCTTAATGTCTGACAAGAATCCGGTTGTCTATCTGGTCTCAGATTCGGTTGGAGAGACGGCAGAGACAGTTGTCCGTGCGGCTGCTAGCCAATTTGACGGTGCTCATATTCAATTGAGGCGATTTGCGCATATTGATAGTGTGGGCTCTGTAGAAGAAATTGTCCGACGAGCTGAATTAGAAGGAGCGATTATTGCTTTTACGCTCATTTTGCCCGAATTGCGTACAGCGTTGAGAGAACAGGCAGCCCAGTACCGTGTTGAAGTTGTAGACATTATGGGGCCTATGGTTGAGGCGCTGGAAAAAGTATATGGATTTGCACCACATCTAAAAGCGGGTTTGGTCCATCAATTGGATGCAGATTATTTTCGTCGTGTGGATGCTATTGAGTTTGCAGTTAAGTATGACGATGGGCGAGATCCGCGCGGTCTGGAAAAAGCTGACATCATTATTGTGGGTGTTTCAAGGACTTCTAAAACGCCGTTGAGCATGTATTTAGCACATAAACGAATGCGTGTTGCCAATGTGCCGCTCGTTCCGGAAATTGCACCACCGGAAGAATTGTTTCGATTGGAAAATCCACACCGTATTGTAGGCTTGACGATACGTCCAGAGGAATTGAATCGCATACGTCAAGCACGATTACAGGCACTTGGCCTGACACCGGATGCAAGTTATGCCAGTCCAGAGAGAATTGAGTTGGAATTGAAATATGCGGACGAAGTGATGAAGAGACTGGGTTGTCCCATTATAGATGTCAGTGATCGAGCTGTAGAAGAAACGGCGCTTTTGGTTTTGGATTTGGTTCATCGTCAGGGACAATTATGATGGATTGTCCTTGCTCTTTGTTGTAATTTTGCTGATTCCGAAGGAGAAGGAATCTGAGCGGATTGACCCCCTTATGTTGGACATGGCTCCCGTTTCGACTTACCTAAAGCTGTACCTGAAATTAAGTTGTTTTGGCTCCGAATTCATCGGAATTTACAAGTATATTGGATACTTGATGAAGAACAAAGTTAAAAGGAATCCATGAGATGAGCAAAGAAAGTATACTCGCGCAGGATGAATCGGACTTATCCAAGAAGCAAACCAAACTCTTTGGGCAGAATGCTAAAAAGCGATTGCTACGAATCTCAAGATAGAATTTAGATATAAATTCACAGGACTTTCAATACACTTGTATAAGGTTTTGTCAAGAGAATTTTGAAAAAAATTTTTAAGGTTGGGCATAGTTGTTAAATATCCTGCCCATGCTAAACGATGAGTACTAAAATTGCATGTTCAGCGGAAGTTTTCGAGCGGTCGAACTCGCCAAAAACTGACAAAGTTGATTTTTATGTCGAAGGAGGAAAATTATCGTCCTTTGTAGAATAGTCTTAAATGAGTACATCGTGGTATATTGCCGCGCAAAACTCGCGCAGCGTTCGGTAAAATGGCACGCCGCGGAGTGGGTGATGGTTGATGCAAAAGTTGCCGAACGAGTTTCTTGAAGAACTGCGGCAGCGAATAGACATAGTCGACATCATCTCAGAGCATGTAGAGCTGCGTAAGACAGGACATTCTTTTACTGGTCTGTGTCCATTTCATAATGAACGCACACCTTCTTTCTCTGTTTCACCCGATAGACAAATGTTTCATTGCTTCGGATGCGGTGCCGGGGGGACTGTTATTCGTTTTGTCATGGAACATGATGGTCTGTCGTTTATGGAAGCAGTTGAAGTGTTGGCAACTCGCGCTGGCATGAGTCTGCCTGCTGGTTTTGTTGTTGAACCAACTATTAACCAACAAAAAACCCAAATTAGAGAACGCCTTCTTCAGGCTAACGAATTAGCAGCTAAATACTATACCCATATTTTAATGAATTCAGATGCCGGAGTGCAAGCCCTTAAGTATTTGAATGAGCGAATGATTCAGAGAACAACGGCTGTAGAATTCCAGCTTGGGTATTCGCCAAATCAAGCCAATATGCTGATGCGCTTTCTCAGCAGGCGCGGATATTCCCCGGAAGAATTGGAGTTAGCAGGTTTGATTGTGCGGGTTGGAGGCGAATGGATCGATCGCTTTCGACATCGTCTCATGATTCCAATTTTTGATATTCGCGGTCAAGTTGTTGGTTTTGGCGGTCGTGCGCTTGAGCCTGGTGTAAAGCCCAAGTATCTCAATACACCGGAAACGCTGATTTTTCACAAAGGTCATTTGTTATTTCAACATGGGAAAGTTCGAAAACAAATCCGCAGCAAGCGTCATGCCTATTTATTTGAAGGCTATATGGATGTCATGGCGGCTTGGCAAGCGGGAATTGATACGGGAGTCGCCAGTCTGGGAACTTCTTTGACACCAGAGCAAGCTAGATTGCTCAAGCGAGATTGTCATTTGGTAACGGTTGTCTATGACGGTGATGCTGCTGGTATCAGTGCTGCCAAAAGAGCTGTTGAAGTTTTTGAGACGGAAGGTTTGGAAGTAAGGATTGTGCAATTGCCGGATGGACGCGACCCTGATGAATTCATTCGTGAATTTGGCACAAAGGCATTTCATCACCAATTGCAGGTTAATGCTTTAACGCCATTGCAGTTTCTTACCCATTCATTGCGTACAACTGCTGATTTGCTCTCTTCCGCTGGCAGGCAGCAATATATGCGCCATGTAATGCAACTTTTGGCAGTGCGTGCTTCTCCCATCGAAAAAGAAGCAGAGTTGCGAAATTTGTCACAGGAATTCAATTTTTCTTTGGATTCTCTAAAGGAAGAAATGCGCATTATCGAGAAAAAAACGCATAGACAACATCGTAGGATTGAGAATAAGGAGACACTGCAGGTTAAACCTCTGGAAAAAGGGTTTATAGAGGCGGGACAACGAATTTTACAGTGGATGATGTTGGATAACGATGCGTTTGCGGAAATAGAATCGCATGCTGTAGATGAGCTTGCCACTCCGGAACAGACAGCTTTGTTAGCTCTTCTCTATCATTGGCGATTGACTTCTGAGACATCGATTGAGACGTTTGTCGATGAATTGGAAGAAGAAGATTTGCGCAAGTTGGCCTCTGCACTATTGATAGACAATTCGGTGCCGTTCGATAAACGTATCTTGGAGGATTATTTGCGCACCATACGAAGCCATATACTGGAACGTTCTTATAAAGAAGCAATCGCTGAAGTTGTGCAGGCGCAACTTGCTGGAAATTCGGCGTTGGCTTTAGAGATAAAGAGTCGGGTCGATGCGCTCATGCGTGAGATGGAGGCTCTAAAGTCCACCCGCTTTTCGGTTGCTGTGAAAGGCGGGGACGAGGAGGCCAGGATGAGATGAAAGGAACGGAAGGAAAACTTCGTGATGAAGAATCTACCCAACTGTTGCAGTCCACAAAAGCAACATTGGTTGATGTCGGGAAAAAACGCGGTTGGTTGACATATGACGAAATTGGCAATCGTCTGGCGGAATTTGCTCTCTCTGCAGACGACATGGATGAGTTTTTTGATCAACTGGCTGAACATGGAATTGAAGTGGTGAATGAGCGTCAGACTGATGATGCTCGTGAATTGGGAGACGAATCAGACGACGATGAAGGTCCCAATCGTTCGGAATTAGAAGAAGAAGCGGACGAATCTTTTGATTTGAATGATTTGTCCATGCCACCGGGGATTAAAATTAGCGATCCGGTTCGTATGTACTTGAAAGAAATTGGGCGTGTTCCTTTGCTCTCTGCTGCTGAAGAAATTGAATTAGCTAAACGGATCGAGCAAGGAGACGAAGAAGCCAAGAGACGTCTTGCAGAAGCTAATTTGCGTTTGGTAGTTTCTATCGCCAAACGTTACGTAGGACGTGGCATGTTATTTTTGGATTTGATACAAGAAGGTAATTTGGGCTTGATTAAGGCTGTGGAGAAATTTGACTACAGCAAGGGCTATAAATTTAGTACGTACGCAACTTGGTGGATTCGCCAAGCCATCACGCGCGCTATTGCCGATCAAGCGAGAACGATTCGCATACCTGTGCATATGGTGGAAACAATTAACAAGTTGATTCGCATTTCTCGCCAACTGCTTCAAGAACTTGGTCGGGAGCCAACTGCTGAAGAAATAGCTGCAGAGATGGATATGACACCTGAAAAGGTGCGAGAAATCCAAAAAATTGCTCAAGAACCTGTTTCGCTTGAGACACCGATAGGTGAAGAGGACGATTCCCATCTGGGAGACTTTATTCCTGATGATGAAGCGCCTGCTCCTGCGGATGCAGCGGCATATGAGTTATTAAAAGAGCAATTGGAAGATGTGCTGGATACCTTAACAGAGCGTGAGGAGAATGTATTGCGCTTGCGTTTTGGTCTCGATGATGGGCGTACTCGCACTTTGGAAGAAGTTGGTAAGGTGTTTGGTGTCACGCGCGAGCGCATTCGGCAAATTGAAGCTAAAGCGTTGCGTAAATTGCGCCATCCTAGCCGCAGCAAACGTTTGAAAGATTTTCTTGAATAAACCATGAGCATGTCAGTGGCTGTAAGAAAATGTCTCCTCAGATACTCAAGATGTCTGAGGGACTTTTTTGTTTATCATTGTGATTGTCATAAAAAGCGGTTTGCCTATAGTCAGCAGGCAGTTTTAGGGTGAACTTGTCACGCAGTTATCAAGCTATCATCCTACAAAATGCAATCTTCAGTATTCTCCGACTTTATACCAACCTATTGCAAGCGCTTTCGTTTGATCGCTATAATTTCTAAGACAGAGTTTGGGAGGGATAGGAGTGGATTTTGACTTTACGCCAGAACAGAAAATGATTCGGGAAACCGTTCGTGATTTTGCGCAGAGAGAAATCAAACCGATTGCAGCGGAATTAGATCGTACCGAACGTTTTCCGATAGAAATTTTCGAAAAGATGGGTAAACTAGGCTTACTTGGCTTGCCCATCCCTGAAGAGTATGGAGGATCGGGTGCTGATTTTATCAGTTACTGCTTGGCGCTTGAAGAACTTGGTCAAGCTTGTGCGGGAACAGCATTGAGTTATGAGGCACATATCTCTCTTGCATCGATGCCGATTTTACATTTTGGAACTGAAGAACAAAAGAAAAAATATCTTGTTCCTTTAGCGAAAGGCGAAGCACTGGGTTCCTTTGGTCTGACAGAGAATGGTGCAGGTTCCGATGCGGGTGGTACTAAAACGACAGCTCGCTTGAAAGGCGACGAATGGGTCATCAACGGTACAAAAATATATAATACCAATGGTGGATATGCCAAATATGTAGTGCTTACAGCATTGACAGACAAAGAAAATCGAGGAATTAGTGCCTTTATCGTTCCTACAGATGCTCCAGGTTTTTCTGTAAGCAAAGCTTATGAAAAAATGGGAATGCGAGCTTCTAATACGGTTGAGTTGATCTTGGAAGATGTACGAATTCCTAAAGAAAATTTATTGGGGCCCTTGCATCGTGGTTTTCGCCAATTTTTAGCCACATTGGACAACGGACGAGTTGCAATTGCCGCATTGGCCATTGGTATAGCCCAAGCCGCTTTTGATACGGCTTTGGAGTATAGTAAAAGTCGCGAACAGTTTGGTAAACCTATATCGAAATTTCAATCGGTTTCCAATAAATTGGCGGATATGGCCATGCATCTTGATTTGGCTCGCAATGCAGTATACAAAGCAGCTTGGTTGCATGATCAAAATCGTCCATACACCAAAGAAGCCGCATTTGCCAAACTTTTTGCTTCTGAAACCTGTACCCAAACTTGTCTTGATGCCATTCAAGTTCTTGGTGGTAATGGATATATGCGCGAATACCCCGTCGAGCGGCATTTGCGTGACGCCAAACTCATTGAAATTGGTGAGGGAACGTCTGAAGTACAGCGTCTTGTCATTGCACGCCAACTTGGGTGCTAATCAATTCTCTTAAAAAGTAAGATAAAGAGTGGACATTCTTTTGGACCGATTCTTTTTATTGAATCGGTCTATTTCTCGATTGTAGAGAATAACGTCTTAGCGTGTACAAAGAGATCGAAAAAAGGGGCTAAAAAGAAGGTGTAAGAATGTGGAAAACCATTCTATTCTTGTTGCTTCTATTCCTATGTGCTCCTTTACTGATTTATCGACTCCTAGCGATTATGGCAGAACAGTTATCGGCACAGGGGCGTAATATTCGGCCTGTTCCAGCAGATGTGGCTATTGTTTTAGGGGCTTTTACAGATGGTTATCGGCCATCTCCACCCTTGATTCGTCGATTGCACGCGGCTATAGACTTATATCGAATGGGGTATATGCAAGCTATTATAGTGAGCGGTGGGCGTGGTCAGGATGAAAAAGTCACAGAGTCACATTCCATGAAACGATTTCTTGTAATGAACGGCGTAGCGCCGCATGTTATTTTCGAAGAACACAAATCTTCCGATACCTGGGAAAATCTTCGCAATTCTTTGTTACTGATGAACAGCTTGGGATTTGCAGACGCCATTATTGTAACAAGTGATTATCATCTGCCACGGGCCCTTGCGGTTGCTAAAAAACTTTCTATTCCTGCCAGCGGGTATGCAGCGAAATCAGGCAAACAGGAGAGACGTTACGCTGTGCGGGAAATTTTTGCTCGTATTCAGTACACTCTCCTTCGAAAATCCTCCTGGACTTAATGTGCATTGCGGTTTTGATTGTCTTTCTTTCCTGAGTTACAATGCGCGTATGATGAATGAAGAACATAAACCTACGATTTCAATTTCTTATCGTCTTTCATGGCTATTGTCACGTATCCCATCTGAAGCAAGCTTGGTGGATGTAGGTACCGATCACGCTTTATTGCCGATTGCAGCTGTACAAATGGGTAGAATTCATACAGCTATTGCCTCTGATGTTGCGGTAGGGCCGGTCGAACGCGCTAGTAAGCAGATTTCACAGGCAGGCCTTACAGATCTCATTGACGTCCGTTTAGGAGATGGTCTCTCGACTGTACAACCTGGAGAAGTGGACACAGTGGTGATTGCCGGTATGGGAGGCTCGACAATAACAGAAATTCTCATGCAATCGCCCTCAGTTGTTGAACACACTCGAATGTTGCTGTTGCAGCCAATGAATGCATATTCTAAGCTCAGACAGTGGCTCTATCAGCATCATTTTTTTCTACAAGATGAGTCAATACTTAAAGAAGATGGCAGGTTTTATCAATGTATACAGGCTATACGCAATGAGTATGCATTTGATGTTGCTTATCAGTTATTTCCAGATGAGTGGGATAAACGGATGGCCTATCAATACGGACCTTTGAATTTACAGCGGCCAACCATAGACGTAGAACAATATTTGCAGGTTGAAATACAGAAATACCAGAACATTCTCCAACAAATGCCACACCCTAACTATAACATTTCGTATCTTCCTCGTTTCGAAACGGACAAGCGTCGTCAAGAATTGCTGGGTGATATTGAGTGGATCAAAAATTGGCAGGCAAAATTATCGAGTGAAAGAGGGGGATGATGCTTGGAAGTTCAAGATGTAATCCATGCTATGGAAGAAATCGCGCATCCAAACTGGGCATTGCCTAAAGATGTTATTGGTTTACAAATCGGCTCTCCTAAAGCAAAAGTGCAAAAAATTTGGATTGCTTTAGAAGCTCAACCATCCATCATTGTTGCTGCGGTTGAGGCTAAAGTGGATATGTTAATTACACACCACGCTCTTTTTTATCATCCGTTGCGAAAAATTTTGACTCATACGACTACTGGTCAAGCACTGGCAATTGCACTGTCAGCAAATTTGTCTATTTATGCAGCCCATACCAATTGGGATGTAGCTCCTGGTGGAGTTAATGACATTTTGGCAGAACATCTTGAACTACAGGATGTAGAGATTCTTGTTCCAACTGGCGTTACGGCTGAGGACAGAACTATCGGTCTTGGACGGATTGGTCAACTTTTGCAACCCATGACACTTCAACAGTTCGCTCAACGAGTGAAAGACAGAATGGGGCAAAGCGGCATTCGATTTAGTGGTTTGCCCGATCGAAAAATCGCTCGTGTAGCAGTACTGGGTGGTAGTGGTCGAGATTTTATGGATGTAGCTCTGGAAAAATCGGCTGACGTATTAGTGACGGCTGATATCAATCATCATGCAGCTGTAGATGCTACAGATGCTGGACTGGCGGTTGTCGACTGTACGCACGCAGCTATGGAACAGCTATCGCTTCCTGTGCTTGCCCAACGTTTGCAGGAATTAGTAAACCATATTGGCGAAGTAAAAATTGAAGTTCCTGTAATTTCGGCCGATCCGTTTTATTGGATCTAAGTGTTTCCTCTGGAGGAATATTCGATGTATTGCGGTGATCTGTTTTAATCTTTATACTTAATCATCTAGGCTGTAGAAGTAAGCTGGGCAATCGCCGATGCAGTGCCGAAAGGCCGCATGGGAGGAAAGTCCGAGCTCCATAGGGCAGGGTGCCGGATAACGTCCGGCGGGAGCGATCCTAGGGATAGTGCCACAGAAATGTAGACCGCCGATGGCTCTCTTAAGGGTACAGGCAAGGTTGCAACGGTGCGGTAAGAGCGCACCAGCAGCTTGGAGACAAGCTGGCTAGGTAAACCCCACCTGGAGCAAGACCGCATAGGAGTGCAAATGTGGCTGCCCGTCACGCACTCGGGTAGGTTGCTTGAGCTGGCTGGCAACAGTCGGCCTAGATAGATGATTGCTGCTCCACACGTGCGAGGCATTTCTTTGATTGTTTTGCACTTGACGAGAGTGCCGTTTGTAGCACCGGAGTACAGAACTCGGCTTACAGGCTTGCTTCTTGCAGTCTTCCAAACCCACAGGGCGAATGTCTTGTGGGTTTTTGGTATCTCTAAATAGAGTTTCAAATGGTTGTATGTTAATTTTTGTTTGTATGATGGGATGGGAGGATTATTGAATGAATGATCATTTGAAAATAAAGATTTTTTCACCAAACGAAGAAGAGGATCTGCGCTGGCTCAATCAACTGTGGCAAGTAGAATGGGGAGGTGAAGCCATGGTGAGTAGAGGTCATGTATTTTACCTTCATGACCTCCACTCGGTGATGGCTAAAGATGAAAACGGATATGTTGGTGCTGCTACATACCGTTTTGATATGGAGAATAATTGTGAACTTATGAGCATTAATGCTCTTTCTCCAGCAAGCGGTGTTGGCACTCGATTACTTGCTGCTGTAGAACAAGAGGCTTCGCGCAGAGGGTGTCGGAGAGTATGGCTTATTACAAGCAATGATAACCTGGATGCACTGCGTTTTTATCAAAAGCGGGGGTATAGAATAACCGCTGTGTATCCTGGAGCCATTGACGAAGCAAGGTGCATCAAACCAACCATACCTTTAAAAGGCGATCACGATATTGAGATACACGATGAGATTGAATTGGAAAAGAGATTACTTTAAGGTCTGAGAGTTACATTTTCATTTTCGACTACCTCACTAACGTAAAGGCTGGAATTTTACGTTTAATTTAATAAATTAAACCAAAATCTTTCAATCCTATATGGATTTCTTTCCTGAAAATAAAGCAAGTAGTTCTGTTACCTTTTTGCGTTTTTTTCCATCACAACTAATAAATCTTTGTACGTCAAAAATTGAAATTTCAGCTAAGGAATAGGCCTTTAGTGTAAAATCACTAAAATGGTTAGAGATGAGTACAGGAATTCCTTTTTTAGAAAGTTCTTCTGCAACTTTCGCTAAACGCAATTGCTCTTCTGGACCGAATCCATTAGCATGGTAACTGGTAAAGTTGGCTGTTTGGGAAATTGGTACATACGGTGGATCACAATAAATGACATCTCCCAATTCTGCTTGGTTCATTACTGATTCAAAGTCTTCTGAAATAAAATGAGCTGTCTGTGCTTTTTGATAAAATATGACCATTTCTTTGTATGGAAAATATGGTTTTTTATATCTTCCAAACGGGACATTATAATGACCGAATGAGTTATATCTGCACAAACCGTTATAACCGTGTCGATTTAAATAAAGAAACAATGCTGCTTTACGGATGAGGTCAGTTGTTTGATTAAATTCTTCCCTTAATTGATAATAAGCTTGGGGTGTATTATTTTCGTCGATAAATAACTGTTTGCATTCGTCGATAAAAGACAATCCATATTCTTTAAGTGTCATAAACAAGTGGATAAGGTCGGAATTCATATCATTAAGTATATTTTCTTTATAATCTGTATTAAGAAATACGGCAGCTGAACCCGCAAAAGGTTCAATTAAGCGTCGACCATGCGGTAGAAGTTCTCGAATTTTATCCATGATGCGATGTTTATTTCCAGCCCACTTCAAAAAAGGTTTCATATACTCACTCCGCTCAGCCAAGCTGAATTACTATTTTCGAAAAAACCAGTGATTCATGGCTTGTTCAACAAGTTAACCCTAAGATGAAATTTTACCATTTTAGCAATAGCGATGATCATGTAAACAATTTAAACTAAATTTTAGACGATGAAAAAGCGTGTCACAATTTTCTTAGAGAACGTCAAAACCATTTTGTGTAATACTTAAAATGAGCTTAAAAAATCTTTTGGCAACGAATTATTGAGGTTGGAGAGAAGGGGTATGGGTGAATTGGAATTGGATTTACCGTGATTTTATGGATAGTATTTCTCGTTTATCTCATAATTCTCGGATTCTAAACAATGAGGCTATCTTTTTTCAAGATTATCTTCAAAAGAACTGGGATATACTCAATAAAATTCATTTTCAGCCAAAAAATTTTATGTCTTTATCTCAAATAAAACAAAAGGTTCAACAAATTGATTGGGAAAAATATCTATCCTTATATCATTCAATGACAGATATGATGTCTTTTGAGAAAAGCATTGTGGAAATTACGGAACGTTTGTGTCAGTTACTTGAATATCCCCTAAATGAACAGGATATTTATGTGATAGTCGGGCTAGATTGTACCACTATTTATTCCACTATATACAAAAATCGCTCTATTACTGTTCTTTGTTTAGAGTCTACAGGTGGAGATTTAAGAGAGATTGAGTTGCTGCTTGCTCATGAAGCTCACCATTGGAAACGACAAACAATGCTTCAACGTGATATTTTTAATACTAACGTTTGGGATCGCTGTATGACAGAGGGGCTATCCATATGTTTTTCAGAGAGCATTCAGCCTGATCGTCCGGCCTATGAATATTGTTTTGTGCCGCCAGAAACTTTCCTTTGGACTCAGGCGAATGATGAAAAATTGCATGATATGATGCAGAGTGAGGATCAGTTGGATGATTTAAAGATGCAAATACTTTTTACCCGCCATCCCTCATTCCTCCCATTTTCGGGAATGCCTCCACGCTCTGGCTATGTATTCGCTTATCTAACTGTGAAGTCATATCTTACAAATATAAATATGGATGCAATTCATGCAGCAGCATTGGAAGCGGAATTCTATAGGAGTTTTTGTTCTTTGCTGAAGAAAATCAATTAAATGAATACGCAAGACATATTCATTCGTATCTTTTACCGATTCCAATCTATTCTATATATGAAAAATATTCTAATAATTTAGTTGATTTTTTTCTCTGGCTGTTATACAATATTTTCGAAAGCGCTTTCGAAAATGTCATCAGACATAAGTTCCACATTATAAGATTGGAGGATGTTGTTGTGCCTAAGTTAAGACAAATGTTTTTAAGTGTAGGTGCAGCTATGACTTTATGTGTAGCTATCGCACCTTCAGTCATGGCTGATAAGAATAGTGATCATTCAAGTAACAGCTCGCCTAATACAGCTGCCAACTCGAGTAATTCTGTTCTGGTTACCGTAAATACAAAAGATCCTTTAGCGACAATATCACCCTCAGCTATTGGTGTGAATACAGCTGCTTGGGATCAAAATTTACTGGATAAATCCATCCCCAAAATGCTTAAAACGATAGGTGTCGAAGCTTTACGCTTTCCGGGTGGTTCTACGGCAGATAACTATAATTGGGAAACTGGCACAACCATTGATGCAAATGCTGGAGGAGCTGATCCAAACGTTAATTTTAACGCTTTCATGAATGTTGCCAAAAAAGCAGGCGCTTCTCCTATTATTACTGTTAACTATGGTTCCAATTTTTCTGGTACTGGTGGTGGTGAACCACAGGAAGCAGCAGCTTGAGTAAAGTATGCCAATATCCTACATCACGACCATGTTGAATATTGGGAAATAGGTAATGAAGTTTATGGAAATGGATTTTACGGAGCCCAATGGGAAATTGATTTACACCATTCAAAAAGTCCTCAAACTTATGCCCAGAATGTTATTCAATTTTCTAAAGCTATGAAAGCAGTAGATCCTAAAATTCAAATTGGAGTTGTTTTAACCTGTCCATTTAATTGGCCATGGGGAGTAAAAACACCAGCAGATTGGAACAAGACAGTTTTAAATACTTTAAAGCAGGATCCGGACGCAGTAAACTTTGTGATTGTTCATTGGTATGCTCAGAATCCTGGAAATGAATCAGATAGTGGACTGCTGTCTTCTACCAGCCAGAATCCTCTCATGATGTCCGAATTGCGTCAAGAGATTTCGAATGACCTGAGTCCAGCGGCAGCAAAGCGATTAAAAGTATTCGTAACTGAAACAAATTCTGTCTCATATAATCCAGGCAAACAGACAACAAGTTTAGTTAACGCACTCTTTCTGGATGATGATATGTTAAGTTGGCTACAGTCTGGAGCAGCTAATGTAGATTGGTGGGATTTGCATAACGGGGCGTTTGCAGGAAATACCTCTCCTTCGCTCTATGGAAATACTACGTACGGCGACTATGGGCTCTTGTCTAATGGTAGTTCAGTTACAACCAGTTCTGGAAATACTGTTACTGAGCCACCCGTAAATACGCCATTTCCAACTTATTATGGTTTTGAGTTAGCTGGAGACCTTGTAAAGCCGGGGGCCACTATTGTTGGCTCTACTGCTTCTGTATCCGATATTGCTGTACATGCAACGCAATTAAGAGACGGTAAATTGGCTGTCATGATTATCAACAAGAATCCAAATAAAGTTTACCAGGTCTCGTTGGATTTAAAAGGTTTTCGGCCCAATGGAACGGGTATAGAATATACGTATGGAGAAAAAAGTAGTGGTATTACCTATCAACATTTTCATCAATTTGGTAAAACTATTTCTGTTCAACCATATTCAGTGACAGATTTCATATTCAATGGTTCTTCTCTCGGGAAAAACCAGACAAACTAGTTGCTGACTGAATTTTGAATGGTTTATCTTTAACAAATATCTGAAAGTTAACTTTTGTCTATTAAGATCGAAACCGGTTACAGAAATCAAGATTATAAATAGTCAAGTAAAAAATCATAGAGTACTACTGCATGATTGATTAACTCATTCTTGGCTCCGTAAACGAGTGTTACGGGGCTTTCTGTCACCCATTTTTTAATTTTATTTAGGGCTTCTTGGTGACTTAGACTAGTTGTTAATTCTTGATTATAGAGAATACGAAATTCAGAAAACCGTTGTTCAGGATTTTCATGAAACCATTTCCGTAATTTATCTGTTGGTGCAATTTCCTTTAGCCAAATGTCAACGTAAGCCTCCTCTTTTCGAATTCCTCGCGGCCATAATCGATCGATTAATATACGTGTACCGTCAGAAGGATCAGTTGGTATATAAATACGTTTTAAGTACAAGTTTTCATGTTTCATACCAGGGATAATCCTTTCAATTCATAGTTCATTACTGAAAAGATGATTCATAAAAAGGTAACACAACATATACAAAATTTCTGTTGTGAAGTAACCCATGGTCTCAAAGGAACTTGCGTCAACATGTTACAATTTTTTGTGAGCGGATCGTCGAAATCGGTGACGAGCGAGGGAGTGAGTGGGAGTGTATATCCCAAAATCGTTTCAATGGCAAGATGAAGATGAAATTTCAGAGTTTATAACTCGTCATTCCTTTGCCTTACTTATAACTTCAGAGGACAATCATCCTCTTTGCACACATCTACCCATGTACTATGACAAAGATAAACAAATGCTGCTTGCGCATATGGCCAAAGCCAACTCTCAATGGAGAACAATGGATGGTAGCCCTTGTTTATGTATCTTTTCTGGCCCGCATGCATTCATTTCACCGGAATGGTATGATCTTCCTCAATCGGTACCAACTTGGAACTATGTGGCTGTACATATTCAAGGAACCTGTCGGTTGGTTAAAGACGAAATCGAGTTAGAAGAAATTCTTGAAAAACTGATATATGCATATGAACCACATTCAAAACTTCCTATGGATTCTAAGCAGCATTATTATCAACAAATGATGAAAGCTATTGTAGGTTTTAAAGTTGAGATTGATTTAGTTGAAGGTTGCAAAAAATTGAGTCAGAATAAACCTTTAGCTGTTCAACAACGTGTAATTGAACAATTACAGGCGAAAAATGATTGGAATGACGTCCAAGTTGCTCGCTGGATGCAGAAAAATATTGTTCAAAAATAAAATCAATCTTCTTCAAATGACAGTGGGAAGGAATATCCTTATTATACGCGAAAGCCTATCCGTGTGTATGGATAGGCTCGCTAAGAATTATTTTCTAAACCAAAGGTTTTCCTTGCTTACTTCATTTGGCCGGATAATTGACTTTCTGCATATGCGACCAAACGCTTGGTGATTTCCCCACCTACGGAGCCGTTTTGACGTGAAGTCGTTTCTGCTCCGAGATTAACACCAAACTCATTTGCAATCTCCCATTTCATCTGATCCAGGGCACGGCTTGGTACGAGTTTTTCGTTGTTGTTTGCCATTTTCAGTTCCCCTTTCAAAAATGATTTTGGACTGCAAAGTTATTATGTGAGAAGTTTAGTTTTCTATACACAGATTAAAAAATCGAAGGGTGACAGATTTGATTCAATTGCGCGGACATCATCTTTTATGTATGCTTGGCTTTCGAGGAATGGGTTATTCAAAAGAATTCGTGGAGCATATGAAGAATGTTTATAACCAATTGAGAATAGAGCCACAAACAGAAGTACTTATTGTCACGGGACCAGATGAATTGTGTCATTATTTTCCTGATAATCAATGTTATCATTGTGAAGATAAAAATGTTGCAGATCGCGATCAACAGATTCTAGTTAAATTAGGATTACACTCTGGTCAAAAACTGGCTTGGCAGTCAGTTGAAAGTAGAATTCGTCAGCATATGCATCCTTCGGATATAGCCGTACTTTGTAGTACATGCAGTTGGCGCTCCTATGGAGTTTGTGAAGAAGGAGTTCAAAGAATTAAGGAAGGTTATTCATTATTACCACTCCCGAAAAAGTCAGTTTGAAATCTGATTTTTTCATTTTTTAAGCATTCCAATCTTCAACGATTAATCATATGTTGAGCCGTTAATCGAAGTCGTTCTAACATAAATTCCTGAACAGAATGGTCTATCCCAATTTGATTGAGTGACTCTTCCATACAACGTATCCATTCGCTCGCATGAGCTTGAGTAATAGGATGTGCAAGATGTTTGGCTCTTAACATTGGATGACCATACATATTTGTATAAAGCGAAGGCCCTCCAAAAAATTGAGTCAAAAACATCAATTGCTTATCACGCACAGGTTTTATGTCTTCTGGAAATAGAGGACGTAGGAGTTCATTTTTTTGGACTTTTGTATAAAATATGTCAACCAGATTGGCTATTGTATTTTGACCGCCAATCGCTTCATAAATAGATTTAACTTCCATACTCCAATAAGCCTCCTGCTTTTTCATTCAACCGTATATAATTTTGCTGCAGTATGCAAATTATTGGTGAAACAAGACATAAAGCAATCCATTGATGTGCGAATTTTGATCCAGTCAGTATTCCTACAAAAATGAAAAGAGAGATTGAGAAAATACTGGTCAAGTTTAGGGGTTTTTTCGTATAATGGGTCTACATGATGAGAAAGATTGGTTAAAACTGGGGGAGACGGGAGGCAATCCATGCAATTGTGTGATTTAAGCTTGAGATATGTGGCTGGATTACTTACCGAACTTGAAAATAAACGTTTTGAGCGCCATTTACAGAATTGTGAAAAATGTCGGCAAGAAGTTGAAGAATATGTATCTTACCGTAATCTCATGATTCAAGAAAACAAGAATCAGCAAATTACAGAAACAGACACGCTACTTACTCATGCTAAAGTGTATGTATTTCCTCAACGGCACTTACAAAATCAATCTCGAATGGGTAAAATATTTGGTTTAAAAGCTCGTTCCTTTTTTATAAAAGTACCCCAATCTATTGCGGCTTTAATGGTAATTGCTGTTGCTTTCTTTTCATTTTGGGCACATCTGCCAGCCCATCAAGTGGTCGTCAAAGCTGAGGGAATTGTAACTCGAGAAGTACCTCATTCCGTATCGGTGAAATTTGATTCAGTTTTGAGTAAAGCTCATGAATTAGAAAATCGTTTGGAAAACTATAGACTTCTTTCTAACTATTTTGCAATGAAATTATGACAAAGTGTTTGTTAGCATAAAGTCCGAACCAAAAAACAGCCGAATCCCATTTAGGGTACGGGGGATACAATTTGGGGTGAATGCGCCAACGCGCATGGGCGACCTCCGTCCTAACCCGTCAACTAACCTCGGAGGCAAGGGGAGGACTTTATGAAAATAAAAGCAGCCTTATTGGCTTTAACATCCATTGCAGTATTTTTGCCTGCTACCAGTCAAATTGCAATGGCAAAAACTTATCATCGTACACCCATTTATTCGTTTTCCAGCAATAGCTACGTCAAATCTCAATTGGCGTATAACGGTCAACTACCTCCAGGAGTCACTTATCAGCCATCTGTTCAACCGTTAGCTGGAATCCACGCGACACCAGAAGAGAAGTTTCAAGCTATATTGACAGTAGCAGAAAGTAAGTTAGGCACTCCCTATCGATGGGGGCATAACGAAGATAGAGGTCAGTATGGTTTTGACTGCTCTAATTTTACAGCCTATGTTTATCATCATGCGCTCGGCTATGTTATGAGTGGAGCTTCGCAAGTACAATATCACGATGTAGGTTGGCAGGTACCTATTTCGGATATGCAACCTGGTGATTTGGTTATTTTTAACCATGGTGGTCATGTTGCGATTTATATTGGAAATGGTCAGATGATTGAAGAAGGCGGCGGTTTGGGTAAAGTAGGTATTGCACCTTTACATCCTGGAACGTATTGGTACAATCACATCACTACTGTCAAACGTATGTTTTAAAAGTGAAACTTTCTATAGGGCTTGTCCCTCTCGTCATCTAAAGATGACGAGAGGGACAAGCCCTTTTTTTATTCATGACTCCACAAGTTCTTCATAACCATCGGACAAATACTTCAACACCTAGAAGGCCACTTTTATTAATCTATGACGGAGAATAGGAATCGGGTGAAAGTGGTGTTTATCGATTGCTCAAAACTACTCAATCCAAATGGTTAACATTATCTACAGCCGCTGTAGGAGCTATCTATGCTGCAGGTTTTTTCTATACGGAACCGACAGTTCAGGCATTAAATCCACAGATCTTAGATCAAAAAAATGCAAGTGAGTCCAACAAGGTGTTCCATCAAATGGGAAAAGAACATCACGAGACTAGGTCATTCCACAAAGCATTATCATCAACAACAACTTCTGCAAATCATCAAACATCAAATTCAGACAAGTCTCAACATAAGAGCGATAGTAGTTCTCTTTATAAGGACGGTATTTACCAAGGAGTGGGCACGAACACTTATGGTAGCGTCGGTGTTTCTGTAACGATACAGAATGGAAAAATCACTCAAGTGCAGATCACTCAATGTACCACTCATTATCCACAATCCGTTATTGATCCGGTTTTACCAAACGAAGTTGAAGCTAAGCAGACGTGGCAAATTGATATTGTCTCTGGAGCCACAGCAAGTACTCAAGATTTTGCTATGGCTGTCTATCAGGCTTTGCAAGCTGCAAAGGCTTAAATGGAGGAATTTATCCTGAGCAAAGAACTTCAACTCTATCATCATCAAGTGCTTGCTTTAGGTACAAAAGTTGATTTTTGGGTTTCCATAGAGGGTAATTCATCTGAAGATGTTAGAAAAAATTTGCAACAAGCAATTTCAGTTTTCAACATCGTAGAGGAAACCTGCAGTCGTTTTCTTGAACACAGTGCGTTACGACGTCTTTCACAACAAATTGGTGAGGATGTTCAAGTACCTGTTCTATTATTCGAGGTTATCCAATTCAGTTTAGAATTGGCCAAGATGACTCATGGACGATTTGACCCGACCATAGGTGGATGGCTAGAGAAGGGTGGTTTTGTCACAAATTATTTGACAGGAAACAAATTGGATTTATGCGAAAACATAGATTTTAATGCTTCCTATCGTGATGTAAAGCTTGATGTGGAGAAAAAAACCGTTCGCTTAATGAAACCGCTCCTCTTGGATGTGGGAGCTACCGCAAAAGGGCTAGCACTTGATTTGGTAGTTCATTGTTTTTCTGAATATCCAGGATTTTGTATCAATGCTGGTGGAGATGTGATCGCCAGAGGTATACAACCTAATGGTGAGCCGTGGAAGATTTCTATTCGCAATCCGTTTTCTCCAGAAAAGAAAATAGGATATTTACTTTTTTCCGATGCTATGTCTGTATGCACTTCTGGAGGCTATGAACGTCTTAGTCCCGTTATTAAGGGAGAACATCACATCATCTCTGGAGTAGATAAACAATCTCCTCACCATGTAGCAAGCGCTACAGTTATGGCTCCAAATGCTATGTTGGCAGATGGTTTTTCCACGGTGATGATGCTCCTGTCCCCTCAAGAAGGATTCCTTCGTCTGGAAGAGGCAGGTATTGAGGGATTACTTGTTTTATCTGACGGAAGTGTGCAAATGTCTAAAAAAATGGAGGACTATTGGCATTGCGAAAAAACAAACGTGTTCCAAAACGAAAACAACAAGTAAATTTGCATTCATTAAAAAAATATATGTCTACTCCTAAAGGGACTTTAATGGTCATTCTACTCCTGTTATCTGTTAGTAACTTTTTAGCGAGTGGCTCATTGACGGGAATTTTTCATATACTGATTGCTATCGTTTTTGCAGTTTTTATCGATGCCATTGTAGCCATATGGCGTGCCTATCCGCGAAAATTTTCCGATGGAGCATGTATCAGTGGGTGGATTATTGGGTTGATTTTAGGAGTTCAAGAATCGATTTGGATTATTTTTGCAACTGTGACACTGGCTATGGTGTCAAAACATCTTTTAAGCCATGGTCGAAAACCTGTTTTCAATCCAGCAGCTTTTGCTCTATTATTGGCGGTTTGGTTTTGGGGGGCTCAGGAAAGTTGGTGGGGGGCGTTTTCAGTTCAATCATCCTGGTGGATGATCATTCTTATAATTACAGGTTTTTGGATGACCAATCGTGTTCGGAAATTTCCACAGGTCCTATCTTTTCTTGCTACTTTTTTTTCAGGAATGCTCATTCTTGCTATATTTCATTGGGGTTCTGTATCATTTACGCCTGCAGATGCTTTGCGACCGCCGTTTATTAACATGACGCTCTTTTTTACTTTTTTCATGCTGACAGATCCACCGACAACTCCGGGACGCAAAAAGTTACAAATTGTTTTTGGTTGCCTTTCCGCTACGTTAAGTATTTTAAGTATGTCCTTGTGGGGCGGGCAAATTTATTTACTGCTAGCTTTGTGTTCAGCGAATACCATTAAATTTCTCTTTGATCGAATACAAAAAAGAAGAAAAAACCATGTATTGCCTACTAAGAGTTTAGGTCTTTCTGAATAAGATTATCCTACTTTCTTTGTAAAGGTGGAGGGAATCATGGATGGATAACCTTCCTTTTTGGGTTTGGAGATTGTAAACATCAAGGCACCTCCTAGCAGAAAAATAAAACTTAGGATATAGAACCAAAATGCAAGCAATTCTATAAAACTCAGTGCTCCATAAATCAATTCATATTGACCCATATGAGCTGCATAGAGTAGAAACAAATCTCTAGCTATATAGATAATCACGGTGCTGAATAAGGCTCCTGCGCTCGCAGAGAGCCAAGGAGGGGGAATCGAAGGTAAAAGTCTGTAACATAGCAATGACGTTACAAATAAGAGTATCGGGAACAGGAAGAATGAGAACCAACGTAACCAAGAAAATGGAGCGGGAAGTGTGTGACCCACGACTTGAAATATTTGTACAGCGATACCAGATAATAAGGTAAGAAATAAAAGAACAAACATCATAACAAAGCCTATCAAATATTGCTTGATAAAAGAACGACGTCTACGAATGCCAGCCATCATGTCAAACGTTTGTTGCAAGGAAAGAAAACCACCTACGGATGTCCAAAACAATCCAATTATACTAAACCAACGTACCTCTTTATTAAGACGGTAGAGACGTTCAGAATTTAAATTAATGAGTTGTCTTAAATCAGGAATATTGGGGATATAGTTGGATAAAGTAGAGCCAATATTAGAAGCCACGTGTGGATCGGGAACTAACCAGATAGCTAACATGACAAGTAGCAAGAGAATAGGAATGAGTGAAGAAAATGCAAAAAATGCAAGTACAGCTGCAAAGGCAGGTACATTACCACGATTCATTATGGATAAGAGCTGTTTTAACCATTGCCAAATAGAATGCCACATAACTTCATCTCCCCATCATAGTATGAGTGGGAAGAGTAATTTTATTCAAAAAAATGAAAGGGGCTGTCCCAAAAGTCATCGTAGATGACTGAGGGACAGCCCCTTTCATTTTTTTATGAAGAAAAAGAATAACGCATTGAGAACTGACTTGGATTTAGGATTGAACTGTACTGGAGTTCACACTGGTAATTGTTACTCCATCAGAGGAATTTCCATAAGTCGTACTAGATGTACTTTCTGATTGCATTTCAATAATCAGTTTTGTATAACTGATTTCTGTTTTTTGCAAATGAAGAATGGTAGCTTGCAGTTGTGGGATAGCATCGTTCAAGGGCTGCTTAAAATTCCCAAGATCATCATGCTTGAGTTCAGCAATCTTTTCGTCAATTTTCCATAGTTGTTTCTGTGTCTGGTTATGCTCTTGGATAGCCAATTTCAACAGATTATAAGCGCTCATATTGCCCCATCCAGTCGAAAATGTATCCGTAAATTGATTTCGAGCTTGAATGAATTGTTGGAGCGGTGCAGCAATGGGTCCATGAGGACCTTTGGGACCGCGGGGCGGCATAGGTGGATGGAAGTTTATAAAATTTCTTCCTACCACATGCATGGCCTGCCAATACGCTACAACAAGTTTCCAGGCGCTATCAGATTTGATTAGAATTTTCATGCGTTGTTCATTTAATTGTTTTAATTCTTGTTGTTGCTGAGGCAAAGAAAAATGAAAACTATCTAAAGTGGATTTGTCATTTTCTAAGTTTTGCTCGGTATTATATAAAGTATTGATTTGTGTATTTAAATCAGAAACCGTCGAAATAAGTTGGTTTACAGAAGTATTCGAGGAATTGCTTTGTACTTGACTCCATAGGGAAGCTTCTGTTTTACTGTTTGCTTCATATTGGGATTGAAAATGATTACTTCCATCAGCATAAGCGGTAATTCCAGAAAATGCAAGCGTTGCAACTGCTGCAGCCAAACCAATTGTTTTCTTTTTCATCATCTGCTAATCCTCCTAAATCATGTAATTCGATGATAAACTACTCTATCAATTCAACAGTATCTGTGTTCAATTAAAGGTTGCGTTGGTAGTCTTCTCTTTTTGAGGGTCGAGCAAAAAAAATGTCAAAAAAATCCCCGCTGTCTCCAACGAGGATTTTTTTGACATCTTAAGAAGTAAATCACTTATCTTATGTTAAACCTTCTATGAGAACAACTCTAGCGGGAGCAGCCTCAATTCCTTCAATATAAAGTGGAGCAGCAACCATAAAATATTCACCTGGTACAATGTGTGCTAGGCGCAAGCCTTCAATAATGACGATGTTGGCATCAAATAAAATTTTATGTGTTGGATGACCAGGCTGGCTTCGTTCAATCCCTAATCCATCTATTCCTACTCCAGCAATCTGTTTTTCGACCAAATATTGAGCACCCTGTTCGCTTAAGTATACAAATTCAGGATTAAATATCTCATCATTGGAATTAGCCGTATGAAACAGTAAAAAATCATCTTTTTCTGGTGAAATCGCTTGTAAATCGGAAACCTCAATCACTTTGTCCACATGTGTAAAATCTATCACACGAACTTTTCGTATTACTTGTTCTAAAGGCAAAGTGTCTATGCTATTCTGTCCAGCTAACATGTGAAGTTTAGCATCTACATGTGTACCTGTATGAGCATCCATATGTAATCTGGTTTCACGAACACCTTCACCATTGATAAAATTAGATGTAATTTCAAATTGAGGCCTTTTCTCATCTTTATTTTTGTATACAGCCATATCAGGGTAAATTCTCATAGAAATATCATGGATTTTCATGATTTTTTCCCTCCCGTAGTGTAGCCGTTTCTTTTTCTAAGCGAGCTTCCACAGATGCTGTTTCCTGTCCATAAACAGGCCACCAACGATGTCCCTCTTTTGCTAGCAAGTTATCTGCAGCTTCAGGGCCATGACTTCCCGCTGTATAATGATGAAGCGGCAAACGCTTTTCTGTGAAGGCTTCGGCAATCGGATCGACAAATTTCCAAGCAAGTGATACTTCATCCCAACGTGTAAAGAAAGTAGAATCTCCGCGCATGGCGTCATAAAAAAGACGCTCGTAAGCTTCTTGGGATGCATCAAGTGGCTGACTGAATTCCATGGCTACTGGCACGACCATTTCATCTGTACCAGGTCTTTTGGCGTTGAGTTGTATATACATACCTTCTACAGGATTGACACGAATGACAAGCAAGTTGGGGCCAAGATTGCCATCTTGATTAAAATATAAATGTTTTGGCATATCTCGAAACTGAATCACAATCTCAGTTGATTTGACAGAAAGACGCTTGCCTGTCCGAATATAAAAAGGTACGCCAGCCCAGCGAAAGTTATCTACATACAATTTGGCTGCTACGTAGGTTTCTGTCTCTGAAGAAGGATTTACATTTTTTTCTTGAACATAAGCAGGTACTTGTTGCCCATTCATGGTTCCAACGCCATATTGTCCACGTATCACATGATCTTTTACTTCTTCAGGTGAGAAACGACGTAGCGAGCGTAAAACTTTTACTTTTTCATCTCGAATGGCCTCATTTTTCAAACGGCTTGGTGGTTCCATGGCAATCATCATAACCATTTGCAACATATGGTTTTGAACCATGTCGCGTAACGCACCAGCATGTTCATAATAGGAAGCCCGGTCTTCTACGCCCACAGTCTCACTGGAAGTAATTTGGATATTGGAAATGGAACGGTTATTCCATACCGGTTCAAAAATGGAATTCGCAAAGCGAATGACTTCAATGTTTTGTACCATTTCTTTGCCTAGATAGTGGTCGATGCGGTAAATTTCGTCTTCTTCAAAAACGCTGCGCAATTCATTGTTTAGCGCTTCAGCAGAGGCGAAGTCGTGACCGAAAGGTTTTTCAATAATAAGTCTTCTCCAACCTTCAGTATGGGACAATCCACTTTCTTGTAAATTTTGTGTTACGGTTGCGAAGAAATCAGGTGCCATAGCCAGATAAAACAGACGATTTTTTGTATTCGAATGCGCTTCAATCTCCTCAACCATATTAACAAGCTTCTTATAATGGTCAAGATTGGAAGCATCTAGTTGGCAATAAAACATTTTTTTTGCAAAATCGTTCCAGGTGTCTTCCTTGGTTATGGATTTTGGAGCAAACTCACGCATAGCCTCTCTTGCTAGGGTGCGATATCCATGATCGTCGTAAGCTGAACGAGCCACATTTACAATTCTGGTGTCTGCAGGGATTTGTCCACGAAGATACATGTTGTAAAGGGCTGGAATTAATTTTCTCCTGGCTAAATCTCCTGTTGCTCCGAATAAAATAAACGTATGCGGTTCAATTTTGGATTCCTCATTCATCATTTGCAGCTTCACCTCTAGTCTTTCCATTCCTGATATACCATGCTATTGTACAGCAAGTATGGTTTTAATCCTATTCTGTAAGGTTGTAAAGGAGTTATTGTTTATTCAACGCAAGCTATAGGCAAGGTTATGGCCAGCGAACTTATATTTTCCATCCATGAACCGTGTGTAGATGTAACCATACGAACAGAATACCAACTACCAATAGCCCTCCTAAGATGGTTGCGTATAGCCATTTTAACGCAGTTTTCATCGGCAGCTCATCTCCTAAGAAAGTATTTCTATAGATAGAGGGGGATATACGCAAGTGCAAATTGAATCAGAAGCCACACAAACCATGATCGATGTAGAGCCACAAAAAAGCCAGACTTGGATAGGAACCAGTGCCGTATTGACAGCAGCTATTTTTTGGGGGCTGTCGGGAACAGCTGCGCAAGTGTTATTTCAAACTTATCATGAGTCTCCTTTTACACTTGCAGTCATTCGAATGCTCGGCTCCGGCATTGTATTGCTTATCATGACCGCTTTTCAAAAAGGGATGCGCTTTGTATTTCTGCCATTCTTTCAACGCAATACTACAGTTTCTTTATTGATATTTGCTATTGTTGGAATGTTGGGTGTGCAGTTTTCCTATCTTTCGTCCATTCGCTACGGAAATGCGCCTACAGCTACGTTTCTGCAATATTTATGTCCAGCTATGGTCAGTGCCTATCTTTGGATCAGAGGTTCTAATAAGATGAACAAGATTCAATGGGCAGCTGTTGGATTGGCTCTGCTAGGTACGTATTTTTTAGTAAGAAACGGTCATCCTTACGCGTTTGCAGTTCCTTTAGATTGTATCGTGTGGGGCGTTATCTCAGCACTGACTTTGGCTTTTTATACAATCTATCCAGTTCAGTTGCTTCATCGATTTGGTTCATTGCTTGTAACTGGTTGGTCCATGTTACTTGGTGGCTTCTGTTTGCTTATCATTCTGCCTTTTTTGTCTCTTTCTATACGCGTGGTGTGGCGACCCTTACCGCTCATGTTGCTTGGATTTGTAGTCTTTGCCGGCACTTTACTAGCTTTTTGGCTCTATATATTCAGCCTCACCCATCTGCAGCCACAAGTAGCCAGTGTTCTGGCATCTGCCGAACCGCTTTCTTCCGCATTAGCAGGTGTTTTCTTTTTGCAGTTACATTTTGCATTCACAGGTTGGTTGGGAGCATTCTGTATTTTAACTGCTGTATTCATTCTGCAAGTCTATCCATTTAGGAAAAATATGAAGAGAAAGGTAAATTTTTAAGGTTTTACTCATTTTACGCCCAAATTGTATGTCATATGGGCTTTCACCATTTCATTTAGCGGTTGTTTGTTCATAGTGTGTAATAGCTCTGTCATGAAGGGAGGCCGCATGATGTACGGCGTATTTGGTGGATATACAAGTTGGGCGGTCGTATTTCTCATCATCTTTGTGCTGTTCTTCCTGCTCATCCCTGCTTACGGCGCTGCGGCGACGTATTAAAATTGTGGTGAAACAAAGATTAGTCTATCAACAGTGCATCCCCAATTCATCAAGATGATTTCATTTGTCCCCCGGAAGGAGTTTGATACTCTATTAAATCCTGACGGGGGTTTTATAGATTCCAATCTTTTTTAACCAATCTTAGGACAAGGTCCTAAATTGATAACCATCTTTCTTCCATTCATGTATTAATTTAGGTAGTATTTCCGCCGTATAGCGGCTTCCGGATACTCCATCGTGAAACAGGATAATTGAACCAGGATAGACATGACCATGTAAGGCGTGCCAAATATCCTCTTGGCTTGTAGCTTTCCAATCTTGAGAATCCACGTTCCATAACCTTACGGGATGACCCATTTTTTGTAGAAAATGAATTTCATTTTGTTCGATGTGTCCTCCTGGTGGTCGATAAAGAATTGGACGGATTCCCGATGCTTGATAAATAATTTGATCGGTTTTATGGACATCTGATTTTAATTCATCCAACGCCAATTGTACGATATCCTGGTGTCGATAACTATGATTGCCAATGGTATGTCCATCCCTGGCCATTTGCTTGACTAATTCGGGGTAGCGTTCGCATCGATAACCGACAACAAAGAAAGTGGCGTGAATATGTTCGGCTTTTAACTCACGAAGGATGATGGGAGTATAACGTTCACTAGGACCATCATCAAAGGTTAAGTAAATGACAGGAGAAACTTTTTTTATTGAAGTTGCAGCCATTTCGGTAGGTATAGGGAACCAGCATATGGTTAGCACTGCTGCTAAACTAAAGCCGATAAGAGTATATGGCTTCTTCTTGGGAAGAAATTTTAAAATTTTTTGGATAAACGCACCCATAACCTTCATATTGCAATTTTCCTCACTTTAATTATCCATACAGATTATTTTAAAAAAGACTGTTCCTTACCATTTGTAAAAATTCAGTGATTCATGCAAAGGTCGTTATCCGTTTTGTGTTTGATTTAGTTTTTTTCTTTCTCGTGCTTTGTATGAGAAATCTTTGAATGATTCAATCTAATAAGTGTAACAAAATTCTTGTTTAGGCTCAGTTTAGTCAAGAAAAGGAGTGCATTTTAATGGAAAATCATCGAGATCGTTCATATCCTGAGATGGTTCCCAGACCCTCTTCATGGTTTCCTAATTTGTGGGATGATAATTGGTTTAGCGGCTGGTCTTTTCACCATCCACGTCTGGATGTAACGGAGACAAGCAGAGAAGTAAAAGTTACAGCAGAAATTCCCGGGCTTGCTTCTAAAGATGATATTTCAATTGTGGTCCATCCTCGTGAATTGCAGCTTTCAGGAAAAGTACAGAGAGAGAGCAGCACTGAGTCAGATCGGACTCATCGTATAGAACGTTTTTACGGGACTTTTCAGCGTACCATTCCGCTACCTGCAGAAGTAGATGAATCCAGTGCAAAAGCAACTTATAAAAATGGTCTGTTGATGGTCACCATGACGAAACGTACTCCATCTTCAGGTCAACATAAAATTGATATCGAGTTTCACTAGTTCAAAAATTTTTGTGAATCATCCCGTTTGTTGTACCCTGTGAGAAAGTACAGCTTGTCTTTTGAGGCTAAAATAAGTGAGGGAAGCACAAACGGGATGAAGGAATTGGGTAAATTATTGATGATGGCAGGAAACTTTAAAAGAGAAGATTGTCTGGTGATTGGTGGAGGACATGTCGCAACACGCAGGATTGGTAAAATTTTGGATGTTGTCCGCCATATTACTGTAATTGCCCCAAACGTTACAGATACCATTGCAAAATGGGCTCAAAATGGCAGGTTAGTCTGGTTGGAAAGAGATTATTCTCCTGGTGATGAGGAGGGTTATTCTTTTATTATAGTAGCAACGAATGAATCTTCCGTGAATCTTGAGGTCGTTCATCGATTGCGTCATCACCATGTTTTTTTAAATGTGGCCGATCATCCAGAGGAGAGCAATCTTTGGTTTGTCAGCGAAGTGGACGTTTCGCCTGTTCGTATTGGCATTTCTTCCTCTGGATGCAATCCAAGTCTCTCTAAAAAATTACGAATAGCTCTAGAAGCTGATTTAGAAGATGGTGGAAATCGTTTTGTTCAATATTTACAATCAATTTACAACAAATCGAAGGATTAGACGCCGCGTGCTTCAGGATCCCATATCCATTTGTGAAGTTGCAGACTGACGCGCACTTGCTTTAAGTTAGTTTTCAGAAGTTTTTCTACGAGTCGTTTGGCAGACATAGAAGAAAACACAGGCGAGAAGAGCACTTTTCCATCGCCGATCTCGTTTTCAACGATATCTACGGCTCTTTCAAAATCGCGATCGTCAGCAATGACAAATTTTATTTCATCTCGTTCAGTTAGATATTGAAAATTACTCGTAAGCATTCGATGTTCCTCACCAGATCCTGGCAACTTATAATCCATAATGAAACGGATTTTTTGACCCAAAGGTTGAATTTCCTGACGAAGTTGAGCAAAAGGTGAGAGATCGATAGCTCCATTGGTTTCAATGTGCACATCTGTTACATGAGGTATTTTAGCTAAAGCTTCGACCAAGGCGATAGATTTACGCCCATGCATCAATGGTTCACCACCGGTCAGGCAGAGCCAGCGGTTTTCAAAGGATGCTGCTTTATGGCAGATTTCTTTAATGGATGCAAAAAACACAGGTTTTTCAGGAGCGTAGCTATATTTGGTGTCACACCATTGGCAGCGTAAATTACAGTTATAAACACGCACAAAAGTTGTTCGTTCACCTGCTGCTGTACCTTCACCTTGAATCGTCTCGAAAATTTCTACCATCGGCAGTTGTAAATCGTTTAAGTCGCTATTTCTCAACTGTTCATCCGATTGATGATCGATTGTCAATTGATTATTCATTTATCATCCACTCTCTCCGCAGCTTTGCGCAACTTGTGGGAGTTTCATAGAGAACCAGCGATTCAAGTCTTAATCCTCTATCCCCAAACTGAACGTTCAAAGCATCTTCTAATTCTTCCCAGATCCACACAATCATATTTTCAGCTGTAGTGTTCATGGGTGGTAGTACTTCGTTAAGATATTGGTGATCAAGACGATTTTTGATGCGATTTTCAAAAAGCTCCTTTAATTCAGCAAAATCCATGACAATTCCACGCGGGTCTGGGATGCCGCTCATTTCGATTTGAAGAAGATAGGTATGTCCGTGCAGATTGTGGCATTTACCCATATACTCATGCAAATGATGAGCCGCATCAAAAGTAAAATGTTTTTCAATCGATACGCGTCGCTGATGATATCGTAATTGCTCTGGAAATATATCTTCATGCAAGGTTTGAATTTTTGGAGGTAAATGATAGTGAGTCATAAAAATTCTCTCCGTTTCGATCCGATTCAAATAGGATTCATAAAAAAGCAATGATAAAACTTATAGATCATTGAGCAGGAAACAGTCACACCATACAAGAATACAACAGATAGATGTTTTGAGCCATGCGAAGCGGGGGTTATCATCCTTGCCAATTTATCATAAATTTTTAAGAAAACTGGTTCAAAATTATTTAGCCGGCTCTTTAATTGCAGTCTTGGGCGTGGGCGGTATTTTGATTTTTAGTACGCTGCGGATCTCTCTGTATGATGCCAAATGGATTGCGCTTACTCTATTTGTCAGTTTGCCGTTTATGTTTGGTGCGGAGTTCTTTGTTTTTCGCAAACATATGCGTCCGATTCGTAACATTTATAATTCAAAAGAAACCAACACCAAAGAACAATTTGAGCTGGCATTTATGCAACTGCATAAATTGCCAGCTTTGGCGGTTCGAAGAATAGCGGGTCCTCATTGGATGGGCATGGCTATACCTTCTGTCATTCTCACATTACTAGAAATCCGTTACTTTCACCTTACCTTGCCAGTTTCCTATGTCTTGCTCGCATTTATTGGCTCTATGTTGGTAGCGAGCATGCACGCTATTATTGAATTTTTTCTGACCGCAGAAGCAATAACACCGATGCTGTCCGATTTACAAACTCGTGCTCAACATCAATTTGGGTTGAGTTTGTCTCTCGAGGGAAAAGTTCTGATAAGTGTGAAAACAAAGTATCGAAGTAGTGCTGTCTTAATTGGTGTATTTCCACTTTTTCTTTTCTCTTTAGCTACCCAGGTGCGCCTTGTCAATTCTACTTCTAATGGATCGCATGCTTACTGGCAGTGGGCTGTGGTGATTTTGGCAGTGGGAGTCGCTTTCTCCGTCTATAGTGCTTCCTTGCTTTCAAGAGTCGTACAAAATCCAATTGATGAATTACAACAGAAAATGTCTGAAGTTCAATTGGGAAATTTAAAGATTCGCGCTATGGAGGCATACTCTGATGAATTTTCTCGTTTAGTAAAAGGTTTCAATCAGATGGTAGAAGATCTAGAGGCTAGAGAAATTCAAAATACTCTTCTGACGCAAAGTCTATTAACAACTTTAGCTGCTGCATTAGATGCGAGGGATCCTTACACTGCTGGTCATTCTCTGAGGGTTGCGGAATATTCGGTTGAAATTGGTAAGCGGATTGGTTTGTCGGAAACAGCATTGAAAGATCTGCGGGAGTCCGGACTTCTTCATGATATTGGTAAAATAGGAATTCCTGATAGAATTCTCTTGAAAGATGGAAAATTAACTGATGAAGAATATGAAATCATGAAATCCCATCCGGTACTCGGCGAGACCATTTTAGCACAGGTTCAACCTCCGAATGCTATGGCCAAACTGTTGCCAGGTGTTCGATCACATCACGAACGATTTGACGGAAAAGGGTATCCAGATGGCTTAGCGGGACATGATATTCCCCAATTTGGCCGAATTATGGCTATTGCGGACGCATTTGATGCCATGACCTCCAATCGCCCTTATCGTAAAGGCATGCCCATACAAAAAGCTTTGCAGATTTTACAACAAGGATCTGGCACACAATGGGATCCTGAATATGTGTCAGTTTTTTTAGAGTGGGCAGTAGCCCAAGAAATAGAGAAAGTAAGAGAAACAGTTGCAAGCTCTGTTCAATAATCTTGGTGGGCAGGAATATTTACCCATGTTTCTCCCCAAGTTTGCACGGCTTTCATGACAGGTTCAAGCGCACGTCCTTTTTCGGTTAATTCATATTCTATTCGGACGGGAGTTTCAGGATATACATGGCGCACCAATATGCCTTCTGCTTCTAGTTCCTTGAATCTTTCCGCCAGCATACGATCACTCATGTTAGGAATCATGACGGAAATATCTTTGAAACGTTTTGGGCCGTCTAAAAGTACATTTATAATTAAACCTGTCCAACGTTTTCCGAGCAAAGAGAACGCATGTTCGAATTTTGGACACAAATTATGAGTCGTTTGCATAAATCATCATCTCCCAAGTTCTATTTTAACATATGCATTGTCTGAAATAGCAGTTCCTATGAACATAGACTCATTTGATTTTGGTTTATCGTAAAATTGAACTGTTATTCGTTTTGACTCAAAAAGATAACGTTTAGAATGGTGTTAAGCTATTTTCGAAAGTGAGGGACTCTAGCATGCGCATTTATACACGTGGTGGAGATTTAGGGAAAACAGCTTTAATAGGTGGAGAACGACGTTTTAAAGATGATGTGCGAATCGAAGCGTACGGTTCTGTCGATGAATTAGGGGCAAATTTAGCTTTTGCTGAATCTCTTTTGGATAGTCATTTATTTAGTGATATCAAATCATTGATAGCTGAAATTCAGCAACGTCTGTGGGATGTAGGTGCTGACTTGGCAGCTCCGGAGAGTGCAAAAGATTATCAATTTCGTACACCTGATGGTGCTGCAGCAGAATTGGAACCTTCCATTGACAAGTATCAACAGGAAGCTGATAAATTGAGCAAATTTGTCATTCGCGGCGGAACGACAGAAGCTTCGGCTATGCATGTGGCATGCACCGTAGCGAGGAGAGCAGAAAGAAGAATTGTGGCACTGATGCATGTTGAAGAGATTCATCCTCCTACACTCAGATACGTCAATCGACTCTCTGATTTATTATTTGTGTTGGCGCGAGCTATTAACGTAAGGTTAGGAGAAAATGACGTTCAATATAAGAATTCAAAGATTGTTTTCCGAGAACCGAATTCTCGTGGAAAGATATCCAATAACGAAAAAGAGAGTCAAAATCAAGGATTACAGGAAGACGAACGGTCTTAAATTTGTCAACATTCTGGGCAAGCAGTTAAGATAGACAAGCGTCAATGTAGTCTATTCAGTTGCATAGGGAAAGGTGATCAATTTGCATAGTAAAAAAGTGGTTATGGTTACAGGTGGAACACGGGGAGTAGGGAAAGCGATTGCGAAGAGATTTGCACAAGAAGGCTGCGATTTGGTGCTAAATTTTCTGCGTAGTCGTAGTCAAGCAGAAGTCACTAAAAAAGAAATTGAGTCTCAGTATGGAGTAAACGTTCACTTGGTGAAATGTAATGTTGGTGATATAGAGAATGTAAGAAATTTATTTTTAGAAATTGATGAAACGTATGGTAGGTTGGATGTTTTTATTAATAACGCTGCTTCTGGAGTTTTACGTCCTCTTATGGAAATTGAAGAATCTCACTGGGATTGGACTCTTGATATTAATTCCAAAGCGTACTTGTTTGCTGCTCAAGAGGCTGCTAAACGTATGTCAGCCAACAATGGTGGACATATCGTTGCTATATCGAGTCTGGGTTCCACGCGAGTTTTGCCTAATTATGTGGCAGTAGGTGTTTCAAAAGCAGCGCTTGAAGCAATCACGAGATATTTGGCTGTTGAATTAGCTCCTATGGGCATTTCAGTAAATGCCGTCTCTGGTGGCGTGATTGATACCGATGCGCTTAAACATTTCCCCAATCGTGAGGAAATGCTTGCTTCAGGCGCACAAAATCCAGCTGGTGCTATGGTTGAAACGACAGATATTGCAGAAGTTGTGTATTTTTTATGTACTCCTGCGGCTAAAATGATACGTGGGCAAACCATTGTGGTGGATGGCGGCATGTCATTGCTTGTTTAGGATTGGGGTTTGGCTGCCAATCGCATAGGGTGAGAATGCCTTCCATAAAAGGAAGGCATTCTCTGTTGAGGAATGAGTGGGTTTCTTAAATACTTCTTAGTTCATGACTATTCTTTACTGTGCGCGATTTCATCTTTAATTTCTTCTCTCATGCCATGGATGGCACGCTGACGACGGTCATTTTTAGCCTGTATGTCTTTGATGTCCTCAGTATGCATTTCCTCCTCATGAGCTTTTAAGAAGTCTTCTGCTTCCCGCATATTTTCTTGCGTGTTGCGGATAGCTTTTTGAAGGTGGAGGACATTGTCTGAGCGATTGTCAGGATGGGGATGTGTCAAATTCATTACGCTCCTTTCTTCATAAGCAGTAAAAGATTTTAAAAAGATTGCTGTCTGGTGCAATCGACTGTAGGATGGATTAAAAAAGCGGATTTATACTTCTTCTGTAAAACAGACATTCATAAAGAGGAGCGAATGATCATTGAAGCGTGATGCTGTTGAATCGGAAAGAAACAATAACGAAGAAGTTTCCTCGGTAGGTAATCGTTGGGTATTTGTGGTGATGTTTGGTGTACCGGGTTTGCTCTTTATTTTTATTGCTGTTCCAGTCATTATGGACGTATATAACATACATTCTTCACTTGCTAAGAACATCGTCGTATTTACCTTATTTGTCATTTTAATGTCTGTTTTGGTTACGGTTATCGTTAGAGGATATCGCAAAAGACGCAGTATGTAACTCAAGCATGTTCTGCATTTAATGCGGGATCCAATGAGGTTGGTGAATAAAACCAACAACTCGCCAGCCTAAAAAAAGAATAATAAATAAGCCAATAATGTAATAAAGAACACGTAAATTTCTTTGATGTTCTTTCTCTTTGTTTTTAGAAGGTTGCATGGAATTTCCTCCATTTCGCTAGCCCAATCGGTAACTATTCTCTGTAAATAAGAGTTTGTAACAAGACAAAGTGAATTATGTATGAAATTGAGATTGATAAAGAAAAACAGAGTACAATTCATCCAAATACATTTGGAAAAGTGTACTCTGTATTTTTATATTTTGATCTTTCATTTTTATTATTTGGTTCAAAAAGATTGACGTCCATACTTTTGAGAGAGATTTCTTGTATCCGTCTTTCTTATAAGTGAAGATTTGCTACCAACATTCCAGCGAACATAAGAACACCAAATCGAAATAATAGGTTTGCCGTACCTTTTACGGCGGCATGAAGTTTGGCGGGTTCGGTAAACTTAAAATATAACCTTGTTACAGCGTAAGCTGAAGGTACAGTCAGCAGAACTACAAGTGTCCAAGGTGTAAGTTGGTTTAATATGACTAACAGCAAGACCAACAAATAGGTTACCAAGAAAACACTCCCAAACAATAACCGACCGCGTTCTCGACCAAGCAAAATGGCAATGGTTTTCCGTCCGCCTACTTTGTCTTGATCCATGTCACGAATATTATTGGCCAATAAAATGGCCCCAATTAATAAACCAATGGGAATAGAAGCTACACTGGCTCTCCATGAAATACTGCTGGTTTGGATATAATAAGCAATGAGTACAATTGTGGGGCCCATGGCGATTGCAGCTGCAATTTCTCCAAACGGAGTATAGGAAAGTGGTTTAGGACCGCCTGAATAAAAATATCCTACCGCTATACACAGAATACCTACAATTGCCAGCCACCATGAGGTGCTAGCGCAAATATAGACGCCAAGCAGGAGTGCCAAAAGAATGGAACCCCATCCACAAGCCAAGACAATACGTGCGTCAATACCATCTCTTACAATCGTTCCTGCAATACCAACCATATGTTCGTCATCCAGTCCGCGCTTGTAGTCAAAATATTCATTGAACATATTGGTTGCCGACTGAATGAGCATAGAAGCAATAAGCATGGCAAAGAATAAACCCAAATGGGCTGAATGATGAGTCCAGGCTAAACCGCTGCCAACAATAACTGGAACAATAGAAGCAGTCAGTGTGAAAGGGCGAAATAATCTCCACCACACACCTAGACGCTCTCGAGTAAGCACGCTTACCCCCTCACTTTCATGTATCTTTACAACTTTTAAGTGTCTAGAAATCTTCGCGTGAAAAGATTACAGGCACTTTGTATGCGTTTCTATCCTAACAAATTCTATACCATTTCGACAGCCCTCTATATTCTTCAAGATAGATGCAACTTATTTTTTTGATTCTCCTATAGACAAGTTCTATAATAATCAATGAATATGAATAGCAGTTCGATTGATTATGAAAAAAATGGAATTCAAATGGAGGGTATTATCCAATGGTTTTGTCGAATTGGCAAACTGTACATAAATACCAGGACATTTTGTTTGAAAAAGCAGAAGGAATTGCCAAAATCACCATCAATCGTCCAGAAGTACACAATTCTTTTCGTCCTGAAACAGTATCTGAATTAATCGATGCTTTTACACGCGCTCGTGATGATGCGGAAATTGGAGTTATTTTATTTACTGGAAAAGGCGAAAAAGCGTTTTGCGCAGGTGGTGACCAAAGAGTTCGTGGGCATGGTGGTTATGTGGGCGACGATAATGTACCACGTCTAAATGTGCTTGAATTGCAGAGGCTTATTCGTTCTATTCCTAAAGCGGTAATTGCGGTTGTGGCAGGTTACGCCATTGGTGGGGGGCATGTTCTTCACTTGGTTTGCGATTTAACGATTGCTGCCGATAATGCCCGTTTTGGTCAAACCGGGCCAAAAGTAGGTTCATTTGATGCTGGTTATGGCGCCACTTTGCTTGCTAGAACGATTGGTACAAAAAAAGCTAAAGAAATCTGGTATCTATGCCGTCAATATTCCGCCCAGGAAGCTCTCGACATGGGTTTGGTCAACACGGTCGTGCCGCTCGATCAACTGGAAGAGACGGCGATACAATGGGCGAAAGAAATTTTGGAGAAGAGTCCCATAGCTATTCGCTTTTTGAAGATGGCGTTTAATGCAGATACAGATGGTTTAGCAGGATTGCAAATGTTAGCGGGTGACGCCACGATGCTGTACTATATGACTGAAGAAGCAAGAGAAGGGAAAAATGCGTTTTTAGAAAAACGCAAGCCGGATTTCTCTAAATTTCCTCGTCTACCATAAAGTTTCAAAAGTTGATTTTCTTTTGCTTTTTTCTTTGACAATGTTTAAAAAGACGTCCTGGTGAGGGCGTTTTTTTATCTAAGGAAGTGATGAGGATGTATTCTTCTATGCCAGATTGGCTGTCTAGACAAGTGCAGACGCAGCCTCACAAACAGGCGCTTATTGCCGATGATGTATCCTGGACTTATCATCAATTATTACATCATTCTTTGTCGGTTAAAACGATGCTGGTTAAAGCGGGTGTCGTTCCTCAAGATAGAGTCGCAGTGTATTGTCGCAAGGCTTCGAGCTTTGTACTCGCTGTTCATGCACTGATGCAGTCATCTGCAATTTTGGTGCCACTGAATCGCAAATTGCCATTGTCTGAACTCGCATTTCAAATTCAAGATGCCCAACCCTCGGCAATATTGGTTGATGCAGAGCAAAAGGAACAAGCAGAGCAACTGATGGAAGCAGCAGGTCTCCAACTACCAGTTCTCTTAATTGAAAACGGATTGAACGAAGAAGAGCATGTAGCTCGCCAATCCTTTCTTTTGACTGATAAACAAGCTATCATTTACACCTCAGGTACAACAGGTTTACCAAAAGGGGCAGTGCTGACATACCGTTCACAGTGGTTTAGCGCTGTTTCATCTGCGCTTCATTTTGGCTTGCAAAAAAATGATATTTGGTTGATGCCTATGCCACTATTTCATGTGGGAGGCCTTGCTTCCATCTTGCGAGCTGTTATTTATGGTAGTACGCTTTGGGCGCAAGATCGTTTTGTAGCTGCCGATGTGCTGGTTGCAATGGAGAATGAAAATGTGACCTTGCTTTCTCTTGTCCCCACTATGTTACAGGCTGTTCTTCAGGAAGCAGCAGGTCGTCCCATTGTCCATCATCTTCGCGCATTGTTGGTAGGCGGCAGTGGAGCACCGCCAGCCTTGCTTCAAAAAGCGTTGGAAGCGGGATTGCCCGTATGTCAAAGTTTTGGCATGTCAGAAGCTAATTCTACCGTAACGGTGACGCGTGACGAGCAGTCTCTGCTTTTACCTGGTTGTGCGGGACAGCCGCTCTCTTGTGTACAAGTTGCTATCTTTGATGAACAGGGAGAACAACTCCCACCCAATGCTTCAGGAGAAATCAGGCTTGCCGGTCCCACAATGTCAGAAGGTTATTGGAATCGACCGGAAGCGACTGATCAGGCGTTTCAAGACGGATTTTTTTGTACAGGCGATCTCGGTTGGATAGACGAAGAGGGACGACTTTTTGTTCTTGATCGGCGTAGCGATCTGATATTAGTGGGTGGCGAAAATGTCTATCC
This sequence comes from Alicyclobacillus tolerans, assembly GCF_900142255.1. Lineage (GTDB taxonomy): Bacteria > Bacillota > Bacilli > Alicyclobacillales > Alicyclobacillaceae > Alicyclobacillus_I > Alicyclobacillus_I tolerans. The sequence goes on along the minus strand of NZ_FRAF01000001.1, from coordinate 18,590 downwards.
TGCAGAAATTGAACGCGTGCTTCGCGGGTGTGAGAAAATTGTAGACGTTGGCGTCATTGGAATCTCGGATGAAAAATATGGACAAGTACCCGCGGCTTTTATTGTTGTCAATGGACCGTGGACAGAAGCAGAATTTTATGAGTATGCAAAGCCACGATTGGCAACCTATCAATGTCCCAAAGTTGTTCGCTTTGTGGATGAGTTGCCAAGAAACGCTTCTGGGAAATTATTACGAAGGAAGTTGCGCGAACAATGGCAGATGTCAGAAGTACGTTAAATCTTTTACGGATTCTGGAACAGTTGAGCCATTTAGTTCTTCAATTACAGACGTCGTTGCCTGATGAGGCGCGTAGCAAGCGATGGTTGGCTGTATCACTTGATAGCAGCGAACCGGATTGGCGTGAGTGGATACTTCAGTTAGAACAATCCGCAATAGAGTATCGTTATTTTTACGATCCAGTATTGAAACGTCATTTTTTGTCTGTTGGTTCGTTGAAAGAGTTTGCAATATGTGGAGAGAATCGTTTTCATGCTGTAGAACAAGAGTGGCAACGTTGGTTGCGGGATATTTGGCGTCCCAGTAACTGTCCGCTTTTTGTATTACCAGGCTTCTCGTTTGCGCCTCGTCATGAAAGCAAGGGATGGGTGGGGTGGCCTGATGCGCAATTGGTGCTACCCCAATTGTTGCTCATGGGAAACGAAACATCTTTTACTGCAGTTGGCCTCTTTGAACAACAGCAACCTAATTTTGTGCTAAGCGGTTACTGGCATAAGAAACCTGTAGAAGAACAACGTCTTACTGTAGATGCTTTGTTAGAAGAATTTCGCAACTCCGTAGAAAGTAAGAATGCCTGGGAGCGTCGAGTGCTCCATGCAACAGAAATTTTAAAGTCTCATGGTGACTTGGAAAAGGTGGTATTGGCTCGACTTTCTTTGCATGCCACTGAAACATTACCATCTACAGCATGGAAACTATTGCAAAAAGAATATCCAGACAACTTTCATTTTATCTTTCAACATCAAGGTATGACTTGGCTGGGAGCTTCGCCAGAGCGATTGTTGACAGTGATGGGGAATCGTTTTTATGCGGATGCTTTAGCTGGTACGGAACGCAGGGGCAGGACTGACAAGGAAGATAAAGCCATGGGTCAAGCTTTGTTGAAAAGCCGTAAAAATCGCCAAGAACATGTAGCGGTTGTTCACTATCTGCAGGAGAAAATCCAGCATATATGCCATCATATTCAAATTCCAGATCTTCCTATATTAAAAAAACTGGCTAATGTACAGCATTTATACACTCCTGTAACAGCGGAGTTGTTAGATGGTGTTTCTCTAGCAGACGCTCTCAAAACCCTTCATCCTACTCCCGCAGTGGCGGGATTGCCCGTTTCAGATGCGCTTGCTTACATTCGTCAAGAAGAGCCATGGGCTCGAGGTTGGTATGCAGGTACTTTGGGATGGATGGATAGTGAAGGAAACGGTTCCTTCGCTGTAGCGCTACGTTCAGGGTTGTACCTTCATCGTTTTATTGCCGTGTTTGCTGGTGCCGGTATCATGTCGGATTCACTTCCTGAAGAGGAATGGAAAGAGACAGAGATGAAAATGTTGCCTATTCGTCGTGCGTTTGGCATATTTTGATGAGGTTAATGGAATGAGGAATGCTTCATGTCGACACAATATCTTGCTCTTGCCGCGTTCATTGATACATTGGCAGGACAAGGTGTAGAGCAAATAGTTATCTCTCCAGGATCACGTTCAGCTCCGTTGGCCATCCTTTTTGCAAGGAGCGGTCAATTTCGAATATGGACACATCTCGATGAACGTTCGGCAGGATTTTTTGCGCTTGGGCTAGCTCGTGCTTCTGGGAAACCGGTAGCTTTGCTCTGTACGTCAGGTACTGCTGTAGCCAATTATCATCCTGCCGTAGTCGAAGCGAAATATGGACAAGTTCCACTGCTTGTGCTTACAGCGGATCGACCTTCTGAATTGTGGCAGTCAGGAGCAAATCAAACGATTGATCAAGTAAAAATCTTTTCCTCAGATGCTAAATGGTTTGCCCAAGCTCCGCTTCCCGAAGATAGTGAATCGATGCAACTTGCTTTCCGCCATTTAGCCATGCGAGCTGTACAACATGCGAAAAGACTGCCTGAAGGGCCGGTGCATCTGAATTTTCCTTTTCGCGAACCGCTTCTGCCTCTAAAAGACGCTTTCTCTCATATCGAACCGTTTGATGCGCGTAAAGTATCCACAGGCTTTATCGTGCCTGCCGATGAGGAGATAGAATATTTTTCTCAGCTTCTTAAGCAATCTGAGCGTCCGCTGATCATCACAGGACCTATGTACAACGGGGAAGATGCCCGTGCTTTGGCAATTTTTGCCGACCAAGCTGGAATACCTGTTTTGGCCGATGTTCTTTCCCAAGTAAGAAACTATGCTCATCAGGCTCCAATTCTTACCTATGGAGATTGGTTGGCTCGTTTTTGGAATTCCTCTCATTTACCGGCACCTGATTTAATCATTCGCGTTGGAGCGCCGCCTACCAGCAAAGCGATTGGACAGACGTTTTTGGCCAATCATCGAGTGACTCAGGTGATACTTGATCCAACTGAGACCTATGCTGATCCGTTTTGGACAAGCTCGGTCTGGTTACCTGTTCGAATGTCGCAATGGATTGGCCATAGTGCTCTACAAGACGTGCAAAAGAGTGTTGTCCGTCAACATTGGCTTCATCAGTGGCTTGCTGCAGAAGAGCGGCTGGGCCGTATCTTGACAGATGTGATGTTGAATATGGCTGACGAAGCCAATAGTTTGTATGAGCCATTGATTGCTCGAACGGCGGCTGAAGTATGGAAGTCTGCCATTTTTCTGGGCAATAGCACAGTTGTACGAGATTGGAACACATTCTCTGGAATTCTTCAATCTTCTTGTGTTTATGGAAATCGAGGGGCAAGTGGAATCGATGGCTTGGTCTCGAGCGCCCTGGGGATAGCTGCTATAAAAGGGCGAACATTATTAGCCCTCGGGGATATTTCGCTTTATCACGATCTGAATGGTTTACTGATGGCAAAATTGGAAGCTTTGCCGTTAACTATACTTCTCACTCATAATAATGGCGGTGGTATATTCCATGGTTTGCCACAGGCTGCTGAAGAGGATGTTTTTCCGCTTTTTGAAACACCGCATGGTCTTGATTATCAATCCATTCTTCAAACTTATGGCGGGAGCCATCAAGTTGTCTCTAATTTGCGAGAGCTAAGACAAGTCCTGATGTCGGACCATCAGAATCATTATCTCAATCTCATCGTGACGCATTCGGATGCTTCTGCCAGTCAGAAATGGCGTAATGAGCTATTTGCGCAGGCGCAGCAATTACTAGAAGAGGTGAGAGAGAAATGGTAAATTGTCATAAGGAAAGAAAACGACTGAAAGTGCGCGGATGTACCTACAGGGTAGATGTGTTTAAAGTAGCAGAGGATTCTGATCGAGTTCCGCTTGTTTTATTACATGGTTTCTCACTTTCTGGAAGAATATTTTCCTTTTTGGCTGAAAAGTTAAGCAAGAAAGGTCAAGTAATCACCATTGATTTGTTGGGGCACGGAGATACGGAAGCGCCATTACAAATTGAACGGTATCAAATGTCGGAGCAGGTAAAAGATTTGACGGAAATTTTTTACCAATTGCAGCTTACTCATCCAGTTTTGCATGGTTACTCGATGGGAGCTCGAGTCGCACTTTGCACAGCTGTTATGTCAGAACGTCATTTAAGTGGACTGGTGTTAGAAAGCGGATCACCCGGATTGTTCAATGCGGAAGAACGGGCAACGCGAAGAGAGAGTGATGAACAATTGGCTGTGCGGATTGAGCGTGAAGGTGTGGATTCTTTTTCTGGACAGTGGATTACGTTGCCGCTTTTCGCGACACAATCAAGAGCTGACCGTCAGCAGTTGGCTATTCAGGATAGCATTCGGCGTAACCAGAATGCTCTTGGCCTGGCGCATTCGTTGCGAGGCATAGGTACAGGCGCCCAGCCATCCATGTGGGATGAAATTTCTCGAATTTCCTGTCAAACATTGCTGCTAACAGGAAATGAAGATCAGAAATTTACGCATATAGCTGGTGAAATGCTCAAAAAAATACCGCAGGCAACACACCATGTTATTGAACAGTGTGGCCATGCAGTATATCTTGAGCAGCCTGAACAATGGCTGAAACAAATTGAAAACTTTTGGGCGGCCTGTTCCCAAGAGGGTAGAAATCTATGAATTTAAATCAAGCGTCAGGCTTGCTGATTTTTTTTATGTCGATCACGCTTATTTTATTTGCGGTTGCTAAGTTATCCAGATGGACTAAAATTCCTGATATAGTTTTTTTTCTAGTAGCGGGCATATTGATGGGCCCTGTATGGCATTGGCTTCAACCCACTCAAAATTCACTTTTCGTTTCAACCCTTTTTCAATTAGGGGCGGCTATCATTCTTTTTATAGGGGGTACAGAAATTCGTCTGAAAGTACTCCAAGGCATTTGGCCAAGTATAGTTTCTTCGGCTACACTCGGTGTAGTTGTGACAATGCTGGTCCTGGGGTTTGTCATACACTGCCTATTTCACATGCCGTGGATTCTGGCTATGTTAATTTCTTCCCTGCTTGCACCAACAGATCCGGCTACCATCATCCCAGTTTTTGAACAGATACCTATTCGGGAACGTCTTCGTTCAATGTTAGAGTCTGAGTCAGCATTCAATGATGCAACTGGAGCAGTGCTCTTTAGCATCTTGTTGACTTCTGCTTTATCAAAGAGTCATTTCTCTATAGGGCTTGCGGTATTTCAATTTATATGGCAGGCTTTCCTAGGAATTGCCATAGGTTTTTTCACATCAGGATTAGGGCGGTTTTTTCAGTTTCGCTTTCTGAGAAAGTCAAATGATGGTCGATCCGGTATAGATCACACTTGGCTCTCACTTTCCGTTTTTTTAGTGTCCTATTTGCTTGGTCAATGGATCAGTGGGACTGGGTTTATGGCTGTTTTTGTATCTGGAATTATTTGGTCAGACAAAGAAGTGTTGCCTTGGCGAGCTTCTGAAGATCGCGTTCAAACCACACACTCACATCTGCGTTTTCTGAGTCAAATTTTGCGGGCTTTTATCTTTGTTTTATTGGGAAGTGAGATATCATGGAGTGCTTTTTCCAGATATTTAAACGTCTCGATTATAATTGCTGTCACCTTAATCGTACTCGCTCGACCGCTTACGGTATGGTTCACAATCAGTTGGGATCCGTTAAGTCGTTGGCAGATGAAAGAACAGTTGTTTATGATGTGGGTAAGAGAAACGGGTGTGGTTCCTGTTGTTTTGAGTGGGATTCTGACGGAACATTCCCTTTATCCTAAAGACTGGGTATCGGCTGTGGTCTCTGTGGTTGTTCTTTTGACAGTCTTGTTACAAGCAACAACTACCTCCTTGGCTGCTCGAAAATTAAACGTATTAGATGATCGCCGTTCGATGGCATGATGTCAGGTGATTTGGGAAAGTTGTATATGAAGTGACTGGAGAATTACAATACAAAGAGAAAGGTTTTTGATTGGGTGGAGGCGTCCTGCATGAAGGTTTTGCTCTTTACGGCCTCGTTTGGCGATGGACATAACCAAGCTGCTCGTGCAGTCCAGGAAGGACTTGAGCAAGAGGGTATCGCTGTTCATTGGGTGGATTATGTAGATTGGTTGCATCCTGCAGTACGCTCTTTTGCGAAATTTAGTTTGGTTCAAAGTGTACAAAAGATGCCAAGTCTTTACGGCTTATTTTATCATTCCATGTCCAGAATACCGCCATCGTCTACATTCCAACGCCGACTACATCATTTGGGTATTCGCAAGATGAGGCAGTGTTTGCGTCATGTAAAACCGGACGTAGTGGTCAGTACATTTCCGACCCCTATGGGTGTTCTTTCTGAATTGAAAGCAGCTAGAGTCGCTCAAGTCCCTTCGGTTGGCATTTTGACAGATTACACAGCGCATGGACAATGGGTCCAGGAGTATACGGACGTTTATTTTGTGCCAACAGAGGAAGTAGCGAATGAGTTGGAGCAACTCGGAGTGGATAGGGATAAAATCAAAGTATCTGGCATTCCGTTGCGCCGAAGGTTCTCCTCCGCTAATGTACAGAATTTATTAAAGCGCCGTATGGAATTAAGAGAGAAATTTGGTTTTTCACCCAATTTACCGCTGATTCTTTTATCCGGTGGTGGTGAAGGACTATTAGGTGATAGCGCGGAGTGGGAAGAAGCGATTCGCCAATCAGGATTGCAGTTTGCCATATTGTGTGCACATAATGAGCGTTTATTGCGCCGATATGGTGGTTGGCAAGATAAACGTGTTCAAGCGCTGGAATTTCGCAGTGATATAGAGGATTGGATGGCTGCTTCTGATTTGTTAATCACGAAAGCGGGTGGGCTAACCATTTCTGAAGCATTGGCCATGGAGTTACCTATGCTTATAGTTAAGCCAATTCCCGGTCAGGAGATTAAAAATACAGCATATGCTGAACAAAAAGGCGCAGCAGTTCGTGTGGACTCAGTGGCTGAGGCAGTACGCTTTATTCAACATGTCGAGTTGCATCCTGAAAAATTATCTAACATGCGGCTTGCAGCACGCTCAAGGCCTCAGTATGGGGGAGTAGAACAGATTGTCTCAGTGATTCGAGATTTAGGAGAAAGTCAGGGGAAATGGGATAAGCAAGCTTATCCTGGGATTTCTTAATTTACTCCAGTTAAGGAGAATCTGTTTCTGAACATGATAGGTTGGCTCATTTTAGGTCTTATTTTGCTCTTTCTATTTCTATATTCTGTCATGCCCAATCTAATGACACGGGTTTGGAAGATAGGGTGTATATACAGAGGATTTGCCGAACCAGTGGTCTATTTAACGTTTGACGATGGCCCACATCCTGAATATACACCGCAATTGTTAGATATTTTGCGCGAAAAGCATGTCCGGGCAACTTTTTTTGTCATAGCAGAGGCGGCCGACAGGTATCCAGATATTATTCGTCGAATGGTGTCGGAAGGGCATGATGTTGAAGTCCACGGGGACAGACATTGGTTTGTGCCTCTCTTACCGCCATCGTTGGCCAATCGGCAATGGCGTGGTGCTAGTCAAAAATTACAGCGCAAATTTTCCTTACAGACATCTTTTTATCGCCCAACATGGGGTTTGTGCAATCTTGCATCTTTCGTATCAATTCGCAAGAGTCATCATAAACTTGTCACATGGTCCATTATGGTAGGAGATTGGCGAAAGACTCCAGCTCAAACATTGGTTGAGCGAGTGGTAAGCCGCCTGCACAAGGGTGCCATTATCGTTTTGCATGACAACGATATAACGTTTGGTGCCGAGTTAGGAGCTCCTGTATCTGTCCTCGAAGCTATACCCAAAATTATTGAACAAACGGAGGACAAAGGATATCAGTTCAGGCCCATGCGGAGTTTATTGAAAGAAGAGGGCAAGCCATTGAGTTTGCTATAAATGTTATCCCATCATTCATAGATGGATTCTTGATTACGTATTGCAGAGTATGAGGTTTGGGCAAGGAGGGGTAATCATGAAGAACCGCATATACCGTTCCATTTGGTGCGGCTGGGAAAAATTATTTCATATCGCTTTTCGGCTTAAAGAAATATCTCCAGATCAAGAATATTTATTTTACTACGCGAAACGGAGATATCTGGGGCGACGCTTTGAAGTGGACGGTATTACGGTTAAACCGTTTGATAAAGTAATCGAGCTTCACATCAATAATGATCGAATCAGTGAGATTCTATCTTCTGATAAAGATATGATGCCTATTGTACTGAGGCTTTTAAAGGAAGCGCATCGGTCTTTCCCTGCTCTTGCAGAACTGGTAAGTAGACCTGAATTTGATGACGCTGTTGCTCTTTATGGAATAACCTTTATCCATCGTGGTATTTCTCGGTTGGGCTTTAGTAATTATCCTATGCGTCCAGGATTGCCAAAGTGGATCACCAAATGGCATTTACGCAACGTATTTCGTATGGTAAATCCGCATGCGGATGAAATTCTAAGCAATCATGCCCAGGTTTTTGAACCCAAAATCGTCGCAGTTTCTAGGCAACATTTCGTTGCTTTGCATGGTATACAATCTAAATCCAACTCTGCTTCTGCGCCTGTAGCAGATCAGTGTTTAACTTGAAGCATTGGCAAAAATTCTCTTGTTGTACGCATCATTTGGAGACGGTCATAGACAAGTGGCTGAATCTCTCCAGGAAGCATTTTTAGAATCTGGGCATGAAGTAGCCATGATGGATGGCTGGCGTTCAAGTAATCAGCTTTTGGCAAGCTGGAATGAACGCTTATATGAGTTTCTTACCAGCCATCTGCCATTCGTATATGGATGGTCATACGACTGGACTGAGAAATTATCCAAAGACAGTACTCTTTGGCGCTGGCTTTCCTATTTTTCTAAAGGTGCTGTTGTGGAGCTGATGCAAGAATGGCATCCGGATGCTGTAATTCAGCTGTTTTCAGATCAATCTCTCCGATATGTAAAACAATTAAATCCGCAGGTATTGGCATCCGTTTTGTTGACCGATTTTGCTTTGCATAGTCGCTGGTTTGTAAATGAAGCGGATTTCTTTTTAGTCGCTACACAAGAATTGGCGAATCTTGCTAAAAAAATTTATCGTCTACATCATGAGGTTATTCCGACGGGTATTCCAATTCGTCAGGCTTTTCAGCAGCATGCCAGCGGGTTTCCGTTTCCTGAACTTCTGGATAAACCTTATCTAGCGGTATTGACAGGTGGTCGTGGTGTCTTTCCACAGATTCTTCAGGTGGTACAAACTTTACATCGACAGTTTCCGCAGCATCGAGTGGTTGTGTGTTGTGGACGTAACGAGATCATGAGAAAAAAAATAGAAAATCACTTTTCTAACAATCCGCTTATCTTGAGCTACGGTTATTTACAAGAAATAAATAAACTCATGGAAAAAGCGGATTTTATTGTTACCAAAGCAGGTGGTGTGACGATTGCCGAATGTCTGGCTTGTGGCACTCCGATGTTATTTTATAAACCGTTACCTGGTCAAGAGCGGAAAAATGCTATTTATATTGAAAAGACTGGGGGAGGCTGGATAGCAGAAAATCTTCAGACTTTAGCTGAGTCTTGCACGCTTTTGACGGAAAAAAAATTACAAGCTGCTCGATCCGTTTTAAAGGAGCTTCAAGTATCCGATTCGGCTAAGCGGGTCGTTTACGAAGTGGAAGAACGTCTTCAAGGTAGACAAGCAGATGGAGGCTATGCTGCTAAAAATATCAAACGTGTTTAAATTGAAGTATAAATCCTGTTTTCATCTCTATATCTTACTACATCTATTCAAAGTTCTGGGAACTTGGAATGAATTTTAGACAATCTTGTACTGTGAGATCAATGATGCTTAAGGGTTGGGTGACACTTTGGCGGTACCATTTGACCAAGTAATATCCTAAAGAGTACCCAGCCCAAAGTGGTAAATGAGTATTTCCTCCGCCAAATAGAAGTGAGTCTGTATGCTCTCCAATTTCTGTGGTATGTAGTGAGTACAACGTGTGCCATAGATTTTTCGCGTTATCTTCTGCAAGAGTATTTACCCACGGTCCATGGAATTCTTTACCCAGGACTTCCTCAACAAAGTGTTCTGCTAAACCTTCACGAATTATTTTTTCTAGCAGTGTTATATGGGCATGCCCGTTTTGCATAGCAGTTATTCGATAAAGATGATTGTATTCATGAACCAGCGTTGATTTTAGAGCACGTAGAGTTTCTTTTGCTGGAAACACGACTAAATGAATGGTGTCTCCTTCCCAATTGGTCCAAGCCGAAACGCCCCCGAGTCGTTCCCGTCCAAACGTGTCATGTTCATTCATAGGAAACAATTGCACAAATATAGGTTTCCCCAAAGGATACTTATGGATGACTTCGATGAGCGTTTTTTGAATGAATGATTCGACACTATGAATCTTCATTTGGTGTAAAGCGTGACGAAAAGTTTCAAGAGAGGATTCCAACGGAATAAGGCCAAAATAGAGTAACTCGTCTACTTCTTCTTCAGTGAATTCGAAAATGGACATAAATGTGCTTTTTCGCTTTGAGATGGGTGCGATTTCACACGCATCAATCCATTGATGGATTTGCTGTAGACGAGGAACAAACTCTATGAGATCCATATTCCGTGTTCCTTCTTTCTTAACATGCAGGAATGATCATAATTTTCCGATTCACCCCTCTTGAGGGGTATGAGGTTACACTTTCGGTGTAAATGTACCGTATTGTCCAGAGTAATATAGTAATGGTCGTTTTTCTTCTTCAACGGTGGAAGACTCGATTTGTCCAAGAAAGATAACGTGATCGCCCCCGGCATATTCATGAACAACCTTACATTCCATCCGAACCAGAGCATCATTTAATAGTGGTACGCCTAGTTGCCCAGTATAATGAGAAACGTTGTTCAATTTATCAGTATGTTTGCTGGCAAAATGCGCAGATAAATAAGCTTGATCTTCAGCCAAAATATTGACACCAAATACACCGCTTGTGCGAATAAGCTGGATGTTGTGCGATGTATGGTCTAGGCAGATGAGAATATAAGGTGGATTCAATGAAACAGAACAAAAAGCTGAAACGGTCATGCCGTTTCTCTCTTGGTCAGTAGCCATGGTTACAACAGTAACACCGCTTGCAAAACGACTTAATGATTGACGAAATAGAGCCGCATCAATCGGCACTATGCATCTTCCTTCCTCTCTATAAGCCAAATGTATCTCCTAGAGAGTGTAACAGATAAAGCGGCAGGATGACCAGCAAGCATACACTTCTGGTCAACTTACCGCAAATTTGCTTTGCAGATTAAATTACGATGGTTTGGCATCCTTCGCTAGGCAGGTGTAATTTAGCACCCGTTAGTTTTTGAACTTCCTCAACTGTATGGCCAGGAGCTAATTCCCGTAAAATCAATCCTTCTGTGCCCACATCGATGACTGCGTAATCCGTAATGATACGTTCAACCACTTGTTTTCCAGTAAGTGGAAGGGTACAATTTTCAACAATTTTAAAATCACCGTTTTTGTTGACATGTTCCATAGTGACAATAACACGTTTAGCACCATGCACTAAATCCATGGCACCACCCATGCCTTTCACCATCTTGCCTGGTATCATCCAATTTGCCAGATCTCCGCGTTCAGATACTTCCATAGCACCTAAAATGGCTACGTCAATATGACCGCCGCGAATCATGGCAAAAGATTCAGCACTATCAAAAAAACATGCTCCAGGTACAGTGGTAACTGTTTCTTTGCCTGCATTAATTAATTCCGGGTCGATCTCGTTCTCCAGTGGATAGGCGCCTGTACCCAGTAAGCCGTTTTCTGAATGCAGTAGAATCTGAATGCCGGAAGGGATATAATTGGCCACCAAGGTAGGCATTCCAATGCCCAGATTCACATAATCCCCATCATGGATTTCTTTTGCTGCCCGTTGGACAATTTGATCACGAGTTAAAGCCATGTGTGAATCCTCCTATTTACAGGAACAATTTAATTTTAGATTAAAAAGAGAGTCAGTAGGATCCGTCAGTTAAGCTTGTCGAACCGTTCTCTTTTCAATTCGTTTTTGATAAGATTTTCCAAGAACAATTCGTTGTACATAAATGGAGGGAGTATGAATTTCATCCGGATCGAGCATGCCTGGTTCAACAATTTCTTCTACTTCCACAATAGTGACTTTACCGGCTGCAGCCATCATGGGATTGAAATTTCGAGCTGTTTTTCTATAGACGACATTTCCATATAAATCAGCTTTCCAGCCTTTAATGAGAGCAAAGTCTCCACGTATCGGCATTTCTAGAACATATTCTCGGCCATCGAAGACGCGAATCTCTTTACCTTCTGCTACTGTGGTACCCACGCCTGTTGGAGTATAGAAACCGCCAATTCCTGCGCCGCCTGCACGAATCCTTTCAGCGAGCGTACCTTGAGGAACCAATTCGACTTCCAATTCACCACTTAAAAATTGCTTTTCAAATGTCTTGTTTTCACCAACATAGGAAGAAATCATTTTGCGGATTTGTCGTTGCTGCAATAACAAACCAAGTCCCCAATCATCTACTCCGCAGTTATTGCTTACACAAGTCAAATGGCGTACTTGTTTCTTCCTTAAGGCTTCAATGAGGTTTTCTGGTATGCCTACGAGTCCAAATCCACCAACCAAGAGCGTTGCCCCATCGGAAATATCTGCAACCGCTTCTTCAGGGCTGGAAAAAATTTTATTCATGCAGAATGCTCCTTTCTGGAAAACAAAGCTTGTAAATCTGTCAAGCTATGTAAATTGAAAACAACGCCAATGAGAGCGCTTTCTAGATTGTAGCATAGAAATTTGTGCTTCTGGTATAGTGTTCTAGGTAGTACCAAGTTGAGGAGAAATAGAAGTACAGGAATAAAAAAGAAGATATGAATTAGGAAACGACAGCGGTATTTTGCGCTGTCGTTTCCTATTATAAATACATCTGAAACATTGCAAGGAGACACAAGTGCCACTTTTGGCGTCTATTTCGCATCTTTAGGATTCAGGATAAACTTGAAAGGTGAATCAACAAGTACTAGAGATTCATATGCAAATGGAAGGATAACCATCCTATGGTTCCAAGTACCAACATTGCACTTCCTGTCACTGCGACGCGTTCACATAATGTAAAAAATTTTTCTAAAGATGCCAATGGGTTTTTGGAAATCGGTTGATTTGAGCGTAACTTCATACGTTCCACTCCTTCTCTTACCTTGTTCCTAGTGTAACAGGTTTCTAAGTAATTTCCATTATCTATTGAATAGAAAATGTGACGGCTGTATGACGAGTTGCTTGAAAATACATTGAAATTTTCTGCTTGGAAGGTAATGGATGGGTAAGAACTTTTGAATTGTTGCTTTAGTTTAGGTCAGATCGTTCACCGTAAACAATATAGATAACCCCTTCAGCAATATTTGTAGCGTGATCGCCCACTCTCTCTAAATAACGACCACAAAATGCAAGTGTCATAGCCTGTGAAGTCAATTCCGGAGTAAGGGAGCTAACATGAAACAAGCGCTCTACAACTTGTCGATATAAGTGATCTACCCGATCATCTTCAACGGCTAAACTTTTGGCACGTTCAGGATCATTATCGACATAAGCTTGTAAGGCTTCAGAAATCATAAAGTCAACAATTTGTCCCATCTCAGCGATTTCAGATGGGGGAGACGAGAGCTGTTGACCACTGAGACGAATGGTTGATTTGGATATATCCACAGCGAGATCGCCCATACGTTCTAAGTCAGATGCGATTCGCATGCCGGCCACAATGCGACGCAAATCGGTTGCAACTGGTTGTTGAGTAGCAATCAGTCGAATGCAGAGATCTTCAATTTCATGTTCCTGTCGATTGACTCGTTTATCTTCTTGAATAATTTCTTCGGCTAATTGTAAATTTCCATTTCTTAAGCTGCGCAAGCTACGTCTCAAGGCTTCCTGTACGTCTCCGCCCATGCGCAGCAATTTAAGTTTTAATTCTTTGAGTGCAATGTCGAATGCTTGACGCTGTTGCATAAATCGTCCTCCAGTAAAAATTCGCATGCCTGGCTAATAAGATTATTCACTTCTAGAGTGTATCACATGAAGAAATGTATCTAGCCACGCCTGTAAATATTTAGAATATATAAGGCTGATAAAATTCAAATTTTCATAACGCGAATTTCGACAGCTTCCGACTTTAAATCATGATATTCTCGAAAATGTGATTTTTAAAAGAGGAGTCGAATAACGTTTGCTCGATTTTCGTCACAGTCCCCAAACCAGTCCAATATTTTGGTGCCCTCATTGTCAGGCGCTTGTACCTGCAGAGTTTTCGGTTAAAATTATGAAAACTGTATATCGAGTGGAGAGAGAAGGAATTTTTCCTTTTGGAGTTTGTTACCATCATACCAATGCAGATCAAATTCCCCTAAAACCTGCGCCAGAGGAGCGTGAAGAACGCGTGGTGGCACATGTCTGACAAAATAATGGAAGAAGATAAAGCACTTACAGCTATTCCTGCATATCGTCCGACTGGTCGATTTCGAAAAGCTGGAACATTGCTGGTTTTGCGCAATTCCTCGAGTGGACTACAAGTGTTAATGGAGAAACGTTCGCAAACCATGCGTTTTCTTCCAGGTTATCTAGCTTTTCCAGGTGGAACGGAAGATGAGCAGGATAAAATCATTGCTGAACAATATGCTATAGGCAGTCCCAGTGGTTATGAGGGTGGACGACTTTGGGCAATTACTGCCGTTCGTGAAACTTTTGAGGAAATTGGCTTGCTGACGGCTTTATCTATGAAAGGATCAACAGGTCGAATAGATTCTTGTCCAGAGCAATATGCGTCAGTCGAGAAGAATTCTTATTCATTGCTAGAATGGCTAAGATTCAATGAATATCAGTTGAATCTTACTCAATTGCGCTGTGTGGGACGTTGGATTGGACCACACGGCCAGCCGGCACAGTTTGATACCTGGTTTTTTGCCATACACCACCAAGTTGATGAAGAATCATTTTCATATAATGAAGAAGTTGCAGAAGTTGGCTGGCAGACTGTAGAGCCATTAGTGAAAGAAATACACCCTGGTTTGGTGAAGGTAGTTCCTCCCACTCGTGTTATGCTAGAGAATTTATCTCAGTTTGAAACGGCTGAATCAGCCATGTCACAATTGACAGCGCACGATCCGACTTTATCAATGCTTGATTGGCTTGAGGATATGAAATAGTAAGGCTGGAGCAATCCAGTCTTGCTTTATGGATAATCTAGATTTACTCAGGATTTTTTTATATTGGGAATTTGAATAGGATAGTGAGTACCTGGCAAACCTAAAATATATTTTGGAGGTTGAAGTCCTGAATAGCCTTTTAATTTGACAATCTGTTTTGTGTGAGTCATCAAATGACCATTCATCAAATTAATAGCCATGTATGCACCAGCTGAAGGTGACCCCAAAAGAATACTATCCCCAACAAAATGGAGTATATCAAATACTGGAGAAGGTCCCCAACCAAAATATACCGGTTGATGATTGTAACTGACTCCTACCGCTATGCCGTTCGGGATACTGTTGTAAAAATCCAAGATAAAAGTTTTGTGATGAAGTGTTCCAGTAAATGATTCAATTTTTTGGAATTTATTTCTATAGTAAGTAAGTTGAGTATGTTGATCTGTGTACCCATTCGGTATAGCGTTGGGCATGCCTGAGTTAGTTATGAATTGAACATTTTTTCCTAAAAAAATATTTGTTTTTGTTGAGTTTATTGTAGATGATGAATTTTGATTGGCGGAATGACTGCTCTTGACTTGAGAAGAAACTGTTGTAGATTTTTGAGGATTTTTCACTTCATCTGTTTGGTTTTGCTGTTGAGGATTTGTCGATTTTGTTTGTGATGTTCCTATAGAATTAGCAGAAAGTGAAGAATCGCTGTGAATTGTCCCACACCCAGTCACAGCCAAACATGTCAGCGCAAGCGTGATTGCGCTGATTCCCCTTATTGCTCTACGCAAAACAACCACTCCCTGTTTTGATTTTCACTTTTTAGACGATCCTGATCCCGATTTTGTTACAGATGTATTCCAAATATTAACTATACACCTCCTTGGCAAGAGGGTTAAACGTATCGTGATCGGGCTGTTTGTTAAGATGACTATATTGCACACTTGACGCAGTTGTTCAGGCTAAAAAACATCTAATTTACATAGCTTAGCAACAACAAATATCGGAAGTTGAAGATTTCACTTACCTCCAAGTGATCTGCAATCTGCTGTGCATCCTCCGTTGCTCTCTCCAAATCAATTGGTAACACGAATAAAACACCATCAAATTTGTTTTTGACATAGAAACAAGACAATGAACATGAATAATCTGTAATTTTTATCTAAAAAAGCTAGAATTGAGGTGGTTTCAACCTGCTTCAGGAACTATGCAGTTACTGCATGAGATTGGATTGTGAATATGATGTGGAATATTCGTAAAACCACTGATTTTTTAAAAACACCCTAACTATCTCCGATGAGGCACCTAACTGCATATCTCTCAGCGATACGGGTGTGAAGCCTGGCTCGTCTTCAGCAAGACTCGGATACGGCCCTGGCAGGCGGAGATATTCTTGCGCTTGACGATACGCACGCGCCACATCCATATGCCAAGGGAATCCCAATTCTTTATTGGCTCTACGACAGTTCAAGCAAAGTTTAGACATGGGCGCGATAAACATTGTGGCGTTGCACGTCGTGCGCAGCAACGGGATGGAATACCTATGGCCGTACGCCATCTGGACGAAGCCCAACCGGAACACGCAGCTATTCCGCAACTTGATTGAGCCTAGCCCCCGATGTGAACGCTTTGTCCCGATAACCTGATTCGGGAAGTCTATCCGCTACTTATGGCGCACTCATAAGTAATCGTCAAGCTGCTCGAACAAAAGATCCAAACTTGAGCGTGATTGTTTTTGAACAGAGGCAAGGCATTACGCATTCTCATCGACGAGTTTTGGCCAACACGATTGGAACTGGGGTGGTTTGATTCTGACAAAACTCAGTTATTGAGAGTAACTGCAAAACGTCTAAGGCTTAAATTACTATTCAAAGCGTTGAGATTGGAAGATAATGTTTCTTTTTGGGATTTAGGACTAGGCGTAGAAAATAATTTTGTTGAGATGAACAGGCAACATGAATCGTTCCACATTCCATCTTGGTCATACATATCCAAACAAGCGTAATGGTTATTCGTATTTACACGACATTACCTGTGTTTTTGAATTTATTTTCCACTTGTTTAGACAATCTCGATAGGAATTTTTTACAAATACATTCTCCATCCATGATTAGCCCTGCCGACTTGGTCATGACATGCATACGATATTCTGTGAAAAAGGAAAGGTAGGCTGATAGAATGGCAAGTTATATTGAAATCGCTGTACTTCCAGGATCTATTCAAAATGATGCGTTTTATTTTACTTTAAATGTTAACGGTATGGATGTTCCTCATATGATTATGGATACAGGAGCGTTTGAGTTAACTTTCAATCAACAAATAGCAAATCAGTTAGGACTCCCCAATTTAGGATCCCTTCAAATTGGAGGTATAGGAGGCAATGCCAGTGCATATCAGTCAGAATGTAATCTAAACATAGGAGGCCAGAGTTTTTCTAATGTTCCTTGTATTGTTGATCCTACTTTCACAGACTCTGGTCTTTTTGGTTTAAGGTTTTTTGTGGATAATCAACTCGCACTTGCTTTAGATACGGTTAATCAATTACTACTCATCTTGTCACCTGCGGCATCTTATTAGTAGTACAAGGCTTAAACTGACTGATAAATCTTTCAAGCGCAATTCAATCTTTATGCGTTATAACCATCTTGTGACTCGAAAGAGCCTCATCCTAACCCCCTAAACATGGCTTAGCCCCGCGCTTGCGGGGCGTTTTTTTGCGAGTGTAGAGTATTGAATAATTTAACATATCATATTAATTATACTAGGAGTGATATAGTGATTTGTTTTAGAAGAGATCATAATTGACCCATCGTCATGATCTCCAAAATTTACCCAAAGATAAAAAGGCTGGTGTTAAACATAAAACAAATAAACCATAACGAGCCGTAATAAGTGAAAGCAATATACTTGCTATCGGAATCCCAACAGCAAGTATTCTTCTCCAGCTCATTTTCATGCTCAATCTTCCCTTTTATTTATTCATTACAGAAATGATGACAAGCGCTATAGCAAATAGTACAACAAAGATAATAGCACCTATGACTACAGGTTTATATGCATCGCCATCTTCAATTTTTCTGGGGGGTTTATTTTCATTTTCATATGAATTTTTATCTTTCGGCATTTGATGTCCTCCTGTGTAAAACGTATACAAAGTTATCATTGTTATCTAAATATATCTTTCTAATTCAATATGGCTCTATCCTGCAGCATTTTTTTCTTCAATATTTTTTATATAGAAATTAATGAAGAAAAGGCTCCCGGATATTTACTACCGGCAGCCTATTCTTTAATTGGCGTCTCAGGAGGGATTCGAACCCCCGACCCACAGCTTAGAAGGCTGTTGCTCTATCCAACTGAGCTACTGAGACAAACATACGCTAAGCATTATACACTCAAAAGATGAAAAATAGCAAGGTTGCGCGATCACTCAGCTAAAATCTTACCGAAAGGGTATCGGCTCACTCAAACAGAAATCTTACCGAAGGGATCGATGTGCGGATGTCCATGCAGAGTCGGCAAGAGTACCTGAGTACGATGCGCGTGCGTTACCTTAAGGCACGCACTAGGCAAGAGAAATCGTAGATTTTGGATGAGTTGGAGCGGACCCTGGGATACGCGCGGAAGTACGCGATTGCCACTATGAAACCCAAACCGGAGCACGATAAACCGCCCGCTAAGCGTACTCGCTCTCTTCGGTATAGGGATGTGATGCCCATCGTTCAAATCGTTTGGGAAGCACTCGACTATCCTTGTGCAGAGCGCTTGCATCCCGTGCTGATGTG
>NZ_FRAF01000021.1 GCF_900142255.1 Alicyclobacillus tolerans | reverse complement strand
CAGGTAGTATGACCTCTGCTGACTTCTGTCCGTTCAACGTTTCCTTTCAGAAACGCTTACCAGCATCGCTGGCGTGCCGGACAGACCTCCCCGGGTAAGAACGTTGTCTTTCCCTCCATCTACCCGCTCCATTTACTCTCGACAGCCTTCGGTAGCAAGGGCTTTGTCTTGTTTTGCAGACTCACCCAACTGTCGCTAGCCTCGATTGGAGTTCGTGAACCTCGGGTCGGAGGTTTGCCGCCGCCTTCCTTCAGATTCCACCTCACGGTGGACACCCTTGGCTTAAGCTAATGGCTACTGCTACCTTCACCATTCCGGACTCTCACCGTAGAGACAACGCCCATGCCGGGCGCACAAAAGAGTCCTATACAGGGTATTTACCCTGTATAGGCTATCTCAACCATGAACTGCACAGCGATTCGGTCCAATTTCCATTTCACTCTGCTCGCTCTCTGAAGGCGTTAGTTTTCCCATATTCGTAAGGCGAATTTCTTGATACGCATTTGGTTGAGCAGGCAAATTTTCCGTAACCGCTTTGCGAAACTCTGCTTCATCATCAATCTGCAATCCCGCATTGGTTTGATAGAGTTCTTGCAAGGGAGCAGCGACTCGTCCCTTTTGATCCATTTCGCTAGAGTCAGCATAGTGAGCTGGTAATACCATCAGGCGTTGGTTTAACTTTTTATATTTATCGTATAAAGTATTGCGTAAATCTCCTGCCCAATCTCCTGCCTTACCCGCTAGGTCGGGACGTCCAATGGATTGGACAAAGAGAATATCCCCCGAGAGCAAATAAGCATCGTCAACAATCAGCGAAGTACTGCCAATCGTATGTCCAGGAGAATAAATCGGGTGAATTTTAACAACCGTACTTCCCACCAGCAGATCATTTCCTTCTTCTAACGGATGAAAATGGAAAGTAGCCTCCATAGCGTCTTTAGGTGGCAGATAATAGGCTGCCCCCGTTTGTTCAGCAAGCCTTCTTCCGCCTGAAACGTGATCGGCATGCAAATGAGTATCAATGGTATATTTGATTTTCACACCTTGTTCCTTGGCGAAGTTCAGATAAGGTTCTATCATTCGAGCTGTATCTATAATAGCTGCCTCACCATCGGAAACAATGGCATAAGACAAGCACCCTTTACCAACACGA
Source organism: Alicyclobacillus tolerans (assembly GCF_900142255.1). Lineage (GTDB taxonomy): Bacteria > Bacillota > Bacilli > Alicyclobacillales > Alicyclobacillaceae > Alicyclobacillus_I > Alicyclobacillus_I tolerans. The sequence continues at coordinate 60,462 of NZ_FRAF01000021.1, read as the reverse complement.
ACAAATTGATAAATAGAACCTCCGGATTTTAAATCACCAATTTTGACCGGATACAGGTATTCACTCCAGGATTTCATGCCGCCCTGTAGATAATAAACCTGTGATATACCTGCAGCTACTAACTGTTCCGCAACATAGACAGATGAACCTTCTTTGGCGCATACCACTAAAATAGGCTGGTTTTTAGGTAGTTGATGAAGAATAGGTTCAACTCCATCTATGAGATCAAAATAAGGAACATTGATAGAAGTCACTTGATCTCCTTCTATTTTCCAATCCAAGTACGCTTCTGGATTACGCACGTCCAGAATGAACAAAGGCTCAGCTGACAATATTTTCCCAAAAACATCAGCTGCTGTCATGCTGCTGAGTTCGGGTGTGATACTCATGATTCTTTCACCTCCGTTGTTTCTATTGGTCCTTGCCATTCTGACATACCCGGTTTGACGTTAAAGACATGCTGGAAGCCATGTTCACTTAAAATGTGACAAGCCATATCACTGCGTTGCCCTGTACGGCAAATCACTAACACTTCCTGATCAGCAAATGATTTCAGTTGAGGGATTTCCTCTTCCAATTTTCCAAGCGGAACAAGACGAGCACCTGGAATATGACCAAAGGCGTATTCCATGGGTTCACGAACATCCAAAAGAATGGGGTTGGCCTCCAGCCGCTTGCTTAATTCCTCATTCGATATCACATGAGGAAACTTTGTATCTGGTTTTACTTCGTTTGGATCAGATTTGCGAATATAGTGTCTGAAAACTTTATCTTCCGAAGTCGTGGTTCCCAAAAACTGATGACCTGTGCGAATTGACCAACTCTTCATATCTGCAACGGATCCTGGATCGGTAGCTATGACTTCCAGTACTTGACCAGCCTCAATCTCTTCAATAGCTTTTTTGGTGCGAACGATAGGCATTGGACAAGACAAACCTTTGCAATCAACAATCTTATCTACGGTAAATGAGTTCACGGATTTATTTCCCTCCACCATTTTTTATCTCAAATTGTATCTTTTTCAATTAAAAGGTTACGGTAACGTCAGCGTCATAAGCAAAATCCAAGAAAGTTACCGCTCCGCCAACTTCAACGCCATCAATGAAATCTTCTTTTTTCAATCCCGCTACATCCATGGTCATTTGACAAGCTATCAATTTGATACCACTCTCCAGAGCCATCGCAAGCATTTGCGAGACAGGTGGAATATTAGCTGTTTTAAATCCTTCTTCGTAATGTTCATTGCCTGGCGCAAACGATAACATCTGTTCTGAATTCTTATGAATGATTCCCAGACCATCAAAAGTAAAGAAAATCGTTACTTCTGCATCTGTTGCTGTAGCTGCCATTGCAATATTCAATACCTTATAAGCCGTTTCAATACCACCACTAGAAGCAATAATTGCAACCCGTTTTCCCATTTAGCATTTCTCCTCGCTAAAAAGATTTCAATTATTCAACATCCCAATTCCAACCAAGCATGCCGCCCATCATATTTTTTACTTGATAGCCTTGGCCAATGAGAAATTGACAAGCCTGCATACTTCTGCCGCCGCTTCTGCACACCATAATGGCTTCTTTACGTTGGTCGATCTCGTTCAACCTGTGCGGCAATTGCGACAAAGGTATATTTTTCGCTCCTGGAATTTTTCCTGTAGCAACTTCACTTGGTTCCCGCACATCAATAATCTGCAGTTTTTCCCCATTTTTTAATCGCTGTTGCACATCAAGAGGAAGTATGTTCTGCACTTGCTGGGTCATGGAACTCACCTCCGCTTTATACTTCATTGTTTCCGTGGCATCTCATTCGATGCACGTATTTGTCATAAGCATGAAGTTTTATCTATTCTTCATACCCAACAGGGTATAGTATATAAAGTGGCAACAGCTATGTCAACAATACCCCGAAAGGTATATTGGCAAAGCTGTGTCCATACGGTACTTAGTGTCTAAAATCGTTCAAATTGATACATCAGCAATGCATCTGGTATAGGTGCTGGTTGTCCAAGTTCTCTCGTCATCTCTGCCCAAGCCAATAATTCTTCATAAGGATCGTCTGTCGTAATATTCCCAAACCAGAACTGTCTATCTGGTGTCCAAATACTGACTACATTCAATACATCGCAAGGCCCAAGACAGCCTGTAATTGTCAATTGGACCGTTTTTAGCAATTTTCGTTCTTTCCATGTTTTCTTTAACCAATCGAGTGGTATGCTCGGCTTGCCTTTATCCGTTCGTCCACAGCAACATCCTGAACAGACAAACACCTGTGCCAGTATCAACCTTTTAGTCGTTGGCCGTACCCATACTTCTAATTGTTCTTCACGCAAAACGACCCATTCCTCTCCCTTTATCTTTCCACCAATCAGCATCTTACATCCTGAAAATTTTCACCCGTAAATTAACGCTGACTCTTTCCCCAAACATTTTCAAAGACTATATCTTCTAGAGGCAATCGGTTCCCCCAACCTACACGTTCAAGAACAGGGATTTCTGGAAAATGCGGAGTATACCCCATCGTAAGTAAAGCTACCGGATCGACCGTATCTGGAATTTCAAGAATTTCCCTTACGTCTGCCTTTTGATACATACTGACCCATCCAATAGCAACCCCTTCAGCTCGAGCAGCAAGCCACATGTTCTCAATAGCACAGGCGGTGGACATTAAATCCGTTTCAGGAATGGTATTTCGCCCAAGAACAGGTTTGTCACTTTTATTTGGATCATTTGTTACGCAAATGGTTAAAGGAGCTTGCAGCAAGCCTTCCACTTTGAGACGAAGATAGTGCGCTTGTTCTAAATCCAAATAGTTTTCAGCCGCCCGAACCCGCTCTCGTTCAACCACCTTTTGCAACTCCTGAAGTATCCGTTTGTCACGAATAACAATAAAATTCCAAGGCTGCATATAACCAACGGACGGTCCATGATGAGCAGCCAGCAAAATTCTCTGCAGTACGCTATCCGGTATAGGATCTGGCAAGAAAACACGTATGTCGCGACGTGCCAGTATGGCTTTATAAACAGCAGCCTGCTCTTCCTTGTTAAAATCCAACTGGATAGGCGTGAATCCAATCTTACCAGCTTCATGCTCTACGTTTGCTGCCATTTCTGATGTTTCCTGTTGAATACGATGCGGATGACTTACTCGAGCATCCGTAAATGTGGCTGTCTCCGCCATAATATGACAAGCTAAACGAATCATAGGAAAGCTCAACAGGGCACCAGAGCCTTCACCTAACCGCATGCCTATATCCAGAAGTGGCCTCAAACCTAACTTTTGCAAAACCAAACGATGTCCCGGTTCGGCAGAAACATGAGAGGCCAGCAAATATTCGCTCGATCTCGGTTCTACCTGAACCGCCCAAAGCGCTGCTGTACAGGTAATAAATCCATCCAGAACGACAGGTACGTTTCTCTCAGAGGCAGCCCAAATGACTCCTGCAATCGCTGCGATTTCAAATCCACCCAATCTGACTAATATATCCCAATCGTTTTGAATGAAAGGGGAATGCAAGGTTACAGCTTTGGAGAGTACTTCAGATTTTTTGGCCAATGCATCATCATTCAGACCCGTTCCCCTACCAAGTACCTCCGAAATCGAGCATTGGAGCAATTGAGCGGCCATGGCACTCGAAGCAGTTGTATTGCCAATGCCCATCTCACCAACCAGAATCACATCATGACCTGCATGGATAAGCTGATTGGCAAATTGTTTGCCAGTCTCGACTGCCTGTTCTGCCTGCTGACGAGTCATAGCAGGTTCAATGGCCAAATTTTTTGTACCTAAATCAACTTTACAAACATGAGCTGCAGGGTGACGAACTCGACTGCGCACTCCAACATCCACAACCGTAATGGGAATTTCCTGCTGGCGAGCCAATACACTGCTGACAGCTCCTCCCATGCAGATATTGACTACCATTTCTTCAGTAACTTCATCCCCATACGCAGAAACACCTTCTCTAGTAACACCGTGATCGGCCGCAAACATCAACAACGCTGGACGCTCCAGTTTGGGTATGACTCGCCCTGTGATACGAGCTAAGCGTGCAATCAGATGCTCTAATTCTCCTAAACTGCCGAGTGGTTTGGTTAAATCTCGCAAACGGGCGTGTGCTCTTCGTTCTGCCCATTCACCAAGTTGGGCTTTATTGAGAAAGGAATGACTCATTGGGCTGCTCCTCTTCCCATTGAATGATCTCGTAAAGCTTTTCCATATCCATATTCTCTCTCACAACTGCCGCTAATCGATCGAAGGCTTGTGAGCGAACCTGATCTATAGACCAATTCGACGCTTCCGATGGAGTAAGTCCAAAGTGTTGACGAAGCATGGACAACCACTTCTGACGAAAAGAGTCGTTATGAAAAATACCGTGAAGATAGGTTCCAATGACTGTTCCATCCTCATTCATGGCGCCATCCTTACGGTTATGACCATCCGAGATTTCTTGAATCACGGCAAATGGAACATATTTACTTGTGCCGATACTCTCTCCCATATGTATTTCATAACCACGCACAGAAATGGTAGAAAAGATATTTTGCAGTTCTCCATGAACGAGTACGGTTGTTTTGACATCCTGAAGTGTAGTTATGATGGGTAGAAACCCGAAACCAGAACAAACTGGAACTTGCGACTCTTGTCCGCCAGGATCGCGTACTTCCTCTCCCAGCATTTGATATCCCCCACATATGCCAAAGAAGAATACACCCTCTTCACGTTTTTGGCGGATCACGTTAGCAAATCCTGTTTCACGCAACCATTGAAGGTCATCGATAGTATTCTTGCTTCCCGGTAAGATAATCGCATGGGGACTACCAACTTCTTCTGGTTTTCGGCAAAAGTAAACGTGCACCGTCGGATCAAGAAAAAGCGGATCGAAATCTGTAAAATTGGATATATGTGGAACTTGAATCACTGCTATGTGTATTGAATCTTGACTTAGATGAGTGCTCTGCTGCAGTCGATAGCGAGATTCATCGAGCGCTACGGAATCTTCTTCATCAATCCCCAAATCCGGAATATGTGGAATCACACCCAATACCGGTACGCCCGTATATTCTTCCAACATCCGTACTCCGTCCTCAAATAAACTTCTGTCACCGCGAAACTTGTTGATGAGTATTCCTTTCACTCTCGCCCGTTCACTGGCGTTGAGCAGTTGCAACGTCCCTACAAGCGAGGCGAATACCCCGCCTCTATCTATATCCGCTACCAGCAGTACAGCTGCGTCTGCCAGTTCAGCCATTCGCATATTCGCAATATCTCTGGGCTTTAAATTCATTTCAACAGGGCTACCCGCCCCTTCAATCACCAGCAATTCATGACGCATAGCGAGATACTGGTAACTCTCCACAACGGCGTCCCAAATTTCACGAGTACGTTCAAGAAAATACTCTCGCGCAGACTGGGTTTGATAAACCCTGCCCTGCAATACGATTTGTGATTTTTGCCCTCGGGTTGGCTTGAGCAATACGGGATTCATATGTTCATTTGCGGGTATCCCGCAAGCTTCTGCCTGCACAGCCTGTGCTCGACCAATTTCTCTCCCTGTCGGTGTCACTGCTGAATTAAGGGACATGTTTTGTGCTTTAAAAGGAGCTACGCGCAAACCCTCTTGCGTCAAAATTCGACAGAGAGCCGTACATAGAACACTTTTCCCAACATTAGAAGATGTACCCATAACCATTAAATGTTTAGCCAATTTCACTCCCCCTACCCTAACTTTCGATAACGTCTGCAGGCGGTAATGAAACGCTCTACCATGCGAGGATTAGAAGCAAAATGTAAATGCGTATATGCAGCAAGCAAATTGCCTTTCGCATATCCTTCCGTCTTTTTTCCGCGCATTCCAGACGACTCGTAGGCAAAGGACCACTGTTCATTGATATCAAGTTTTATCGTTGAATAATGAAATTCATGTCCACGCGCATGTTCACCAGCAGAGAGTAAGAGTGTATCTTGCAAAGCTGTCACCTCTCTGTAACCCAAAGCCGCCAGTTTAGGTTGCATTTCCACACTAGCGGGTATGGCCCCCGTCATGTCGTATACAGCTCCTTGTCTATCCTTAATAGAACCCGTGAGATACATATACCCCCCGCATTCTGCAAAAACAGGTAACCCATTTTGGAGAGCACGCTGTAAGCTTTGACGGACTTCTTCCTGACGACTCAGTTCAGCAGCAAATTCTTCTGGAAAACCACCACCAATATAGACACCATCGGCGTTCTCTGGAACCTTTTCGCCACGCAATGGACTGAATTCAACCAGACGAGCACCATACCATTCGAGTAACTCCAGATTTTCTGGGTAGTAAAAATTAAAAGCGCTATCTTTGGCTATAGCAATGGTGACTAACGGTTCCCGTTTTTTACCCGCAAACAACACAGGTGGAACAGAAGGTAACTCTTCTGCTTCTTGAGCTATTTTCAAGATACTATCAACATCAACAGTGGCTTCTATAGCATCTGCAAGCGCATCAAACAACCCAGACATCTCACCACGTTCTAGAGCTGGAATTAGACCTAAATGACGTTCAGGAATTTGCAGTACGGTATGTCTACCAAGATAACCCACAACAGGAATACCACACATTTGTTCAATCGCTGCTTTGACCAATTCGAAATGTCCGACACTGCCAACTTGGTTGACAATAACTCCTGCGAGTGGCACATCGGGATCCAATTTTTGAAAACCAAGAACCATAGCCGCCGCGCTTCGAGCCATACTGGACACATTTAAAACCAGCAAAACAGGCGCCTTTAACAAGCAACTCATTTCTGCGGTGCTTCCAAGATTGGATAGCGGATCTTTTCCGTCATACATTCCCATAACACCTTCAATGACGGATATATCCGATCCTCGACTTCCACGTTCAAACACTTCCTGTACAATGCTTGGTGTCATCATCCAAGTGTCCAGATTGCGAGAGACTCGACCTGTAACCACTGAATGATAGCTCGGATCAATATAGTCAGGTCCAACTTTAAAACCCTGAACTTGCAACTTACGTCTTCTCAGCGCCGCCATAAGACCTAAAGTTACGGTTGTTTTTCCTGCTCCACTCTGGGTTCCAGCGATGACTATACGTGGCTGTCTCATAACGAACCCCCTTTTTGATGAGGAACGAGACAAACAGACACGGTTACATTACCGCTGCGCACTTTCTCAACTATCCAGTCTTCTGCTCCTGAGGAAAGTCGTGCTGCTGGCTCACATACTCCATACGTTCCTACATATTTAAAAACCGTTTCAGATGGGTTTGGAATAGGTACTTGGTTCAGTTCTTCAGCTGTGTATGTAACAAGCGGCCAGTTGTTTCTCTGACAGACTTCGAGTAATCCCGGTTCATCTGCCTTCCGATCTATGGTTGCTAAGTTGCGCACACTCAAAATGGAAAGGCCGACCTTCTGAAGTGTCTCGGCAATCACTTGTTCAATTTCAGCAGCTTCCGTACCACGATTGCAGCCAACGCCTAGAACCACAACTTTAGGGCGATAGAGAACACCTCTTTGTAAAAATGTTTGCGCCTCTTCTGCGCTGAGAAGCCTTGGGGTAATGAGCAGAGCCGCATCGAATGGCTGTTGTTTGGCATCCTCAATGCTATGCAAAACGGAAATATAGCCTGGCAGAGGTTGAGAATAAGGCCACCAGTCTGTTTCCCCTGCTTCTTGGACAATCAGTATCCGCTCTTCATTGACAACCGCGGCACTCACGGGTGTCACATTCTCAAAATTTTCGATACTCCAACCGTAAGCACGCCCGAGTAAATCCACGGCAACGGTCTGCCCAACATCTGAAGCGGTCGTAATCACAGGACGAGCCCCCAAGGCATGGGCAACACGATGCGTCAAATCGTTTGCGCCTCCCAAGTGTCCAGAAAGAACACTGATCACGTGCTCAGCGCGATCGTCAATCACGACTACGGCTGGATCAGTTTTTTTATCTCGTAAAAGCGGTGCAATCAATCGCACCATAGCTCCTAGCGAGAAGATGCCAATCAATCCGCTGTAACTCGCAAATAATGTAGGAACATGCTGGACGACAGAACCGGAAAATACCTTAATATCTCGTGAGGATTCATCGCCTCGGGCAAATTTCTCTGGATAATACACATCGACATCAGCCATCTTCTCCTGAAGTTGACGTGCAATGGCTGTCCCGTGCTTGGTAATAGCCACGACCGCATAAAGCTTAGTCAACCGCTATCACTCCTTTGCGGTATCTGTGAGTGAAAGACGGATCGTACAATTTTGACTTGTGTTGACCCTGGTCCGGCAAATCTGGATCAAGCGCCCAACCGGCAAGAATCATAGCATGACTAGAAATGTGCGCATCACCCATTGCACGAACCAGTCCAGAAAGTGTCGTACGAATGATTTTTTGATCTGGCCAAGTAGCTTTTTGGACCACTGCGACAGGCGTATCAGGCTCCCATCCAGCCAGCAAAAATTCATCGACCGCTTTCTTCGCCAGCGTTGCACTGAGGTAGAGTGCGACTGTGCAATGATGATTGGCCAATTCACGCAGTTGTTCACCTTCGGGCATAGGTGTGCGCCCGCCCATACGAGTCAGAATGACCGTTTGGGTGAGATCAGGCACAGTTAATTCAGCGCCAACGGCCGCAGCTGCCGCAAAGACCGAACTGACTCCGGGAACTATCTCGTAAGCCACGGTTGCTTTACGAAGCAAGGATATTTGTTCTAAAATCGCGCCAAATACAGAAGGATCTCCTGTATGCACACGTGCCACACTTTTCCCTTCCCGAACTGCTTTTACCATAAGATTCACAATCTCTTCCAGAGACATTCCCGCACTTTTGTATATATCAGCTTCTGGCTTGGCATACTTGATAAGCTCATCCCGTACAAGACTGTCTGTATAAAGCACCACGTCAGCTTGTTGTAAAATTCGCATGCCTTTTACGGTAATTAACTCGACGTCTCCAGGCCCTGCACCCACAATGTATACCTTGGCTTGTAGTGTCATTTTCTCACCACCATAAGAGTCAGATAATTCAAAGAAGAACCTTGGAGTTCTCGTACATTTTTCCAGATCCGTTCTCCTGAAGAGGTCACTTTACTGCATACCATCGCTTTATCAAGAAGTTGCATATCCTCCAAAATCTCTATCATTTCATCGAGAACTTTAGCTACTTTCAAGAACACTACACAATCGTGCATTCTCAAAGCTTCGCGCATGGCCTCTTGATCGTGGTTGGCTGGAACAATAGCTACCACTTCATCGCCGTCTGCTAACGGCACCCCCAATTGACTGGCAGCTGCATTGACAGATGATATACCGGGAACTGAAACAATATTGACTTCTGGATACTCTTTCTGCATGAGGCGACTCATGTGAATAAAGGTGCTGTATAGATTAGGGTCTCCTTCTGTGACAAAGACCACATCTTGTCCTTCGCTGAGATATGACCAGACTTTGGCTACCGTGTCCGTCCAGTGTTGTTGCAAAAGTTGCGGATCTTTGGTCATAGGAAATACAAGCCCCAGCATCGTCTTTTCTGCCGGATCGACATACATTTCAACAATTTCCAGCGCATAACTCTTGCTACCCATTCTTTTGTTTGGATAAGCAATTACAGGCGCCGTTTGCATCAATCGATACGCCTTAACTGTAATGAGTTCTGGATCTCCCGGACCGACGCCTACGCCATACAAGGTACCCGGTTTAACGGACATGGTTTTCATCCTCCTCTGTTTCTGCGCGCCATGCCGTAACCAAATACACCGGATTCATACCTTCCAAGCGGGTCAAATTTAAGATAGGCTTACTGCGCGATGTCTGAACCAGTGTAATAGAAACCTGAAATCCGAGTTTTTGCAGTGTTTGCTGCGCCTGATAAAGATTTTCAATCGTTATGGCATTGACCACAATGCGACCACCAGGTCGTAGTCTCTCTGCGCAAAGAGTCAGAAGCTCAATCAACTCGCCGCCGCTTCCTCCAAGAAACACAGCATCTGGATCTGGAAATCCATCCAGTCCTTCCGGGGCTTTGGCATGGATGGCGACGAAATCGGTGCGAAATTTCACTTGGTTCTCAAAAAGGTTTTGCAAATCACCTTCATTTTTTTCCACTGCATAAACTTGCAGATGAGGTGTCGAAAGAATGGCTTCAATCGATACCGATCCAGTGCAAGCGCCGATATCCCAAAGGACTCCTCCCGGTTGTAAAGCAAGCTCCGAGAGTGCCAAGACACGAATTTCCCGTTTCGTTATCAGACCCCGATCCGGTTTACGCTGTGCAAAACTTTCGTCATCCATACCCAGTTTAAATACAGGAACTTTCGCGTTCTTACGATGCTTCAGCAACACAACGTTGAGCGGTGAAAAGTCAGTTTGGATTAAATCATCCAGAGAATACCATCCTGTCCTCTCTTGCTCGCTTCCCAAATGCTCTGCCACGAATGCGTCATATTCATTCATCTCAAACTTCTTCAGATATTCAGCAATGACTGAAGGTGTATGGACATCGTCTGTCAGCAAAGCAGCTACAGGTACGCCATGCAATTTTTGGGCTAGACCGCGTATCGACTTGCCATGCAAACTCACTACTTTTGCGGCATGCCAACTCTCTCCCGCCCTGGAAAAAGCTAGCTGAACAGAACTTAAATGAGGGATGATTTCAACGCGTTCCCGTCCTAATTTGTGGGCTAAAGTGGCTCCTATGCCGTAAAATAACGGATCACCACTCGCAAGCACGGTCACGGATTGCTGTGTAGACGACTGTTCGATTTCTTGAATCGTATCCTGCAGAGGACTACGAATAACTCTTTTTTCTCCCGGAAAATCCGGAAAGAAGGATAGTTGCCGTTCTCCGCCATAAAGGATGGCAGAAGCGGCGATCCGTTCTAAAGTACGGACGGATAATCCGGCTTTGCCATCATCCCCGATTCCTACGATTAAAATTTGCTTATCCTTCAATTTCAGCTCCTCCTAGATATTCGCCGTTCAAAGTGGTCAAATATGTAGCAATACGCATGCCACCACCAATATGCTGAAGCACTTGCTGACAACAAGAATTTGCAACTTCTTGAAAAAATTGAGGGTATCCCCACTCCACCATCCAATCACCTACTTGACTGGCTGTATTGGCTGATAGGATGCTTTCGACTTGTTGCTCAGACACACCCACTCGCCTCGCTAAATCAGCTAGAAACGAGAAATCGATGGGAGCGCTTTTGGCATGAACCATCATGATACCCTGTGCCACTTTAGAAAATTTACCCATCATTCCCACAAAGCGAATCTCTTTCATGCCTACTCGCTTGGCATGTTTAGCGGAAAAACCGACAAAATCACCCATCTCTATAAACGCTTCTATAGGCAAATCCGGAAACATCTTCATGGCGTATTTCTCGCTACGACCACCAGTCGTCAGTACCACTGTAGAGATTCCTTGTTCTTTGGCAACATTCATCGCGTAAGCAATACTCGCCCGATAGGAAGCTGTGGAAAAAGGAACGACAATACCACGCGTTCCTAAAATAGAGATTCCACCCAAAATGCCCAGGCGAGCATTTAAAGTCTTTTTGGCAATCTCTTCACCGTTGGGTACAGAGATGACCACTTTAACGCCTTGTTCAATGCCATATTCGGAAAGTACCGACTCCACTGTTGACTGAATCATCTGCCGTGGAACTGGATTAATAGCCGCCATACCGACAGGAATTGGGAGTCCCGGCTTTGTAACGCGTCCCACTCCAACGCCTCCGTCAATGTCTACACCTTGAGTCTCTGCCCAGGAAACGGTAGCCACTATTGTCGCACCGTGCGTCGCATCGGGATCGTCCCCACCGTCTTTAATGGTTGCAGCTTGCGCTTCGTTGGGCGAAAAATGGACATCATGCACTTGAAACGTCACCCATTCACCTGCCGGAATCCAAATGGTGGATTCCGATACTGGCTGCTGTTGGATGAGAGCCAGCAAGGCAGCTTTTGTACAGGCGGTTGCACATGCGCCTGTGGTGTATCCATGTCGAAGTGGCCCCTCCGGCACATCTAACATCTCAGTCAAACATCATCACCGACCCTGTGCGTCAGCAAGAATAGACAGCGCGTTGATCACAGCTACGGCAACCGGACTTCCACCTTTACGTCCTCGGTTTGTGATGAAGGGAATATCCAGTTTCATCAGTTCCTCCTTGGACTCAGCGGCTGAGACAAAACCTACCGGAACCCCAACAATCAAACTCGGCTTGGCTGAACCTTCTTTGACGAGCCGAATCAATTCAAGGAGCGCTGTAGGAGCGTTGCCAATCGCAAAGATGGCTCCATCATGTGCTTCACACGCCTTGCGAACGGAAACGATGGCACGTGTGGTATTCAGTTCCTTTGCTTTTGCGGCTACGTCCGGATCGGAAATATAGACATGCACATCTCCTCCGTATTTGACGATGCGCGGCTTACTTATACCAACTTGGACCATCTGCACATCCGCAACGAGAGCTCGTCCCTCACGAATCGCTCGAATGCCAGCTTGTACCGCATGGGGGTGGAAAACTAAACTACGTCCAAGTTCAAAATCTGCCGAAGCATGAATCACACGCTGTACTATTGGAAATTGCTCGTCCGTAAACGGATGCGCGCCCAGTTCTTCTGTAATGATTTTGAAACTTTTTTCTTCTATTTCTTGCGGCTGTGTCGTCACTGGCTGAAAATCTGTGTTAAAATTCATAACCTCGCCTCCTATGAGCTATAACGCTTGGCCACCTCTTCGAGAACAGCCTCTATAGACGAAAACGCTAAACCATAATCGAGTTTAGGCCGCCCAATCACCACAACCTCAATTCCCATATCCAGAGCAGCTTCCACTTTTTCATCCACCGCACCTGGCCCACCACTTTCTTTCGTAATCACCAAAGTAGTTCCATAATGTCGGTAAAATGCTTCATTTAATCCTTTGGAGAAAGGTCCCTGCATCGCTATAATGTTTTTTTGATCCATTCCGAGTTCGGCACATTTTTGCATATTGTCAATTCTCGGCAACATGCGGGCAACTAAACGTATATCTGGCTGGCCAAGCAATTTCTCAGTAAAAATTTGCAAGGTCTTGCTACCCGTGGTTAACATGACACTGCCTCTTTTTTGAGCCGCCACCAGAGCTGCTTCTTCGTATGTATCTACATACGTAATCAAATCATCATTGCCAAAATTTTGTCTCGATCGCTCATAGCGAATATACGGCAATTGGCATTCACTGGCCGCTGCCATGGCAGTACGGTGGGCTTCCTCTGCAAATGGATGACTCGCATCCACCACTAGGGTGCTCCCAAGTTCCTGCAAGAGAGCGGTCATCGCAGACACATCCAGCCGTCCAAACCGCGCCGGCACGCCTGCCTCTTGCAAAATTTTTGCAGCATTCTCCGTAACCACACTGGCGAGAAGCGGATAACCAGCCTTTTGTAGGGCTATAGCCAATTCACGAGCATCACTTGTGCCTGCCATAAAGAAAATCACTGGCACACCCTCCTTCTAAGAGCCACAAACCGCATCAGCCACCACAGTTTGCGGCCGATCTCGATGCATAAATCCTTCAATCTCTCCGACTCGAGCAAAAAACTTATGAAATCTCTCGTCAGGAAATGCATTTTCCCGATATGCGGAAACAATCCGCTCTAATAAATCCGGCATCTCTTCAGCCGGGATTCCCTCTGCCACTCGTTGACCAGGCGCTGCGTTGCGACCCGTTGTTTTTCCACCAAGGAAAAGATCAAACTTTCCTTTGCGAAAGACAAGTCCAATATCCTCGCTGACTGCCCCGTAACAGGACATTGCGCACCCATTAAAACCAATACGCAGTTCCTTTTCTACAGGAAGACCGGCAAGTCGCCTGGAAATTTCCTCTGCATAAGGAATCCCCTCATGCTTTTCACCGTCACAAAAATCACAAGCCTTAATTTTAATCACTTCACCCACGGGTAGAACCATCAAGCCCGCAGCACGCAAGCTTTGCACCAACGATTCCGCATCCTCTGTAACCGTGCGAAGAATTAGCTGATGCGCAGTTGTATACTCAATCTCTCCCTGCTCCCCAACTAAATCGGCGATTAAAACCAATTGGGAAGAACTAAACTTCTTGTTAGCTATCCCGGGACTGACGGCAACTTCAAAAATAGACGCACGAGGAACTGGCATCTTTGTGGCAAAGCCAGTTGAACCTGCAGCGTTTAATGAGCTTGCCTCACCCTGATGCAAAGTTTGTAAAGCGGCGGCAGCCCAATCACGAGGCGTCCGATGTTCCGACTCAGAGATGATGGATTGATTCTGCAAAGATTGGGGTTCGATACGACTTCTAAGCAGCGACTCCTGCGCGGCATTCAATGACCACGGCTCATTCTCAGGCTTGAGACGCTCTCCAGGCCGCAAGCGTTGTTCGGCTGTATCCAATGTGTATTTGCGCTGATATCCGCGTGGTGTAATCATGAGATGATCGTGGTAGAACGTTGATGAGTTACCAATAATTACAGTTGTTAACATACCAATCTCATGGTTCAACATATCATCAAGTGTTGTACGAATAACTTGTTGCCGATCTCGATAAGCGCTTTTCACCAAACCGACTGGTGTTTTCGGATTGCGGTACTTGAGAAGAATTCTCTGTGTCTCCACAATTTGCCGAGTACGCCGACCACTTTTGGGATTGTATAAAGCTATGACAAAATCTGCTGAAGCTGCAGCTTCAATGCGTTTTTCAATGATAGACCAAGGAGTCAGGTGGTCAGATAAACTGATGGTACAAGCATCATGCATGATGGGAGCACCTAAAAGAGCGGCACAAGAATTGATGGCAGAAATGCCGGGAATAACCTCAACAATCGGAAGTTCTCCCGGATGCCAGCCACGCTCAATGAGCACTTCATACACTAATCCCGCCATGCCGTACACACCAGCATCTCCACTTGAAATCACAGCTACAACCTGACCATGAACAGCCAAATCTACCGCCTTTTGTGCCCGACTGACTTCTTCCGTCATACCTGTGCGGACAATCTCTTGATGAGTCAATAAGTCACGAATTAAATCGACATACGTGTTATACCCAATAATGACTTCACTTTCCTGAATTGCCTCGCGAGCTCGTACAGTGATATGTTCAAAGCTGCCTGGTCCAAATCCAACAATCAAAATTTTACCTTCCATATGATTCCCTCCTCTCCAGTCATTGAGCTATCTCTACAGAAGGTTGAAACCATTGCAACTTCTCCCGCATTCTGACCACATCGCCAACCACTATGACTGCTGGAGCCTGCAAACGAGCTTCTTCCACCAAGAGACAGATGTTTTCAAGTGTTCCTGACACGACTTGTTGCTTGATTGTTGTTCCCCATTGAATAATTGCAACGGGTGTTTCTGGATGACGCCCACAATCTATCAGTTTCTGGACTATTTCTTGAAGATGTCCCATTCCCATCAAGATAACCATGGTTTGACCTGATAGTGCTACAGCATCCCAAGGTGTTCCTGAAGAATAGAGGCATTCATGACCAGTGAGCACGTGAAATCCCGCAGAAAGTGTTCGATGAGTCAAGGGAATACCTGCGTATGCGGGTACAGCAATAACCGAGCTAATACCTGGAACAATTTCAAACGGGATACCTTGGTCAACCAGAAACTCCGCTTCTTCTCCACCTCTTCCGTACACAAACGGATCGCCCCCTTTTAGACGGGAGACCGTAAGACCTTGCAAAGCTTTTTCCACCAGCAAAGTCTCAATTTCAGTTTGTGGAAGTGTGTGGTGATGAGCTTCTTTGCCTACATAGATCCGCTCCACATGGTTCGGCACAAACGCCATGATTTCTGGAGATACCAGTCGGTCATAGATGACAACTTCCGAACGCTCCAGACATTCTTTCGCTTTTAATGTCAACAACCCAGGATCACCCGGTCCTGCGCCTATGAGATAAACCATACCTGCCATATTTGCCCTCCTGTAATGAATAGGAAATGGGTTACTCACTATGAACCAACGAATGGTTGTGAGCTGCAGGGTGGGCATGCTCGTGTGAGTGATTGTGATCATGATCATGTGTGTGATCATGTGTGTGATCATGTGTGTGATCATGAGCATGTTCGTGCGCTGCTAGTTTGCGATATTTGCAAAGGTCGCAGTTCATGAACGCTTGCTTTGCAGCTGCTTCTTCTATGCGGTCGATCACGATGTGAAATAGGCGGGAATGCATGCCGAAGTATTCTGCCATCGATAGCGGAATGTCAGGATAAACGGTTTGTAAATCTTGCAGAACACCTTTCATCCGCTTGATAAGGACACCTGTAAACAAGAAGTAAGGAACCACTACTACACGTTTAGCACCGAGCGATACAGCGCGGTGAACACCATCGGGAAGTCTTGGGAAAGTGATTCCTGTAAAACAAACTTCAACACTCAAGACACCCGTCCGTTCCCACAACAAACGAGCTATTTTGTATAAATCACCGTTTGCATCAGGATCGCTACTGCCTCGTCCCATCAAGACAATGGCTGTTTCAGAAATATTCATTTCAGATATAGATGCTGCTTGCTCGGCAAAACGCTCACAGAGCAAGTCGACCATTTGCTCATGAAGTCCAATATTTCTGCCGTATACCATATCGACATGTGGATATTTTTTTCTGGCGGCATCAAGAAATTCGGGGATTTCCAGTTTAACATGTGAAGCAGCGAGTAGAATGACTGGGACTACAACAATACGTTCTGCTCCCTGATGAACACAAGCGTCAATTCCTTGTGGAATAGTAGGTGTGGCCAACTCCAAAAAACATGCTTCAAAATGTTGATCCGGCAATTGATGGCGCATACGTTGGACAAATTCTAGAAATTCTTCATTTCCATCCGCATCTCGACTACCATGACCAACAAGTAATGTGATTTCTTTCATGTTTAACCTCCTCAATGTTTTGCAAGCAAGAGGAGGGTTTGCAGAAACTCTTGAATGAAAAAGCACTCTTTCGAATTCGAAAGAGTGCTTGTACACGACAAAAGTCGTCCACAAACACCTCCCTATCGACCGTAGGTTCCTAGAGGAAATCTTACATATTCATGATGCTCGATTCCATCCATGGGTGTTTTAAGAAAAGGCAGGTCTCCTGGCTTAGGATCGTAGCTGTCAATTCCCTTCCCGAGCGCATGCTCAGTGGCAATGAATCACAGCTCCCCCTTACAGTGGCGGGACCGCACCGGATTTTCACCGGTTTCCCTCTTAAACTTGTCTGCGAACGAGAATGCTAAAAGCGTGGTTCCTTCATCGTTCCAAACAAAACCTTTTCTTCACTATGCAATTGTCAATCGTCTTCTTATGCATCAAATATAATCTAATCATAGGCGAACTAGTACTCCAATTTCAAGAAGAAAGAGATTTTGAGAATGTTTCTGATGTATCATCAGATAGATGGGGGTTGATTGAAGCTTTTGATAGATAGAATTGACACTTTCGACAACCCTCATTTTTGGCGCACAGAGGTAGATAAAAACGCTTCCTCTCTAGAAACAAGCACCTTATCTTGAGGAAAAAATTTTTTAAAATAATGTGCCACTTGAAGATGCAAATCGCTTTTGTACCAATCTATGAATCCATGTTCTTGAAATAACTGAGGCATCCCTAGTCTCTCTGAACGTTTGCCAAGAGAACCATCGCCTATACTCAACGTATCTATCCAAACGCGATCGACCCATCCATTTAACAATTTAGGAAAATCTGGTGTGAAGGGCAAAACAGGAGAAATGGCGGCTTGCGTTGATATTCCAGCTTCATGAATTTCTCGTAAGGCTTCCAATCGCCGTTGAATTCCCGGCGCTAAAGGAGCAAAAATTCGCTTCACATCCTCCCGATCCGTTTCCAGGGTCATAGATACCCAAACCTCACATTTCTCATTCAGTTGGACTAATAAATTTAAATCCCTGGTCACTAGCGGTCCACGCGTTTGTATTTGCAAAAAATCGGGTGGATTTTCTACCATTTGCTCCATAACAGAGCGTGTAATTTGAGCATCCCGTTCTATGGGTTGATAGGGATCCGTGGCAGAAGACATGAAAATCTTTACAGCTTTGTTTTTCTTACGCAGCTTCAACATCTCATTTCGATAATTCTCTGCTGCGTTGGTTTTCATATCCACCCAATTTCCCCAATCCAGATCTCTAAACTTTTGAATCGGCAGTTCTCTGACATAGCAGTAACGACAAGCAAAGACACATCCGCTGTATGGATTCAAGGAATGTGTAAAACCGACATCCAAATAACCTTTGGCTTCTGTGAGAATTTTCTTGGCAGCCACATTTTTAAGCTCAGCTTTCAAGCAAAACACATCCTAAACAAAAGACATCCACTCGGCGACCTCTCCAATCCAAATCGTCAGGTAATCCCGTTGATTCAATGAACGGAGATTAAGCCTTATGTGCATAGAAATAAGAGGCAATGATTAAAATGATGATTCAGAAAATTATTATACATTAAAAAGAGCCTTTCGCTGTGAAACACTCATTCAATTTGTAAAATGATAATCTAGACCCTAAAAACCCTTTATACAGAGTATATGATTGCAAAATCTCTGTATAGAGGGTTTTTTATGATAGAATGCATTATCTTTCACTGAAATCAGCAGTCCACCGAGAACTTATTGTTACACCTTTAAAGCCTACGAATTTCTTTTTCTCCTCGTCCCATAGCCTGAAACGTAAACACTTTAAACTGGAGCGCAAACCTACCGTAGTAACTTCCTGAAGATATGTGAATTGGTCATAAACACGTTGAAGATTGTAATTAGGTACTCTTGGGCCGAGATGATGAATATGGTGAAAACCAATATTTCCTGTTATCCATTGCAACACTTTCGGCAATTTATAGAAAGAACTGCCTTGAAGCGCAGCGGTCACATAATCCCAGTTTTCTGCCTGTTCAAAATAGCTGTTTTCAAATTGATGCTGAACATAAAACAACCAAATTCCCGCCAATCCTGCTAAATAAAGAGTTAGACCTTCAACCAACAAAAATCGTTCCCAACCTAAGGCCCAGCATCCGAATGCCAAAACTCCCAGCAGAACTCCATTCGTCAGGTAGGTATTGAAACGTTCTTTTCGCCCAGCTCCTTTTCTATTGAAACGGTACTGTATGAGAATCAGGAAAAGAGGACCAAGACCAAACATGATCAAAGGATTTCTGTATAGTCTGTAGAGAAGTCGTTTGCCATGAGATAGTTCTCGATATTCATTCACAGTAAGTGTCGTGATATCACCCATGCCTCTGCGGCTCAGATTTCCATTGCCAGCATGGTGTACACTGTGTTCATACTTCCAGTAGTGATAAGGAAAAAACGTGATCAAACCAATGAAAACGCCGACTATATCATTCGCCTTTCGACTTCTAAAGAAAGCATGGTGACCACAATCGTGAAAGATGATAAACGCCCGAACCAAAAAACCGGCTGCCGGAATCGTTAAGAGAATGGAGAGCCAAATAGAAATAGAAAAGCTGAGATAGGCTCCTGTCCATAATAGTAAAAGTGGCACGATGGTATTCAATAATTGCCACAAACTTTTTGAAATACTTGGATTTTGATAACTTTCTAAATCTTTTAGCCAATTATGATTAGTTTGATTTGAAAACATGGTTCTCATCTCTCTTTCTCATGCTACAGGAAACCGACTAGGTATCAATCGCTCTAATGGAGGGATACGAGGAATAGAAGGACTTGGATCATAAGAGATAGCCAATTCTACAAGATTCTTCTCTAGAAGTGAGTATACCGGAAGGTGTCGATGAAGCGCTGGTATATAAAGAGAAATGGACCGCCCTGAGCAATCATGATGAATGATTCGAGGACAGTCCATTCATAGATGAAGTTAGGCTACGTTTGCTGCTTGAGGACCTTTTGGACCCTGAACAATATCAAACGTTACACGTTGACCTTCTTCAAGAGTCTTATATCCGTCTCCTTGAATGGCGCTAAAATGCACGAAAACATCGTCTCCGCCTTCAACTTCAATGAAGCCAAATCCTTTTTCTGAATTAAACCATTTCACTGTTCCTTGATGCATCCTAAATTCCTCCGTAGTGCTCTTTTGGCACAAAATTTGTTCAATTCGTTTTAGTATAAAAACCGTTCAAATCTGCACCCACTATGAGGCGCAAAATTGAACGGCTCAGAATGTTTACACATATAAACGATCTCACTTGAACAATAAAAGCATACACCTAATCAGCCATAAAGTCAAGATAGTTGTCTCAGCAACTTCCGTCCAGCAGAAAATAAGGGTGTTTTTTCATTTTATCTTCTGGGATACTAGTCATACAAAGAATTTATTGACTCAAACCAGGTGCGAAACTTGATTAATTTCTTAACAAATTAACTTCTACTTTTTCTAGAAGAGATAGAGGTATATCTCCTGTTCCCATCGTATCAATGGATAATTTCCCATCCCAAACGTAAATGTCCGTTCCCTTTTGAGAATTATTTTTTTGTCCACTTATTAAAGCTGTATATCCGTCTAATTGAATTTCTTTTTGATACCCATCTATTGTTATTTTATTACTTTGTTCAGTTATAAAAATGGCTTGGTGGGATTTTTTATTACCATATAAAATTGTAACTTGATCTAATTTCCTTGATTGACTTACTGGTGGATGAGAAATTTGAATATTTTCAAGTATCCAGTTCGTGTCTAAATCGGTAGGTAATTTTATATGAAATGGCAGTTCATGATTATATTTATCTATCAATGTATCCCATTTTGAACCCATAGGCTGATTAGTGTTTTTAGTTTGAGGATGGTTCAGTTGTATGCCACATCCGTATACAAAAAGTAGTGGTAAAATAATAGAGAAAACAAATAGGCATTTTTTTAAATTTATTTTATGGATACAAAAAATCATTTCTAAGCATCTCCAATCTATTCTGGTTTACATTTTCATTTGAAATACAAAAATATTAATAAAATTTATTCAACTTATAAGAATAGCGGATGTAATAAAAGATAGAACGACTCAAACTTAGAATCTGTGCATGGGTGCACAGTGTGATTTTGTGATTGTTCCGAAAGCATAGCCAGACACGCATGCCTGCTCAGGATTGGTGCCAGAATTTTTTGATCCACTCCCATTGAGTGATTCGTTTCCCGACTTGAGAGTACAATCGTTCTAATTTTGATACTTGTACATTCTGTTGTTTTTCTGTCTTTCGATTATATATGGTTTACCTCCCCCAATTCACGTGCGAGAACCTGAAGCCGAGCTATGCGCTTGGATGTCTTAGGATGTGTTGCAAACAAGGCATCCCACCAACCCTTCTTGGGGGCAGGATTTACCGAAAAGAGCATGGCTAGTGCGGATTGAGTGCCCAGCATCGGATCGGACGATTCCAGCTTTTTCAATGCGTGAATCAAAGGAGTGGCTGATCCGGTCAAGATGACAGCACCCTCGTCTGCCCTATACTCTCTTCGACGCATGATGTTATGCAGGACGACTTGAATAAAGAAAACCGAAACAACCCCAAACACTATACCGGCGAAGATCATAAAGATTCCCATGCCAGCACCTGACGAACGGTCTTTGTCATTTTGGGCTCGTGTGGAAGACATAAGAGAAGCAATTCCGAACCCAACACTGAAGGCGCTAATCCAAACCACTACTCCTGAAAGAGCAATCCACCAACCATCAAATAAACTGTCCCTACGCTTCAGGTGAGTCACTTCATGGGCCAAAACCGCCTCCAGTTCACGATCATCGAGCAGCTTCAGCGCTCCCTTGGTTACACCAACGTAACGCATGCCATGTAGTACTCCGGCTGCGCAAGCATTGGCCGCAGGAGTACTCATTATGAAAATTCGTGGTGCTCTTAAACCTGCACGTTCGCATAAAGGAACTAGCAGCCTTTTAACCCTTGCTACATCAGATTCCGACTGTTCCTGTTGTACCAATTTTCTGAGATGCCAAGACAAGCAAACACTCGCATAGAACAGACAGACTGTAACTAGAGATAATCCCGCGATGAATCCGGAGCGGACAGACCCCATTCGATATCCTAACCACACCCCTAATGCCACCGTTGCTCCCCAGAGAAAGAGATAAAAAAACCACTGGAACACATCGGCGCGTCTCCGACTCCGTATCCATCGGTGTGGAATGAATGGATTGGCATGATGATTCATGCTGCCACCTCATCTCAATCCATGAATTTGATCATGGATGGTTAACGAAATGCTTCCCATTTGGAGCATGATGCACTCTCGCGCATTTCCAAGCCACGAAAACTCCCTGCCGGACCATTGCATTTACCTTTCGAGTCCAGAGCTTTAAAGGTTGTGGCAGTGAAATTGATGTCCCTTCCCCCTGACCAAAATCGACACGAACAACAAACCCGTTGCCTCCCGCTCCATGTTCCCACGTGGCCGCCTCCCTTGAATCAATGCTTCCTGAGAGTATTGTAGCATTCCGGATTCCCCAAAATTATCGACCTGGAATTACAGTAGTCACTCCTGAACGATTTGTTGTTTAAACTGTAATGAATATTTCCTGCGTTCCATGGGACAACGTCCGGATGACTGAAGTCTCCTACATTTTTGAGAGGTTGTCCAACCTGATTAAGGGCTTGTGAGTGACAATCCTATCGTTTTTCCACTGATTAATGAATGTCTTTTAAAATGAAAAGAAGCATAAGTCTGCCACAACGGCGAACTTATGCTTCAAATCACACCACGACGGGTTGGTCGTGGTTTTGCATGTTTTGGTGGAGGCGACGGGAGTCGAACCCGCGTCCGAAGATTTTGCCACGTGAACATCTACGGGTGTAGTGCAACCTTTGCATTTCCTCCAGCTACGCGGTTGCACACGCTTAGACTGGAGTAAGTCTGCTAATTTTCACTCACAGGCTGCAGACAGAGCCTATGAGCTATCCCGCTCAGTTGACGTCACAAGGTAAGCACGGGCGACTTACAAGGTGACGGCCTGGTGCAAATTAGGCAGCCAGGGCGAGGGTATTGCTTGTGGTGTAGTTCTTCTTAGCTTTGCCAGTTATTCTTAGGTCTGCGTTTTTTACGTGGCCACGCAGCCCCACGACCCGCCGTTACACGCTCAAACAATCCCCGTCGAATCCATAACGCCCCCGTGACGGGACGTCTGGAACGAACAATATGGTTTGTCAAAAGGCTCTACACCAAGCCTTAGCGTTCAGACGTTACATTTCATATACTACGTGACAAACGGACATTTGACAAGTTGAAAGTTAGAGCAATCTATACAACGATATCCAATTCAAACAAGACTGTGTTGGGTACATAGAAGCCTCACGGCTATTCCTCTAGTGCATTCCTAACCATTTTTGTTTTTCTGGAAACTCGTTTCTAGAAGAAAACAACCGCTCGTTTTTCAGCT
The DNA here is from genome assembly GCF_900142255.1 of Alicyclobacillus tolerans. Lineage (GTDB taxonomy): Bacteria > Bacillota > Bacilli > Alicyclobacillales > Alicyclobacillaceae > Alicyclobacillus_I > Alicyclobacillus_I tolerans. The sequence goes on along the minus strand of NZ_FRAF01000021.1, from coordinate 37,083 downwards.
TTTTTGGCGATCGCGAAGGGCTCGCTGAATTTCACGATTAGCATCTCTTTGCTTAAGAGATTCTCGCTTGTCATACGATTTTTTACCACGAGCTAAACCTAATTCCACTTTGGCAAAGCCGTTACGCAAGTAAATTTTTGTGGGCACCAAGGTATAGCCACGTTCCCTAACCATACCAATCAACTTGCGAATTTCCTCACGATGTAGCAAACATTTGCGAGTACGCATGGGATCGTGATTAAAACGATTCGCCTGTTCATAAGGAGCTACATGCATATGGTGAATAAACACTTCTCCGTTCTCCACACGCGCATAAGCATCTCGCAAATTCACAGAACCTTTGCGAATCGATTTAATTTCCGATCCCGTCAAGACCAGTCCTGCTTCATACGTATCTTCAATAAAATAATCATGGTAAGCCTTACGATTTTGCGCGAGCACTTTATCCGAGCCTTTGGCCACAAAACTCACCTCAATCTGTCCAGGATTCCCGCGCGATTTCACGTGCTTCCCATGTTACTACAGACAGATTGGCTGCCACAAGCGAAACCCTCTACCGCTTTTTCTTGCGACGGCTTTTTCCCGCCCAAGCAGGCCCTTCATAACCCCCGTGAGAGACACTGGCATGACCAATTTCTATACTGCTACGTCTTTTTTGATTGCGCTTCGCTTTGTCTTTCGGACGATCCGTCTCTCTTCTTGCCGTTCCGTATGCCGATGAGTTATTCCCATGTGTATCTGCCAACAATCGTTCTCGAGTTCGGCGACGTCCACGAGCCTCTCCTTCTTCGCTGCGCAAACGCCTTTCTTCTATAGCTCTTCGACGTTCCGTATGAGAAAGATCTTCATCGTAAATAATCTCTCCACCTCTACCTGACGAAACAAACGTAGCTTCGCGCAAATGCTCCAACAGTTCAAAGTCAATCGACAAAGTCTCCTTGTTGGCCGCAATCGCCTGCACCCGAACCGGATCGCCCAATCGAAAAACACGTCTTGTACGTTCACCGACCAGCGCCATCAAACGTTCATTGAGCGCATAGTAGTCATCCGTTAAATACGAAATATGGATCAAACCTTCTACACCGTTTTGCAATTGGACAAACAAGCCAAAATTTGTGACACCTGAAATCAACCCATCAAAAGGCTCAAATAGATGAGCTTGCATATACTCCACCATTTTAAGTTGATCGCATTCGCGCTCAGCATCTTGGGCAATGCGTTCTCGTTCACTGGACTGGACAGCAGCATCAGCCACAAAAGCAGCAAGCGCGCCTTCACGTTCTGCGGAAAATGGGGCCAGCAAATTCTCGCGAATAATTCGATGAATGACAAGATCTGGATAGCGCCTAATAGGCGAAGTAAAATGAGTATAGTATTCTGCTGCAAGGCCAAAATGTCCCGTACACTCTGGTGCGTAACGCGCTTGACGCATACTTCGCAACATCAGCGAAGAGAGCATACGCTGCTCGCGCTTGCCTTGCAGTTCATTCAATACATCTTGCAAAGCACGCGGATGAACACGATTGCCAACTCCACGAATAGAATATCCGAAATTATGCAAGAACTGATTTAAGTCGAGCATTTTGCCCATATCCGGCTCTTCGTGAATCCGATAGACAAACGGTACGCCAAGCCAATGAAAATGCTCTGCCACAGTTTCATTTGCGGCCAACATAAACTCTTCAATAATTCGTTCAGCAATTGAACGTTGACGCGCTACAATATCCACGGGCGCTCCTAGCGGATCGACCACAACTTTGACTTCATCAAAGTCAAAATCCACCGCACCGCGACGCATTCGCTTTTCACGCAGAATCAATGCCAACTCTTCCATAAGCTCAAAATCGGGCAACAAATCACGGTACCGTTGCATAACCTCCTCGTCCTCGCGGAGCAGAATTTTCCGTACATTGTTGTATGTCATACGCTCCCGCGTATGAATAACACTGGGAAAAATATCGTGACTAACCACTGCTCCTTTTTCATCAATCTCCATGATGCAAGACAAGGTCAGCCGATCCACTTGTGGATTAAGAGAGCAGATATCGTTGGAAAGTCGTTGCGGCAACATAGGAATGACACGGTCAACCAAGTAGACACTCGTTCCCCGGCGATAAGCCTCTTTATCGATAGAACTTCCCTCTTTCACGTAATACCCTACATCCGCTATATGAACTCCTAATTCAAAATGACCGTTTTTAAGCCGCTTCACATGGACTGCATCATCTAAATCTTTAGCATCCTCGCCGTCAATCGTGACAATTCGTTCTGAACGTAAATCCCGTCTGCCTTCATAATCTTTTTCAGAAAGTGTGCGCGGAATGCGTTCGACAGCAGCCAACACTTCATCCGAAAATTTTTCTGGCAGGTTGTATTTACGTACTATCGTAAGAATATCCATGCCCGGCTCGTCAGGATGTCCTAACACTTCGACAATTTTGCCAACAGGGCCGCGTGTAGCTGTAGGGTATTCCAAAATTTCTGCTACCACTACATAACCGTCATGTGCGTCCAGCAAGTGGTCAGGTCCAATCCACACATCCTGCGGAAAACGTTTGTCAGCCGGAGTGACAAAGCCATGTTTCTCATGTTTGACAAAGCGACCTACCACACGCTCAACTTGCCGTTCCAGAACGCGAATAACTCGTCCTTCCCTATGTTTCGCCGATCCGGTTTTCATTTTGTTCTCAGCTTCAACACGAACCATCACTTTGTCGCCACTCATGGCACCGTTCATTTCCGTACCTGGAATATAGATATCCTCACTGCCATCCTCGGCAATCACAAACCCGTAACCACGCGCCTTCATTTGCAGACGCCCAACCACTAAATTCATTCGTTCTGGCAATCCATAACGATCACTACGGGTGCGCACGATTTGACCCGTTTCTTCCATAGCCGCCAGCAGTTTTACAAATTCACGGAAATCATCTCCGCTCTCCACGCCAAGTGCGTCAGTTAATTCCCGTACAGAAAGCAAGCCGTTTGCCTCATTTTCTAGATAATCGAGCAGTCGCGACTGCCATTCATTGTTCAATGTCCGTCACTCCTTTTTGACCGCCAGCCTCTGTCTCACACCTGGTACTCTTACAATTCCTCTGTTTGGGCTAAAGTTCCTGCCATCTGGTCTTTGTCCACTCTATGCAGTATGGCTCAGAGACGACTCTTTCAAGCCATACATTGTTGACATACAGAAAAATCCAATCCTTTTCCTCAAACTCCGATAGAAAAAACCGCCCAGAGGGCGGTTTTTGATTTTGCGCAACTTTTCATTTTGGGGTTTGCGTTTCCCCAACGATTCTATCAACCATACGTCAATGCGGATGATTGGAAAAATAGGCAATGAACAATGTCAACAGGAAAAAGAAGATAGCCAGTACCACGGTCACGCGGCCAAGTAAACTGTCGAGCCCTTTCGGCTTGCGCGTGTTTGCCTGATCGGACCCACCTGTAATGACGCCGGACAAACCTGCACTACGACCGGACTGCAGGAGAATGACTGTCACAAGCAGCACACAGAGAATGACCAACACGACTTTTGCGGCTGCCAGCATATCTGTCACCTCCTGTCCAAAACCGCAAACACTAATCAGAGTATTCCTCTGATGAGTGTATCATAACTCAACCTTTACGGACAAATGCGGATTTTCCAGCATAACGTGCTGCGCTGCCCAGTTCTTCCTCAATACGAAGCAACTGATTATATTTAGCCACCCGATCCGTTCGGCTAGGTGCGCCTGTCTTAATCTGTCCAGCATTGGCCGCCACAGCTACATCAGCAATTGTTGTATCTTCCGTTTCACCGCTCCGATGTGAAATGATTGCTGTGTATCCAGCTCGTTTCGCCATCTCCATACATTCAAAAGTCTCTGTTAAAGTACCGATTTGATTGACTTTCACAAGAATGCTATTGCCTACTTGCGACTCAATACCTCGTTTCAGACGTTCTGTATTGGTAACAAATAAATCGTCACCGACCAACTGCACTTTTGATCCCAGAACACGAGTGAGATTGGACCATCCTTCCCAGTCGTCTTCCGCTAGACCATCTTCTATGGAAAGAATGGGATAGCTACTGAGCAGTTTCTCATAGTACGCAATGAGATCGTCCGAAGAACGAGTTACACCTTCTCCTTTAAAAACGTAATGACCCTTCTCAAACAACTCTGTTGAAGCCACATCAAGCGCAATCGACGCTTGCTCGCCCGGTTGATAACCTGCCTTTTCAATAGCCTTTACAATCATGCGAATCGCATCTTCATTGGTCTTTAAGTTGGGAGCAAAACCGCCCTCATCACCTACTGTTGTAGCCAGCCCCTCTGCAGAAAGCACCGATTTAAGAGCGTGAAAAATTTCGGCTCCCATGCGAAGCGCTTCACGAAAAGTAGGCGCACCATGCGGAATGACCATAAATTCCTGAATATCTACTGTATTATCCGCATGTTTACCACCGTTGAGAATATTCATCATCGGTGTCGGCAAAAGATGTGCGTGAAAACCGCCGAGATAGCGATAAAGTGGTTGGCCAGCTTCCATGGCAGCAGCCCTAGCAACAGCCATTGAGACACCAAGAATAGCATTAGCTCCTAATTTTCCTTTGTTCGGTGTACCATCCAACTCACAAAGCAGACTATCGATGGCGATCAAATCGTCAGCTTCTTCACCAATCAGTTCAGGAGTGATGAGGGTATTGACATTTTCTACTGCTTTGAGCACACCTTTGCCACCATAACGGGACTTGTCTCCATCACGCAACTCCACTGCCTCATGTGCTCCTGTCGACGCACCGGACGGTACAATTGCACGCCCAACGGCACCGCTCTCCAATTCCACTTCAACTTCCACTGTTGGATTGCCTCGAGAATCCAATACCTCGCGAGCTTGAATATCAAAAATCTCTGACATAGTTTAATTCCTCCCAAATTAAATTTCATTTTGCTGTTATACTTCACCTTCAAGAATGTATAATGAGCGTCTTTCCTTCCATTTCTTTGGGTGGCTCAACGCCAAGTAAATCCAGCATAGTCGGGGCAATATCAGCTAAGATGCCTGATCGAAGAACGAGTCCCGGTTCAGTCACAATCATGGGCACCGGGCTGACGGTGTGCGTGGTGCAAGGGCCGCCTGTCTGCGGATCAATCATGATATCTGCATTACCGTGATCAGCCGTAATCAACGCAACCCCATTTTTTTCCTCGATGGCCTGGTAGACTTCGCCAAGACACTCATCCACTGCCTCAACAGCGCGAATAGCCGCTTCCAAACTGCCGGTGTGTCCTACCATGTCAGGGTTGGCAAAATTTAAAATCATCACGTCGATTTCACCAGACAGAATTCGCTCTTTGGCCCGTTTCGCTACCTCATAGGCACTCATTTCGGGTTGCAAGTCGTAAGTGGCTACCTTCGGCGAAGGAACAAGAACACGTTCTTCTCCGGCAAAGGGTGTCTCTTTACCGCCAGAAAAAAAGAAAGTCACGTGCGGATACTTCTCGGTCTCAGCAATACGTAGTTGCGTCAGCCCCGCCTGACTCACCACTTCTCCGAAGGTATGAACAGGTGAGGTTGGAGGATAAGCAATAGGAGCATGAATTTCATCCGCGTATTTTGTCATAGAAACAAAATGCACCTTAGGGGGCTTTGGACCTCGATCAAAGCCTTGAAAATGTTCATCGGTCAAAGCCATGGATAATTGAATAGCGCGATCGGGACGAAAATTAAAGAAAATGACAGCATCTCCATCCTCGATATTGCCAAGTGGCTGTCCTTGCACATCAACATGAACGAGTTGTTCCATAAATTCGTCAGTAATCCCGGCAGCATACTTGTCACTCACTGCACTCAACAAGTCTTGTGTTTTCTCGCCTTCTCCATAGACTAAAGCGCGATACGCTCGACCCGTTCGCTCCCAGCGTTTGTCACGATCCATAGCGTAATAGCGGCCTTGGACGGTGCCTATCACAGCGTTACCAGCCTGTTCAACTTGTTCCTGAAGCTGCTGGAGATAACCCAGGCCCGTTGTAGGAGGTGTATCGCGACCATCGAGGAAAGCGTGAACCACCACTTGGGGTACATTACGGGCATACGCCATGCGCAATAACGCAAACAGATGATGGATATGACTATGCACGCCGCCATCCGACACTAACCCCATCAAATGCAGTTTTCGTTGATTTCGACTGGCAGAACGCATAGCTTTTAGCAGAATTTCATTTTCAAAAAATGATCCCGTTTCAATTTGTTTGGATATTTTCGTAAAATCCTGATATAAAACCCGTCCTGCGCCTATATTGGAATGGCCAACTTCAGAATTGCCAAACTGCCCTTCCGGCAGTCCTACCGCTTCACCGCTAGCTTCTAGAGTTGTGTGAGGAAACTTGGCCCATAAGGAATCGAAATTTGGTTTTTTGGCCAATCGCACAGCGTTGCCTTCACTACTTTCCCGCAGCCCAAACCCATCTAGTATGACCAGCGCAACAGGTCCTCGGCCAGAGGGAATGGCTTTTCTTTCGAACTCGCTCACCGTTGTCCACCCTCTATCGCTTTTGCCATGCCAACAAAACTATCAGCTTCCAAGCTTGCTCCGCCTACCAGTCCGCCATCGATTTCAGGATGCCCGACAAATGAAGCAATATTATCTGCTTTTACGCTTCCCCCGTAAAGAATGCGCACATGGTTAGCCACGGATGAGGAAAATTGGTCAACTAGAATTTGGCGTATCCAGCCAATCACCTGTCCAGCATCGTCCACGCTGGCTGTCTTGCCCGTACCAATTGCCCAAACAGGTTCATACGCAATAACCAGCGTTTCTACTTCACCAGATTCAAGATTGGCAAGACCGCTCAATACCTGTTCCTTTACCACATGTTCAGTTTGACCTGCTTCTCGCTCGGCTATCGTTTCACCTACACAAAGTATAGGCGTCATGCCCGCTTTCATAATGGTGGATACTTTTCTGGCAATCATCTCGTTGCTCTCACCAAATATCGCTCTGCGCTCAGAATGTCCCGCAAGGACAAATTTCGTCCCGAAATCTACAAGCATAGGCGCAGAAATTTCTCCTGTATATGCCCCGCTCACTTCATGGTATACGTTTTGTGCCCCCAGTTGTACCTGTGCGGGCAACATAACTCGCAATAAGTGCAGGCTAGTATAAGGAGCACAGATGGCGTATTCGCAACCTGGCTTGAGATGCATGGATTGTTGGCCTAAACGTTGAGCGAAATCACGTGCTTCCTGCAACGTTTTGTTCATTTTCCAATTGCCAATCAGCATGGGTACGCGCGACATCCCATCACCTGCTCTCTACAATGTTAAGACTGCTTATCTTCAATAATAGCAACGCCGGGTAGAACTTTGCCTTCCAAAAATTCAAGTGAAGCTCCTCCACCGGTGGAAACATGCGACATCCTGTCCGCCAAACCAGCTGCTTCAACAGCAGCAACGGAATCTCCACCACCTACAATGGTTGTTCCAGATACAGAAGCGAGCGATTCGGCAATTGCAAAAGTACCCTTGGCAAACGCAGGCATTTCAAAAACACCCATAGGACCATTCCAAAGCACAGTCTTTGCCGTTTGAATCACCTGTTGATACTGTTTAACAGTCTCTGGGCCAATATCTAGCGCCATATCATCTGCCTGTAATTCACCTACAGACTTCACAGCATACTCAGCATCTGCTGCAAAAGCCTTGGCAGCTACGACATCACTTGGCAAAAGTAAAGGTTTCTTTAACTCCTCTGCCCGCTGAAGTAGCCGTAACGCAACCTCTCTGGCATTTTCTTCAACCAGCGAGTTGCCCATATCATGGCCTTGCACTGCGAGGAACGTATTCGCCATTCCCCCGCCAATCAAAAGAGCATCTACTTTTTGAATTAAGTTTTCCAAAACAGCAATTTTGTCAGAGACTTTAGCACCGCCGATAATAGCAAGGAAAGGTCGATCCGGCGACTCTAGCGCTTGTGTCAAAACCTCGACCTCACGTTCCATAAGAAAACCTGCAACAGTAGGCAAAAAACGCGCTACTCCAGCAGTCGAGGCATGGGCACGATGTGCAGCACCAAAAGCGTCGTTGACAAAAACATCTCCTAACAAGGCAAGCTGTCTGGCCAGTGATTCGTCATTTTTTTCCTCACCCGCATAAAAACGCACATTCTCCAGCAACAAAATGGTGCCTGGCGCCATATGTTGTACAGCATTTTCAACCTCTTCACCAACAGAATCAGAGACAAAATTCACCAAAACGTTAGGAAGATATTTTTGCAAAGTATGCGCTACAGGACGTAAAGAGTACTTTTCAACACGATTCCCCTTTGGTCGACCCAAGTGACTCATTACAACAACCTTGGCATTTTCTTGTAACAAATATTGCAAGGTTGGCAATGCTGCTCGAATACGCGTATCGTCTGTTACATTTCCTGAGTCATCCATCGGCACGTTAAAATCCACGCGAACAAGCGCACGTTTTCCTGGCCAATAAATATCTTTGACCGTCTTTTTTTTCAAAATCGAACCCCCTTGTTTAAATTCCACACTCACTCCATTGTACCAAAGGCAAAACGTCAAGCAACGGAAAAATTCGCGAAATCGTCATGAATACGCTTTCTTTATTAAGAAAAAGCTAAACGGTATATGGAAACAAGGAGGCTGCTCTCATTTATGACAACCACCATTCATCCCCCTAAAATAAGCAGCCGTTTGAACGAAAACGTTGACTATCTGAACGAGCTGTTGGGAATTGGTCAAGGTCCAGGACATAGTTGGGATATTATGGCTAAACCGTTTGGGTATGGGAATTTACAGATGATGTCGTATGTCCTCAACGGATATTTTCTCACTATGAATATGGTATTGATTTTGCAGGAACTAGAGAAACACGTGCTGATGTTTCAGAATGAACACCCTGAGCAAATCCACAATATAGAGGAACTGTGCCACTATCTTAACAAGCATGTTGGTTTTGTGCAGGTACAGATGGTGGATAAAATGCAAGATGCGGTGCGCTTTATTCTTTCTGGTCCTCTGGTGACATTTATTGAAGGCTATCATCAAGCTCTTCTGATTGACACTCGTATTTATCCCATGCGCAGTATTACTGAATCAGAAGTAGAGCGTGTTATTCGTGGCCCTCGAGACGCGTTTGTGGAAACAATGCTGGAGAATACTGCACTGATTCGCCGTCGCCTGCGGGAACCTTCCTTGCGAACGGAGTTGATGCAAATTGGCACTCGCTCCAAAACTGACGTCACACTCATGTATTTAGCGGATATATCCAACCCCCAAATGGTCGATCTCGTTCGTCAGCGGTTGCAAAGCATTCAGTCAGAAACCATTACCATGGCTGAACAAGCTGTGACTGATATGATTATCGACACCAAATGGAATCCTTATCCGAGCGTTCGCTATACAGAGCGCCCTGACGTTGCGGCAACAGCTCTGGTTGAAGGTCATGTGGTGATTATTGTAGATACTAGTCCTGAGGTCATTATTGCACCCATCACCTTCTGGCAATTGGTGCAAAATCCAGAAGAATACCATAGTTATCCAGTTGTTGGAACTTATTTGCGATGGCTGTCCATCATTTCTGTTTTGGTCAGCATCATGCTGCCAGGTCTTTTTCTCTGGGTGAATTACGCGCCTCGACACGTGCCGCATATCTTTCATTTTTTTATTGCAGACAACAACTTGCCGCTTCCCCTCTGGATGCAGTTGATTCTTGCTGAAGTAGCGCTTGATGTTTTGCGTTTGGCTGTTATGAATGCCCCTACTCAAATCAGTAGTATGGTATCAATTATTGCGGCCCTCGTTTTTGGATCTCTAGCGGCTAAAATCCAAATGCTTCATCCGGAAGTACTCGTTTATATGTCCATTGTCCTCATATGCCAATTTGCCATCTCTTCTTACGAGTTGGCCACAGCCAATCAAATGTCGCGCTACTGGATTCTTGCCTGTACACAAATCGGGCACCTGTTTAACGCTTCTGGAATTGGATTTGCTGTAAGTTGTGTTGCCCTGCTCATTTTTCTCGCCACGCGCAAATCGTTTGGCATTCCCTATTTCTGGCCTGTTATTCCCTGGCGTTGGCGAGGCGGTTTAACAGAAATCCTTTTTCGCAGACCTACTTCACGCATTCAAGGTCGTCCACATATTTTAAAAAGCAAATTGCCTCCCAATGAATAAAAAATAGGATCAACGTAAGGGTACTCCCGCCAAACAGGCAACAGCAGGAGTACCCGCTTCTTCTTTTTTTGAACGTGGGCAAGCGGACAAATCCCTATGAATAGATATACATAACAGAAACAAAATGCCCCGTCACACTTTACAAGAAGCTGCCATTGGACGAGGGAGGTGGATGTTAGATGGGAATTGGTGTCATTGGTTGCGGAAATATGGGAAGCATGCTTGCCAAAGCTTTCTCCCAAACCGTTGAGAAACAAGTTTGGGTATATAATCGCACACCTGCCAAGGCAGTCGAATTAAGCAGGCAATATCCGCATATTACTGCTGAACTCGACTTGTCAAACTGGATCCAAAACTGTGAAGTTGTATTACTTTGCGTGGGAAAAAAAGATTTGCCCCATTTGCTGGCCCAAGTAGCCCCCATGCTTCAAGAGCATCAACTCTTAGGAACGACATGCACAGCTTTCTCTTTAGCCGAACTCGGTAAACACTGCAAAGCAACACCTTTTCTCTGTGTCCCCAGTCTGACACAGCATGTGAACAAAGGTTCCATATTACTATCTGTTCCGCCCAGTCATACTTCGTCGGTTACTCAACTACAAACGCTTTTTGCTGCTATTGCCAAACCGATTTTCATTCAAGAGTCGCAAATTCGAATTTTCTCTGATTTAACTTCTTGTGGCCCTGCATTTTTTGCAGAAATTCTGCTTACATGGTCAAAAGCAGCAGCTAATACACGACGCATCACAGAGAATGAAGCCAGAGAAGCTTTGCTGGCTACGGTAGAAGGAACATTAGAACTTTTACATTCGGGAATGACCATGGAGGAGATTCAATCTTCCATCACCGTACCGGGAGGTGTCACTTCCCGAGGATTAGATGTACTTCACGAACCTTTGCTCCAAGTTTTTCGAAGGCTTCACGAAGCAACCCAAGCTTATGCCAAACAAAACAACAAACCATATCAGAACTGTGGTTGCGAACCTCCAGATGATCCGCAACTAGCTTGTCAAAAAGTATGGCCGCACGCAAAAATTTAAACGTGCGGCTTTTCCGACACATAAAGAACAACTCGAATCTTGATAACCTTTGTCGAATCAGGGGAAATCATAAAATTGACTCTTGCTACCTGATATAACCTCGCAGATAATAAAAAAGGAGAGATATTCCAAATTGTAAGAACTGAAGGTGGCTAAACCTTGAAAGAATTACTTACTTTTGAAAATATCAACGAGATCATACATAATGAAAAATGTGCTTCCTTTTTTCCACTTTCAGACGAATTTTTCCCGCAAAAAACACAGCGACAGACTGACCCAACCAATCCAGCCATTCAAAACTGGTTAGAAAATAAGCTCAAAAACGCCTTTCATGATTTCCTCAAGCATCTTCCGGAACTAGATTGGCCAACCGATCTTGTCATCTGTCTAATTTCCGATACAGGTAAAATGATTCACATACATGGTGAGACGAAATATCAATGGTTGCTGTGGAAAGAAGGCATCCACCCAGGAGAAAAAATTCCTGTCTGCACGCTCGAAGATATGTCCAGAAGAGATAACGGAATACGACATTCACCTTTTTCAAAATGGACAGGTCAGATATGTATACGCAAATTGTCTGTCGGAGAAAGTCGATCCTTGCGAATTGGCTACCTTGCCTGTCTAAAAGCTGACAACTCTAGAGAAGAATCCTTGGGTTGGCAAGCTGACTTTTTAGTCGCAGGTATACAAACTGCTTATGAATCGCGTTGGCAAGAAATGCAATCTTTGTCCTGGCTGCCATTGTTTTTCTCGCAATACAATATACACGCACTTTTGCACAGCGAAGACAACGACTTAATTTACGAGTATCACCCTAGCGCTATTCTTCCTGAAATCCGCGCACAAATGAAAAAATTTGCTCTAACGTGGAACAAGGAAACGAAGTGGAGTTGCTCAGGCAGCCATTTTCGCGTCCATCAATGGGTTTGGACTTCTCTGGACTCCGCTTCCACCCTTCGATTGACACTTTTTATGGACAATCAAGAAGAAGTCAAAATGCACCAAAAACTTGAGGAACTAGAGAAGCTTTCAACACTTTCCTCATTGGCAGCAGGGATTGCTCATGAGATACGCAATCCCCTCACAACCGCACGCGGTTTCTTGCAACTGTTTATGCAGCGTACCGGCTCGCCGCAAGATCAACATTTTTTACAAATCACCATTAAGGAACTCGACAGAGTCCAACTTCTACTGAAAGATTTTATGTGTCTTACCAAACCACAGGACTCCCATTTCACGATGGAAAATATCAACGATATTGTTCAATCGGTAAAAGAATTTTTAAAACCAGAAGCAACTTTAAAAAATATTGATTTAACGGAAGAATTGCCAGAAACACCTGTTTATACACTGGCTGATAACTGTCAATTAAAACAAGTTTTAATTAACCTTGTCCAAAACGCAGTTCAAGCTTGTAAATCAGGTGGTAAAGTAACCATTGCGGTCGAAGAGTATCCTAACCATGTAGAAATTAGAGTAAGGGACAACGGCTGTGGTATTGCCGATGTAAGCAAACTTTGTCAAGCTTTTTATACCACCAAAAAAACGGGAACAGGATTAGGACTCTTGGTAAGTCGCAGAATGATAGAAGCCCATCACGGATGTATTCGATTTCATTCCAAACCCAACGAAGGTACTACGGTCATTGTCCAATTACCGTTGCCTCATAGCGTCTCTGCACTGAAAGGTTAATCATCGTCCAAGAGGAAAAATCAAATACATACGATGATGTAGACAAACCAGACAGCCAAACCTTTGGAAGTAAAGCTGTCTAGCTATCTTAATCTGCAGTAGCGCAAAGACCTGCCAATGGGCAGGCCTATGCGCACTTTCATCAAGCACATGAACTCTTATAAGGCAACATTTAGAGTGGAAGCCAACTCGTCAACCAGAGTGTCGAACCGTTGTAAAGCCTTTTTAACAGGTTCCGGTGAAAGCATATCTACGCCCGCCTTCTGCAACAGAGCAATCGGTTCATCCGAACCTCCACTCTTAAGAAATTGCAAATAGCGCTCTACTGCTGGTTCCTTCTCTTTGAGAATCTGTTCAGACAAATCGAGTGCTGCAGATAAACCTGTGGCGTACTTGTACACGTAGAAAGCATTGTAGAAATGGGGAATTCTGGCCCATTCCATAGCTATCTGATCATCCACATGACAAACGGTTCCAAAATATAATTCAATCAATTTTTTATAGGTCTGCTTTAACCACTCTGCTGTTAAAGCCCCACCCTCTTCGACATGAGCATGAGCCAACATTTCAAACTCAGCAAACAATGTTTGTCGAACTAGCGTAGTGCGGATGGTTTCCAAGTGATGATTGATTAAAGCTGCTCGTTGCAAGTTGTCGCTTGTCTTCTTCAACAGATGGTGAAATAGAAGAGATTCATTGCAGGTTGAAGCCACTTCTGCAACAAAAATGGTGTAATGCGCGTAAACATGTGGTTGATTTTGATAGGAGAAATACGTATGCATAGCATGGCCTAGCTCATGAGCCAGTGTAAACATTCCATGTCGATTCTCGGTGTGATTGAGCAAGATATAGGGATGTGCCGGATAGGCACCTGTTGAATAGGCTCCGCTTCGTTTACCACGATTTTCGTAAACGTCTACCCAACCATCTTCAAATATACCCTTGCGAGCTACTGCAACATATTCTTCACCAAGTGGCTGCAAGGATTCTAAGACGGTTTCGACTGCCTCTTCATACGAAATCTTCGACTCCACATCCGCTACAAGCGGTGTATAGAGATCGTACATATGAAGTTTATCGAGCGAAAGGACTGATTGACGCAAGCGCAGATACTTGGACAAAGTAGGAATGGAAGCATGAACCGCCTCAATCAGACGGTCATACACGGCAACAGGCACATTATCGGGAAATAGTGCCGCTTCGCGAGCGGATGGATAATGCCTTACTTTGGCGTAGAAAACGTCTTTTTTAACGCTGGCTTGATAGGTTGCTGCAAGCGTATTCTGATATTTTTCATACGCAGTATATACCGACTCAAAAGCTTGACGACGCACTTCGCGGCTACTGCTTTCCAATAATGTCAAATATCGCCCGTGCGTCACCTGCAATATTCTTCCTGATTCGTCCTGAATCGGATCGAACGTCAAATCTGCATTGTTAAACATCGAAAAAATGTTACGTGGCGATCCGGCCATTTCTTCAGTGTAAGCCAGCAACAACTCTTCATTGGCAGGCAGTACATGTGGCTTTTGTCGGGTAATTTGTTCGATGGCAAAACGATACATCTGTAAAACAGGTTCTTCCGTATAAAAACGTTCAAGAACATCAGCAGGTATAGCAAGCAATTCTGGGACAAGAAAAGCCGATATACTTTGAACTTGCACAATAAGAGAAAGCGCCTGCTCGGAAAGCGCTTGATAAACGCTGTTGCGGCTGTCTTCATCGGCGCGCATATGCGCATACGCATAAAGGCGACTCGCCTTCTGTTCGATTTGATCAGACAATTGCAAGGCGCAAAGCAAATCGGCAGCTGAATGACCTAACTTACCAGCGTATGCTGACAATTTTGGAAGTTCCGCTTGCAGTCTTGCCGCATCCTGTTGCCAAAGTTCATCTGTCTCATATAAATCTTCCAGTTTCCACTTATAGCGGCTGTCTATTTCTGCCCTTTCTGGCAAAGCTCTAGTCTCATCACCAGTGTTTTCATCGTTTGCAGTAAAATGTGCATCCCGAGAGATAAGCATGAATTTTTCTCCTTTAACAATCTCTCGAATGAGAGCGTAATTGTGAAGAACCAAAAGATCCTGGTAACAATTCGCCTACGCTGGTCTGAACTCTTTTTCCTTGTAAATTGCTCAAATAAACAGGTGTATCTGGAGAGCAGAACTCCACCATAACTTGACGGCAAGCTCCACAAGGAGCAATCGCTTCTTCGGTATCTCCTGCCACAGCTATAGCTACAATCCTATCGTGCTCGACTCCAATTTCGGAAACAAAACGAAAAATAGCGCTGCGCTCTGCGCAATTGGTCAATCCATAGGAAGCATTTTCGACATTGCAGCCGCTGATTATTCGCCCACTGGCAAGCCTCAGGGCCGCACCCACTGGAAACCGCGAATAAGGGACGTACGCTTGCTTCATGGCTTGTTGAGCAGTTGCTAAAAGCTGCGTATCCACATCTTCCACCTCTGCCACAACTCGCCCAATCACAATCGAAGGTGGGATTTTGGAGGTGTGATTTCCCCACTCAAAGAGATGCAAGACATCGTTCTGCACAGCCAACGCTTCCTGCTCAGAACGAGCATGAATTTCCACGAGCGGTTGATCAGCTTGAAGTTCTGCACCAACTTTGTGTAAAAATACCAGACCCGTACGTACATCAATTTTATCCGTTTTGGTAGCTCTTCCAGCACCAAGACGCATCGCGATTTCGCCAGCAGCCAATGCGTGAATTTTCTCGATTGTTCCTGATTGCGGAGCATGAACTGTAAGCACAAACGGAGCCCTCGGCAATATCTTTTCTGGTTCGATCACGACATCGCCAATGCCTCCCTGTGCGTCAATCCACTGACGCATCTTCTCTAAAGCCTGACCATTCTCAATGGCTTCCTTCATTTTATGCCGCGCCTCACTCGGACTTTTCGTCAACCCTGCCAGTAACATCATCTCAATTCCAAGTGCATAACAAAGTTCTGTAAAATCGTCCGGCCCGCAACCTCTTAAAGTGTCTATCGCTTCTTTGACTTCAAGTGCATTGCCAACTGCATAGCCAAGAGGTTCATCCATACGGGATAAAAGGGCTACTACTTTTTTTCCTGACTGCGTCCCTATTTGCACCATCTGACGAGCCAACACCTGTGCATCCGCCTCATTCTGCATAAAAGCGCCCTCGCCTACTTTGACATCAAGGACAATCCCGTCTGCTCCACTCGCTAATTTTTTGCTCATGATGGAAGACGCAATCAGCGGCAAACTGGCAACCGTACCGGTTACATCACGCAAAGCATAGAGCATTTTATCAGCCGGTGCTAGATTACCACTTTGACCAGCTAGAGCAATGCCTATAGCCTCTACCTGCTGTACAAATTCCGCTTGGTTCAACTCTGTACGAAATCCCGGAATCGACTCCAGCTTGTCAATCGTCCCCCCCGTATGGCCCAGTCCGCGTCCTGACATTTTGGCAATCGGTACACCCATGGCAGCAAGCCAAGGCATGAGTGCAATAGATGTTTTATCGCCCACTCCACCCGTACTATGCTTATCCACAAGAAAACCCAGATTTTTGGGATACGTGAGTCGATCTCCAGAGTCAGCCATAGCCAATGTCAAAGAGGTGATTTCTTGTTCATCCATTCCCTGAAAAACAATGGCCATAAGCAGGGCACTCATTTGATAATCTGGAATATCACCTGCTACATACCCTCGAATCAATTGAGTAATTTCCTCTCCAGACAAATGTCCCCCGCGCCGTTTTCGCTCAATCCACTCCACTACTCGCATACATGCCCTCCTGCCCTGTCTTTTCCAAACTGACCAAGAATGGCGCTCTTCAAGCAGATTATCACATTTTCAAGAATTTCCGCGAATTCGACACACAATCCTGGGCCATAGCTGTGTTACACTGTAGGCCAGATTGAACGTATGCAAAAATCTGTCGATGCCGTCTAGGGGCAAAGACTGATGGAGTGACCCTTTCTTGAACAATCGTAAAGCCACATTTTTTTCTTTTATTTACCGAGGTCTATCATCTGCAATCAGTTTTCTGACCATTATTGCCACAGGTCGATTTCTCGGGGTAGCCGATAGGGGTCAGCTCCAATTCAGCCAGGTGTTGCTCAATGGCAGCCAGAACTTTCTTGGCGGTTACACCAATTGGTATGGCTATGCTCTGCCAAAACGCGGAGAAGACACGGAAAACATTATTCAGACCGGGAATTTGATCTTGTGCGTGGCATCCATTTTCATTTGGATTGTTTTAACGCCTCTCACATGGTGGCTGGTAACCCACCATATATTGCTCGAAGCCTGGGGCTGGATGGTCATTTGTATGCCACTCGCCTTTCTTTTCAACTACGCAACGCGAATTCTCAATGCTCTGCACGATATTACTTGGTTGAATCGCTCCAACCTAGCCCAACCGCTTGTGTTTTTACTCGTCTATCTTGTCTTGCTGGCCATACATCCAGGACGCGAAGCCGATCGATTATTTTACAGCTACTGTATTTGGAGTGCCTCTTGGGTCTTTGCAGTGATACTGTCTTTAACAGCCGCATATCATCGTGTCGCGCAAAGAGTCGGAAGTTGGAAAAAAGCGCTCGGCATAGGATTTTCAAAAGTTGAATGGCGAGGAACTGTATCATACGGGTCGTGGTCTTCAATTTCCAATATAGTGCATTATTTCAACTATCGAGTCGATTATTTTTACGTGCTGAGTACACTCGGAAAAACCATTTTTTCTATTTATGGTACGGCAGTAGGTGCTGCCGAAGTGCTGAATACACTCTCACAATCCATCGTTTCCGTCGTCTTTGCAAGAATGACCGGCGCAGCTCATGATGATGCCATCTCAGTGACAACCAAAGCTTCACGGCAAAGTCTGATTACTTCAACCGGTTTTGCATTTATCATTGCATTAGCTTTTCCTTTTCTCTTTATGCTGCTTGGCCATCATGGTGCATACTTAAAAGCCATCCTGCCCTTCTGGATTCTTTTGCCTGGACTCATTTTTAAAGCAGCAAGCAATATTTTATTGCAATATGCTACCAATTCGCTCGGCCAGCCCAAAACAGCAATTTGGATGAACGGTTTAGCTGTTATCATCAATCTGGCTTGTTGCGTTCCACTCGTACACTTTTTTGGCATGGTTGGCGCAGCACTAGCCTCTACCTGTGCCTACTTTTTTGGTTTTGTGGCTTATTGCTTTTGGTTTGCGCGCGTCACGGGAACGTCGCAACGCGCGCTTTGGCAACTGCGAAAAGAAGATTTTATTCCCTATTGGGAAATAATTTTACTAGCGAAAAAGAAATTTGCTCGATCCGCTTGATCACTACTCCAGCAAATCAGGCTGCTCACGCACAATCCGCGCATAAAGCGGTTGAAAGGAGAACCAGCCAGCGAGTGCCGAACCTACTTGCTGGCTCGTTTTCCGAGCATACTCTGGTTCAATTTGCGTAGGCTTTCCTACCGCCTCAGCGAGCAGCTGCGCCTGGCAGGAACGTTCCATGGTAATAAACCACCATGCTGCCTCATCCACAGAGCCACCAACGGTAAGCAATCCATGATTGCGCAGGATGGCTGCTTTTTTCTTACCAAGAGCCTGACCAATTCTCCGTCCTTCTTCCACATCATAAACAACACCCGTATAGTCGTCGAATAGAACGTGATCGTCATAAAAAGCACAAGCGTCTTGCGTAATGGGGTCCAGTAGACGACCGAGTGAAGACCAAGTTTTGCCGTAGATAGAATGCGCGTGAGCGGCTGCAACTACATCAGGACGAGCTTGATGAACTTGCGAATGGATGGCAAAGGCAGCAGCGTTAACGGGCCGATTGCCTTCTAACACTTTCCCATCATGACCGACTAAAATCAGATCTGAAACTCGAATTTGTCCAAAATGCATGCCAAACGGATTGACCCAAAAGCAATCTGTATGTTCTGGATCGCGTACAGTAATATGTCCTGCTACACCTTCGTCAAAACCAAATCGAGAAAATAGACGAAATGCCGCAGCTAATCGCTGTTTACGATAGAGACGCTCTTCCTCAAGGGTTTCAAACCGTGGTGGTGCATATTGGCTGACATCTACCTTGTTGTCACCTAGAGCTGCTCGAGAGAATAATTTTTCTTCTGTACTCATTCTCGATTTCCCCTTTCTTCTCCATGCTTGGAACTTGTCTACAAAACTCCTCACCAGCTCAATGTATGCGATTTCACACAGTGTATGAAAAAAGCGGGATTCATTTTTGAACGATCCCGCTTGATTCATCTCAAACTTCTTCTTCTGTTTGTATTTTTTTTCGACTGGAGGGCACACTTCGAGCCCAAGCCACGCCAAACCAAATCCAAACAATTAATGTGACACAAGTCCAAAGATTGATAAGAAATTCAAATGTACTTGGACTGCTTAAATAGAACACGGGAAAAATATAATGATTCATCTGCCCCGCATCCCACTGATATTTTTCAAAGTACAGATAAAAACTGTAAAGAAAACAAAATCCTGCAAACGTCGCCGCTACACGAGCATGTCGACTCATTAAACTCATCTGCCTTTCCTGCTGACTTCACTTACGCAAAGACAGGATCTTTTAAATCCCCCAATTTTAATAAGGAGGCTTCATCCACATCTTTGTGTAATGAATTGCCGTGCGCATCCATAGTCACTATGGCTGGAAATCCTTTCACTTCCAGATGCCACATCGCTTCTGGAACGCCAAATTCATCAAGAAAGTCCACACCGTTTACTTTGTTCACGCATCGAGCGTAAAATTGGGCCGCACCGCCTATTGCGTTTAAGTAAACAGCCCCCGATTTCTGCAAACCAGCCAACGTTTTAGCGCCCATGCCACCTTTACCAATCACAGCACGCAAACCAAATTTTTCAATAATATCTGCTTGGTAAGGTTCTTCACGAGAGGATGTTGTGGGACCAGCAGCAGTCACATGCCATTCTCCCGCATCGTCCTTCATCATAACTGGACCACAGTGATAAATTATACCGCCTTGCAAGGATACTGGTGAATCATGCTTCATCAAATATTTGTGCAGTTCGTCTCGTCCTGTATGAATTTCTCCTTCAATCAGCACAACATCTCCCACTTTTAAAGAACGGATTTGTTCTTCAGAAATGGGCGCTTTTAAGACGATGGCCTGATCGGTGGAAAATCCGCCTGTTGGGCGCTCCATTTTTTCTTCCTTGTCTCGATAAAGCCAAGAACGTATCTCACCGCTTGTGGCGTCAAGGACAACACCCAGGCGGCGAAAGGCCCAGCAGTTATAAGCCACGGAAACATAGAAAGAAGCTGGAATACGATTCATGACACCAATTTTACAGCCAAGCAATGTCACTTTACCGCCAAATCCCATAGTGCCAATTTCCAGGTGATTCGCGTTATCCATAATGTATTGTTCCAATTCGGCAAGGGTGGGATTTGGATTGACATCATCCAGCGGCCTGAATAACTGCTCCTTAGCCAATTCATACCCTGTTGTCCGATCTCCACCAATTCCTACGCCAATAAAGCCAGCGCTGCACCCTTGTCCTTGCGCCTGATAGACAGCGTGCAAAATACATTTACGGATGCCTTCCAAATCTCTACCAGCTCGTCCGAGACCTGGCAATTCCACCGGAAGTGCGTATTGAATGTTTTTATTTTCACAGCCACCGCCTTTTAAAATCAGGCGGACTTCCACCTCATCGCGCTCCCACTGGTGATAGTGGATGACCGGAGTACCAGCGCCAAGGTTGTTACCGGAGTTTTTTCCTGTTAACGGATCGACCGAATTAGGACGTAATTTGCCAAGTTTTGTTGCTTCCTCTACAGCCGCCCGAATATCTTCAGTCATACGTAACTGATTAAAACCAACAGGACAATGAACAATAAAAGTAGGCATACCAGTATCCTGACAGATAGGTTGTACGTCTTCTTCCGCAGATACAATATTGTCTACAATCGTGTCGATCGCAATACTTGCCCGAGTTCCAATTTCCTCCTGAAGCTGTGCTTTTTTTATTGCCCGTCGTACATCAGGAGGTAAATTGGTGGACGTTTGGGTAATTAATTCGAGCAGACTTTCCTGCATTTGGGTACTCATGCTTTGTCGCCTCTCTTTATTGGTATCCTTCCTGCGGATAAAATTCCAACTCCTATTATATCACTTCACATCGCTTGCGCTTTGTTCACGACCGCTTTTTCCATTTTCTTACTTCTGAGTTCAGAATAGCGCATCAGAGCTGTGCCCCCAAGAATTAACACAGCAGAAAAAACGAGACCTATAGCGGGTTGCAGCCCAAACCACAGCCATTGTAGCAAAGCTCCAAATACAGCTTGCGGATAAAACGTGATGGCTGCCGCTATTCCACCAGGAACTCTGCGCAAACCAAAACCGTAAAGAGCATAAGCTGTCATGGAAACTATCAACACGATATATCCGAGTTCCCACCAGCCAGTAAAGCCCAAATGAACAAGCGTATACCAATAGAACTGAAGCGGATGGAAAAATGGCAGTATCACGCAAAGAAAAGCAGCGCCAAGAACGGTAGTTCCCACAAGAACGTCAAACAGGTTCGCTTTAACAAAAAGCGGCTTAGAAAGAACGGTATAAATAGAAAACGCCAGCATAGCCAATACAACTTCGATAATGCCGATGGTAGATAATCCACCTTGCCATTCGTTGATCACAAGAAGCAATACACCGCCAAAACTGACGACCATCCCCACATAGCCCATCCAGCCAATGCGTTCGGCAAACATCCACCTAGCTAACAGAGCGGCCACAAGTGGAGCAGCGTTGACAAACAACAAAGATGCAACAGGTGAAATATGGCGCAGCGAAGCATAGTAAAAAAGCGGATATAAGACGGAAGAGGATATGGCAGCGCCTAGCAGTAACAGCTTGTCTTTGACTGACCATTGCCAAACTGCAGCCAGTTTAGGCCACCAAGGCAAATACAGAAGGGCACTGAATACAAACCTATAAAGTGTCAAAGCGTCAGGCGATATTTCAGCCTCAACAGCTTTGCCAACTACAGCGTGACTCCCCCACATCATGGCAACCATCAGTAACGCCAAAAGCGGCCAGACGCGCATTCGATTCACTCCTCAAGAATAAAAATGCGCGCCTGCTTAGCGCGCATGCAACCCAAGGGTATTATCTCTTTTTTCTCTAACACCAGCAAGCAACTTTATAGTGAAACATCATTGCGTATTAAATCTTCCCATGTTTCCCGTCTAGCAACCAGACGCGCTTGGCCCTCACGAACAAACACCACAGCTGGTTTGGGCAGTCGATTATAGTGACTTGCCATGCTGTAATTGTAGGCGCCTGTAGCAAATATTGCGATTAAATCACCAGGTTCTGGATTCGGCAATGGTACATCCCAGGCAATCATATCGCCGCTTTCACAACATTTTCCGGCAATTGACCAAAGCGTATCAGCCGCTTCGCTTGCCCGATTGGCCAACATAGCTTCATATTTAGCTCCATAGAGAGCTAGGCGCGGATTATCGGTCATGCCACCGTCAATCGCTACATAATTGCGTACTCCATCCACTTGCTTTCTCCAGCCAGCCCGATAGAGCGTCGTTCCTGCATTACCTACTATGCTTCTGCCTGGTTCCAGTTCCAATGCAGGAAATGGTATGTCAAACTGAGTAAAGATACGTTTGATGGCCTCAGCTAAGCCTAATATCATCTTCTCCAGTGGCTGGGGAGTATCTTCACTCGTGTAACGAATTCCCAATCCACCGCCCATATTCAGTACCTGGAGTGAATGGCCAAGCAGTAACCCTTCCTTATATAACTCTGCCATACGTTCCACAGCATCATGAAAACCGCTAGCATCAAAAATTTGTGATCCGATATGGGCATGTAACCCTGTCACACGAATCCCCGGTAAAGTTGCAGCTAATCGCAAAGCTTCAATCGCTTGATCACTTTGCCAGTCAAAACCAAATTTGCTGTCCTGCTGGCCGGTGGATATATATTCATGCGTATGCGCTTCAACTCCCGGTGCAATCCTCAATTGAATATCCACTTGACCATTTGCTTCTTCTGCTAAACGCGAAAGAGCCAATAATTCATCTTTATTATCAACAATAATAAGCCCCACTTCTTGCTTGAGCGCCAAACGCAATTCATCCAATGACTTATTGTTCCCATGAAAATGCAAATAGCTTGCTGGTACTCCAGCAGCCAAGGCAGTCATCATTTCGCCAGCGGAGACCACATCAATAAAGCAACCTTCTGAATAAGCCACATGACACATAGCTTTACTGCAAAAAGCCTTACTCGCATACGTCAGACGATAGTTCAATTCTGTTTTTTTCAGAGCGTCCAGATAACGGCGAATGTTTGTCCTGATTTGTGTTTCGTCATAAACAATTAAAGGCGTCCCATAAGTATTTGCTAATTCAACTGCATCACACTGCCCAATCCAAAGATGGCCATTATCTCCAACCCATTGACCCTCACGCAATCGTTCATCCAATAACAAGGCATTGTCTGACATCTCATCACCCGTTTGTATAAATATGTGCTTTATTGAAAGTTTCTCATATCCTACAGACTTTTGTCCATGAAAAAACGCACCTTTCTTTTGAAAGAACAAGAAAAGTGCGCAAAATTTCGTATTGAAAGGTGAAATAAATATTCTCTTCGCCAATGATTATTGAAGAGGAATTTGGGATACTTCCTGAATCATGTTTTGAATTTGACCTTGCGCCTTTTGCAGTTTGTCGGCAGGAGCCTGTTCAATCGGATACCAACCTTTTTTCTGCATCACATGAAAAATCTGGCGAGCCATTTGGTGAGTTTCCGTCAAAACGGTCATTAAATCACTGTGAAGATGATCGCATCCTGCTTCACGAACAGCTGTGTTGAATGAGTCTGTTAAATATTTGCATGTGGACAAAGCATCGGTCAACGCTTCGCGATCGGCAAATGGAACATTCGATGTAGATACGGAATTCATCGCAATAGCACACTCCTGTCTGATTCAGTGCTGAGAAGAAGCCATCTTTTGAGCTGCATTCGTGCAGTGACCTGCGAGCAATTGCGCATGCCTGATGTGCGTTTGAGCCATTTGTCGGAGCAAGGACTGCACTTCGGTATCTTGGCAGGAGGAAATGTTATGCATACATTTTTTAGCCGCATTTGTCAGCCAAGAAATCTCGTCTTGCAAATACTGCACATCTTTCACTGCCAGTGTACCTGGTGCTAGAGATTGCGCATTCGCCATATTCATGGACGATGTGGTTTGCGTTTGGTTTTGCATTGAGTAAACGCTCCTTTACCTGCTTTTCGAAATAACCTGGTTACCATAACAAAAAGGTCACTTCATACCCAGTATGGGCGTAGAAGCGACCTTTATGCATGATATCCGATTTGTGACAGACTACTCTTCGAATTTACTCTCGTTTCATACAAAAAAATGCTTCTAAATCCACAAGAAAAGTGGAAATAGAAGCTTCCCAAATGAAAACAGATGGACAGTTCTTTTAATTAAGCGTACGCAGCAACCAGAAATTGGTGAACCTGTTGTGCCGATTTGGCGTCACGACTCAGCAGACGATTCTTCAACTCGCCGTTTTCAAAGACCAGAAACGTGGGTATACCCAAGACTTCATATCTTTCAGCAACTTCTGGAACCTCATCGCGATTGATACGATAAAGTTGAAACTGCGAGGCAAATTCTTCTGCCCATTTGGGCATATCACCTTCAATACGACGGCAGTCTGGGCACCAATTAGCGTAAACCTCTACAATCACATGCCCGCTTGCAATAGCTTCCTCGAATTGAGTCAAAGTGGTCAGTTCCATTCTATTTCCTCCTCGCTATCGCGGATTTTGGTCTATCCCGCGCCGCGGGGTCGCTACTTCGTTTTTATAACGAAAGTATTTTTCTCCGAGTGGATCCGCGATTTCAAATTTCCATACGCTTAAACAAACCTTTTCTGCCAACTCTCTTATTTTACATCAGTTTGTTCAGCATGGGAAACTGACCCACAAAAGAACTGAACTTTGGATTATTTTTTCGGCATTTGTTTGCCTGAACGGCGTTTCTCACCAACAATCTTCTCTTCATGCTCTTCGCGTGGCAGTGTTTTATTGGCATCGTTATGTGCAGGTTTTCCGTGTTCTTGTGTCATTTTGTCTCCTCCAGTCTACTGCAATTCATTTTTGAATGGCTGAGCGTAGTATGGGACAGCATGAGACAAGTTATGAAAAGATTATGCTATACTCAACGATGTAACTTATCAATTTAAAGATGCTTCTTTCATGTTATTTTAGAAAGGATTGATCACCTTGTCGTTACAACTGCATGGAATCCATCACGTAACCGCTGTGTCGGCCAATATAAAAAAGAATTATCAATTCTATACGCAAATCATGGGTCTTAGATTGGTTAAACGAAGTGTCAACCAAGATGATGTCAGTGCTTATCATTTATTCTACAGTGGAGACGCACGTGGGATTCCAGGAAATGATTTAACCTTCTTTGACTGGGATATTCCCAAAGAACAGAGAGGCAGTAACAGCATTACCAGGATTGGCTTACGTGTCCCTACACTGGAAGCGTTAAAATTTTGGCGTAACTGGTTGATGGAACATAGAATCACTAGCAATACGATTCAAGAGATAGACAATCGTCCCACACTTCTCTTCAATGACATTGAAGGTCAGCGATTTGCGCTAATAGTGGATGAATCTGAATCCAATCAACACGTCGCCTGGGAGAAAAGTCCTATTCCCGCCGCTTATCAGATACGCGGGCAAGGGCCTATTTGGCTTTCCGTTCAACATATGCGCTATCTGGACGCCATATTGTCCCAGGTTCTACACATGCGTCAAGTCAGACAGTATACGCAAAAGGAGAATTTGCAGACCTTCGTTTATGAGATGGGACCAGGAGGACCAGCTGCTGAACTTCACGTACAGGAGGAACCTCATCTGCCCCCATCGCAACTGGGTGCCGGAGCCGTCCATCATGTCGCATTTCGCACACCCAATGAAGAAGAATATCAACAATGGATTGAGAAAATTCGCAGTTTGCGAATTCCAAACAGTGGTCCGGTAGATCGTTTTTGGTTTCGCAGCCTGTATTTCCGCGAACCTAACGGAATTTTGTTTGAAATTGCTACGGACGATCCCGGTTTTGCCATTGATGAAAACCCAGAAACGCTTGGTGAAAAAGTTGTCCTGCCACCTTTTCTCGAACCAAAACGCGCAGAAATTTTGGCAAATTTAAAGCCAATTGACTGACTGGAAGTTATCTTGAAGCATTGGGACAAACTGGGGAAAACGCTGTTCATACTGCCAGGGAGCGATACCAGCCAGAGAAAAATATTCAACAAGCTGCAACTTGAGCTGTAAGCTGCGCGCATCTTCAAACCATAATTCATGAATGCGTCCTTTTTTGTCTTGATAGGCAAACCAGGGAGTTAGGCTTCGCCGGTCAAATTGAATTGGGATATTTTCTCGAATAGCGATTTGTACTGCATCTTGAACACCGATTACCCCGGCGACTTCACCCGTTTGAAAAGGAACAAGCCAGTCATAAGCGTAACGGATGAGTCCTAACAACAGTTGCTGACGAGGCACTTGACTCAGTGCATATTCAATGGATGACGCAACGTTCATAAACGGAGCGATAGGACCAGGTCTTCCTGTTCCCCAGTGCCAGTTGTAGGCCATGACGATAAGATAATCTGCATAAGCTTGCAGAGCACTATAATCGTAAGATGCCAAGCCAGAAGCATTCGGATTATCATTCAACGTGATCGGCATCATACAAATGAGAAGAGGAATGTTGCGTTGCTGCAAGTATCCGGACAATTGTTCAATGAATATAAGAAAGGATGTATGTAAGGAACCTGGAATCATTTCAAAATCAATGATAACTGCTTTGTACGCTTTTCTATCTAAGATATCGAGCAAAGTGTTCAAATATTTCTGCTGCTCTGTGTCGGATTGAAGCATGACACGTAGTGCGTCGGCACTAAATTGCTCACCAATCCAATTGGAAAAAACGGCTGCTGGTACACTTCGGGTCTGTTCAAACGCTTGAAGAGCGGAAGCGTCGTTAGCAGGTACAATTTGTCCATTTGAGGTCATACCCTGACTAAAAAGGCCGATGCTTGTGGATACAGGCGCAAATTTTTTTACATTTTTTGCGTCCTGATCTGGTGTTGTGAGTTCAAGAAAACCGGCTACAACTACCCCTCCCTTTTGTTGACTCGGAAGTTCGAGAATATCACCCGGTTGCGGATTGGCTATCCCTTTATTGCTGGAACGTAATGTTTCAACAGTTAAACCATACCGCTCGGCAACTCCAGAAAAAGTATCCCCCGGCATCCACACATAACTTCTTCCGCCTGGCACAACCAATGTCTGGCCAGCTACCACTTTCTCACTGGGCAGTGCGTTCTGAACCGCGATTTCTTCAACATCGACGCCCATTTTTTTAGCTATGGATGATAACGTATCCCCATTTTGTACAACAACTAAGCGCATCCCCACTCCCCCCTAAGAGGAGCATATGCGGATGCGCAACGTCTGTTGACGATTAGTTTTTGAAGAATCAGGATGGACTGGCAAATTGACTCAACCAACTCGCGATATCTGTCACGGGGGCCTGGCAAGCAAAGTTACTGCACTGATAACCTGTAGTTTTCCCTTCTACTGTAGTGAAGGAAGGAAGTCCATCCCATATATTCGATTTTTCTTCGCGTTGATCCCAGAATAGAGTCACTGAATTGGGCAGAAAAACATGTCGAAGCGGCTCTAACATAGCCTGAGTAGCCGGATGATCACGTAAGCCGACAACGACAAACTCATTCACAGGAAAGCTGAACCAAAATCCTGTAGATAAAAGATGGATATGCGCTTCTGGATATGCACGAGCATCTTGCAGGAACGTTTGCAAACATTGTTCCGCTAACTGAATCCACTGAGTATCACCCGTCAAATACCCGACACGGCACATCTGTACAGCAAGTACACTATTCCCCGAAGGTATAGCTCCATCTTCCGCAATCTTGCTTCGTACAGGAACATCTTGAATTTCATGTGCTGAAAGGAAGAAAGCTCCACCTGACTTGTCCCAATAATCTGTCACAACTTCGTGTAAAAGCGTAAGAGCCTTTTCCAAATAACGTTTGTCATAAGAAGCTTCATAGAGTTCTACAAGCGCCCATATATAAGTTGCATAATCTGTAAGATAAGCGCGATATTTAGCTTCTCCTGCTCGATAGCGTGCCATCAGGCCAGTCTCTAAATGTAAATTTCCCCAGAGGAATGCCTCTGATTGAATGGCTAACTCAAGCAAATCAGAGTCTTCCAATATACGCGCCCCTATGGCCAATGCAGCAATCGCCAAACCGTTCCATCCGGTTAGAATTTTATCATCCAGATGTGGCCGTGTTCTGGCCGATCTCGCTTTGAGCAATAGGGGGCGAGCCTCACGCCAATCCTGGGACCATTTTTGTATCTGATATGGATCACGTTCGTTTTTGAACATATCGAGATCAGCATGCTCCCAAAATCCACGCAATACATTTTTCCCTTCAAAATGCCCTATATCTTGAATGCCAAACATCTCAATAACCGACTGGGCCAATTCTTCTGGCAACACGCTTACAATTTCTTCTTTATCCCAACTATAAAATTTGCCTTCTTCCCCTTCTGAATCAGCATCTTCTGCAGCATAAAAAGCACCTTCTGGGGAAAGAAGCGAATTTTTCATATAACCGAATATTTCTTGCGCCACTTCTGCGTAGCAACGTTTGTTTGTCATTTGGTAGGTTTCCAAATAAACCATAGCCAGAAGGGCATTATCGTATAACATTTTTTCAAAATGGGGAATTTCCCAGCGAGCATCGACTGAATAACGGGAAAAACCAAATCCAATTTGATCAAAAATTCCCCCCATTCGCATGTTTTGCAACGTCTTTTCCACCATTTGAAGTGCCATTGGCTGATTTTCAAAAAGCGAATATCTTAACAAAAACAAGAGTTGATGTGGCATGGGAAATTTGGGTGCATCACCAAATCCTCCATATTGCGAGTCAAAACTATCTGCCAGTTGCTCATACACTGTATGCAACAGCGTTGAATCCCAGCGCCTATACTCTACTTTCGATATCTGTCTTTGCGACTCTTCCATAGCTTGAATCATACGCTGTCCGGATTTTACAAGCCTATTCCGATCTGTTTCCCACAATCGTGTAAAATGCTCCAATAACTCCATTAATCCGATACGACCAAACATGCGACGCTTAGGAAAATACGTCCCCGCAAAAATCGGCAGTTTTTCAGGTGTGAGAAGAACGGTTAATGGCCATCCACCCTGACCTGTAAATGCTTGGCAGATCGACAAATAAACGTGATCGACATCCGGCCGTTCTTCGCGATCTACCTTTACTGAAATGAAATAACGATTCAGATAAGCTGCAACTTCTTCATCTTCAAAAGATTCATGTGCCATGACGTGGCACCAATGACAGGTCGATAAGCTACTCCACTTTCAGCGTATATTGCTATTCGTAGCCCCGCAGGGCTACGAATAGCCGATGGACAGGAAGACGGGCTTGGATTCGCGGGCGGCTTTTTGGAACGCCTCTGGCCCCCAGGGATACCAGTCGACCGGATTGTGGGCGTGCTGCAGGAGATATGGAGATTTCTCGTAGATGAGGCGGTTGGTGTGTTTGTGGACACCGTTTGGGTGGGTCACGGTTGGGTCATCCTCTCTGCTTTCTGGATGGGTTTACCGTTATTGTACACCCACGAGGCGGAAAGTATTGATGCATGTGCGTACGGAGCGTATGTTCACATAAACGCCGAGGAGGCTTATTTTTAGCAGCACTTTGGCATATTTACACCGCATTTCGTGACAGCTTTACAGCAGTTTCGCGCCCTTATATTCAACAAGGATATTTCAAATTCATTATTTAACGTTTTGATCCTTTGTCATTAAAGTGGTGAGTGTCTTTGTAATTTGATGACGTAAAGACAAATTCTTCTCATCACAATATTGCACTGCTGGCATGACCCACATTTCTTTTGGATACTGAAACACTGGATAAGGTTTTCTTTCTTCTGGTTCCCAAACATACCTTGGAAAGATGTGAGCGTGCAGAAATTCATCTGAATTTCCATAGATGGAATAATTCATTCGCCTCGGATTACATACAGACTGAATTGATTCTCCCAGCATGCTCATATCTCGCAAAAATCCGTCTTAGCTTCCAAACTCAAATCTTCGAGAGAGCCAACTTTTGGATATGCAAATAGAACACAATACCCAGGAAGAAATTGAGTATCTCCAATTACTGCATAGCCACTCTTCATTTTTGTAAGGACCATCGGGTTTTCATTGCGTTCAATTGCTCCAAACCTATCTTTTTTCCAATCATCATTCATCAGATTCCCTCTATTCTGAAAAAAAGTGTAATTGCGCTCTCCTGCCCGATAGCCTCGGAACCCAGAAAATTCCGCTATATATATTTATGCATCGGCGTAAGCAAATCCTTCTTCGAGATCAGCGCCCTTTAGCGACGGAAAAATCTGCAACGACCTTATCAGTTCTTGCCGATTGAAAAACCATGAAACAGTCTCCCACCGAAAGGCTCTAATACTTTATCCGTGAGTTTCACTATTTTGATTTTATTCCCAGTTTGATAAAACGTCGTAAAAGCATTTATGAACTCGTTCGCAAACACTTCGTCATATTGCTTGAGCGCTCGCACAATCCACTTTGAAGCACCGATCCACTGTCCATGTGTTCTTAAAAAGAACTCATGTATGGCATCGGCTAAGGTGTTTGCAATAAACAAGTCTTCATCTTCCTTCGACGAGCCAATAAAATCATCAAGTGCATCGGAAAGCATATATCGCTTCATCGCAATAGTCTCTAGTGACCATCGGTCAGGACCGTTTTCGAGAATTTTTTTCGCTTCGGATTTGATTGCATCGATAATACCCGAGTCCTTTAAGACAACGCCCTCGCTTACCATTCTTGGGAGAGAAGGACGTGCGCGTTTACAATCACTGTCGAAGAAGTCCCGGTAGGACTGCAGACTATGAACAAACACTTCAATTGCCCATCCATATTCGAATAACGATTCTCGATATGCGGAACTGAGACTGTCATCGAAAACAACAATGTCGAGGTCAGAAGTATTGGTTGCTTCTCCTCTCACAACGCTTCCAGCCAATAACGCAGCTTGGCAACTTGGAAAACGGAATTCAACAAAATGGTTTGCAGCCTCAAACGCATCCAAATTCATTTACTTTCACCGCTTCCCCAAATGGTGACCATGTTATGGCATTATACTGCCCGTTTGCGCAAGATGCCGAATTTGTACGCCACCTTATAATCATACAACAGGTGGTCGCTCAGGGAACTTGAATTTTTACGCCTGTTACCTGAACAAATGATTGCCTGAGTCTACTCAATGTTTTGCCGAATAATTAGCTTCTTTTTCAATAGTAAAAGGGACGATGCTATGCCCAGGATGGATAACACAGATAGTACAAACCATGTGATGTGACCGCCCCAGATGCTTAACAGGCTACCAATCACGAGGTATCCAATTGCTCCCATGCCTTGTGTGGCTGTCGACGTTATCGTATAAACTCGCCCCACAACATCCTCAGAAACTCTGCTTACTCTGTATGTTAGGTAAATGACCAAAAGCAGCCCTTCACCCAACCCTAGAATTGCAGAACACCCAAAAACCATCGGGACCCAATTAGTTGCTGAAAGAAGAATTGCACCCACAAACATTAAACTCTGTGCGGACATTGCCGTGACCATGCCTAAACGTTCCGGGATTCTCGACCCAACCAGAGTTCCTAGTAAAGAACCTATAGCGTATATACTCACCGAGACACCGACTTGTTCTGCTCCTCCATGCAACGTCTTTAGTACATAGAAGGTCAAAGTAGGAATCAAAGCAGCGAACACAAAGCGATTACTACCCCACAACAACGTAATCGTTTTTAATACAGAATCCTGCAGAACCGTTTTGATACCCACACGCATTTCAGCAAAAAAATCTTGACCGGAACTTTGAGTAATCTCATTCCTGTTATCACGTAAGCTGATAATCGATAACGCCGAAAATACAAAGGATAGTGCATCTAATCCTATGGTGTTAGACGGACCGAAAGCATACGCCGCACTTTCGATAGCTTCAAAATAACCGTTGGCACAACCAAGTTGTTCTGGTG
The DNA here is from genome assembly GCF_900142255.1 of Alicyclobacillus tolerans. Lineage (GTDB taxonomy): Bacteria > Bacillota > Bacilli > Alicyclobacillales > Alicyclobacillaceae > Alicyclobacillus_I > Alicyclobacillus_I tolerans. The sequence goes on along the minus strand of NZ_FRAF01000021.1, from coordinate 4,937 downwards.
CAACGATACGTGGAATCATCCCGGTTTAGGCTGCACCAAAAAACACAGCCAAAGTCCCACTCATTATTGCCACAAATACAACGACCGGCATTACAGGCATATGCACCCATGACGCAATAGGAATCAAAGCCATCAAGACAGCTCTGCCAAAGTCCGAAAGGAGCATCACTCTACTGCGATTCCTTCGGTCTACCCAAACACCCGCTGGTAAACCTACGATGAACAGAGGAGCAACTTCCAATGCTCCAACCAAGCCCATGAGGAAGCCTGACCCAGTCACAGTTAAAATGAGGATGGGTAGTGCCACAGAAGCAATCGAATCGCCAAAGTAAGACACTCCTTGCCCACTCAGTAGAGATAAAAACCGTTTATTCGAAAATATAGACTTCTTAAATCGGCTCATCACGTGCCCCTTAAAACGATTTCTTGTTCTCTTTGTCGTGTTTGGTCACTCATGTCAACGCTGGATTTAATTTGAACCACTTCGCCGGGAAATTTTGATTGCGTTCTTATTGAATTCTTCTGCCCGTTAACGATATAACCCAGAAAATCCCTGTTTAGATATTTATGCAATCATGAGGAAGGAGCTTTCTTCGGCATCAGGCCCCGAAAGTTCAAGAACAGATTGTGATCAGTTTTTCCTTAAAGTAACCTGATACAGTCGCCTTGGCAATCCGCCCTCTTCAAATTCATGAATGTCAACAATCTGATAACCATATGTCAACTCTTCAATTTTGGCTTTATCAAAAAAATGAACAATAAAGCCCCCTACTTCATACATGTCTTCTCCTCGATGAATGCCTTGCCCATAGTGAGCATCCCCTTTATGACGTACCGTATAAATGTTGTACCCACTAGGACGAAGAACTTTTCTAACCTGATCATTGAGGCTAGACAGTTCGGAAGTCGTCAAAGCCATACAATACAACATATGTGAATAACAACCGTCAAAGGAGTTATTTTGTATCGGAAATGGTTGGCGTACATCATGTTGTGTAACGGTAATTCGGTCTAATACACCCTGGTTATACGCTTTTTGTCGTATCCTATCTACGCCTTCTTTGGTATATTCAAGAGCGTGTACCGTAAATCCATTTCGGGCAAAGAATAACGTGTCACGCCCCTGTCCTGCACCTAACTCTAGAATATGTGTTTGACCATGAGACTTAAATATCTCAGCAGCTCTCACGGCGGCTTCGCTTGGTGAATCCCCAAACATTTCCTTATTCTTCCCGAAAGCCTGTTCCCAATAGGGGTGTTGCCCGTTTAAAACATCAGATTCCTCCATCAGAAATCCTCCTTGTTTCTTTGCTGTTTTAGTTCTTTAATATCAGGACGTAATCCACGGATTTCACGCATCACTTCAGATAAATCATTATAGTGATGGTTATTGTGCCTTCCCATTATGATACGTCTCATAAAGAACATCATCATGACCATCATTAAAATACCTAGAATCGGTACAGTATGCATACTCCCCCATCCGCCGTACCCACCATCATTGTTGTATTACCTCCTGTTCGCTGCAATAAATTCCTTTTTTCGAAATATCTCTTGAAATAAATTCATGACAGAGTCGAATCATATCAAGAATGATTTCATTTGATAAACAGTAATATCGAGATGTAGCACAAATCTCCTGACGAACAATACCAGCCCGGCGAAGAGCTTTTAAGTGATGAGATGTCAATGGTTGGGACATCCCAACCGTCTCTGATATTTCATTGACGCTTTGACATCTAGTGGATAACCCTTGGATAATCCTTAAACGGTTTGGATCGGAGAGAGCCTTAAAAACATCATGAGCATCGCAGATCATGTATGGGATACCTCCCCCAAATACAAACTTATTTTTATATTAATATATATTGATATATTATACAATCGAAGATAACTGACCTAATTCGCAAGATTCCGAAAGTGTACGCCATCATATAATCATATTACAGGTGGGCACAGGGAACTTGAATTTTTGCGCCCTTTAGTTAAAGAACACTGCAGGGAGCGATCGAGAATGCTACATCACCAGAAGCCACCATCGGAGAGAATAATTTGCCCGGTAATCCATTCGGACTCATCACTCGCAAGAAAAACGATTAACTTTGCCACATCACATGGTTCCCCAATTCGACCCATCGGGAATTTTGGCAATAAAAACTCTTTTAATTCGCTACTCATCCACCCAGAGTCTGTCGGTCCAGGATCTACAGCATTAACCGTGATTTTAAGTGGTGCCAATTCGAGAGCGACTGTTTCGGTAAAAGTGGAAATCGCACCTTTTGTTGAAACGTATGCCAAATTACCCGGCTCAGGTGATTTGTCTTGTCCTGACACCATGTTAATGATTCGCCCACCATGTTTGCCCTCGATTTGGCGAGCAAACTCTACAGTTAAAAGACACGTTCCTCTTACATTCACACTGTAATGAGCATCGAGAATTTCCGCACTAATCGAACGAAAATCCACGTCAACAGAATGCGTCGCATTATTAACAAGAATTGATGGAGAACCTAATTTCTCATGAACTTCATCGAGCAGTTGTCTCAGGGCATCTGGTTGCGATAAGTCCAATTCCATCGATTCGCATCGGACTCCAAGGCTTCGGATCTCCTTCATCAAATGCTGTGACCAAGCGGAATCATCCTCAATGAAATACTTCATCTGGCGGTCATACCTTGACCAATGAGTAAAAAAAATATCTGCTCCTTCTCTGGCTAATTCTCGATATATTGCAGTACCAATTCCGTTTACTCGGCTGGCACCAGTAACAATCGCAATCTTATTCGTTAATCGTTTCATAAAAAGCATCCCCTTTTTAGAAACGCTGAACAAGCACTATTGGAGATGTAGTTCACCAAGCAAAAAAGACGAATACCGACATAGGCATTCGCTTGGCGTTTGGTATTTATAGCACAAGACCCCAACGTTCCTATAATGGTATGAGTGAATATGGACACAATTAACCCCTTCAACCAAAGGAAGCAACTATATCCATGCAGTTACTCAGCCATTAAAGGATATCTCCCATTAAGGTCCATGCTCCTTCCGTACATCTCCACCACTATACGGTACCTTTTTGGGTGAATTTGATAAAAAGTCAAATTGGATTATCATGCCCATTCCTCTCTATAACCTTTCGTTTTCTCCCTCATTCTAGCTTATTCGCAGTTTTTCATGTCTGACTAACTATGGGCAAAGCCACAATCCATCCATCAATCCCAGGAAATTGTTTTGAGATAGCTGTCACTATTGCAATGACCAGTGCAGACACTATCACTATTACAAGAATCGCAATCATTTCTCCTCACCCCGTACAGCCTTTAGAAGCGATGTTAGCCCTTGGAGGATCCGATTATGCTCCTCTTCCGAAACTTGCTCTAACCTGACGCTAAGATGGTCGACATCAAGACCCGTATGTTGAAGCACCACCAATCGACCAGCCTCCGTCGATTGCACTTTAACGACCCGTTCGTCGTCACCGCGCCTATGCTTCTCAAGGAGCTTCTTCTGTCTCAGTCTCTGTACTATTTCCGAAGCGGTGTTCTGGGCACGGCCCAGATGGCTGGATATCTGCTGGATGGTGGTGGAACCGCTCATCTGGACATACTGGAGTGCTCGTACAGCTTGGTGAGATAACTCCATGTCAAAGGTTCGATGACAGTGGAAATAGATTGCGGAAGAGGTCATATAAGAATGATTGGCTCATAAAGGAGACTTCTAAACGGCGAGGATTATCCGAATACCGGATCAACGATGCTAAACAAACAATTACGTTGACCAGGCAAGCAGGTAGCCCCAAGAACCATCACCGCAGAGACCATCTTTTCGCTGAACCCTGATTTCGATAGCCGTGCCATAAAGGAAGTCTGCTCGCTTGGCACATCGGTCCGAACTCTCCCATTCCAATCTAAACAAAGGCTTTGAACAAGATGCAGAGCCGCCTCTTGATTCTCTGCAATCACGGGTCCAACAACAAGAAGATCGTTTCTTTTCACAGACAGCGCAAAGCCACAAACAGTATCACGTTCGTCACGTAACACCATGCCTGCGTGCATGTTACGGTACAGTGCTTTATAGACATCATGTCTGTCTGCTCCAAACACGGTTTCTCTTCAGCCCCATTATATAATTGGACAAGCCCTGATGTTTGTAGAAGGATAGCCTCAGGAGGGATTGTTCATGGTCAGGCGTTAGTTTGTTTTCCCAGAAGTTTAAGGAACAAGGTTGTGAAGGAAAGTTTGGAGTCTGACCATGTGTCCATCGTTGCTCGCAAACATGAGTTTCGTGCCAATGTTAGGACAAGTATATCAACTTGAACCTAGCATTCAAATAGATAATTAGAATCTTTCCGAAAGACAGATTTTCACAACCAAAACTGTACTTGATTTTGACAAATAAATTTAAAAAAATTAGAATATCATTAATCTTCTCTATTGCAAGAAATACCTTTGATATGACACTATTGGATTACATTCCTGTGAACGGTACTCTCAATTCGCACCACACCATTCAACATCAACAAAATCTATCAATCCATTTCCTTTTAAATTCATTCATAAGCTTATACCCAAAATTAAAGTTGAGTACATGTGATAATCATCTGGTCTAAAAACCATTGAGCGGTTTAACCCCTCAATATTAGAGTCTTGCTCCCTTAATCTCACTTGCTCGTAGGATTGCTTAGACCTTAACGACGAATGGCTGCACTTCGTTGTTGGCAATTGCGCGCATGAACTGTTCCGGTGACAGATCATATAAGCTACCGTGAATTCGGCGCTGGTTGTAAAACGTAATGTATTCTGTCACGGCTGCGTATGCTACTTGGTAGTTCTCAAACTCGGCGCCAGAGAGCCGGTCGCTTTCTAGCTGTGAATGGAACGATTCAATGTGCGCATTCTTATTCGGCGTCTTTGGCGGAATGCGCTCATGTGTGACCC
>NZ_FRAF01000029.1 GCF_900142255.1 Alicyclobacillus tolerans | reverse complement strand
GCTATTCGTGGACGAATTCTGCCGCCTCGTAATGCCAGAGATTCGAGTATTTGTGGTACACCATGCCCCTTCACTTCACGCGCAAAATAGTTTGTAATGAATCCAACTAAGAGCAACCCTATCGCTGGAATGATTATGCGCAGAGGGGAATGGGTGACTTCAGGGGACACATGAAATAAAAGAAAAAACCAGTGAATCATAGCGCGAAACAAAATTGCGCCTAGACCCCCAATTATACCTACGAAAATGGAGAGAAGAAGTAAAAGCAAAGGTTCCCTATAGGGCTTGTTGAGCCAGCGAGAGATAATAGGGTCTTTCGCACTTACTGTTACAAACTGGCTATGCATAGCTTGTTCATACACCTGCTTCTCATATATGTTATGGAATTCTTTTTCTGAATTTTATTTTTGCATCACAATATATCTTCAGAGTTCAAATGTCAGTATATCAGAACAAAAGATGAGAATAAAAAGAATGTATTGTTAAATTAATTTTTAAAAAATAAATAAAATTGATTATGTTTTATAATAAAGAAAGAATGTATTTTATTTAGCTATTCAAATACATTACAATCCCACTCGTCCTGATGGGTTGTCACGAAACAAACTTCCTTCCCGTATATATCGTCTCAATGTCACTAATGACTTGTGCCGGGTTTGTCGCATAATGTCCCGTTCCAACACACCATTGACCGCAGCCTGTGTGGCAAATCCAGCACGCAGGCTGTGGCCGGCGAATTGGTCAGGATCTAGCCCGACCTTTTGTGCATAACGTTTGATGATTAAAGCTACGGATTGGGCGGTCAGTGCTCTTGGTTCCACATTGTCGGACTTATTCACTTTACGAAAGATCGGTCCATCCACGATAAACGCCTCATCGAGCCAAGTTTGTAGTGCTGTAACGGGACAAGTGGATGCCTGTTGGCCATGTACAATGGCAATCCGTTGTCCTTCTCCCTCCTGATCGGTTTTACTTTGTGGAATGGTCATGACTACGCCATCCTCACGAAATTCAACATCCTCCCATCGTAATGCAACAAGCTCTGACCGTCGAAAGGCTCCAGCAAACCCAATCAGCAGGAGTGCCTTATCTCGGATTCCCCGGAGTGTAGTTGTGTCGATAGCGTCGATCATTTTTCGCAACTCGTCCGTAAGAATAGGTTGTTTAGGTTCAGCAGCTATGCCATGTTCTCTGCGAATGCCACGCCATACGGTACGCACCAATAGGGACCGAGTGGGGGTTTCCCATTGTTTGGCTTGATGTGCTAAGGATAAGGAAGAAAGTCGACGAACGATGGTACTGGTTTTCGCACCGGCTTCGGCCAGCGCGGAGATATAAGCAGCGACCGTTTCGGGAGTGGCAGGTAAACTTTGTCGTTGATGAGCCTGGCACCACTGGACAAAATCCTGCCAATCGGAGCGATAAGCACGTCGACTATTTTCTGCATGTGAACGTTCCAGATAACGTTCGACTCTGTTTTCGAAAAGAGCGCGATCTACTTTAAAAATGGATTTATCCAACATGGTCGATATCCTCTTCCAACGTGTCCTGCTTTTTTGCGCGTAACGTTTCGAGTTTCGATTCGTAGGCTATGATTTTAGACCAAGACTGGGCAAAAGTGTCCTCCGAAGAAGAAAAGGCTTCCAGTGCATTGAGTAGACGATCCCTATCGGTTGTTCGTACACCTGGAAGCAGTAGGAAACGCATCAATGCGTTTGCAATGGCTTCATGGGAGAGTGCAGGCTCCACCAGCTGTAGCATGCGGCAACACTCTGCAATTGCTACCGCATCTACGAACACACGTGCACGATTTTGGGCAGCCCATTCGAGCACTTCAACGAGTGGATCAGCACTTTCGCTACCCAGCAGAAATTCCACAATGATATCTGCATGTGCAACCCATGTCTTCATCAATACGAATTCTCCTCTTGGTTTGGCGTGGGGTGTTCTGTCATTGCATTGGCTGAACGATCTGTCCATTGCTGCTTTTGTAATAATCCACGTACAGTATCCACTTGAATCGACTTTAAATTTTCCAAGTAGACACGTCCGGTATCATCCGTACGAAAAGCAATACGATCGTTAGGTTGAATTTGTAGGAGTTCTCTCACTTCTACAGGCAAAGTAATTTGAAACCGTTGAGAAAGACGAACGATGGATAACAACAACTTCACCACCTCATTTTGAAATGTACGTTATCAATGAATATATCATATTTCTTCATAAGTTATTGAAAGAATTCTTATGAAGTTAATTGAAAGAATCTATACGTATTACTAGCGATAACCTTATCTTATCGATACTAATATGCGAAAAATAAATGGATATCTATGGATGGTGTATGGTTTTGATTTAGGCGTATGAGGATTAATTGGTTGGATAAAGTGAGAAATTACTGTAAAAATACGAACTTGCGGAGAGATACAAGATTAGCTGCAAAGGATGTAGAGGGTGAAGATGTGAGTGTATGTTATGTTTAGCCTCTAGACTATCCGTCATTGTCTCGATAGACTGTAAACAAGTTTGAGTGCGGAGGTTATAAGGATGGAAATGGATTCGACGGAATATCGCGTTTTGAAGGCTGTGTGGAAGAAAAATCGAGGTAAACGTTTACCTTCTGCCATACAGTATCGGGCTGCTATCAAACATCCGCTTCCAGGAACCATCCGTTGGCTTCAAACACATCCTGCACCTTCGCTTCAAGATATATCCGACAACTATGGATCGTTTTCTATAGCGGTTCTTGACTTTTTAGATACCTACTACCGTCAGTACCCTGTCAAGATTCCTGATTATTTGCTTGGTTGGTTAACTGGACGTGCTTTGATTAGTCGTAAACAAAATGGACTCATGTTGCGATTTTCGGAGAGTGATCCCTACCAAATTCGGCTCTTAAAGCGCTTAATGCCGGATCTCAGTATTACGTCCTCTTCTCATAAAAATGAAGTTAAAGATATGAGGAGTTTTCATTATGGACGAATTTTTACCCTGAAGCATTTGTGGGAACCCGATATAAAGGCAGCCTTTCGTGCCACGCCTGATTTTGTTCGTGGTTATATGGAAGGGCATAGTATACTTCAAAAAGTGAGTTCGATGGATTCCTATCGTCTCATTCTTCATGGCCCATTAATCGAATCTTGTCGAGACTATTTGATTTCTCTAGGTGCTACTCCAACAAGTATCTATTGTTCCAGCGGAGGTCATGCTCGCTGGAATCTTCACAAAAAAAGTGTAAAAGTTATTTTTCCCATGTTGTATCCAGAGGGTGTTCTATGTAATCTACATTTTCGCTCAAAAATAGAACGCTTGATTTTAAAAAATACTAATGTTTAACATGATATCGACCACTAGTCTCTCATTCTTTGAGTGAAGAGTAGAGGATCTAAAATGGATTTGGCCTACCGTCAGTATCTAACCGCGGTAGGCCAGAGTTTTTAGTGGGATATTTTCTTGGCAATGCTTTCGATTTCTTGTTTTGACAGGTTGGTCACGTCCACGATGTCTTCTATTTTCATGCCCCTACGAAGCATGTTCATAACAATTTCCATTCGGCCTTCTTCACGACCTTCCATACGACCTTCCTCGCGGCCTTCTTCACGACCCTCTTCATAGATCTCTTCTGCCAGTTTGGACACTTTTCTCAGCTCCTTTCGAAATAGAAAGGGCCGGCCGGGGTGCTTTTTATGCTCAACCCGGCCATAGTGATATTTAGTGAATCTGCATGCGTAGTTTCTCAATTTGTTCGCGAGAGAGGCCTGTGGCCTTTTCAATCACGTTCACAGGCACGCCTTCTGCAAGTAGATTACAGGCGACTTTTTCTATACCTTCCTGACGCCCTTCCTCATAGAGCTCTTCCGCCAGTTTGGACACTTTTCTCAGCTCCTTCCGAAGTTGTACTCGTTGTTTTTCCGTGAGACCTTGATCGCCCAATACGAGAATGGCACTGATCACTAAATCTCGTTCGGTTTCATCTTTTACTTGCGGAATTAGTTCGCGTACTCGGTCAAATGCCTTGTCTTGATTTTCCAATCGCATATTCAGTGCCAGTGAGAGGCGCATGCGGTCGCCAGGTTCCCATTGTCCGGTACGCAGATGTTTTTCGACTTCATTTAACGCCTGTTCGCCGTCGAGTTGCGACAGGAATACATTCTCGACGCGGTAGAGCGCTGTGCCGATGTCGAGTTCAGCTGGCGCGTTCGTGACACTTGCGTGGTAGAGTACGACCGTGCGAATCTTCACACGATGTTCGTTTGCCAGGCGGGCGTCGTATTCTAAAAAACGATGCAACGTGGATTCTCGTTTGGTTTGAAATTCAAGATGAAACAAATCTTGATTCGCCATTCGCCATACACGATCCATGTGAAGTGTGTTGGCAGGAAGCTCCGTGATGAATGGTTCTTTCAACTCTACTCCGCGAATGCCCAAAATCTCCAAGGCTCCACCAGAGAGAGAACGCGTGAGTACTTTCATTAAGATATCTTGTTTTGCCATCACAAAAACTCCCCTGCATTCAGTATAAAGGATGGTGAAAGACTCAACAATTCTTATTTCACACCGAAACTTCCAGCATCTGCTCCACAGCGGCATCGCTTCGCATCCAACCGCGCCTGGCCTCAAAAAAGGTACGGTGATGTAGGATGGTTCCATCGGACAACAAGGTGTGCAGGATCATCATGACTGTCGTGGCTGCCATGAGATTGGTCATCAGGCGCTGCGGGTTGGATACCGACACTTCCCCACAGCTCACTTCGGTTGGCAGTTGGTCTTCTTCCATGAGATCGGGAAAAACTTCACCAGGAAACGGCAAGACGGTCTGTCCTTGAGACCGCACTCCAACCACGACCTGTCCTTCCCAACCGCTGTTTTTAAGGTGGGCCAGTTGATATCGATCCAAGTGTTCAGGATGTTCCGGTAAAGTGACAGCACTGTTGCCGCTGTCAATAGAAACGACATGGTTCAATTGAGACAGTTTTTCATGCAGAATACGCCGAGTACTACCGTTGTCTACACAAGCTACGACCACACTGCCGTTTTGGATAGCCAGATCGTCTAGCGATGTTTCGCGTGTTAGGTAGTGTGGATAGGCGGAAATCGGCAAACCGTAGGCACGTGCATATCGTTCTGCTAACACGGATGCCTTGTTCTTGCCGACATCTTGCGGCAAGAAGTATTGGCGCAGCAAATTCTTCTCTTCCACGGTATCTCCATCGATGAGCAGGACGTCCGGAGTGGACGTCCTTTGCTCTTTGAGTCCATAGAGCAGGCGGGCCAATTGCTGCAAGACATACCCGCCTGTTCCACCAACACCAACGAGTGCGATGGATTGCAATCGATGAGGATCGATTACCCGCACAGGCTTTAGCATAGGATGATCCCCTCCCTTTGCAGGGATGAGGTGACCACCCACGGCTCGATATCGCCATCAAAATAGTCTTGTGCGGGCAATATACAGAAGTTCCCGCCACAGGACATGCGCCAGCGTAAGGTAGGACGTTTATTTTGACAATCACCTATTACGCCATACAATCCTGTGCGTATCTCGTCCTCGTTGTCCGTGCTGCTGAAAAACGCAGGCATTCGTCCGTGTGAGTGTATCTGCGCCACAGCGAAAAGATCCTCGCTTTCCATGAAACCTTCGCCAATCACAGAGACCGAGTTGGAGCGTTGCTTTGGCCACATTACTTCATAGGTGTTGTGACGGCGGTCGAACAGAATATATGCGAGATGCTCGATATCCGGATCTGCCTGAAACCGCGTCACAATATCTGCTAAACAGCGGACTGGGATACGCGGAACGGCCAGATTGCATCCAGGGAATCCTATCGTGTATTGACCTTTGACAGGCGCCTGAAATCTTCCGGTTTGCGTCGTACGCACTTCCCACACCGTTCCTTCCTCATCCAGCAGATGATACACGGGAGGTTCGGGTTGAGGGACTTCGGTATAGACCAAAATTCCACGTGTTGCGCCTTTTTTGTGTGCTTTCAGTACAGGCACAATATGCCCTGTGGTTTTGTCGTAGACCAGTTCACAACGCTCTTTTGTGAGTTCTGGAAACTGTGGTTCCAGCCAGGCGCGAACGTCTTCGAGTTTCATATCTCGTCCAGGTACGTCGATTCGATGTCCGGCATAGTAGACGACGCGATCGATATCATAGACGTCCGGTTCGGGTTCTTCTTTCGATGCAGCAGGTGCAGTGGTTTTCGTTTTTTTCTTTGACTCCCTTGGTTCGTCGCTCTTGAAAGCTTTTGCTTCTTCCTCAGGCAAGAGATCAAAGAGAGAAGATTGGTTGGTTGTCATTGCAAATCGCTCCTTGGTTAGTGGCTTTTGGATTTTTGATGAAATGTTTGAACGTCCATGTTCATCGGGATGAGCCATTCCGGGCGTACTCCCTCCTGTACAACGGCGCTCAAAAAATCTTCGTATTCGGTATGGGGAGCGTTGTGAGAACGCCCCACGCCATACAAATCGTGATTGTTGGGTGTTGCCAGAAAAGCAAATACCGATTGTGGTGCCATCTGGTGTAATTCGCCTACCCTGCTCGGCAAGCCGTTCCAACATACTTGTCCGCTGGGATATACGTTGGAGAAAGGATAGCGGTAGAGTTGGCTTTGATGAGTGACGATATCATCTGTCGATACAGCCAGACGCAAATGGTGGATTTTTCGCGACTCCTTACCGGTGATCTCGTAAGTGACTTGATACACCAACGCTGGAAATGGAATCAGGAAGGTTTTTTCGCCAAAAATCAAAGGATATTCCATTCGCGGTAGCCACGCCGTCACGATACAACGGAGCCAATGTTGGGTTTGCAAGGTATCGACGAGCAAAGACCGCTCCGGTAATGGTGGACTCGAAACAATCGACACGTCGGGTTTCTTCAGTTGTTCCACTACGATGGAACGATCCAAGATATTTAACAGTTCATGGTATCCCACCGTTTTGTAGTGGTGTATACCGTTTTCAATGATTTCGAGCACAGGATATCGCTTGGGGGAGAGTTTCAAGATGACCTCATCCGCGCAGCTCTCTCCATGCATGTGCGTGGGCAACGTTTCCATAGAATATCCGCACCTCCCCAATACGCAGGATGGTTTCCCACGCATTCATGATTTCGTCTTCTGAAGGGTTGATGATCCCCCAGATGACATGAGGAGACTCATGGGTTGTGTCGATCATGATGAGATCTTCAGGTCGCAACCACTGGAGGAAATATCGGAATTCCACCAGTTGCTCTGGTTCTGGACTTGTGAAATACATGAGCATGAGAAGATCAGCATTGAGTAGTTCGCCCTGTACGAGCGATACATGATCGAACAACTCATCATCATCCGTGGAAGTTAAGGTCAAGGTGCAATCCATGGGCATTTGTATCAGCCACAATAGATCTCGCAGTTGTCCCTCGTAGATTCCTTCGGAGTAGCCATTGTAGTCCATGCCATATGGCCAAGTTAGCTGGTTTAAAGACTCGGGCAGCGCTACTCTGCGCAAGGCATCACGCAAAAATTCCAGATGATAGAGACTGCTACACAGGTGTTCCAGTAACTCATCGTTCATAGAAACACCTCCGACAAGCTCGGATCACACATAGCTTTCAGTCGGTACAGTTGATGAAGCAAGTCAGTCCATCTATCCTCATCAACGGTAAATTGAGCATATTCCAGTGCTGGATCACAGACGTCGTCATTGGATAGCAAACGCCAAGCCGCGCCGATGACATCATCCGTGAGATTCCATAGGTATTCACCATCAAAATCTTGATTTTCGATGCGCATAAGCAGTTCTTGAGCCGCTTGATAGTTAGGGAGCTGGTTGGGATCGTCGGGGCATTGCCTCAAGGTGTTTACAAATTGATCCCAGTGAACGTGGAGGATTCGATCCATCAACTGGCCCCCCTTTTTGTATGGAAGGGGCGAGTGTAGCCGAGTTCGGCGCAATGCGGACAAGCCCAATCGCCGTTTGAAGTGAATTCCAGTTCTGCAACGTGGCAGGTTGGACAGAGAAGTTCCCATTCCCAATCCCATGCTTCCATGATATCTCACTCCTGTACCTCCCCCTTGGCACGGGAGAAGGTCAAATTCCCGCCGTGCTCGGGGTTGAAACAGGTCGTTCAAAATAAGGGTATAGAAGATTTTTTGGCGGCTACAGCTAATTTTTCATCTGCTGTGGCCAAGGGAATGCCTTCCTGTAGCGCTAAATCTAAATACGACGCGTCGTAGGTCGACAGTTCCCACTGTTGAGCCAGTTGTATAATTCTGCGTGCGTGTTGAATGCTATGGGATGTACTGATTTGAATATCCAGTAGAGATAGCAGACGCATGGCTGTTTCCACTTGTTCTTGCGTTAAACGTTTTCTTCTCCATCCGACCAATAGCGCATTTGAAATTTCAATCGGCCATATTGATGGGACAAAAACTTTTTCCAGTTCGCATCTTAATAAAATCGAATCCGCTTTTTCATTAGATTCATCTGGAAAGCACCAGCTTAGGGCAATGGAAGCATCCAGAACAAAAGCCATCTAGTATCTCCGCCCCTCTTCAATCATTTCCTTGAGCGAAGTTTGAGCGGATTTGACATTCGTTCGTAACGATTGAAATTGTCGTAAAATGTGCTGGTAATCCAGCTTATCTTGCTCAATGGGAATGACTTTTGCAACAGGAATACCCCTTTTGGTCACGATAATGGTTTCACCTAGGGATACTTGTTCCAAGAGTTCTGCGAAATGTGTTTTTGCCTCGTATGCGCCTATGGTTTTCATGCTCCACCGCCTCATTCGACTAGTCTTTAAGACTAGTTTATGAAGAAAGGTCATGGAATACAAGTGTGTTTGTCTCATCAACATTCGCATATCTACTCCATTCAAGAAGTGAGTGGTATCACATTGGTTGTTGTCTGTCCTCGATCCATACAAGCCACGATACCACGCTTGGTGAGCAAATCATGCACAAACAATCTTCCTTTTTGTGTCCACTCCGTTTGCAACTGGACGCCGCGATCACCATTGGATCGTGTATATTGAACCGTGTGAGAGTGCGTATATCCCATATGTTGATATTTGGAATACAGCACCCACTGACCATTCACTTTGAACTGCACACCGTCTTCGTGAAGAATAGCGTTAAGACGTTTTCCAGACAGACCATAGTCCTTGGCAATCTGTGTGATGCAAACCGTGTCTTTGGAAGCGAGTATTTGATCTACGTAGGTCAGCTTGGGTTCTGCTTCTGCCAAGCATTGCTCTAAAGCGAGTTTATCCGCTTCGAGCTGTTCGTTTTTTTCGACTTCAGTCACCAAAGCCAGTAGTGCTTCTTTATAGTTTTTTGGTAATTCGAGTAACATTTGTTTTTGAAGCAACTGGTTTTGTAATTCGCGAAATGCTTGAATGTATTTCACTTTGAAACGCATGGCTTCTTTACCGGAGTATCCCATAACTAAGATGGTGAAGCCATCTTCTGTAAGAAGGTACTTTTGATAAATTTGACCGTTTTGTGGGTGGGTAAAGCTAGTCTCCTCAAAATTGAGGAGACCCCATTCGTCATCGAGTTCTTTTAAGATTGTCCGAATATCTCGGATTACATTGTCATGTCTTTTCCCGAAAACTTCTGCAACCGTCAAACTATCCGTGACTGGCCGATGGTTTTCAACAAACACGAGTGTTTTTTTCATTTTGATCTCTTCCTCCAGTAGTGGGTGTAATATACACTCCCCACTGGCCACGCCGGGGGAGTGTCGCAAGCCCGACGTGGTGGGCCTTGGTATCCGAAATTAAGCCACGCACGTACAACTGGTGAATTGTTCTTGATCAATAGAAACATCTCTCATCCATCGAATGGCTTCTCGCCATGTCAGTTGGGATTTCAAGATCGTCTCTACCCGGTTCGTGGAATCCACATACACGATGGCCACCGTCCGTCTTCCTTCGCGAAAGCCCATCGGTTGCATCCGAACACGGCCTTTTTGGGAAACAGAGTGTATGGCTTGTCCAAAACACAAAGTCCACAAGATTCTCATTTGTATTTTCTCCTTTACGCTCCTCGCTCTTGGCGAGGAGTTGTTCCTCGCCATAGGGCGGGTAGTTCGAGCGTATTAAGCGCTTTGTTGTTGCTGTCTCGGACTCAACACGGGCGACAAAAGTCCCAGCATGTCAAAGTCTGTGAATCCATCTTTGAAAAACACAGGCTCGTTCGGTCCATTCATGCCTACTAACACTTCTTCACCACGCATGGCTTTGAGCTGACTAATGAGCAGACGTGGATTGAAAGTGATGGAAAAGTCCGGAAGAGCACTCTTCGCCAAAATGGTGACCCAGTCACTGCCTTGTCCATATTGTTCGGACTTGGACTCGACATGGCATCCTTCTTCCCTAAACGTCAAAGTGACACGGGGAGCGGATGTTTCACTTAAAATTCCGATGCGTTCAAGCGCTTGAAGCCATTCCAAGCGGTTGAGTCGTAACTGGTATTGGAGTGGTTTTTGTGCGATGAGTCGGTTGATATCTGGATATTTTCCCGAAAGCGCACGCATCATCACTTGATGGCTGTCATCATCCCAGGTCACTTGAAGTCCTGATTCGCCAAACTGGATGAGGACTTCTTCATCGTCATCTTCGGGCAAGTGCTTTACCCACTTCGACAATGTTGTGGCTGGAATGATGAGATGTGCACTTTCCAGACTCTCCAATGTACATGAAGCGGTACTCAAGCACAGTCCGTCCGTGGCTGAAGCTTTCAACTGACCGTTTTCAGCGACCAGGTACACTCCCGTGAGAATAGGTCTCACCTCACTGGTTGAAGCTGCAAACGCTGTGTACTGAATCAGCGCTTTCAGTTTAGAGGCGGATACTCGAAAGACTTCTCTCTGATCGTCCTGGTATTGATACGCCAAAAAATCTTTTGGATCGATTCCAGCCAGTTCCATGTGGGTTTTGCCAGTGCGTATGGTTAACTTGGTCTTTTCGGTGGAGAGAGTGAGTGTATCGTGGCTGCGTGTTGCCATATCGGATAACATCTTGTACGGTACGACAGCTTCACCGGATTGGTGAATGGTTACAGGGGTATTCATGGCACTTTCCCATACGGTCACGCGTGTCGTAGCCTCCATGTTACTCGTGGTGAAATCGACACGAGAGTCGTCCTGGTTGACCGCGATCTTGACGAACCGGGCGAAATTGGTCGCCTTTTCTAAGGTAGTCTCTTTCACTTCCTGCAAGGCTTTTACTAAAGCCACCTTCTGTATGTCGATTTTCATTTGTTGATCCGCTCCTTTTCGACCTGCCCTACTGAGCAGGTCTGATGTTCTCAGTCCCTGCACAAGCAGGAGGAAAAAAGCGTTTTTTAGGCACCTAAAGCGTTGGTGTGTGATTCCTCGATATTAGGGAACCATACGTCCTTTAACGTGATATCCAAAAAATCTGTTCGGTACACAAAATCTGCATCCGACAGTGCTTCGACAATCCATACCCAAGCGTGATCCATATCTACTCCTCCTCCGTGTTCCGTGAAATGACAAAAAGCCACCGAAACACAAATAAGCCTTTCCACCTCTGCTTTTTCGCAGTTGGAAAAACTTCTTCTTGTGTCTCCGTGGTTCGTTTCACGGTTGGGCTCTTTGCCCTCATTCAGTTCATGGAACGCTTACTTTTGCGTCTCGCGCTACTCCGCCTGACTTCTTCGCCTCCACTACTCCACCCATCCTTCACTTCTTCGCTCTCGCTACTCCATGACGGTAGGCTTCTTGGCTTCGGCTACTCCGACCAGGTTTCTTGGCGCTCACTTCGATGGTTCGCTCTCTTGGAGCGTTGGGTACTTCCCCATCCATGTCTTTGTTCAGCGTTTCTCCCTCTTTCCAAGCTCGGCCCATGGATGGCTGTTTGTGACCATTGAGTCTTGTGAGGGACGCTCGGCGCTCTCCCCGATTGCTAGCGCCAGGGGTCCAGATCCCTTGCCAGACTTGTCTCGTCTCGTTGGCATCTCAGCCAGGAGATTGTCTCTTTCTCCTTACCACACGGCAGCCGCTTTGTTCCGCGAAGGGATACTGCTAAAGCCTTTTTGTTCTGATTCCTGGAAGTTTCTTCGCTGTCGCTACTCCGCTTCCCTCAGAACCGATAGGTGCCCGAAGAGACCCGAACCTTCCTATCCGCTTCACCCACGTGCGTCCTAAGCTATTTTTAGCCTAGAGTCTCACTTGTGGAGACATGGAGTTTTCTATGGGGTATTCTTTATGGCTTCATTCTCTAGCAGATTTTTCTGTCTGTCAAGCATAAAAAAACCGCCCCCTATTCGGGAGCGGATGATGTTAAGCTTCTTCTTTCAACAATACGGGTATGCCGTAGTAGCCTTGTTGGTCTTCTCCTAAAATTTGAACGGTAATACCTTCGCCCAGTTTAGGTGGTGTTCGAAGTCCGAGTGGATTGACTCTGATCATACAACCAGGATGTACTTCCGCCATAATGACACGTTCACGAAAGTATTTGGTTTTTACCCGCACAACGGTTCCACGTCCAAGTTTGAGATTTGTCTGATAGGGATTTTCCATCAGATGACAACGGCTCACCAAAATACGATCTTGATTGCGAGAACGCATGATACGCACGGAGAACTCTTCGCCAATTTGACCATTCTGGCGATTTTCTTCTATCCAATCGTACCATGACTTCGGCATAACCCCTAAATATCCACCTACATCCAGGAGATATGATCCTTTTCGAATCGCTCGAATAATGCCTGTGGCTTTGTTTCCTACCTGTCGAACACGTTCGGCGTTCAGACGACGAAGAATCGCCAATCCTTGTGTACGATTGATCAGCATCGTCATGTTACCGGCATCCTTGATATCAAAATCCTGAACCATGCCACAAACCCAACGTCCAATCAGATCAAATGGATCTTGTCCAGCTTCAAGGCCAGAATACTTAGGCTCGATGGGCATCATCACTTTGCCTGCGCCGACATCGCCAATGAAAAAGGTTCTTTGAACTCCATCCACTTCCACCTTCTCCATACCCAACAGGTACACTTGTACGACCGTTTTCGCCCGCTTCCAGTTCGGCACAGCCATCCGAAAGTCGGTTTCTGTTAGTGCCAGGGGTTCCGAGCTTCGCGACCCATCAGCAAAAGTATTCACATAGACGACACGGACGTTTTCCATTCGAATCACACTCCAATTTTTATTTAACATAGAACTATCTATAGATTATCAACAAATACCAAAACAAAAGTGCCAAAAAAACGCCTAATTAACGCTTCTTTCTCTGAAAACCACAAGATTCACAGATCCACTTCTCCTTTCCATCCCGTTCCATTAAGGTTAAAGGTTTCTCGCACATCGGACATTGCAAGAAACTTATTGCTCCGTCGGCAGCATTTTGCTTTTTCAAGTCGATCCGTTGAATAGCTTGTGGTTCTGCCTGTGGGTTCGCCTGATGAGCCAACTTGCGGAAACTGGGCATTACAGGCGTTGTAATCGCTGTTGTGGATGACTGTTTCGAAGGTGTAGATTTCTGTTCTTTCCATGGCTGAATAGGTATTCTTTCCAGCCATGTGTCAGGTCCAGATGCATTTTTCATGACCGTTTCTGATGGTTGGATAGATGCTTTGTGTCCAGTGGATGGAATCCACTTCTCCAAACGTTTTGAGGATTGAACCGCTCTCTTTAACGGATGTTGCTTTAACCAATCATCTGCATAGGATGTGATGCCTACGACAGGACGTTGCGCCTCATTGTTTTGAGTGATCGAAAAAATCGCTTCGTTGGCCTTGAGACCATATGACAAGTCTTCCACGCGAAAACGCGGATCGACGGCTTCTGTTCGACTGACTTTCCGATCCAGATTGCGATTGTCAAACCCAAAGAATCCAAGTTTATTTTCGGAATGCGTTTCCCGAACCTGACGGATCGAACCGAGTGCATGTTCCAAGAATTTTGCATCGTCCGGAGAAGGAGAGGGAAAGTAAATTTTGTTCCGGCAACTCCCTTCGACGACATCCTGGAACTTCTTGCTGACGTCGAGCAGCTGTGCACGTGCTTGATAGGCGAGCATTTGCCCAACCCGATATTTGCGTGCCTGTGAAAACATTTCGGTGTACGCTTCCGTTCCATAGACCGCGAATTCGTCCACATACAAATAAACGGGACGCCGGGTATTCTCATCCCCTTTGCGTCGCAGCGTATACATCTTGAGTGTGACCAGAAAGAGTTTCCCAAACAGTTTCCCCTCCGGCTGATTCCCGGTTATGACCGCCACCAACCGCCCTGGACGTGGTCCCTCAGGATTGAGTAGTTCTTTCAGGTTGAGTCCTGGCAAGCGGGATGTGCCCAAGACATTTTGTAGACGTGGGTTATACGCGATTTCCCCCACAACAATTTTGAGTCCTTGGGTGATTTT
Organism: Alicyclobacillus tolerans; assembly: GCF_900142255.1. Taxonomy (GTDB): domain Bacteria; phylum Bacillota; class Bacilli; order Alicyclobacillales; family Alicyclobacillaceae; genus Alicyclobacillus_I; species Alicyclobacillus_I tolerans. The sequence continues at coordinate 15,175 of NZ_FRAF01000029.1, read as the reverse complement.
TTCGAGTTGATCCAGTTTTTGCTCGTTTCTTGTATCGATTAAAAAAGAACGAGCTACAGCAGACACCATGTTTTGTGTATTGGGAGGAAGCGCTTGAAATCTGGCTACAACATCCGCCCTCTCGTGTTCCCATTGGGCTGTGAATTCATCGAGTGGATCAGATTTTTTTCCAGATGGTTTGAAATTTCTGGTTCCTTGAGAGGAACAGTCTTGTATCATTTGACAAATGGCACGGAAATGGAAAATATCCGTCACCAAATTGGCAAACTGAAGGAAGTCTGTTTGTGGCCAAAGGGAAACTTGAATTTGAATGACACTGCGTAGAAGACCATCTTGTGCGTTTTGGAAAAACCCTTCTTGTTTGCCCATCTTCTCTTTCAAAGCAGCTTGTACATTATTCAGAATGTCGGCGATGTTCCCACCGCCAAAAGGGTTGAAGGAAACCGTACTATCTAAAAAAGTCTGGTCTTCCTCATCATCACTGCGAAGATCGATGATATCCACCGATAGACCAAAGGAGCGAGCCGTTTGAATAGCCTTTTCGGAGAATTCTCCATCCGGCTCAACGACGATGACATCCATCTGCCAACCTTCTGCCATTGCTTTGAGATCTTGATAGATCGCCTTCAAGAGGATACGGCTGGTTTTACCTGTACCAATACTGCCTAGCAAAGCGGTATTTAAAAAGCGATCTTTTCCCTCGATGCGAATAGGCTTTCCTGTGTCGCGATCGACAGCTAATTCGATGGGAGAAATCGGGTAATTTTCTTTGGGGATGGGTTGGGTTTCATCCAACGAGACCCAAGAGAAAGCTGACTGCCATTTGGCTCTTTGGTGAGCAGGCAGCATCCGATAGATCAGATAGAGTACTAGGATGCCCCCTCCCACCACACATACAAGAGCGATCACCCAGGGATTTTCATGAACCACAGGATTCGTTGTATTGAGTGTTTGTGTTTGAGCCGTTAAGCGCTGCAAGGGTGATCCCTTGGCCACTGTAAAGAGCGAAGTGGGTACAGGGTGAAGAACCTGTTGTTGCCACGAGGCCACTTGTTGATGAACTTTGGCCACGATATATCCAACCATGACCAGAAACGCTATCGTACAGGCTGTGATGAGTGTGCCAAAAACGCGGTATACGGTGCGATACAGACCGTAAAAAGCACCTATCGCTATGACGATCCAGAACCACGGGCTAGCCAACCATCTGGCCATATCCGCAGGTGGAAGAAGTACAGGTGGTTTCATCAAGCTCGCCTCCTACAACAACGCCAGAGCGAGAAATCCAAACACAGCTATGCCGCCAATCATATGGTCCCAGGCACTTCCCGTAGTGAGGATTCGTATCCCCAATCGCTTCGACCAAGGCCAAAATAGCGGTACGCCTCCCGCTATGGCATCCGCAATCAGATGCAGGATGTAGCCAATCATAAGACCAAGAACCGCTACATGTACGTCAGAAAAAACGGTATGGACGTGCCAAAGCCCGTACCCGAGCATAAAAACAGCGATAAGGCTGTGCGTGAAGGTACGGTGTTTGGAGAACATGGCTCCTACACACCAAAGAGCGATAGGGATGGTCGCCTGCCAAGATAGATGATGTTTCCAGGCGAGATACGCGAGGAGTACCGCAATGAGTCCCAATCCCAAACGTCTGGAAAAATTGCGAGAAGTCCGAAAAGCAAGCGTCAATACGATAACCATTCCCCAGGCGTCGAGAGAGGTTTCTCTGTGAAGTAAAAACACCATGCCCACCAACAAGGCAAAGACGGGCAAGGCCATGAAACGCTCCAGATCGCGAGAAGCAAGCGCATTTGGTTCATCGAGATCGGGCAAAAGTGAGCCGATGATAAACGCTGCGACAAGAATGGCTTGCAAGATGAGCACGTGCGGGATTGACTGCCAGCTGTGGCTCAAAAGGCGGCGCATGGGTTCCCAGGATTCGTGGAGTAGAAAAGGTGTGGCCACGACAGCCCCCACCGCGCCAATTCCCATATGAGAACGGCCCAACATAAAAAACACCCCTTTGTGTAGAAGTACACTTTCTACAAGGAGCGTACCATGTTTTTTAATAGCAAAAGCGCCAATTAAGCGCCGAATTTCGAAAGCATAATGAGCCATGCCACAAATCCTGTGGTTGCTGCTATCCAGGTAGTGGTGAGTTGCGTCGTTCGTGTTTGATGTCGCGTAAAAAAGTAGGCGACAACAGTCGGTGTTCCTATGCACACAACGAGCCAGATCAGGAAAGTGAGCGTAGCATGATGGTTCATTTTAGACAACGCGTCCTCGATTGGTCGTATAGGATACCCAACATTCCTGTAGCGCCGCATAAAGATCGTCTTCCATATCCTCTCGATTCTTTAATGCCCACTGAATATAGTCGATAGGCACATCTTCTAACGGTTTCCCTTTGTGCTTGCCAAAAGGCATCGTCGTGATAGGGATACGTGAAGCGGCATAGGCTATCAATTCTTCGACCTGGTCACTTTGAGCCATACGTTTTCGATAAGTGAGCAATTCTTGCCAAAACACATGCGCGGTCACAAATGTATCTCCAGCTGCGCTATGTGCCATATCCGCGTCGAGTTCAAGACCAAGCCAATAACGCAGGTATTGATTGGTGTGTTTCTGTGCTTCTGGCCACAAATGACGAGCTAAACGGTAGGAACAGATCCACGGACGATGGGTTTCCGGCAAGAAAGACCGATCAAACTTGGCATTATGGGCGACCAGTACAGCGTCCTGGATATGCGTCAGAACGGTTGGCCACACTTCTTCCCATGTGGGTTTGTCTTTGACCTGTCGATCGGTAATGTGATGCACTTCCGAAGCTTCTGGCGGTATCGTTTGTTGGGGATTGACAAGCGTCTGATAGAGTGGGCGAATGCCGTTTCTGCTCACCTCGACCAGTGAAATGTCCACAATCCGATGGAGAGTTGGGTCTAGACCTGTCGTCTCTGTATCCAGCACCACAAAGCGTGTATCCTGTATACGCATGTAGGTTCACTTCCGTTTTTGGTGTCCTTGCCGCACGGCAGCCGCTTTGTTCCGCGAAGGGATACTGCTAAAGCCTTTTTGTTCTGATTTCTGGAAGTTTCTTCGCTGTCGCTACTCCGCTTCCCTCAGAACCGATAGGTGCCCGAAGAGACCCGAACTTTCCTATCCGCTTCACCCACGTGCGTCCTAAGCTATTTTTAGCCTAGAGTCTCACTTGTGGAGACATGGAGTTTTCTATGGGGTATTCTTTATGGCTTCATTCTCTAGCAGATTTTTCTGTCTGTCAAGCATAAAAAAACCGCCCCCTATTCGGGAGCGGATGATGCTCAAAGCGCAAAAAGCAACAGTTGATCTTCATCTTGGGATTTTTGTACCTTTTTCGCTTTCTTTGGCAACTGTTTCGTCCAAGCGCCCAAGGTGAACCATTGATGTTTGTTTGTCTCCACAGTATCGATGACCACAGATTTAGATGTTGAAAAGAGATCCAGATCATCCCATTCGTCCACGGGTTGATCCGATGTCAACTCTAACGGTACTTTGGCCAAACGTTTGGTTTCTATGGCCAATCGTTGCATTGCTTCGTGAACTTCTTGTTGAAATCTCGTTTCTTCTAACATCCAAACTCCTTCTGGAATGTCTCGATCTGCGATACTTTTCCACTTGGCACTCAGATCTTGAACGTCTCCCAAGCACGCAGCTATGGAATAGGCGGATGCCGATTTTTCATCTTTTTCGGCAAATGCGGCTACTTCCGAACGATCCATTCGTCCTTCCAAAAGCAACGCGTGGGTTCGTTTGGCCAACATGCGCTGAAACTGAACCATTTCATAGGATTGAGAATAGACGTAGTACAACACTTTGCATTTACGGTATTGTCCAATACGCCAGGCGCGTCGGGCAGCTTGCCGCATAGTCGCGATCTCATCTGTAAACTGATAAAAAATCAGTGTTTGGAAATCCAACAAGTCCAGTCCAACTTCCACCAGTTTGGCGTTGCAAATCACAACTTCCACCCCGTCTTGTATCGCTTTCTCCAACCAATCCACTCGTTCTTCGGGAGATATAGTGGCTTTCATGACACGGGAAACCATACCGTGACGTTGAAGTATGCTGTGAATACGTTCGTCCTGGGCAGCTTCTCCACTATAGCGTACATAGACTACACAGCGTCGGTTGTTTTGCAACTCCTCTTGGATGTCTGCGACTAATTGACGTTCTTTTGCCGATTCCTCATCCTCGGAAAGTGGAGCAAGAAAAGTTATGGTTTGGTCGATGCTCACAGGTATCTCTTGTTGAACATCAGCCCGGTTCGCGGCATTGACGACTGCCGGAATGAATCCCGAAAAGGCATTGTGATTTCCTGCTGCATACGATTGTTTCATCGCCGTTTCCAGTTCTTGATGAAACTTTTGATAAGCCAGGGCATGTTCCTCATCCATTGATACGAAAACAGGTCTTTCTTCTAATTCCACTAAAGGCAATCCCAAATCCCCCAATTCCAGGAATACGGTTTTATCTGCCAAGTGATTGACGAACAACTTGGGCGATAAACCAGGTATTTCTCTGGGGGGATTGAACAAAATTTTTCGCGAAGTATTCCCACCTGCGGAAACTTTTTGATCTTTATCATATCGCCCTGTCTGCTCCACAGAACCGTAGAGGTGGACAAATTTATTGAGCGATTTATGATCGAGGCCGTCTCGAATCAGTCCTGTTGGATCGATGCGCCACAAGAGATGAAACAGGCTGGAAGCTTTGCCGTCCGATAATGTACCGGTCAGACCTAATACCTTTTTGGCAGCACCCACAATCGCCCCCATAGCTTCTCCTTGTCCAGAGAGTGATTTGTACTGGTGCAACTCGTCCACGATCACCAAGTCGATCCAGTTTGAAAAATACTTTTGGATGAACCAGGCGGGTTGGAGTCTGCGTCTTCGAAGTCCCGGTACTTTTTCTTTCGTCGGATCTACAGAACGCATCAAGTTATGTCCACAGGCACAACAATGATATTGGGTGATATTTTTCTTCCATTCGATATTCCCGTTGACTTTATCCACGGCTAGATCTGTCCAAGAGAGCTTATTTTCCATCAGCCAGGCATCCAATGGACCGTCTCCACGTGATGTAGACTTCGGATGAATCTGTACAGCATAGCAATCCGGACATAGCCATACGTCTTCCACGACGAAGGTTCTATGGGCCTTGTCTGCGGTTCCTGACTGTACTTCCCCAACGGACGAAAGGATAGGTTTAACCGGTTGCTTGAGACCTGTACGATCGGAAAGTATATGTTGACTTTTGTAGATTAAGGCAGGCACTTTCGGCATGCCCATTTTGGCAGTATCGCGAGATAACAATAAAAATTCCAAGCGATCTTTTTTTCGCTTCTGAACTCGCTCACGCCAGTACTGGATTAATGTTCGCCAATCTTTGAGTACGGTAACGTGTGCTTGTGGGAGTGTTTTCTTGATTTCAGCCTGTAGCCATTTAGGGATAGTGATCCCTGGGACCAAAAGAAGTGTAACAAAACCGCTTCGACTTGTTTGAGCCAGTGCGTGAGATACGGCTAGAGAAACGATACTCTTCCCCGTGCCCATATCCGAACTGACAATCACGCCTTTTTGTTCTTTTAGACCTTTCAAAATCGCTTGAGCGGTATGGGCCTGAGCCGGAAAGGGTACGCGACTCATCGTGGCAATGGCTGGATCAATGGGATCGTCCAAGTCATGCAAAGGTTTGGCGATGCCATCGATGGTGGTGGCCAAATGTGGCGCATACACCTGCAAGTAATCTGTGAGAGCCATTTTCCCGTTTTCGTCGATTGGTACGGCATCAGCGATCGCCGGTGCGTTGGTCACGCCGTTTGGCAAGTGGATTTTCTTTGTGTTCAACAAGTCGCCTAAGATTTCACAAGCCTTTTCTTCGGTCAGTTCCGGACTACGTTCAAACGCTTGAAGGCCACGCCATTGTTCGACCGCATCTGATGTCCAAACCTCCAACGGATGAATGAAATTCAGGGCTTGACAAGTCTCCCACAACACTTCTTGCCACTCAGGAACCATGGGTAAGTTGAAATCACTCGCAAATCTTTGCAAAAAAACTTTGGCCAAGTTATCTTCGCCTGGCAACAGAAATATACGGGATTCCTCTGCGGGCAATACCTCATCAACAGCTGCCTTGGGAAGTAACAACACGTGTGTTAATGTTCCTACGCTTTTTGCGATCATTCGATATCCATATTTCTTGGTAAGCAGACTCTTTTGTTTGCGCTCGTCCTGAATTTGTTGAATGAGCTGACCTTTGATGATCCTAGCTGCTACAGCTCGAACATTTTGGTCGGTATCAATGAGACCGGTTGCCAAAAGTTCGACTCCCTGGTCAGTGGATTTTGTGACCGTGAAATGTGCATGTGCTTGCATCCAGTTGGAATCATCAGAAAAAATGAGTTTTTTCATCTTAGCCCGCTTCACAGAGCACATCTCTATGGAAGCTACCGCCCCCAAGAGAATGTGCTTGGGAGCGGATTCGCCTCCTTTAGATGGGATTATTCGATGGTTCGTATCGTTCCATTGGCTTCAATGGTTCGGACAGCCGTAATATAAGATTCGGAATCTACAATGACTTCTGTTTCATCATCTTTTTTGACGATATCGCGAGTGACTTTTTTTCGGCTCATACCCACCACCATGTGTCGGTTTTCATCAACTCCAATGGCTCCGTTCAACACTCCACTGGCTATCAGTGTGGCCATGTGTGTGCGACGAAACGGCAGCAATGGTCGGTGAAGTTTGTGATGGGGATCGTTTCCGTACAACATATTGGAAGCTATTTGAAAAGCCTCGGAATGTAGCAAGTCCTGCGCTAGTTCTGCCTTGTCGTAGACGTGACCTCGAAAGAGAATGGGTCGTTCTTCTACGCCGGGTATCCCCCAGGTACGGCCATCCTGAATATCGATTGTAGGCAGTTTGGTTTCTTCTTTACCTACCCACAAAAGTGTATTTCGAGTGACATAATCGGCTTCTGTGAGATCGGAAATTCGAGTGATCGGTTTCTGTCGTTTTTGTCCGAAAATCACAATTTGTTGGTACACCGCGTACTCTCGATCCGTGAATCGATATACACCTATATCGGTGAACCGAAATATAAGACTATCAATGATCGACTTGGTGAGCACGTAGCGCGGTATGATGTATACCAATAGACCGCCAGGTGTCAGCCACTTCGTGGTATCTCTTAAAAATACCCACTCACTGCGCAGCCCTTCTGACTTTTGCCCTGAAACTTCGTCATAGGGCGGATTGAGGAATAGCAGACTCATGGACTCTTTTTCGATCCGTGCTCGTTCAAAAGCAACATGTACGACCTGATCAAGGCGTTTTTGAGCTTCAGCAGCTCGTTGACCGTCAAGTTCCACGCCATACGTAGCTACGTTTGAGAAATGTTTGGCCAATCGCTCCAGTGCTTCACCTGTCCCACAACAAGGATCAAGTAGACGAATGTACGCTTCCTTGGGTTCCAGTCGTCGAACCACTTGTTCTACCATGCTGATAGGCGTTGGGTAATAACCTGCTTTGGCGATACCTTCTAGTCTCATGCAGATTTCCTCACGTCTAAAAACGCCAGCAACAAGAGGTCCTCCCTCCGCCTCTGACGTTCAGACGGAGGGTTCACCTCCTTGGGTATTTTTCGGATTTAGCGCATAGTGATATATGTCACAAAAAATGTGGCCATAATACCGGCGATGGTAGAAAAAATCACGACCGCTCGATCTACTCTTTTATCCAATTTTTCTTCGATAGATTCAAAACGTTTATCCATCAAATCGAAACGTTTGTTCACGTCATCTTTGAAGGAAGTGAGTTCTCCACGCAAATCATCAATGCGCTGATTCGTCATCTTTATCTGATCACTTAATGCCATCCAGGGCATCATCAGTAATTGATTTTGCTGTTGAGACAATTCCTTCTCATCCATGACGTGATTCACATCCTTCCTCATCTATATCCCCCGTCTGTTTTACGCGGACGGGGGTGTCCCTCCGCCTCTAACGTTCAGACGGAGGGTTCACCTCTCCTTCGTTAAAAAATATGAATGTGTTGGTTCAGCAGTGCTCCGAGTAAAAGGAGTATAACCGATCCTAAAATCCCCCAGAGAAATCCTGGCTTTTGCAGCATTTTGTTTTCGAGCGAATCGATTCGTTTCTCCACCGCTTCAAAACGTCTGTCTACGGCTTCAAAACGTCTGTCTATGGCTTCAAAACGTCTGTCTACGGCTTCAAAACGTCTGTCCATATCTTCTTTCAAATCATCAATGCGACGATTCACGGCATCAAAACGTTCGTTGATACTTTTTTCCATGGCATTAAACCGTTCATTGATACTTTTTTCCATGGCATTAAACCGTTCGTTGATACTGCTGTTCATCTGTTGAATTTGGTTGCTAATGAGCAGCCAAGGCATTTCCGTCACGTTGCCTGGTTGACGCTGATGAGATTGCAGTTCGTCTTCCATTTGGCTCACTTCTTTCGCCCGTTCTGACATATCGATACCTCCAGTGTAGCACGTTTTTCAAAAAAGGATACGGCTCTACACATGAATGACGCTCAGATTAACTGGCTTGCTGTAGTAACAAGTTCGGGAGAATTGAATCCAAAATGCGGTTCGCCGCTTTTTGAATGCGCATCCCACTTGCCTTCAGCTGATCTAGGGCGTTTTCTCCTGACCAATGAGCGATATATCCGAACGAATACGAGGATGTATCCAATCCCAGTGCGTCGGCTACGACAAAGGCCACCGATTCCGCTTCTAATTCTCGAATTTTGGTGTTCACAACCTTTTCCTCAGAAGGGACATGGAGAAGTCCATGCGCCCATTCGTGGATCAGCGTCTTCGCCTTGTGTCGACCTTCCAGGCTCTCCAGCAAGGAAATCCGCTGCGTGGCAACGTGAAAGCAGCCGTTTGCCCCTTCTAAATCGTCTTTCTCATCGATAGGAAACGGACAGGCTGTACGAATTGTAGACCAGTTTTCCCATGCACCCTGGAGACGGTGGATGGGGATTTCAGGTAACGGCTCGCCCTCTGTTTGAGAGATATCGAAGACGGTAGCACCGCGAAATCCTTTTAGAACGGTTTTGCCGAACTCTTCGGTCTCATCATCCTTTTCTTTCACCAACATCGGTGCGATGATGGTGATCCCTTTTTCACCTTTACGCACGTGCCGTCCAAGTTTCTTCCACGCTTGATATCCGGCCACATGTCTGGCATTCGGACACTGAAAAAGAATGAGCAGGGTGTTTTGAAAACTATAGCTGTGAAATTGGGCTTGAAAGCGCAGATAGTTTTTCCACTTTTCTTCAGACAAGAGCGTTTTCAGTCCTTGCTCCAACCGTTCTAAGGCATCCTGAACTTTTTCGTTCAAATTTAATCGCTCCTTCATACCGTCCCTTACCACGGGGACGGTAAAGATGTCCCGCGTGGTCGGGCGTGAAGCAGCTATTTTTCCTAAATGGGGTTACTTTCGTCCGGCATGAGCCAAAGACGATTGTTCAGACAAGTCGACGAGCAGTAAAGACGTCCATCCTGATCGTTCCATGCTGTCTCCCGAGAAAAATGTTTTCCACAAAGCGTGCAGCATATCACGGCCGTGTTTTTTTCAAGGGTGACCGCCTCCAACAGACAGAGTTTGAAATCCGAAAGGATCACGGTGTCGTCTGGAATGGCGAACCCATACACCAGATTCCCATTCGTTGGCCACATAGAGCGTGACAATCGCATTCAGTTTCTGATCGACCACCACATGGATGGGGCGGTCATCCCATTCGCCTCGTTTCATGACAAATTGCTTGTTTCGTTGGACCGTGACGCCGTGTTTTGCGACGTTGGTCACGACGTCAATCGGTACATGTCGTTCGACTAATCTCTTGACGGCATGTTCTTTGTACGTTGGATTCGTCGATTTCATAGTAGACACTCCCATCCTCCAGTTGACCTCGATGAGCCGTAAAGATGTCACTCAAGGTACCATCGAGGTAATGACGCAATATGTGAGTCAATAGGGTTTCGTCGTCCGCTTGGAACCACATCGGGATACTCATATCAAGCACCTTTTTTCATCGAAGTGTTGTCCGGATGAATGACGGTCAATGGGCAATCCGATACATACGCGGCGATCCATTGTCCAGCAAATGTTTCCATCTCTAGATGTTCGACGCTTTCCGCATTGTCGATATAGACCGGTAACACTTCTGGCACCGCAAGCGACATGAGGAGTCTCGATATCTCCAAGTCGCACCGCACTCGTTCGGAGGTGGAGAGTGTGCGATAGGGCTTGTCGTTCCAGGTCAACCCAAACGCTTCTTTGATTTCCCCATCCTCATTGACCGTGTACAACTCTATATGCGTGTAGACGAGTGGTTCATTGAGTTGTTTGTGCTGGATCTGAACATATCGCCACTTGAAGTTTTTCACGGCTTGAATGTTTTGCTTGATTTTCTCCAGTTCATGAAGGACCTGTTCCAACTCACGTCGATTTTGTTCACTGCTTTGACGAGCGTAGTCCCACATCATCTTCTTTGACTGATACTCCACCATCGCCGCTTTTTCTGCTTCGGCCAAGGCAGCATAATCTGCCAATGTTTGTTTCATTTGCTGGATTTTCTCTCGCAGTTGACGCGTATGCTCCGGCTGGGACAGTTGTTCGATCTTCGCCTTGAGCGACTCTCCCTCTTCCTGAATACTCTTCAGGAGAACCTGTACTTTACCGTTATGGGCGTTGCGTTTGTTTTTGGCGATTTCTTGCTGAGTTTTCGGCAACGGCTGATGACACGTTGGACAGTTGGCCTCGATGTCCGGTAACAACTGCTGTTTGACTTCGATGTATCTTGCGCGCGCTTGTTGCAAGCGGGTTTGCAGTTCCTTGATTTCTTGCGGCACTTTTTCCAAAAGAAGTTCCAAACGGGTCAACTCCTTTTGGGTAGCCGCGATTTCGGCTAACTTGGCTTCTCCAAGCGTCGATTGGAAGGGTTCTGGTTCAGGTTCCGCCAGTTTCGCTTTCCAACTCTCTATGGCACCTTCCAGGCGCAAGGCTTCTTCTTCATGCTCCTTGAGTTCGGATCGAAGGGTCTTGAGCAGCACATCCGCCGAATCCAAACCCATCCCAAAATGAACGTTGGATAAATAGGTTCTTTCTGACGGCAAGAGAGCTTCCAGGACTTGTTCGATATCGACTTGACTGACACGTCCCAGTACAAGCTTCGCTTCTTTCGGTTCCAAGCCACTGAAATAGCCAGGAGAGAAAATCGATAAGAACGTTTGAAGTTCTCCAAACCATCCTTCCAACGCCCCCGGTTTGGGCCTGTTGCCATTGACGAGCAGCTGTACCGCCCCTTGTTCAGGTTTGATTCGCAATATCGTAAGAGATTGTCCCTGCTGATTTTGCCACACCGTCTCTACCTTCATGGAACTGGCTCCTCGACGCAGAAGGCGGGTATCCGCGTTCTTCTTTCCTAATGCATCGGTGCCATAAAGACACCACACGACGGCTTCCATCAATGTCGATTTCCCTTGGGCATTGTGAGCGAGAATACGATTTTCACCGGATTGAAACGAAACCGTTTCCTGTTCAAAACAGCGGAAATTCTCCACATGAATTTGCATGAGTTTCATCATCCATCGACCCTTTCTACGAGTGGTTTGGAAAGACACCAAGCCCCACGTAGCCGTGCGGGACTTGGCATTTCCCGCACGGACGGGTTGAATGTAAAAGACCAGCACAAATCAAAGGGATTTCCCCTTGGTTTCGTACTGGTCTTGTGTAGCGCAGCTGAAAACTGCGTAGTATCAATATGAGTTACTTTCTGTCCATTGAAGAGCTTCTTCTAAAGTGATTGAAGAACTAGGTTCCATTTGTTCTGCATACGCATCGAGAGCTGCCATCAAAAAGAGGCTACCCGTCAATGTATGGCAATGTTCACAATAACCAAATGGAGCGTTATGAATCACGACGTTTCGCTCCGGAACTGGATAATCCGTTCCACTAACAGGTATGGTTTGTCCGCACTGTGAGCATTCAACATTTTGTGGAAGCGAATATCCAGATTGCTGATAAGAAATAACAGCCCGTTCGAGAAGCAGTTGCTCATTACCATTCGCCCAGACAGCTGCTTTAAGTCGTAACATGGCTTTTATCCTTTCATCATTGATTTCCCGTTCTAGAAGCATGATATTAACCTCCTATACCGATTTCATGCTTCTATTATAGGGTGTTCTTTGTGCCAACAAATCCTTTTTTCAAAGGTTTTATTCCACATCCAGTACAAAACGGATGGATCGTAAACAGTTAAAACGATGATACGATCTGAATCCTTGGAATAACTAAGTACAAGATGCAGAGGTTTATAGGTTTTGGGACCAGTTTTGGCATAGCCAAGCCAAATCCATTTTTCAACTGATCCATACTGCGGTTCAGATGTCTGATTGTACCAAATGCAGTATCCATTTTTTAAAGCTTCTGCTGATTGTAACGAAGAAATGTTTCGCATAATCTCACGATCATCCAAATGTTTCGTCCAGATGATCGGAATGTTTTGCTCTAATTTTTTTTGCAATCTTTCAGTTTGATATTCCAAATTTTGAGTACCTTTTGTCCATTGCTTTCGACGTTGCACACAATTTCTATCTTTACATGGAATACACATCGTGTCACGCCCATCATCCCTGCACACTGAAAGAGGCTCCCCCCTCTCGTGTGTTGAACGAGAGGGGCTCCCTCCTTTGATGTTAGAATGTTAGACGCAGTTGCTTGGCCTGTTGTGCATAACGTTCATCAACAGTAAAGAGCACAAAGGTTTGTTTGTTTCTCCGAATCTCACAAGGAATCCCTTGGGACTCATAATATCGCTTGGTTTGAATCGCTTTTTTCTCATTTTTGGTAGCTGTCAAATAGACCATTTTCTGTTGCCTCCTTTAGAACGGCATATCATCGCCTAGATCAGGAAGGTCATCTCCAAAAGGATCGTCTCCAAAAGGATCATCCCCGTAGGATGCACCTGTACTTTGTTTGGGTGAAGTATTTTTCGGGGATACAGCAGAATTTGTTCGTGGAGATACGTCTCGATGACCTGAATCTAAAAATCGAACGGATTCAGCCACGATTTCCGCCACACGTACTTTTTGCCCGTCTTTATTTTCGTACGATCGAGTTTGCAGCCGCCCATCTACCGCAGCCATACGGCCTTTTTTGAGGTATTGAGCTATCACTTCCGCTTGTTTTTGCCAAACGACAATTTGAATGAAGTCTGTTTCCCGTTCACCATGTTGATTCGTTCTAGGACGATCCACGGCTAGGGTAAATCCACCCACAGCTGTACCGCTATGGGTGTATCTCAGTTCGGGATCGGCCGTCAAACGACCAATCAGAATGACTCGATTCAACAAGGTTCCACACTCCTTTTCCTTTTTAGCTCGCAACAGATGCGTTTTGATCCAGATGTAACTGTTCAATGAAATACACATCTGGCCATGTATCAGCTTTTTGTTTGGCGTGAACGTAAATGATTCTGCCAATGCCTATCTCCGAGGCCATTTGTATATGCGCCGGGTCAGAAGTGGCTAATTTCATGATCTGACCCTCCCGATCCGCTGCGCGCAAAAACAACCAGGTGAGACCTTCTTGATCCTGCTTGAGTCGTTTGTCGGCCACGACGAGAAGCGTAGGTTCCGCTTTTTCTCCACCCACAACCTGATCCGCGAGGAACAGATCTTCAGGCAATTCGTCTTCTGGAATGGGTTCTACGACAGGAGCAGCTCCAATGAGTGGTTTTTGCTTTAAGAAATCCGTCAATTTCAGATCGTCAATGCCCAACTGTAGGACAAACACCGTTTTCGGCTTTCCTTCGGGACTCACCACTTTGGGGATTACGCGCAACTTCAAGGGAATCATCTTAATGGCCCCGCCTGTTAATGCACGCAACATTTGGATGCTGCTGTTCAGATTCACCGTTGTGTGGTAGCTGGTCGTATCGAGTTGCCAGCACCCAATACCGGGTACTTCCGGAAGGAAAAATTGGAGCTGCCCCAGCTCTTTGCATTTTTTCTCTTGATAAAGCGGACAGTCTTGGTAGGCGCAGGGCATCTGCACTCGTCCACCTTGTCCATCCACTCGATAAGCTACCTCTCCATCTCCTCGACAAAAAAGCTCGTATCTTCCTCCCACGCTCCGATAGCTGGAGAGCCATTGGGGAAAGAACTGATCGGGATCGTCGGAAGGGAAACAGATGGTAATTTCTCTTGGTTTATCCCCATAGACGCTTTGAAACGCTTGGGCTGCCGCTTCACTGGTCGTGTCATCCGCCTTGACGACAAAGTAATCCACAGCAGATGGATACTCATGTCCACTTTTGTCCGAGACTTTTTTCACGCCCAGGTGAATTTTTCCGACACGCGGCACTCGATAGATGTCACTTCGACCTTTGATAGGCATATGTCATGCCTCCTTCATCCAATGTTCATTCACACTTTGTAGTGTGTGTGGATGCTGTTCTTGCGTGGCAAACAGTCTGGCCAAACGGCGTTCGATTTCCTGTTCAGCCTGTACGTGTTCACACCATGTTTGCCAGATCCAGTCCAGTTGTCGTGTTCGATAGGCTGCCCATTCGGCATGAGACATGCGGGCAGGTTTGGTTTGGTGGCGATGGAGGGATTGAAATCCAATCTCTTGAAGTTGTGCCGTGGTTAAACGTTCTGCCGGATGCAATTTGCGGGCCCGGTGATGAGGATAAAGTTTTTGTTTGGCTTCCGTATCGGATAGGCCATGGAGCTTGGCGTAAAAGGCAATCACACCACCTTTACTGTCACAAGCCCAGCAGTGAAAGAGGTCTTTGTCGAGGTTCAGTTCCAGGTTTCCTTTGATATCCCCACAGAACGGGCAATGATCAGCTTTCACCTGGTCGGGACGATAACGACTGACGGGTGTGAGTTGGAGACCTGCCTGCTCGGCGATCTCGCCAATTTTGACCCATCCCATACCAAGTCCCTCCTCGTGGTCGATTCAACACTTGGTACCGCTCCTTTCGTGTTCCGTGAAACGACAAAAAGCCACCGAAACACAAATAAGCCTTTCCACCTCTGCTTTTTCGCAGTTGGAAAAACTTCTTCTTGTGTCTCCGTGGTTCGTTTCACGG
>NZ_FRAF01000006.1 GCF_900142255.1 Alicyclobacillus tolerans | reverse complement strand
CCAACATTCAACCTGTGTGGTTAGTCAAATACCAGTAGAACTGTGGTACGAACAATTTTCTGACTCGACTCTAGCAGACGCTGTGCTGGACCGCCTAGTCCACGACGCATACAAGATTCAACTGAAAGGGGAGTCGATGCGAAAACTACTGAGTGGGGTAAAAAACGCTCCTGAGGGAGACAAAACTGTTGCAACGAACTAAGAAATTTGTTTAATTCAAAGTAATCCCACATGGACGAACGGAAAGTGTCCAAGAGTTTCCGGACTCACTGTCCAAGACTTTTCGGAACGACTGTCCACGACTTTCCGGATTCAGTGTCCAAAAGCCCCGGAATATGCAATGTTCTCACTTCACTTTTGTCCAGCGTGACCATTCGGAGTGATGAGCAGACCATTCCAATTCATCATCGAGATCGTAAAAATCTACGGTCATATTCGCATATTCGAGCGCTGATAAGAGTAATAAATCAGCTAATTTAGGGTTTTTAGGTAAAAGAGGGCCGTGTATATATGTCCCGATGACATGATGGTGTTGTACACCTTCCCAGCCGTCACGACCATTGTTGCCATGTCCAGCCACTACTTTGCCGAGTGGAGTGTGATGGTGAACCGTTCGGCCAGCATGATTTTCAAATCCGACTACCGTACCGCACCATTCGGATTCTATGGCAATATTGCCAATCAAACGTTGATTGGATGCTTGGGTCGTCATTTCAAGCAGTTCCAGGCCAGCTACTTTTTCACTGTTTGCCAACTCATAGTAGCTGCCCAATAATTGGTAGCCACCACAAACCGCCAAGATAGGTAGACCTGCTTGCATTGCATGATGCCAATCTTCCTTCTGCTGACGCAGGGATTCTGCTACAAGTTTCTGTTCCCTATCCGATCCGCCGCCCAAAAGAACGAAATCATACTCATGTAAACGAACTGGTTCGCCTTTCTTTACACTGACCACACGAGCTTCAATGCCTCTCCAACGCAGGCGCTGGAGTAAAGTTTGAATATTGCCGCGATCGGCATAAAGATTCAGTAAATCAGGATACAGATGCGCGATGATAAGCGCCCTCGACATTGGTATCGCTCCTTTCTTTGAGCAATTCGGCAGCAAGGTGAACGAGTGTATAAGTGGTCATTACGAAGGCCGAAGGAATGGACATGTTATTGGCCAATTCGAGAGTCTTGTCAAGAGCTGTGGCAAAATCCGTCTCAACATACAATTGTTTGACAGGGTATCCTGCGTATTTTAAACGAACTGCCATATCTCTTGCGCGCAATCCTGAAGTGACAATAGAGACAATGGACTCGTCGTTTGCCAAAAGTTCAAAATCAGCATCCCACAGCCAAGAGACGTCTCGACCATCAGCAGCTTCGTCATTAATGGCAAGGCAGATAACTTTAGCGTCTCCTTCTCTACATATAGTTTCAAGCACGCCATTACAGCCTGCTGGATTCTTAATCAGATTTAAAATAGAAACAGGTGTTGTTTGGAAAACCTGCATCCGGCCTGTTGGAGCTTGATAAGTAGCCAATCCTTTAAGCATAGATTCTATACGAAGTTTACAGACATGGGCTGCCGCTACTGCTGCCAGTACATTGTCGACGTTAAATAAGCCTTTCACTGGTAAAGGTACGGTCCACTTATTTTGGTCTTGACTGTTGTATATTTGCAAGTGATGATGGTCGAGAGAGCCTACAAAATCCGGGTCAGGACGGCCGAAGCTACAAGATGGACAGTTATAGACACCAAGTTGGCCATAGAAATAACCCGAGTAGTTGAGTAAATGTCCACATTCTAAGCAGAAGGCGCCATCTTTCATCACTTGGCGGTCTTCTTCTCTGGCCATGCTGTTGTCAAATCCGTATGTGAGAGTTTGTCCCTTGTGATGAAGTCCTATAAAACGAGCCAAGGGATCATCCGCATTGACCAATAATGTACCTTGGATTTGCTCTGCGCCTTCACGGATTTTTTGCAAAGTGGTATCCAACTCCCCGTATCGATCAAGTTGATCGCGAAAGATGTTGGTTACAACAAGCAGTTGAATCGGTAAGCTGGAAGCGACTTGCGGCAAAGTCGCTTCGTCAATCTCCAGCAGAGCGGTGGTAACCAAAAGTCTTCCACGCCAGCTTGTTTTTTCCATCAGTGCAGAAAGAATACCTTGTTTTAAATTAGCGCCTTCTGCGTTCGTGGCTATGGGTTCTTCTTGCTTCAGCATGCTGGCGAGCAAACGAGTCGTTGTCGTCTTACCGTTTGTACCCGTAATGACAATAGCTCGGGAGAGTTGGCTGCCAAGTTTATCAAGTAGATGAGGTGAGAGACGAAGCGCTATTTTACCAGGGAAACTTGTGGCTGATTTTCCCATCCAACGTAATATAAAGCTGATACATTTGGCAATCCACAGTCCAATCATCTGTAACTCCTGTTCTTCCGTTACGGGGTTTATTTTTGTCAAGTACTTCTTCACGGATTATACTATGATTGATGTGCAGGTACACAGTTGAAGTGCAGAAAGGGAGAAGAATGATGTTTGTTGCCGAGCAGTTGGATAGTTTATCCAGGCAAGAATTTTATACATCTTTGGTTGAGCAGGCAAAACATTTGGTTGAAGGGGAGCCAAACTGGATTGCCAATCTCAGTAACCTCTCGGCTCTATTAAAATTTTACTTGCAAGATGTCAATTGGGCTGGATTTTATTTACTCGATCCCGTTTCTAACGAACTGGTTCTTGGTCCCTTTCAGGGTTTGCCAGCTTGTTTACGTATTCCCATAGGTAAAGGAGTCTGCGGTACCGCAGCAGCAAAGAATGAGACTTTGCGTGTCAATGATGTTAACCAATTTCCAGGACATATAGCCTGTGATGGTGCAAGTCAGAGTGAAATCGTTGTTCCGCTTTGTAAAAATGGTCAAGTGATAGGTGTCCTTGATATTGACAGTCCCATTTTGTCACGCTTTGATGAAGATGATGAAAAGGGTTTAGAACAATTTGCAAAAATCGCAGAGAGTTGTCTTTGAAAAGACCCACTCTGCAGGAAAACGTAAACGGAGGACGCCAAGCCATTATGCTTGCGTCTCCGTTTTTTTGATTTGTTGGATATAGTGCATTAAACCAAGTGAATCCAGCGTAAGATCGATGTTCAGTCGTTCCATAGAGCCTGGTTGCAGCCCTCTACTGTGTAAATCGTTCAAAAGCCATTGGCGCAAAGCATCCATGGTTTCCTGAAGTGTCAAATTTGGATAGTAAATTTCACGAATTAATTTATCAAAAGCATCTCCAACTCGTAAAGTTTCTGAAATGGCTTCTTCTTTTTCAGATCGTCCAAAATGTGAATGGTAGACCCAACGAAACGGCTGATCTCGCAAAAAATCAAGTGTTTTGTGAAGCGCTATAGGATCAAAATCAACTGGTGAGGAGGAAGGCATAATAAATTCAAAATCCCAGCCAGTCAATCCTGTACGATACCGTAAACCTACAGCATCACCGGCAAAGAGAGCATTGGATAATTCATCGAGAAGTGTGAAGTGATGTTTGGCGTGTCCGGGTGAATCAAAGAACGTAAATGTTCGTTGCCCGATATTCAACGTTTCCCCGTGTTGTCGAATGAGAATGCGCTGTTCATCTACTGGTTCAACACTTCCAAAAAGCTGCTCCGTCTGATCTTGGTAAACAAGTTTTGCACCTGCCCAAAGCTTACTAGGATCCGCCATATGACGGGCAGCACGAGGATGAGCTACCAGAGTTGCATTTTTGGCAAGTCTCATCATTTGCCCAGCTCCGCCAGCGTGATCGAGATGGACATGCGTAACGACTACATAAGCTAAATCTTCCGGTTTAACTCCTAGTAATTTCAAACTTTCTAACAAAGTCTCGTGAGAAGCTGCCGAACCGGTATCAATCAGTGTTGGTTTTTCATCTAAAACGAGATAGGAAGCGGTGCGGTAAGCTTGGCCTTGTTCAAACAGATCGATAGCGTAGACCTCATTACCAAATGCTTCCGGTTCTCGGGCTAACAGTGGCTTCATAAAAATTACATCCTTTCATGTAGGGTTACCCAGAAATCCATTATATTAAGTTCGATCATTCTTGTTGCTGCCTTGTTTTCGGTTGTTGGGTAAGCGATTATCATATCTCATGGATCGCTCTCGCCAAGTAGTGACTTGCATAGTGGAAGCTCTACCGTCTCTATTTTTGCGGGTCTTTTCATAATGAATCGCAGATTTGGCTGTTGATTTATTGCGTTTAAGCGGTGCTACCGTAGCTGGCTTCTTTTTCTTTTGCTGTTGATACATTGGATCAATCGGCAATCTTTTACGTTCTCGGAGTACTTCACTGACATCATAGACATCAGCCAACTCGTCCGCCTCCGGAGCCACATCCAATGTTTGCCGAGAAATGCTGAGTAGAATGCCAGAAGCGAGCAGCATCATAATTAAGGAAGTACCACCGTAAGAAATGAAGGGAAGTGGAATTCCCGTGATGGGCAGCAGCCAAGTTACGGCAGCCAAGTTGACAAAAGCTTGCACTATCATCATTCCAGTAATACCCACTGCTAACAGAGACCCAAAGCGATCTTTAGCAAATCGAGCAATTCGAAATCCTCGCCATACCAAAAGAGCAAAGATGGCCAGTAATGCTATAGCTCCAAGTAATCCCCATTCTTCTACAAAAACTGCGAAAATAAAATCCGCCTGGGGAATTGGTAGATAACCAGCTTTTTCAATGCTGGCGTCAAACCCAGTGCCAATGAGTCCACCTCTAGCTATTCCTGTTAAACCGCTGATCAGTTGATACGCATGAGCGGGATGCTGAAATGGATGGAAATAAACTTCTAAACGGCTTGAGCGATATTTCGCCATTTCAATTAATCCATACAATACGGGAATGCTCGCGATAAAGGTTATGATAACAGGCTTGAGACGGATGCCTGAGATAAACAACATAATAAAACCAGTCGCCGCGACGGTAAAGGCTGTGCCCATATCTGGTTCAAGGAAAATGAGCGAGGCGGTGGCTACGGTTACCAAAAGTGCTGGACGAAGTACACGCATTGTAGAATGGATGATAGTCACTTTTTTTGTGAAGAAAAAAGCTAGATATAGAATTAAAGCGATAAGCGCCAATTCTGATGGTTGTATATGCAGGCTTGCAGGTCCAAGCCAGCGTCTGGAACCATCTGCGCGATGTCCTATACCCGGAATTAAAACCAAAAAAAGCAAAAAAAGGGAAACAATCATCAACTTAGCTGCATATCGATAAAAAATTTGGTAGGGAATAAAGGTAACAACAGTCATTAAAACTACACCTATGCCGCCAAAAATCAACTGGCGCAAGGCAAAATGAGCTGCCGACATACCCTGTTCCAAAGCAATGACGGTGCTCGCTGAATAGACTGTAACAATGCCAATGGCAGTCAGTGCGAGCACCGCAAAGTAAAGCAAAAAGTCTGGCTGATGGGACTGTTTTTGCACGTCTGCCACCTTCCCAAAGCAATGGCCTAATAAGGGTCGCCTTAAGGATTCGACAGCGTTTGGCTATTCCCTGCAAGTTTTACGCAGATTTAAGCTTCCTCATTACCAATGCATGCCTACAGCAGCAATCCCGATGATGGCTGCTAACGGAATTGCAAAATGCCATCCACCGCCTCCCCAACCAGGTGGTGTTCCAGGCCCGCCACCATACGGGGGGATACCAAAAGGTCTATGTTCTTGAGAAGGATAAGCATGGAATTCGGCTGGAATAGCATTCCAGTCTTCAGCTCGTGTTTGTCGCATTAGAATAACGTGATGTTTCGTGCAATGAACAATGACTCCGTGAAAAATACCAAAATGGGTGTGGCATGCCACAGGTTGCCCTAACATTTTTCGAATAAGCTTATAGTGCATGGGTTTTAGCCTCCTTTTCGCCATAGTTTATGGGTCTTTTGCACAGGGAGAGAGGGCGAATGCACAGAAGGATAAGCAGATGGGGGTATAATTTTTGAGGAGATATGGAATTTTCCAGCCAACCATGCCGTTGATTTTCGCCCATCGGGGAGCTTCTGCGGCTGCACCAGGCAATACGCTTACAGCGTTTCAAATGGCCGTTGATTTAGGTGCTGACATTCTTGAGACCGATGTGCATTGGACGAGAGATGCTCAGATTGTCATTGCGCACGATCCGGTTGTCGAGACAGTTAGTAATGGCACTGGAAAAATCTCTGATTTGACGTTGAGTGAGTTGAAACGTCTTGATTTTGGTTATCGCTTCACAACGGATGGGGGAAAAACTCACCCTTTTCGTGGTAAAGGGATACGCATTCCGACATTGGAGGAGGCTCTTCAGCAGTTTCCTCAAACTTTATTTAATATTGATTTAAAACCGAAGAATGGTATTTCAATCCAGTCTTTTTTGCGTGTGCTTGATGATGCAAATGCGATGAAGCGAGTGATTGTAGCTTCCTTTCATACAAACCATTTGCAGCGTGTACGCAGTTTGCAAAAAGATTTACCAACTAGCGCTTCAACATGGGAAGTAGCGCAATTTTGGCTTTTTGCACGCGGATTGGGAGTTCGTCAAGATTGGCCGTTTTGTGCTTTACAAATTCCTTACCGTTTTTTGAAATGGACAATTGCTACGGAAAAGATGATACAATATGCAAGTCGCGAAAGAATATCAGTTGATGTCTGGACCGTCGATCAACCTTCCGATATCATGCGACTTTTTCAATTGGGGATTCGTGGTATTGTCACAAACCGGGTTGACATAGCCAACCAAGTACGCCGGAAGTTTCTTGAGAGAATCGGTTAAGCTAAGGTTGGTCTATTTGTTTTAGGGAAAACAGTGGTTTTGGCTTGTCTTGATGAAATGGAAGGACGATGTTTTGTGGAAACGTTGCGTCGAAACATACGCGATATGGATTTTACTGTGCTTGGAGTGCTTGTCTTGCTTGCTGTATACAGCTGTGTTGCCATATTGGCAGCCACTTATGGTAAGACCGATGTGGGTTTGCCTAAGCACATTATATATCGTCAGATATTATTTGAAATGATAGGCTGGATAGCCATGACTGCTATTACGCTTTATGACTACCGTTCCTTGCGCAAGAATTACTGGTGGATTATTGGGGGCGCAGGATTTTTACTGCTCGTTGTGTTTGTTATGCCTCGACGAAATGGTGCGCATAGTTGGATTCCACTCGGCCCCTTCTCTTTTCAGCCTTCTGAAGTCGCTAAGTTGGCCATGATTATTGGTATGGCTGTGTTTATGGCGGATATTGATGAATCGGAAGTGCCGGATTATTCATTCCGAAGAGTGTGGCCGCTTCTTATTATGTTTATTGTTCCGTTTGTCCTAACCTTTAAGGAACCTGCTCTCGGGCAAGCTTTGGTTTTGTTGGCGATATTTGTAACCATGTATTGTGTGTTCGCCAAACGTTGGCATTTTGTTATGTTGATTTTCTTCACTATTGCACTGGTAGCGGGAATAGGTGTTGTAGCTGTCATGTATCCCCAAGAGTCAACTAAACTCATTGAAAATGTGCTGATTAAACATCATCTTTTACATTCTTATCAAGCGTATCGAATCATAACATGGCTCAACCCTCAAGAATATCCGCTTTCCTACGGCTATAATATCCGCATTTCGCAGATTGCTGTAGGTTCAGGACAAGTTTTTGGTGAAGGACTTTTCAACGGCATAGAAACTCGTGGCAACTGGATTCCCAATCAGTGGACGGACTATATATTTACTGCCATTGCTGAAGAATTTGGATTTGTAGGTTCGAGTCTTTTGGTGTTACTTTTTCTGATTCTCTGTTATAGACTGATTCGTATTGCTGGCACATCGCAAGACAGTTTTGGAACCTATATTGTTACAGGTATTGTAGCTTTAATAGCTTTTCAGGTATTTGAAAACATTGGCGCAGATATGTATCTTAGTCCATCAACTGGGATTACACTTCCGTTTATATCTTACGGAGGTAGCTCGCTAGTCATTGACTATATGGGTGTGGGTTTGGCGCTTTCGGTTGCACTGCGCAGGAAAAAACTTCGCTTTAATTAAGTACAGTTAGATTTTGAAATGAATATCAGTTTATCAAACATTGAGGTGGATATTTGTTGCGACCCATTTTACCCTTATCCAATCGCATGCAGCGTTTACCCAGTCAATTTTTTGCAGGACTGACTCAGCAGGTACAAGCTTATATAGAACAAGGTCGGGATGTTATTAATCTTGGTCAGGGTAATCCTGATCTTCCAACTCCTGCCCACATTGTGGAAGCCTTGCGTGATTCTGTTCAAGATCCGGCCACGCATCGATATGGACCATTTCACGGATTAGCCTCCTTACGCAGTGCTTGTGCTGAATTTTACCGTCGTGAATACGGAGTTGTACTCGATCCGGATTCTGAAGTTGCCATACTCTTTGGAGGTAAAGCAGGACTAATAGAAATCAGTCAAATATACTTAAATGAAGGAGATGTAGCTTTAGTTCCTGATCCAGGATATCCAGATTATGAAAGTGGTATAAAAATAGCGGGCGCCAGAATGGCTACGATGCCACTTGTGCCTGAACAACATTTTATGCCCGATTTGGAGGCTGCTCTTGCTTCTGAACCTGATGCAAAATTGATGTTTTTGAACTATCCTTCCAATCCTACGGGTGCTGTGGTAGATAGTTCGCTTTTCGAGCAAGTTGTGCGCATGGCTCAGTCCAGAAAGATGCTTGTTGTACATGATTTTGCTTATGCTTCCATAGGTTTTGACAGTATACGCCCAATGTCCTTTTTGGAAGTCGAAGGTGCACGGGATTGTGGTATTGAAATTTATACCTTGAGTAAAACGTATAACATGGCAGGTTGGCGTGTCGCATTTGCAGTCGGACAAAAAGAAGCGATTGCGGCACTGAAGCTATATCATAATCACGCATACGTTTCCCTATTCCCTGCTATTCAGAAGGCTGCGGAATCCGCTTTACTGGGTCCTCAAGATGAAGTGCATCAACGTACCGAGATTTATCAAAAGCGTCGTGATGCATTTTACCTAGCGCTTCACCAAAAAGGGATTTCCGCTAAGCCGCCCCAAGGTACTTTTTTTGGATGGCTTCCTCTCCCAGAAGGGATTTCTTCACTTGATTTTGCATCGCGGCTATTGCAGGAAAAAGGAGTAGCAGTAGCAGCAGGTGTTGGGTTCGGACAACATGGAGAAGGCTATGTTCGAGTCGGTTTCCTTGATCGGGAAGAACGTTTAATGGAAGCAGCTCACAGGATTGCGGATTGGATGATACAGAATCAAAATGGTTGATTGATGAGGGTAGAGTAAACGAATATTCCATTCTTCATGTAAAAATGTATTGATAATCTTTAAGCATACATTTTGAACGGCGCTTAGAGGACTTTAGTTCTAGAGCGCCGTTTTAAAAAATTTATTTTGAAAGCAGAATACTTTCAGCAAACAAGATTCAAGGTCGCTCAGGTCCTTCACCAGGCTGAGTTTTGCTCCGAAAACGATTTGCGAGTTCCAGAACCCACAAATGATGGTAGGGTACTTCATACAACACAGGTTCTATTCTTTCGCCAGGTAAAATTTTGTACATCCAGACGGTGGTTTGTGCATCTATACCATCATGCATACGAATGCCTAGATGCACAGAATCGTGATAACCATTTTTGTAAACAATCACACCTAATTGACCGTGAAGTTCAGCAACGAGAGGGAAATACTTTGGATTTCGAATGATAGGCGCGTCGAAATAGGGTGTATAACCCATTTTATCTGTCACGGTGCGTGTTCCAGTTTCAATTAAAACCACTTTCGCTCCTGAAATGGGTGACAATGTTCGACCGTCAATAACCCTCACACGCAATTTGGCTAACTTAGCAGAGCCTGTACTTTTTTGTGATGGTGTGAACTGTTGTTTCGGCAACTGTGAGGATGGAAGGGACGATTGTTCCTTGTTCGGTGTCCCTAATTGTTCGATTTGTTTCAACCATGGAAGTGTGTCTTCATCCCATAGCTTATTGACTTCCTGTTCTATACTGTGGAAGGAAGAAGGCAATTCGTTTGCTGCTACCGTTGGGCTAGCTGAAAAAGTGCCTGCCGTTATCACGCTCATGCTCATCAATAAGCGATAAATTTGATATTGAAACGTTTTTTTTCGAAACAATGTTCACACCTCCTTAGTAGCCTCGTAACGCGCGGTTCATGTAATAAAATTGCAGAATTTGCAAATAAGTTTGTCCTTTGGCTGCCCAATACTCTGAGCCCCATTGCGCCATCTTTTGTGCATTGCGGTATTGCCAGTTGGGGTTGTTGGGAATGCCTGCGCGATAATTTAGTTCAATAATGGTTCCGTCCGGCTGCACATAGGCTAAATTTTTAATGGCGTTTAACGCGGCATCAGTTTCTGGCTGATTGGACAAGTATCGAAAAGTTTGGAAATTGACAGTGTTATCTACGTCAAATGTAAAGCCATCCAATGTAATTGGGTGGAGATGATGGTACCAGGCAAACATTTTGACTGCCATGGCGCCTGCTTTTAAGGCTTCTGGACTCCATGATGGAATCCATTCGTTGGGCAGCACATCTCGACAATACTGATCAAAGGGGACGGTCTGAACATAAAGTATTCGCCCTCGCGGGTCAGGCTCTCCCCAAGGGTTGTTTTCGCGGATAGCTACTCGTATGACACTCGGTTTTGCAGTATTGGTAATGGTATACGTAACTTGCGCGTGAACGGCGGGCTTTGCAAAAGTGCTGAAGAATAGACTGCCAACCAACGACATTAAGGAAATATAAAGTTTTGGCTTATACATGGGCTGAACCATCCTTTGTTCAGACTGATAAAGTTACATTGCCCAACTTCTTTTTGGCTATGCAGGTTTTGGGCGCATTCTCCATCATGTGACAGGCTGTTTGTATGCATGTAAAATAAAGCTGTAGAGAACAACGTCAATTTTTGAAGGGTGATGGGTGTGCAAAAGCTCTCCTTAACCGGATCGACCAAACATGCTGCGGATGATCAATTGCGAGGATTGTCCGTACTCTTTCTTGATGGTGATGAAGTTTTTATAGACAACGGCGCTATTCATGGAAAAAGCCGTCTGGAAACAGGAGTTAAATTTGTCCAGAATCGTGCCGAGGTCCCCAATGGCAGGACAGTCTTGGGTCTTTGGATAACGCTCCATCGTTTTCCGGAAGGACAAGGATTTTACGGTGTCCAACCATTTGAATTGTTTCTGGACAAAGAAGCTCAAGTAGGGTACAAAAATCTTGTTGAGCAAGTCAAAGGTATGGAAAAAGCTGTGCGCGGTGAAGTCAATTTGGCAGGTGTTCCACAAGCAGCGCGGCAAAAAATTGTTGAATATCTTCAAAAAGTACGCCCGGATTTGTGGCAGCATGCACAACCTGCCTTTCTTGAGGCCATGACTTCTCTCGGTGATTAGAATCATTAGGAGGCTTTCTCTTCATTGAACCAAGACAATACGCCGCTTTTTGATATGCTG
The DNA here is from genome assembly GCF_900142255.1 of Alicyclobacillus tolerans. Taxonomy (GTDB): domain Bacteria; phylum Bacillota; class Bacilli; order Alicyclobacillales; family Alicyclobacillaceae; genus Alicyclobacillus_I; species Alicyclobacillus_I tolerans. The sequence continues at coordinate 123,106 of NZ_FRAF01000006.1, read as the reverse complement.
CTCAATCATGCATCGCGTCAACCTACGCAATTTCACATCCCCAGTCACAAGCGTGGCAGGGGAATGGCAGGCCGATTTCGAGAGTTTATTGGTGAGAATGCGCTCAGTATAGATTTGGTCAATATTGCCCCTTTGGATGACTTGCACCAACCTACAGGCGCAATCAAGCAGGCTCAGGAATTAGCCGCACAAGCTTTTGGTGCGGATGTGACGCTCTTTTCAGTACAAGGGACAAGCACAGCTATTATGACTATGGTTCTGAGCGTCGTGGGACCAGGTGATACCATTTTAGTTCCGCGCAATGTTCATAAATCTGTCTTGACGGCCATTATTCTAGCTGATGCTCGTCCCGTTTTTTTGCAACCAGTGGTCGATCGCGATTTTGGCATAGCTCATGGCGTTTCACTGGAAACAGTCGCTTCCGCTTTAGAACAGCACCCGCAGGCCAAAGCTCTGGTGGTCATCAATCCCACCTATTTCGGTGTGGCAGCAGATTTGGAAAGCATTGTATCGCTGGCGCATCAATACGGTGTTGCAGTATTGGTGGATGAAGCACACGGTGTGCATACCGCCTTTCATGAGGCGTTACCCATTTCCGCGATGCAGGCAGGAGCAGATATGGCGGCGACAAGTGTACACAAGTTAGGCGGCAGTCTCATTGGGTCAAGTGTCTTAAATATTCGTGAAGGCATGGTGGATGCACGTCACGCCCAGGTGGTGTTGAGTATGCTCACCACAACTTCTACATCGTATTTGTTACTCGCTTCATTGGATGTGGCGCGCCGTGAACTTTTTCTTCACGGACACGAAGCGATTGGACGAGCCATCGAATTAGCCAATCACGCCCGTGAGAAAATCGATCAAATTCCCGGCCTCACTTGTCTTCGTCCGCTGACGGGCAATAGCGCGGTATTTGCCTTTGACCCTACAAAACTAACCGTTTCTGTGAAAGATTTGGGGTTGTCAGGTTACGATGTAGAACGTATTTTGCGTGAAGAATACAACATTGAGGTAGAATTAAGCGATCTTTATAACATCCTCTGCATTCTCTCTTGGGGAGATTCAGAAGAAGATGTAGAGCGCCTGGTTCTGGCCCTTGAGGATATTTCCGCAACCTATGAAGAGCGTCGCCAAACTCGAGCGTTAGAAGTTCGCACACCACCTGAGACAACACTCTGTATGCCACCGCGTTCAGCTTTTTATGCGGCGACAGAAGTGGTGCCCATTGAAGCGTCGGAAGGCAGAATTATTGCTGAAATGATTATGGTTTACCCGCCGGGTATTCCAATACTGATGCCGGGTGAGTCGATTACCCGGGAAAGCCTCCAATATATTGAAGCCAATCTGAGAGCCGGTCTTCCTGTTCAAGGACCTGATGATCCGGAAATTCGCACTTTAAAAGTTGTAAAGGAGAAGTGAGAGTATGGACGTTGTCGATTTAAAACCTGGCATGGATGCTCCTGATTTTTCTTTGCCGAATCAATATGGAGAGACAGTCCATCTGTCTGAATTAATGGGACAACCGGTGGTGCTCTACTTCTACCCCAAAGACGATACACCAGGTTGTACAAAGGAAGCGTGTGCTTTTCGCGATTTAGCAGGCCAATTCTCTGCAATTGGGGCTAAAATCTACGGTATTTCTCGTGATAATGTGCAATCTCATGAAAAATTCAGCGAGAAATATCAACTTAATTTTCCGATTTTGTCCGATCCTGATGAAACAGTTTGCAATGCATATGGTGTAATTCGTGAGAAAAACATGTATGGGAAAAAGACCATTGGTTTAGAAAGGACAACGTTTGTCATCGACTCGGAAGGCAAAATAGCGAAAGTTTTTCGGCGCGTTCGCGTGGATGGTCACGCTGACAAAGTTCTGGAAGTTGTCAGGTCATTGGCTCAGGAGTAAACTGTATGGGGGAGGGATGGATATGGTCACGCTGACAGAAGCGGCGGCTGAAAAAATCCAGCAGTTGATTGAGGAACGAAATCGCCCCGATGAAAACGCTCTGCGTCTTTTTGTCAAGCCTGGGGGTTGCACTGGTTTCTCTTATGGTATGGCGCTTGACTCTGAAAAACCAGGCGATTTACGTTTTACCCTCAATGGTGTTTCAGTTTTGGTGGATCAAGAAAGTCTTCATTTGATAGATGGTTCAGAGGTTGACTATGTGGACGATTTAACAGGACAAGGTTTTAAAATTAACAATCCCAACGCAACTTCCATGTGCGGCTGTGGAAGCAGTTTTCGTACTGCTACTGAAGCAGGCCAGCCTGGTTCTTGTGATTGAAAAATTAGCGTACACCAGAGGGTCTTGCGGGTTTTCCGTAAGCCCTCTTTGACGTTTGAGAGGACGATGCCTGTGTTTGAGCGAGTGTTGAAAGATCCAGTACATGATGAAATTGTGGTGGACGATGCCTGGATTTGGTCACTCGTCAATACGGCTGCTGTGCAACGATTGCGCAGAATTCGTCAGTTGGGCACTTCCTATCTCACTTTTCATGGTGCTGAGCACAGCCGTTTCAGTCATTCTCTAGGCGCATATGAGACGATGCGACGACTTTTGCAGCATTTGCAGAAGCGCTTTGGCTGGCCGCATTCCGATCGCGATCGGAAACTTGCCTTAGCTGTTGCGCTTTTGCATGATGTGGGACATGGCCCCTTTTCGCATACTTTTGAAAAGGTGTACGCTTATCACCACGAGGACTGGACTCGGAGAATTCTCTTGGAAGATGAAGAGATTCGTCGAAGGCTGGACGAAATAGACACAGATTTTGCGCAAGATTTAGTGGGTGTTTTAGAAAAAAGAGGGAAGTTTCCAATAATACAACAGTTAATATCCAGTCAATTGGATGTTGATCGGATGGACTATCTGCTGCGAGATGGTTTACATACGGGTGTATCTTACGGAAGTTTTGAATTGGCAAGAATTCTTCGTTCTATAGTGATTAGTGATGGTCAGGTCGCGATCTCGGAAAATGCCATTCATACAGTCGAGCAATATATTCTTGCGCGGTATTTCATGTATGCACAAGTCTATTTGCATCCCGTTACAATTGGCAGCGATGTACTTGTGGCGAATATTCTCAAACGCGCTCGCGAGCAGCAGGAGACAGCAGCTTTGTACCTTCCAAAAGCGTTAACGGCTATACTTCATGAAGATTCTCGCCCGCTTTCCGTAAAAGAATACCTTGCGTTGGATGAGTCTACGCTTACCTATGCGTTTCATTTATGGAGTGGAAGTAAAGATGAGGTTTTGGCGGATTTATCCAAGCGTTTTCTGTACAGAAGATTACTCTATCCGATTGTCTGCAGTGAACCTTCTTTGGAGATCAGGGCTCAGTTGCGCACCTTGATACGGGCCAACGGCTACGATCCAGAGTATTACTTTGCCGGGAGAACTTCTGGAATTACTGCTTATATCTATCATGGGGAAGGTATTTCAATTGCTACGAAAAAAGGTGACAAAGTAGAACTAAGCCGACTTTCCAAACTGGTGCGTGAGCTCTCAACCTCAGAGGAATTTTGTCTATTCTTGCCGCGTGAGATTTTTTTGGAGAATGGAGAGACAGCGGAACGAATCCGCCGCCTCTTACAAGTTTCTGTTTATCCGTCTTGAACGTTGCCCAAACCAAAACCATAAAACTGCTAATCCTAGAATAACGGCGCCTATGGTACTCAATGGTTTCAAATGTTTGTCAATGATATCAAAATGTGCGGCCAACTGATAACCGGCGATGGTTAAAGCGATATTCCAGGGTAAGGAACCGAGAAACGAATAAAATAAAAATTTTCCTAAACGCATTTTCGCCATACCTGCAGGCAGGGAAACAAAGGTGCGCACCGCAGGAACTAGTCTGCCTAGAAATACGGTGATTTCCCCATATTTTGCAAACCACTGTTCGGCTTTCTCGAGGTGATGGGGATTCAGGAGAATAAATCGTCCATATTTAAGCACAAAGGGTCGACCGCCATAATAGCCAATCATATAGGCGATATAACCGCCAACCACATTAGCTAAAGTTGCGACTAGAATGACAGGAACAATGGAAAGGGTACCCTGGTGTGAAAGATAGCCGGCATATGGAACAACGACTTCTGAGGGTATAGGGATACAGGCGCTTTCTAAAAGCATGAGCAGAAATAAGCCGAAATAGCCATCGTGGGCAATCCATAGGTTAAAATGATTAGACACAGTCTTCCTCCTTTTTGTGATACCTCTACTATCGTAAACGATGAGAGTATGACTGACAATCTGAAAGACGGGTTGAGTGACGTATGGATATTTGGCGCTTTTTTGTCCACACGATGGGTTTAGGAATACAAATCTTTGCCAGCCTACTAGGAATATATCAAACTTTACTTTCCTTCCCTGGTTATTTCCCTGCCAAAAAACCGCATACCCATTCTCCGGAAAAAAAATTCGCCATTCTGATTCCAGCTCATAATGAAGAACGAGTGATTGGCTTTTTGCTGGATAGTTTGTTTGCCCAGGACTATCCCAGCCATCTCTATGACATTCATGTGATTGCTGATCACTGTTCTGACCATACAGCGGAGGTAGCTTTAGCCCACGGTGCTAAGGTGCACTGCCGGGAACAATCGACACAACGCAGCAAAGGTTATGCTATTGAATGGATGTTGAAACGACTCCAAGAGATGTCTGTCTCTTATGATGCTGTACTTATTTTTGATGCAGATAATTTGGTAGAAGCCGATTTTTTACAAGCAATGAATCATCATTTATGTACAGGCCATCGTGTTATTCAGGGTTATCTAGGAGTGAAAAATCCGTTTGACAGTTGGGTTACGGTATCACAGGCTGTTTCATATTGGTTTAGTAATTGCATGTGGCAAAAAGCCAGGAATAATCTGGGACTTGCTTGTTCACTCGGTGGTACGGGTGTATGTGTGGATTTCAACCTTTTAGCAGAAATGGGCTGGCACGCCACTGGATTGGCGGAAGATCTGGAGTTTGGCGTGCGTTGTATTAGGCGTGGTATTTATCCTGTGTGGGCGCATGAAGCTAGGGTATATGACGAAAAACCAATAGACCTTGTTTCTTCCCTACGTCAGCGGATACGATGGATGCGAGGTCATTTTTATTGTGCAAAGCGAAATTTTTTTCCTCTTCTTAGCAAAGCATTGCAAAAACGTGACGTTCGTCAATTGGATGCGGCGCTCTATCTTTTTCAACCCATACGCTTTATGATCCTTTTTCTCATATCTCTTATGGTGTTTTTTCATATCTCCATCTCTAGCGATATGGGTATAAACCATCTGTCTGGCTTATTGCCAACTTATTTTTGGATTCTGATAAGCGCTATTCTCTATTTGCAGATACCCTTTGCATTGTTTCTTGAGAAAGTAAATTGGCGTGCATATTTTGCGCTTCCTTTGTTGCCTATATTTCTTTGGACTTGGGGGCCAATTACACTCTATGCGTTTTTATCCTGTTCTGATCAACGATGGAGTCATACAGAACATAAACGCAGTATACGTATGGATGAACTGTAACAGGCTCATGCTTGACTTTTGACAGTACTCATACGTTGTAGAGCTTCTCGAATAGACATTCCAGGAAAGATACCCAGTGCTTCCGCTGATTGTGTGCAACTTTCCACCTGTCCCATCAATAATTCTTCGATGGTTTTTACACCTACAGCTCGTGCAGCCACGATTTCTCGTGCAGCTAAACGTGTTCGAAGCAACTCTACATCGAGTGCTCCACACATGACATAGCCAACTTCATTGGATATGGACAGGAGTGTGGTTTTGGGTAAATGAACTTCAACGGCTGTAAATGTTTGTTCGTCAATTTGAATCGGATACAGTCGTACCAAGGTTTTCTCCTCCTTGTTGAGTTGCCTAACTTTGTTTCTGCCTATTCATAGTATGACAAATACACAAAATCCTTGTAGGTGATTTGCCTGCACAAGGCATTCTGTATGGAGGATGTGGTACGATAGGGAACAAAAGCAGAAGAGTGGGGCAAGAATCAGAAATTCACTTCCTTAAGATCGTATGGTGAGGAGGAAAAAGAATGTCGCTTGATATGTTGAAAGTTGTTCAATCGCTGACAGAAGCTGATGGTGTCCCTGGGTTTGAAAAAGAGGTTCGGTCTTTAATGGAGCAATATCTTAACCCACTGTCCAATCGGTTAATTAAAGATGGTATGGGTGGGGTGGTTGGCGAGAAAGTCGGACAAGCAGATGGACCACGCGTTCTGCTTGCAGGGCATTTGGACGAGATCGGCATGATGGTTACATACTTGACGGACGAAGGTTTTGTTAAATTTCAGACACTCGGTGGCTGGTGGTCTCAAGTCATGCTGTCTCAGAGAGTGACGATACATACGAGAAAAGGCAAACTGACAGGAGTCATCGGTTCTAAGCCGCCACATATTTTGAAACCTGAAGAACGCAAACAAGCAGTGGATATCAAAGATTTGTTTATCGATCTTGGTGTCAAGAACAAAGCGGAAGCGGAAGAACTGGGCGTTCGTCCTGGAGATGCCATTGTTCCTTGGAGTCCGTTTACTCGTCTAGGAAATGGTCATTTCTACTGCGCTAAAGCTTTGGATAATCGACTTGGCTGTGCCACCGCTGTTGGTGTATTGGATGCTTTGCAAAATACGGAACATCCCAATATTCTGTATGCTGGTGCGACTGTTCAAGAAGAGGTTGGTTTGCGCGGCGCTGTCACATTGGCGAATGAAATTCAGCCGGATATCGCAATTGCGCTAGATGTTGGAATAGCCGGTGATACACCAGGACTGACGAAGTCGGATGCTTTGTCCAAATGTGGTCAAGGACCTTTGCTAGTTATCTTTGATGCTTCCATGATTCCCAATCCGGTATTCCGAGATTTTGTTTTAGATACGGCAGCAGAAGTGGGGATACCTTGCCAAGTGGAATCTATATCAGGAGGCGGAACAGATGCTGGGCGTTTCCATATCAGCGGCAGCGGAGTTCCGTCTGTGGCCATTGGCTATCCAACCCGATATATTCATAGCCATACGTCAATTTACTGCCACGATGATTTTGAGCAGGGTGTCAAACTTTGTACAGAACTGGTCAAAAGGTTAGATAAAGAGACAGTAGAACGAATTCGAAACCAGTATTAAAATGGGATGGATGTTGTAAAGCTGACGAGCAGAGTGGGGGAGTTTCATGATACACCATGATTTGGTCAGTTTTTTGGAGGGCCTATGGAGAAATGCTCCCTTAATGGCTGCTTTGGTTGGCATATGTGTTGGCCAAATACTGAAAATACCGATTCATTATTTTCGTACTCGCCAATGGGAATTGCATAAAATTATAGACGCTGGTGGCATGCCGAGCTCGCATGCCGCTGGCGTAATGGCTTTGACAACCGCGCTGGCTTATGTGGTTGGTCCACAATCTCCCATATTTGCTACGTCTGTAGTTTTTACCGCGATTGTTATGTATGACGCGGGGGGGATTCGTCGTCATGCGGGAGAGCATGCCGTTTTATTGAATCGCATTGCCATGGAGCTTTCTCTTAATTCAGAATCAGACAACTCATCTTCTTCTGTTGAACAAGAAGGGGAAAGATTAAAAGAGATCTTAGGTCATGAGCCGCAGGAAGTCATACTGGGAGCTGTGATTGGGTTACTCATTGGCATCGTCTTTGGAAAATGGTGGATCTGGTAAAAAGTGATGTTCTTCACGCTGAATTTTATCTAAAACCATCTGAATGGCATTATAAGCGCTATCTGTACGTGAAGAGCCGTAAATCACCATGGGTCCGTCTTGAGGAATACCCACAGCATAATAGGGTCCGTTTATTTCTGAATACAACTCAATCTCATAAGATGTTTTTTCTGTAGTGTACACAAAAAATTCTTTATGAGTTAATCTGTGCCCATCTGGTAATGATTTGAGTAGTTCATCTTCTGTTTTTTTATCTCGCAAATTCTTTCATCCTTTCCTTAATGAATGGAGCATCGGATATGTTCAGTAGAGCCATTGAATGGGAATGGTTCCCGTTTAGTGCAGCTAGAGAACCTGCGGCAATATTGGCTGTTATCCCTTTTTCCGGAGGCTGGATTTGGGTGAAGCATCCTCAGCGTGGCTGGGAATTGCCTGGGGGAAAAAGAGAATCCAATGAGCCTCCAGAACAAGCCTTACGCCGCGAAGTTTTTGAAGAAGCGGGTGCGCTTATTACGAATCCACAATTAATCATGCAGTATTTAGTACCCGTGGAGAAAGATTCTTTTCATGTGAAATGGGTTTATCTCTGTGAACTGGAAGATATACAAAAAAGACCTGCCAGCAGTGAAATTGTTGATGTACGCTGTTTTCGGCCGACTCCTTCACCGGATATGGTAAAGGATCGGCCTGATATGTCTTTTGTAGTCAAAGATGGCGTGTATACTGAACTTTACAGAAAATTGGCGAAGAATTTTTTTGAAAAAAATTAAAGTTTAGGCAAATTCCTTAACAGCTTCTTCAAACAAGGATGCATCTAGTTGCAGTTCACTTGCGGCCAGAGGTGTCGTGGCATAGTTGTGAATCATATCTTCATATGCTGGCCGAGTCGCATCACGATAAATGAGACCCGTTACAAGTCCATGGTGTTCACGTACAAGATTCATGGCGCGACCATAATCAGCAGCATCATAGTCAGGGAGATCGTCTACAGATATCAAATTTTCTTTATACCACTCATAAGTATTCACCTTATTATAAGTGACGCATGGACTGAAGACATTAATCAACGCAAAACCTCTATGTTGAATACCTGCAGCAATCAGATCTACCAGTTTGCCTACCTCACTCGAAAATCCTTGCGCTAAAAAGGAGATGCCTGCTGCCAAAGCCAATTGTGCTGGCATCAGTGGGTATTCAATATTTCCATGCGGTGTTGTTTTGACTTGAAAACCATGCGCAGATGTTGGAGAATGTTGCCCTTTCGTCAGACCATAAATCTGGTTATCCATAACAATATAAGTAATATCCATATTGCGTCTAGCCGCATGGATGAAGTGGTTGAGCCCAATGCCAAATCCATCTCCATCTCCCCCAGCGGCTATGACTGTTAAATTACGGTTAGCTAGCTTGACTCCTTGAGCTGTTGGTAAAGCTCGACCATGAACGGCATGAAATCCGTAAGCATTGATGTAGCCTGAGATTCTCCCAGAGCATCCAATGCCAGAGATAACAGCGACCTCATGCGGTTCTTTATCCAATTGCCCAAGGGCGCGTTGAATAGCTGCTTGTACAGAAAAATCTCCGCAACCGGGACACCAGTTGGGTCTGACTTCGTTTCGAAAATCTTTCATGCTTGCCATACGCTCACCTTCCTCGCGACTTCTTCGGCGATCTCTTTTGGTAAAAATGGGCTACCATCGAATTTTAAAATTGAGTGTAGGGCGCCATTCGTCGAAACGTTAAAAAATCCGAGTAAATGACGAATTTGTCCAGTTGCGTTGTTTTCTACCACAAAAATTTCTTCTTTATGAGCAAATGCTTCTTGAAGGGCTTGAACAGGAAAGGGTAAAAGTTTATGAATATGAACATGAGTGGCGGAGATACCTTGTTTTTCTAATATTTCAACCGCTTCTTCCAGAGCGCCAAAATTAGAACCAATTCCAAGCAACACAGTCTTTGCGTTTGGATTGCCGTGACAGGATACACTGTGATTGAGTTCAACACCCTGCAGTTTTCGCATGCGTTTTTCCATCATTTTTTGCCGATTCAGCGAGGTTTCGTTAGGGCGTCCAATTTCACTGTGTTCTACACCCGTTACGTGATGTAATCCACCTTTCGTGCCAGGCAAAACTCGAGGTGACACGCCATTGGCAGTCAGTTCATACCGCTTGAATTGGTCATGGATGTTTTCAGAAGGTATTTCGTTCATCAAGGTGGAACCTCTTTGTATGGAAATATCGGACAACTTGAGCGGTTCTGTTGTTTGTTTGCTTAATGAAAGTTGCAAATCAGTCATGACAATGACCGGACACTGGTATTGTTCAGCTAAATTAAACGCTTCACCCATCGCTTGAAAACACTCTTCAGGAGTGGCTGGGGTTAGCACAATTTTAGGAATTTCGCCGTGAGTGCCAAAGAGCGCTGCGAGAAAATCAGATTGTTCTTGTTTAGTAGGTAGACCAGTAGAAGGGCCGCCGCGTTGTGTATCAATAATCACAGTTGGCGTTTCAGTCATTCCAGAAAGTCCAATAGCTTCCATCATCAATGCTAACCCCGGACCAGATGTGCAAGTGAAAGCTCGCGCTCCGCCATAGTTTGCGCCTATAGTCATGGTCATAGCAGCAATTTCATCCTCTGTTTGAACCACTGCGCCGCCCACTTTAGGCATCTTTTTAATGAGGTATTCCATCACGTCAGAAGCAGGAGTGATAGGATAAGCAGCCATCACTCTAGCACCAGCAGCTAAGGCGCCAAGACCAAGAGCATCATTGCCCATCATAAAAAGTCGTGGCACACCATCAGCGGGAGCTAGTGGCATGAGCATATCAGGTGTGGCTTGCTCTTTGATGGCATCGTATCCGCTTTGTAGCGCCCGCATGTTTTGCTCAACAACCGCTGCACCTTTGCGGGAAAACTTTTCTTCTATCACGGATCGAAATACATCGAGAGACAACCCGAGTAGATAACAGGAGGCACCGAGTGACACCATATTTTTCATAATGGCCGATCCGTTTTCTTCAGCAAGCTGTGTCAGCGGAATACTGACAAGTTGAACATGTTGGGGAGCAGTGGGCTTAAATTTAGCATCGGCAATCACTATGCCGCCTTCTCTTACATCAGAAGCGTTCAGATCAATGGTTTCTTGGTCAAATGCCAATAAAATATCCGTATAACTAGCAATAGCTCGATGAGGGATAAGACTTACGCGCACTTTGTCGTTAGAATGCCCGCCTTTAATTCTTGAAGAAAAATGACGAAAAGAATAGATATAATACCCTTGACGATTGAGTGCTACGGCAAACGTTTCACCAGTACTCTCAACACCTTCACCTTGTTGACCGCCAACTTTCCAGGACAGTTCAGTTAGCAAGCAGCTTCACTTCCTTAATGAGGTTGTCAAATACAAAGTTTGAAAGGAAAGGTCTTAAAACTTATCTAAATCATCATACAGTCGATAGATTTAGACTATTCTACAAAAACAAGTCTGTGTCCTCCTTTCCATTTGTCGATTTTATTGGGTTTCATTATACTTTACGCGAGTGAACCGAGAAACGGGAGGCTGGAATGAATGTATTTGACGGATGTAATGAAGAAAAAAATCGAAGCTCAATTGGATGATTTAGAACAAATGATTGAGTGGATGGACTCGCAAGTCGAGCAAGGCGAGAAGGAGGAGGATTGGACACAGAAACTTGCTGCCGAGCGAGCCCTCTATATCGCAGTAGAATTAATGACCAACGCAGCTTCAGACATTATTGATGCTATGGTTATGCGTGATCCTGGAGGATACTCAGATATTCTGCTTGTGCTGGTTGAGGAAAAAATTTTGAGTCAATCGTTATTTGAACAACTCCTCCCGCTTATCGATTTGAGAACTCGTTTGCTCAGAGAGCTCGCGCGTATTCCCAATGCGGATATCTTTTTCGCTTTGCAGAGTCAGCGTGGATATTTGCGAAACTTTTGCAAACAACTCCGGAGCTATATGGAGCATCCTTATTGAAGAAACATTTTCTTTCGATGGTTCGGTTGCAATATGAAACCATCTTACTTTTTGATGATGTTTAACTCCAAACTCAATAGCCGCTTGATGGGAGGGCAACAGGACATCGATATGTCTGCCGCGGATAGCGCCACCTGTATCCTCCGCAATACGCCAACCAAGTCCTTCAATATAGACAAGGGTTCCATAAGGAATATAGCGCGGATCAACAGCGATGGTTCTGCCTACGGTTGCCCTAGCTCCTGTTGAGGTTACTCCAAACCCTGGCATGCCAGGAGCTTTGCCCGTACACCCTGCATCTAGAGCGTAAGCGGTGAGTGTAAAATCTCCCTGCCCTTCTTCTTTCAATAAAATTTTTTCCTTTTGTAATGCAGGATGTTTAGGAACTGTACTTTGTAAATGGACATCTGGAGTTGCTTTTAAACTCGTTGCTTGTTTCTCCTGCTTCAGTTTTCCAGCTTCATGAAGTGGATGGGTTTCAAGCGAAGCAGGACAAGCCAATCCACTGCACAAACTGATGATACATGCAATGATGGAATGCATTTTATGAGAAATAATCATGCTTGTACCTTGCCAAAATTAGATGAAGTTTATACATGGTATGAAATAAATTGATTTTAATCGGAATGAATGAGGAAAATGGAGACAAGAGACGAATGATCGACATGAATGAAATTCTGCTTATTTGGGGGGAAGTTCATGCTAGATAATTGTCCGTTATGTATGGGAACTGTAAAGGGATATATGATTGAGGTAGATCGTCCGTCCGTCTTGCAAGAAGTGATTCAATCGCTCTCTCAGCACTCGCAAAAAGAATGGCAGCCTGTTAATCATTCGCAATTATGGGTAGGAAATCGATTATTTTTCGACTGTTTGTCGTTTTGGAGTGAATATTACTCCTTAGAAAATTGGGATTTTTACGAAGCCGTGAAATTAGGCAGTGAAATAGAAAAAATGAATCATGTGACTTTCCATGAGGTGGTAGCCAGAAGACCGGTGCTGTGGGTTGATGAGATTATCCAACGCGATCAAATTCATATGATGTATCAACCGATTGTTCATGTTGAGCATAAGCAAACGATTGGCTATGAAATGCTTGCTCGAGCTCTGAAGCCAGATGGGTCTTTGATTTCACCAGCACTCTTATTTGAATCTGCCCGCAATCAAAGTGAGCTTTTTCGTTTAGATCGAACATGCCGCATCAAGGGTATTCAAGCAGGGCAACAACTGAGTCAAGAACAGTTGATTTTTGTAAATTTTATACCTACGTCTATTTACATACCAGAACACTGCTTACAAACAACAATGAAAGCGGCTTACGAGAACGGAATTGATAATTCACGCATCGTATTTGAAGTTGTGGAGACAGAAAGAGTAGACAATTTGGAACACCTGAAACGTATTCTCCTTTATTATAGAAGAGAAGGTTTTCGATATGCGCTCGACGATGTGGGTGAGGGTTTTAATGATCTATCTACCTTACTCGCCTTAGAGCCAGATGTTGTCAAATTGGATCGAAAATTTGTTAAAAATATACATTTGGATAAAGAAAAACGCGATCGAGCAGAGAAAATTTATCGACTGACTTCTTCTATGAATGCTATAGCTCTGGCGGAAGGGATTGAATCTGCTGAAGAGGCTCGAATTTTAAGGGAAATCGGATACGATTGGCAACAGGGATACTATTACGGTAAGCCGAGTTTCTCACCTTCATCAAATTCTGAAGTATTTTTATGAAAATAAAAAGCCGCATCAACTGTGCGGCTTTTTGGTGAGCCATCCGCGACTCGAACGCGGGACACCCTGATTAAAAGTCAGGTGCTCTGCCAACTGAGCTAATGGCTCGTATCGGGACAACGAGATATATCATATCATGAATGTTGAATGGTTGCAAGTGGTTTTTGCCCATAGTTGAAAAGAAAAATTTTCTTTTTTAATTACTCTGTTCAGAGAAAGGGTGGATGCATCATTCATCCTATATGTTTTAATTTTAATATAGAACAAGCCATGAAAGGTGTAAGTGGGATGGTTCTGTGGAACTCAGTATTACTTCGGAAAGGCGTGATTCCAACTCCAGGATGAGATTCAATCGCTGACGTAAGGGCTTATACTTTGTCGGGCATAGATGCTTCCTATTAAGGATGGCGAGTAGGTTTGTTTGGCATTGGCTGGAATGGTCTGCCTTTCCAAGCATCCGCATGTTGTTGCCAGAAGCGACGCGCTGAATCTATTGTCATGCATGTATAGAAGAAACCACACAGAGGTAATAGAGCCGCCCGCCATGTTTGGACTCGATACCAGCGTAAAATGGGAATAAAACTGATGGACATCAATACCCATGCGCTTACATTTAGAGCGGCGCTAAGCAACAGTTGTGTTCCTGGAATATGTAAAAAATTTTCTGTTGCTGGTAATATCAGCTTTTCTACTATGCGAAACAATGACGTACAAGCTAACACAACCGGACAAACATAGAGTAGCAGCATACCAAGCACCGTACCCAATAAAAGCCAGAGTGAATAACGCAATTGGACAAAGGCTGAACGGGTTACCATTTTCCAAACAGCACCAAGCCCAGGGTAGGCGCGTAGACTTGTTACCTCATTACCCAATCCAAGCCAAAGTTTTCCTCTTCGAGATTGAACGAGTCGCGCTAGTGAGCAATCATCAATCAGTGCTCCGGCTATGGGAGCCAATCCGTCCTCTGTTCCAATGAACGAATGTCGGACCAATATACTGCCACCTGCAGCCGCCGCTTTGGGGTGATGATCACGAGATACCCAACGAAAAGGATATAGTTTAGCAAAAAAGTACACGAAGGCTGGAATCATAAGGGAGCCCCAAAACCCAGTAAAGTGGAGGCGAACCATGATGGAAACGAGATCAAACGACTCGCGACATGCTTTATCCACTAGACGTTCCAGGGAGTGAGGAGGGTGAAAAATATCGGCGTCTGTAAACCATAGAAAATCAGTGTCCACGGGCACATGCAGCAGTCCTGTTTGCATAGCCCACACTTTTCCTGCCCAACCTTCTGGTAAAGGGGGAGCCGATACAATCGTCAGTCGCTCTGGATGTTTTGACAAAACGGCCGTCTTTTTTGCTTCCTGAACAGTCTCATCATGACTTTGGTCGTCCACTAAAATGACTGAAAAGTGTCCTTGATAGGATTGATTGAGCAGAGCACCTAACGTTTGAGGAATCATGTCAGCCTCATTTCGTGCAGGTACAATCGCACATACGCTGGGCCAATTAAACGTCTGATGCTTTTTTGACAATGGCTGCGCGGTCAACTGTAAATGGGTTTGCCAAAATCGTCCGCGAAAGAACAGCAGCCAAAACCAGGCTAGGCATGTAAGCGCTCCTATAGCGATCGTCCACATCTTTGCCCCACCATCCTAGTTACGAGTCATACGATTTATTTTTCCCGCTGCTTCACAAGCGTCGCTGGCAATGCGTCTGGCTGCATGAGGTTTTGCCAAATGTCCAGCGCGTGTGGATAAAGTTATCCGTAGAGCATCATTGGCAAGTAATGTTTCTATTTGCTCGCAAAGCGTCTCCGGTGTTTTGGCTATCACCACTGCGCCACGCTGGGCAGCCCAGCGAGAATTGCCGGATTCTTGCCCTGGAATCGGACGATATATGACGATGGTTCGCTGTAAAGATAAGGCTTCCGACAACGTGATGCCGCCGGCTTTGGTGACAATGATGTCGGAGGCACGCATATAGTCAGCAATATTGTGGACATAGCCTAAAACTTCAATGGGGTGGAATGTGTCTTTTGCAATTAATTGACGAAGTTTCTCGGCTAATGTCGTGTCTCGACCGCAGATGACCACAAGGCGAAAATACTCGCGTGAGAGAAGAAGTTCTTGACAAGCTTCTACCACTCCTCCCAAAGTTCCGAGGGCACTCGACAGAAAAAGCACAGTGGGTACGTCTGGCCAGTTGAGCGCGGCTCGAGCAGCATGTGTATCGATGGTTTCAGAAAATGCCTCCCGTACAGGAATACCGCTGACAATGATTCGTTTGCTGTCGATTCCATGTTCCGATAGTTGTTGTTGCATCCGGCGTGTAGGAACGTAGTAGCGGTCTAAATCCGATTGGATCCATTCTCCATGTAGAACATAGTCTGTAACGACACCAAAGACCGGCGGCACCTTCTCATTTTGACGTCGCATTGTAGAGAGAACTGCCATCGGAAGCGGGTGTGTGCAGATGATAACTTTGGGATAAACCGTCTGGATGAGATGGCGCAAATGACGGCGTCCGAGACTGTATTCAATATGGCTCCACCCCCACATGCCTGCAATTTGGGAAGTCAAGTGATAAACGCCAGCGTACATCCATGGTGAATGTTTCGACATGGCTTTGTAGAGCCCAACAGTAGCTTGACCGATAAAATCAGGTA
Source organism: Alicyclobacillus tolerans (assembly GCF_900142255.1). GTDB lineage: Bacteria > Bacillota > Bacilli > Alicyclobacillales > Alicyclobacillaceae > Alicyclobacillus_I > Alicyclobacillus_I tolerans. Next base: position 107,024 of record NZ_FRAF01000006.1, on the reverse strand, counting down.
TGTACTCCAGATAATCCATCATGGTAATTTGGCAACCGGGCCAGATTCGTTGTAAATTTTCCTGAATGGCGCGAGCTGCTTGATGATGGCCTTCACCGTATCCGGCACTCAGCAATAGGACGTCAAGTTGCTGTTCCATATTGAAGCGCGCCTCCCATTTACTCTGTCTCCAGTTAGAAACTTATGCCCTTATTGCAGGTGTCAGGCATATTTGATGCAATAAAATCAACATGGATAAGATGAGTCGGAGACCGAAAAGAGGGATATTTCTCTGCTTTTTGTAATTGTTTTTGATGAAATAGACTTTGTCTGAGAGATTTATGTTTATCATATTCAATTCTCTATAATCGTCGCAAATGGTGTTTAAAAAGTGGGAATGGAGAATCAAGAATAGAGTAAGGAATACTTATAACGGTCTTTACATATTTGTCATTCGTCTTTCAGCAGTTTGCCAATGAGAGGAGTGAGGATGTGAAGAAGCACATCTCCCTTGCTGCCTTTTGGTTTACGCTGAGTTTTCAACAAGCCGCACTTCTAACCATTGTAATTCCCGCTACCGTAGCACGGTTGACCCATGCTGGACATATCGTTTTTTTGTCGCAACTCATCACGCTAGGTGATTTCATAGCAATGGTAACTTTGCCGTTGATAGGGGCTTTGTCCGATCGCGTTCGTGCAAAAGGTGGTCAGCGGCGTCAGATGATTGTCCTTGGGTCGGCTGCCAATGTTTTAGGGTTAGCAGTTGGAGGTTCTACACTTCATGTTTGGGTATTTGCTTGCGGCTTTTTATTTGCAATTCTTGGGTTAAGTGCTGCGGGGGCATCTTTTCAGGCTATCATGCCAGAACTTGTCAGACCAGCAGAGTGGGGAAAGGCATCAGGATATATAGGCGTAGCGACATTGCTTGGCAATGCCCTCGGTTTGGCTCTAACAGGCTTTCTCCCAATCTTTGCAGCGTATGTGGCCATGATTTTGGTGACTATCGTTGGCGCTCTCTATACTTTTTTCGGAATTCATGAATCTCCATCGTCAGCCATGCTCTTCAATGTTCGTCCCAGACAAAAACCCACAGCTTTTTATTGGGTCTTCATAGCCCGGTTTTTGGTTATGTTTGGGCAAACTTTGTTGATGACCTATGTTCTTTACTACTTCCAGGATGTGTTGCACACACCTCGTCCTACAGCTAGTACAGCCGAGCTTTCCCTGTTGGCCCTTGTTGGCGCTGCACTCTCATCATTCGTTGTCGGTTCACTTTCCGATCGTCTTCATCGCGCCCATATTGTAGCTGTCGCTACTCTTCCTATGGCAGTAGCGACTATCGCTTTCGCATATACATCTTCTGTCGCTTGGATGCTTGCTTTTGCGGTACTTTATGGTGCTGGATATGGGGCCTTTTTATCCGTTGACTGGGCGTTGGCTCTGGATACCATGCCAAGTTTAGAAAATATTGCCCGACAATTGGGGATTTGGGGAATTGCCGCAACACTTCCAACAGTCATTGCGCCAGCAGTAGGAGGTTTTATGCTTCATCGACCAGTGCCGCTCGCTCATTCTTATTTCTATCTCTTTTGGCTGGCTGGCTTGACCATACTTGCAGGTGCAGTGGTTGTTTGGTTTGCAGGAGGGATTCAGGAGGATAGTTGGTTCACCGTTATACTCAGCCTTACAGTAGCTTCTGTTTTATGTCTTGTTGTAACTCTGCGTTGTCGAGTCCGTCTCACGGGTCATCTGCCCAAGCAGGGTGCTTTGCTCATTGTGTCCAATCATGTGCACGATCTCGATGGTGCTTTTATTCCGCCGCGACTCTATTTGCGTGGAAACTGGCGCTATCCCATTTATACGGTGGCATCGCAAAGGCTTTTTGAGTCGGGCTTCTTGGCTGTGCGCAGTCCCCGCTGGTTAAAAGGATGGATGCGTAGTTTCAATGCCGGACCCATCTTGCGTCTCATTGGCATTCGTCCAATTGAAGATACTCCACGCACGCGACCCTTCTACAGTTGGGCATCGGAAATTCGCAGGATGCAGGGAAATCTTCCACTCGAAGAAGTGTTTGAACATACATTTTTGCATCAAGTTGGCGCAAAAGGTCTTTACCTCTCTCATCTCTATCAACCTCGTTGGCTTCATCTTGCCAATCAACCGGTTTCTTTGCGTGCGATTCAGGAACCGATTCGACAACAACTACGCTCAAAAGTAAGAGATCGAATCAATGAGCAGATATCGTCTGTCTGTCGTTTGCTTGAACAGAAACGAAAAGTATTTGTGACACCAGAAGGACGATTAACGCCAGATGGGCTTATTGGACTGTTTCGCTTTGTGCTCGAACCTTTGCGAGATAAGGCGGATGCTGTTTTTTTATCAGCGGTCGCTTACGACCCTCTTTGTCCAGGGAGGCTTGGCATTGATGCTTCACTTGTTTCATATACCCATACTGTAGACCTGACAACCGCATTGGCTGCCATTCGCCCTATCAATGCCAGTCATACGATAGCCCACGCATTGGCTGTTCTTGGTGGTAAAGGTACAGAGCAAGAAGTTGTCAAACAGGCTATAGCTGAACTTGCCCATTTGCCGTCAGGGGTCCATCTAGCTTTCAAATTGCAACGAGATCGGGAGAAAATACTCACACGTGTTTTTCGTAGACTTGTCCAATTGCAGTGGTTAGAACAGGTTGAAAGTCATGTGGATGTCAAAGCCACCACATTATCTTGGGAGAGTCGCTATCAGGTAGCAACTCCATGGAAAGACAAACGATTTTCGCATGTGAAAGATTTATACAGTTATTTAATTAACCAATGGGAAGAGACCGTAACAGCTCATCGACAATTGGAGAGGTTTGACAAAAAAACTCACGTTGACGTAAACTGAAATCAATCTTGGACAATTCATGACAATTTGCCAAACAACGTTGCGAGTTGTAGTGCTGATCGCAGACTGTTGACTGCACTCTGCTTGCTACTGCGAGGAGGTGAATAGCATTTGCTTGTCCATTCGGATATTCGTAGCAGACGTAAAGCAGAACATCTTGAGGCAGTCAAACAATTGGGAGACACAGGAGGTAGTTCGTGGTTTGAAGATATATCCCTGTTATCCAATTGCGCCCCTGAATTGGCTTGGGAAGATGTAGCATTGGAAACGCATCTCTGTGGCATTCGCCTACCTTCACCCATTCTGATTAACGCTATGACAGGCGGTACCGAAGAAGCTTATGAAATTAATAAAAAATTAGCGGCTGCTGCGCGTCGTCACGGGCTGGCTATGGCTGTAGGGTCAGAAACGGCAGGTCTGAGTAACGATAGGTGGGCGCGTACTTACACCGTTGTCCGTGAAGAGAATCCGGATGGGGTCGTTATTGCCAATGTAGGTATGAACACTGACCCAGATGTTGCCAAACGGGCTGTTCAACTGATTGGCGCACAATTGCTTCAGGTACATTGGAATGTAGCGCAAGAATTATTTATGCCAGAGGGAGATCGCAATTTTCACGGTGCGTTAGTGCGTCTTCATCAAACGGTGCAGAGTGTGGGTGTCCCGGTCATTGCTAAAGAGGTGGGGCAAGGTATAGCTTCCGAGCAAGCGGAGCGTTTTGTTGCTGCGGGAGTTTCAGCTATTGATGTAGGTGGGCGCGGAGGAACCAATTTTATCGCTGTAGAGGCATGGCGCAGGAATCATTTATTGAGTGATCAGTGGCAACAATGGGGATTACCTACACCTGTTACGTTGTGTGAAGTTCTTGGCGCAGTTGGCGGCAAAATTGATGTTGTGGCTTCAGGAGGAATTAGAAACGGTCATGATATCGCCAAATCCATTTCTTTAGGAGCTTCAGCAGTAGGTATTGCTGGGCCTTTTTTGCGACTTCTCAGTCAACCTGAGGGTGAGAAAGCGCTTGATGCTTATATAGAGGAATTGCATTGGACTTTGCATGCTCTTCTTGTCATGACAGGCAGTAAAAATTGGCATGCATTGCGCCAACGGCCCATCGTGATAGGAGGGCGCGTTCGAGAGTGGTTATCCATACGTGGACTGGACAAATGGGTGAGGCGACTGGGGAGACGTGGACAACCATAAATCTTTCAATAAATGGTGATACTTGGAGTGCATCTACATACATTTCGGTTGTAGACCTACTGCCGCTTTCTCTTTCGACAATTCGCCTACAAACGATTTACGGAGGGATGGAGAATGGGTCAGCCGCTCAGCCTGACTATAGATATGGCTAAGTATGTCATGCGCCAGAAACTGCGTGGGCGCAAACGCTATCCAATGGTCCTCATGCTTGAACCTACTGAGTTGTGCAATCTTACTTGTACAGGGTGTGGAAAAATTCGCCAAAGCGAAGAGATTCTAAAGATGAGACTCACAGCTCAGGACTGTTTTGATGCGATTGACGAATGTGGTGCGCCTGGAGTTTCAATTGCTGGTGGGGAACCTTTGGTACATCCTGAAATTGTAGATATTGTAAAAGGAATGCTGGCGCGTGGTAAATTGACAATGCTTTGCACCAACGGCATTTTACTGCATCGAATTCTGGACAAAATCGAACCTCATCCAAGATTCACCTTCGTTTTTCATTTAGACGGACCACGCGAGCATCACGATCGCATGGTGGAGCGCAAAGGTGTTTTTGACATTGTTATGAAAGGTATAGAGGAATCCAAACGTCGAGGATTTCGGGTGACTACAAATACCACGCTTTACAAGGGAGTCAATCCTCAGGAAATTGCCACTTTACTCCAACAGCTTACGGAAATGGGTGTGGATAATTGTCTGCTCTCTCCCGCATTTACTTATGAAGAAGTCAATGGGGCAAATTCGGAAATCTTTTTGCACCGCCGAGAAGTAATAGCCATGGTTAGTGAGATTGTTCGTCTGGCGGGTCCTAAAGTGCGTTATTACAATACACCCATGTTTCTTGATTTTCTTCAGGGAAAACGTGATTTGCGTTGTACACCATGGAGTATGCCCAACCGCAATCCTAAAGGCTGGAAAGGGCCTTGCTACCTACTGACGGACGGACACTACGATACGTTTGAAGAACTTATGCAAAAAACAAATTGGGATGATTATGGATATGGAAAAAATCCGCGTTGTGCGAGTTGCATGATGCATAGTGGCTATGAAGCGTCTGCCGTCGAAAAAATGTCACCTGTCGACATGTGGCGCATGATGCGTTGGATGTTTGCCTCTTAACGTGCTTTCTTGGCAAAGTGAATCATCATTATGGCAAGAGAGCAGGGGAAAAGATGCGTGTTTTGCTTTTGGCCGCCATGCCGTTTGAAATTGCCCCGTTTCGTCGTATGGAGTGGCCCAAACATTTGCAGGTGCAGTTTGCTGTGACAGGAATCGGCCCTAAAGCCGCCCTTTATCAAATAAAGTCATTGATGACTCATCATCAGCCGGATTGGATTGTTGGGGTTGGTGTCTGTGGGGCGCTGGATGGAGAGTATAGACCGGGAGATATCGCAATTCCTTTAGAATTTGTATCTGATGAAGGAAGTGTGTTGTTGAAGGCAGGTCTCCATAAATCCTATGAAACCAGTGGACGCATGCTTTCTGTACGACGAGTTGCAGCGACTCCCATCAGCAAACGCAGTTTACAGGAAGCATATACAGCACATTGGGTGGATCAAGAAAGTTACAGTTGGGCGCTAGCCGCTTCTGATGTCGGTGTACCTTTTTTGGCTATCCGTTCAGTGCTTGATACTGCGGAAGATTATTTGCCCGACTGGCGCCAGCCTTTTTCTTGGCGACACGCTGTTAAGTTGCCTTTGCGTGTTTGGATGGCACAAAAAAATCTCGCCAATGTTGGGAGGCAATGGATATGCGGGCTTTCGTAACTGGCGCATCAGGATTCATAGGTTATCATGTTGCCCGCCTTCTGCTTCGAGATGGTCATGAAGTGCGCGCTTTGGTTCGCCCCGGCACATCCACCCAACGTCTGGAGAGACTCGGAATGGATAAGGTTTATGGAGATTTGACAGATGTTGATAGCTTTAGTGAAGCAATGAGAACTTGCGATGTTCTTTTTCATGTGGCAGCCCACTATTCATTATATCGACGCGATCGTGACAAAATGATGGCTGTGAATGTGGAAGCAACGCGTCGTCTGCTTGAAGCAACACGTAAAACGAAGATTGAACGCATCGTTTATACAAGCAGCACAGCTACAGTGGGACTTATGGAAGATGGCAGAGCGGCCGACGAAACGTTGTTTGCGAATCCCCGGGAAGTAAAGAGCGATTACAAGCGTTCTAAAATATTAGCTGAGGAATTAGTGCTCGATGCTTGCAGAGAAGGAATGGATATAGTCATTGTCAATCCTTCCACTCCTGTCGGTCCGGGGGATATCAAGCCGACTCCGACGGGCCGCATCGTCCTTGATACCATGACTGGGAAAATGCCAGCTTATGTGGAAACAGGTCTGAATCTGGTGGCTGTGGAGGATGTTGCAGAAGGGCATCTCTTAGCCTGGAAACGAGGTAAGACGGGAGAACGTTACATACTGGGCAATGAAAATCTAACATTTGGCGATCTCGTTGGGCGTATCGCTCGAATTGCTGGTTGCGCTGCTCCGCGCTTGCGCATTCCGTTGTGGGTGGCATGGACGGCGGCAGTCATGGATGAGTTTGTCCTATCAGCTTTGTCGGGACACACGCCGCGTGTGCCGCTTGCTGGCGTACAACTCGCCAGACGTCCAATGTATTTTACAGCGCAAAAAGCTGTTCGAGAATTGGGGTTGCCGCAGACATCGATTGATATAGCACTGAAAAATGCAGTGGAATGGTTCCGTAGCGAAGTATTACAGGATATTCCGGAAAGGATGATGAACCTTTGAGCGTTCAACTGTCAGATTCGCTGCTTGCCGAAGAAGTGATACAGGCCGCCAGTCGTTATTTACTCCATCTGCAACATGCAGAAGGATACTGGATGGCGTGGCTTGAAACCAACGTGACGATGGAAGCTGAATATGTATTTTTATTACACTGTATGGGACGGTGCAATCGCGATCGGGAACAAAAACTGGTTCGTCATATCCTGGCTGGTCAGACAGAGGAAGGGGCTTGGACGTTATTTCCTGGTGGACCAGGGGATTTGAATTGTACAGTGGAAGCTTATCTCGCTTTAAAAATGTTGGGTATGCAGGAGCAACATGAACCCCTTGCCAAGGCACGTAATTTTATTCAAAATCACGGTGGCGTAGAGTGTACAAGAGTTTTTACACGTATGTGGTTAGCTTTGCTTGGGTTGTATCCTTGGAAATCCATTCCTGTTGTGCCCGTAGAAATGATGTTTCTTCCGCGTTGGGCACCATTAAATATATACGATTTTGCCAGTTGGGCTCGTTCTACAATGGTCCCGCTTTCGATTGTCATGTCACGACGCCCTGTCTTTCCATTGGAGAACGGGCTTTCTATTGATGAATTGTTTGTCAGGGAACAACCATCACCTCCATTGAGAGGGGAGGACGGATGGGAAAGATTTTTTCGTGGAATCGATGAGTTATTGCACCTTTATCAAAGGTTTCCTTTTCATATAGGTCGAAAGTCGGCTGAACAAAAAGCCATCGACTGGATTCTCCGTCATCAAGAACGGGATGGAAACTGGGCGGGAATTCAACCAGCATGGTTTTATTCTTTACTGGCTTTAAAAGTTGTTGGTATGGAGAAAAGTGAAGCGTTTCGCAAAGGTTGGGAGGCTTTGGAGACTTTTGGGGTGGAAACGGATGATGGTCGCTGGTGGTTTCATGCCTGTATTTCCCCAACCTGGGATACAGGATTGTCCGTACTGGCGCTGACATCTGCTGGACTACCTAGCAATCATCCATCTCTGCTAAATACTGGAAATTGGCTGCTTCAGCAACAAATTTTCGTGCATGGGGATTGGAAAATACGACGCCCCAAAGCGCAGGGAGGCGGTTGGGCCTTCGAGTTTATGAATGATTGCTATCCCGATTTGGACGATACGGCTGTTATTTTGATGGCGCTGAGTAAGCTTCGTCTGCCGGATGAGGAACGCCGCAAAAAGTCCCTCACGGCCGGTTTTCAGTGGATGACTGCTATGCAAAGCAAAAATGGCGGTTGGGCAGCGTTTGACGCTGATAATATAACGAGTTTGCCTTGTCGTATACCGTTTTGCGATTTTGGCGCTGTAACCGATCCGCCTTCAGAAGATGTGACTGCGCATGTCCTGGAGTGCTACGGCATGTTCGGTTACGATGAAGCTTGGCATGTCGTTCGACGAGGCGTAGACTATTTAAAACGGACGCAACAGACAGATGGTTCCTGGTTTGGGCGTTGGGGTGTCAATTACATCTATGGTACAGGCGCTGTATTGCCCGCGTTAGCGTCTGTTGGAGTGAATATGAAAGAACCATGGGTACAAAGGGCACTGGATTGGTTGACAGGGCATCAGAATGAAGATGGCGGTTGGGGAGAGTCCTGTCTCTCTTATGCAGATCCGGCCTGGATTGGACGCGGCGAAAGTACGCCATCACAGACAGCTTGGGCGCTCATCGGGCTTGTGGCAGGAGGGCGGGCTAATACTCCAGCAGCAACGCGGGCTGTAGCTTATCTTCGAAATACACAGAGATCAGATGGCGGATGGGATGAGACATTATACACAGGTACCGGTTTCCCACAAGATTTCTTCATTGGTTACCGGCTGTATGCGCATGTTTTTCCGCTCATTGCACTTGGCCGTTACAAGCAGGCGTTAGAAAAGCGTTAGGAGTTGTGCACCATGCAGGCGTTGACAGCAGGATTGGAAAAGGAATTTGCTTATTGCGCAGATGTGACTGCACAACATTACGAAAATTTTTCAGTCATTTCCTGGTTCATTCCTAAAGATTTGCGACCCCATTTCTGTGCTCTCTATGCTTACTGTAGAGGTGTGGACGATCTCGGTGATGAATGGACGGGGAATAGGCTGGAGGCGCTGGATCAATGGGAGCAACAGCTCGATCTTTGCTACAATGGAAGGCCAACCCATCCAATTTTTCGCGCTTTGCAGATAAGCATTCAAACCTATCATCTTGAAAAGCGTGATTTTCTGGCGTTGATTGAAGCCAATCGCATGGATCAAAGTATCTCCAGCTATGAAACTTTTTCGGATCTGGCCGCTTACTGTGCTTGTTCGGCTAATCCTGTAGGACGTCTGGTATTGCAACTTTTTGGTTATCGAGATGACAGACGTCAGAAGCTTTCTGATGATATTTGTACAGCTCTTCAATTGGCTAATTTTCTTCAGGATCTCAGTGTTGATATTCCACGTGGCAGACTGTATATTCCGCTTGAAGATTTGCGGCAGTTTGACGTTGACCTGACTGATTTACAAGCGGGGCGTTTTAATCGTCAAATTTCTTGCTTGATGGATTTTGAAATACAGAGAACCGAACAGTTTTTTCGTTCTGGGCAGCCACTTGAACATATGGTTCCGACTCGACTTGGAAAGCAATTGCGTCTTTATCGGCTCGGGGGACAGGCCATCTTGGAAGCTTTGCGTCGCAGAGGTGGCAACCCTTTTCCCAGACCTACTGTCAGTGCGCTGGCGAAGGCGATGCTTATTGTGAAACTGTTCATTAGTCCTCGGCACATTGGAGGTGAATCCCATTGACGCTGGATGAAGCCTATTCTGTATGCAAAAGCATTGCTCGCCAGTCAGGCACCAGTTTTTACTATGGTCTTCAATTGCTACCGGTTGTCAAACGTCGTTCCATGTACGCTGTTTATGCTTGGAGCCGATTGTGTGACGATGCCGTTGATGAATTTAGCGGTGAAGAAGCGATGAGCCAGTTAAATCGTATTCAAGAGGTATTGGAACGCGCGCTTGCAGACGATTATGAACAGCAAACAGATGCTATCGTCTATGCGCTTGGAGATTCAATTCGTCGATTTCAATTACCTATCGCACCTTTTTATGGATTGCTGGAAGGCATGCGAATGGACATTCAACCACAAATATATAGAACGTTTGATGAATTAAAAGAATATCTCAAACGAGTGGCTGGAACGATTGGCGAGATGTGCATCGGAATTTTTGGAATTCGTGAAGGAGACGCTTCAGAAATGGCTGTTGATATGGGTATTGCATTGCAACTTACCAATATCCTACGCGATCTGAAAGAAGATGTGGAACGTGGTCGTATCTATCTTCCCCAGGAAGACTTTGAACGGTTTGGGTACTCGATGGGAGATCTTAAAGCATTGCGTCATACACCAGCGTTTATTGAATTGATGTCTTTTCAGGTTTCGCGAGCATACCAATTTTATCATCGTGTACGTCCTCTTTTCTCTATGGTTGAACCTGATTCTCTGCGTTGTATGCGTGTTTTGTATATGGTCTATTTTAATTTGCTGAAACGAATTGAGGAAGATGGCTATAATGTGTTAGCGCGTAGAATTCGCATTTCAACGCCACGTAAATTATGGTTGGTAGGAGAAACGTTATGGCGACCCAAAATGGTATAAACCGCCATATCCTCATTATTGGAGCAGGCTTTTCTGGGTTGGCAGCTGCTTGGCAACTCAGCGAAACTGTAGACCAAGATGTCTCCATTACATTGGTAGACAGCAGGCCTTACGCAGGTGGGCGGGCGTTTTCATTCATTGATTCAAATGGTCTGCATCATCTTGACAATGGACAGCACATCTTGCTAGGTTGTTGTAACCGTTTCTTAGAATTCCTTGCGGCCATGGGTATGCCAGAAGCCGTTCGATTCCAACCCTTGTTGCGCGTACCTGTTTACTGTCAGGGACGCTGGTCTACCATTTCTAGTCTTTCATTGCCTGGTATTTTTCATTTGCTGCCTACCCTCACCAACTATCGCCATCTTTCCTTTCGTGAACGTTTGCAAATGATCAATATGATACGTGCTCTAGAAGAAAATCCGAACGAAATGGAAGACATTTCATTTTTTGAATGGTTACGGATGCACGGTCAAAGTGAACGGTCCATCCATCGGCTATGGGATCTGGTTGGTGTGTCGGTTCTCAATACTAGAGCGGAGCATGCGAGTGCTCGGCAGGCGATACGCGCTTTTCAAACTGGCATTATTAATGGATGGAAGGCTGCAAGGCTCGGTTTTTTTCAGGTACCACTTGGCGATATTGGCAGACAGGCAGTCTGTGCTTTACGTAAACGAGATGTGACTATTCGTTTAAACTGCCCGGTTCAATCACTCATTGTACGGAATGACATAGTTGAGGGTGTCCAATTTAAGGATGGCAGCTATCAACAGGCTGATGATATCATTGCTGCTCTACCACCTGACGCATTGTTGCGTGTATTACCAGAAAATATACGTTCAATTTCATATTTTCATGAACTTCACCATCTATCCTGGAGTCCAATCGTTAACGTTTATTTACATTTTAATCGTCCCATTATCAAGGGAGATGTGATAGCTTTTGCTGAAGGCGTCTGCCAATTTCTATTTAATCGAGGACGGTTGTTAGGAATAGCAGAAGAAGATGGAAAACTCATTGGAGTATCCATTAGTGCAGCTGACCATTTACGACAAGTAACTGCTGACAATTTAATAGAAATGGTCATACATGAGCTTTGTTCAGCAGTGCCTGAGGCAAGAGACGCCACTTTAATCTCGGCAAAAGTTGTTTGGCAGCCCCAGGCAACCTTTTTGCAGTCTGTTGGAACAGGAGCGTTTCGTCGCTCAAGTCAGACACCTGTGAAAGGTTTATGGCTCGCCGGTGATTGGACAGACACAGGTTGGCCAGCTTGCCTTGAGGGTGCCGTCCGAAGTGGTGAATCTGCTGCACGAGCAGTTTCTCAATCTTTTTTTGAAGAAAATGGAAGTCAAAATTGAAAAATTTATTTCCAGATGTACATTTTATTGATTTTTTAACCATTACTATTCCTTATCTAAAATAATATATTGACATCCAAGCAGTTCCGACGTTTTCTGTAATACAGAAGAATGGTGACCAATAGCTAAAGAACAGTGATGGGTAGGGGATTCTTTAAACCATTTTTCCATATATATGTCTGGATGTGATCGAAAACGAATAGGAGTTTGTGTATTACCAATTTTCATAATGGGGCCGTTTATTGACTCACCTTCACCCATAATCATTTTGATATCTCCGTTATGGGTTTGGGTTACATTGAGAGTAGTAATAGGTCCGGTTTTTACTTTTGCTTCAACTGAAATTCCTGATCCCTGCTTACCGTGGTATAGTCCCATACCTCGCAATATAGGTTTTCCATCTGATATGGCTATATGAAATGGTCCATCATGTCCAAGCAAAATGGTTTCATTTACATAATCTACAACAACAATTTCCGAGAAACTTCCCCCAATACCAAGAATATCGCAAATTTTCATGGCAATCGCAGTTTTCAAATCTCCTTCACCCGCACAAGGAATGCCTCGTGCTGTTAACAAAGAATGACCTAAGATGGAACCACTTTGAATTTTTTCATAAGTATTTTCTGGTGACCCGTGGTAGTAATAGGATAAGGCGTCCAAATGGTACTCATCCACCAATTTTTCTTCTGCTGCTGCAACTCTGCATGCCCAGTTCAACTGTTCCATAGTGGGTTTTCTGGCAATTGGATCAGACGGCGAATCATCAGGAATTGTAAACATTTCTAATGTTTCTTCCAGTTTCCTGGCTACTTCGTTTTCAGTAACCGTTTGCAGTAAGCGGTGCAAATCACACATTTCAAGAATTTCTATGTGTATGCCAAACTTGCTTTGCAGAAGAGTAAAATCACTGTACATGTCAAGCATGCCACTATATGTGTTACCTAAAAAACCAAAACGGCAATGTTGAAGCGTGCGTAAGACTGAAGCGGCTTGTAACCATTCTTCAATTTGAAGCCAAGCACGTTTAGCTTGCGAGTGATTGCAGGTTACTTCATTTGACATAGAGATGGCAGAAGTTTCTTCTAAACCAAGTAATCCATTGACTACCCGAAACGGGATTTTAGCGCGGTGAAAAGCGTTAGAGATTTCTGGTACAGGACAAGCTCCACAGTTAGCTAACCATTCTCCAGTTGTCGTATTTTCATATTGAAGTTGATCAGTGGGCTGCAGGTTTAATACGATAACAGGTTTTTTGCAAATTTGATGGATAGGTAAGATTGTTGTGCTCGTTGCATAGGTAGCCGAGTGACAGAAGATTAAATCCACATTTTTCTGGTTAAACCATTCACCAGCTCTTCTTCCTTCTTCTTCAGTGTCAACCATGCCGTAGTTGTGTACTTCCCCGTAACTACTCATTTTTTGTTCAATAAATTGTCCATAACCAAGCAAACGTTCTTTGAGACCATCAAATTGCTTCCAGTATGTTTGGAGTCCGATGGAATATAAGCCAATTCTAACTTTTTTTATGGATTTTTTTTGAAAATGGTTTGCCAATACAGTTCGCCTCCTAATTGAATAGCGTCAACAATCTTCTGAAAAACAACATAAAAAAAGAATAACAAAAATATAATATAAATAATATCAAATAAACAGTAGACAGTATGGGTGAATTAACATACAATTCAAACATGAAAGCCCTTGCAAGATGGTTATCCTTCCGAATGTAGCGTATGGAAGGGAGAAAACTTTCATGAAAAGTCCAGAAATCAATAAAAGAGGAGGAAAAAATATGACACAGCTGGCTACACAATCGGCTATGGTCGCCATAGACGATGTGCCATTATCGCGATCACATTGGAAATGGACAGTTTTGTCAGGGATGGGGGATTTTCTGGATGCAGGTTCCATTGTGGCAGGTGGAACTGCGCTTTTGACTTGGATTCATGCCTTTCACATGAGTACATCGATTGTTGGTATTATCTCTGCATTTAGTTCAAATGGCATTTCTACAGCTGTTGGTGCGCTGGTTGCTGGTTTTCTCGGGGATAAGTTTGGACGAAAGTTTATTTATAATGTTGATTTGCTGCTTTACATGTTAGGAGCGCTCATTATTATTTTTGCCGCTAACGCTCCTATGTTGATTACTGGATATATGGTGCTTGGTTTTGCAGTTGGTGCTGATGTGCCTACTTCCTGGTCATTGATTGCGGAGTATGCACCCAAGAGAAGTAGGGGAAAGCTTATGGGAATGACCAATATATTTTGGTACATTGGACCGATTGTTATTCTGCTTTTAGCACTTGCTTTTAATCCTCTTGGAATTTTTGGTATGCGTCTTTTGTTCGTTGCTTTGTTTATAGCTGCTTTTATTACGTATATCCTTCGCCGTTCATTAGTTGAGTCACCACGTTGGTCAGCAGCTCATGGTAAAAGCGAAGAAATAGAAAAAATGGAACATGCCATTGGGGGGCATATTGACGTTAACTCGACGATTGTGAGTAAGCATTACGGTTTGCGCGATTTATTGAGAGGGAAAAATTTGCGCAAATTGTTTTTTATCATGCCGATTTATGTACTTTGGGGAATACCAGCTGGAACTTACGGCTTCTTTTTTCCTTACATTTTCAAAACGGTTGGTGCTTCAAGCACAGTAACAAGTGATTTAATGGAGATTCTTTATTTTGGTCTTGCCATTCTCAGTGTCGTATTTGTTTTTATGCCGTTAAATGATCGCGTGAATCGACGTGTTCTCTATGCTACCAGTGCTTTTTGCTGTGGTTTGGCCTTTGTTATACCGCTTTTTGCTCCTATTTCTAATCCTGTAGTTGCACTTGCTAATGTTGTGCTTTTTGGTTTTGGGCAAGGTATTGGTTTGTGGCCATTGCAACGTGTATGGTCGGTTGAACTTTTCCCTACGGAAATTCGCAATACTTCACAGGGAGTTCTCTGGGGAGCTATGCGTGTCATACTTGGTTTATGGAGTCTTTTTACACCGTTGATTCTGGGAGCATTAGGCGGTTTCAAGGCGGTAGCACTGCTTATGGCATTGATGTTTGCCTACAATTTCATTGTGGGTGGATTGTTTGGCCCCAAGACTGGAGGAAAATCGCTAGAAGAGATAACTCAGTAACTAATCAGTCGTTTTGATCTCATCTATTCTTCGGGACATATTTCTGTTGGTGAGATAGAAAGGAGAGTTTGGTTTGGCTCGTTTGGGTTTCAAATTGCAAATTCGCCCCGGTGCTGAGGAAGAATATAAGCGCCGCCATCAAGTAGTTTATCCAGAATTAATTGAAGCTTTTCAAGAAAACGGAATTCAAACATACAGCATATTTATGGATGGAACAACACTGTTTGCTTATCTGGAAGCCGAGGATATTGAACAATCGATGCAAGCCATTGAAAGACATCCTGCTAACATACGTTGGCAGAAGTATATGGAAGATATCCTGATTGCTGATATGGAAGGGAAGACAGTTCATATTTTGTCAGAAGTATTCCATTGTAAGTTTTAAATTGGATATCTTCTATATGTAATGTAGTAAAAACTCCCACACAATCTTTGAGTTGGTTGTGTGGGAGATATCTTCTCTAATCATGTTTTACTTGAAGAGAATTGACATTTCAAAAAAATATGGCCATATTTATCAAATAAAAAAATATAAAACAACATAAACAAAAATAAGAGGAAGGAGGGGCACTGTTGTTTCATTCTGCTGCTATCGATATTGGCGCATCTAGTGGCCGAGTAATAAGAGGGAGTTTTGATGGTAATCAATTACAAGTGTGCGAGTTATATCGTTTTTCCAATCAACCAGTTACTGTTCATGGCAGAATGTATTGGGATATCTACCGTCTCTATGCAGAAATCAAAGACGGTCTTCGTCGCTTGGCTGCAGAAAGCAAGAGTGTGAAGAGTGTGGGTATCGACACCTGGGCTGTAGATTATGGGTTGTTAGATAAAGATGGTTTATTGATGAACCTGCCTCGTCATTATAGGGATAGTCGCACTCTAGGTATGATGGAACGAGTCGAAGAACGAATTCATCGCAATCAATTATTTGCAAGAACAGGCATTCAACGTATGCCTATTAACACGCTCTATCAGTTAATGGCCGAACAGGTTGAGAGCCCTGAACGTTTATCTCGAGCTACTCATTTGTTGCTGATTCCTGATTTATTAAATTATTTTCTGACTGGTCAAAAATGGACGGAATTTACCAATGCGACTACAACACAATTACTTTGCGCAGGTACGAAGCATTGGGATATGGATCTATTACAGCAACTTGACTTGCCTTCACACTATTTAGGAAAGATAGTGTCCCCTGGAACTCCGCTTGGTCATTTGTCCGATCTCGATTTACTTCAGGATAGTCGGGTTGCAGCAGCTTCAGTGATTCATGTTGCTTCCCATGACACCGCTTCAGCAGTTCTTGGTATTCCTGTACAAAGCGAATCATTTGCCTATATTAGCTCTGGTACTTGGTCTCTATTTGGCACGCTTGTATCAGAGCCGATCATCAATGAACGGACCGCCGAAATGAATTTTACCAATGAAGGTGGTTATCAAAACTATCGACTCTTAAAAAATATTATGGGACTTTGGTTGCTCCAGCAAACAGAATTATCCGAACAAAAACGTGGAAATATTTGTAGTATCCCAGATATGCTCCGCTTGGCCCAAAATGGGGAACCATTCGCTTTTTACTTTGATACTGAGGACACTCGATTGCTTCCTCCTGGAGATATACCTTCAAGGATCTATGAAATTTGTCGAGAGAATAGTCAAAACCCACCTGTTGATTTAGGTACGCTGGTGCGCGGCATTTTAGAAAATTTAGCTTTTCAATATCGTTATGTACTCGACCAACTCGAAGAAATTTTACAAAGAAGAATTCAAGTCATCCATATTGTGGGGGGTGGAGCACAAAACGAATTACTTTGTCAATTTACTGCTGACGCAACGGGTCGACCTGTTATAGCAGGACCTATAGAAGCGAGCGCAATAGGTAATCTAGGTATGCAATTACTAGCGCAAGATGAACTTCGCAGCAGTTCAGAGTTGCAAGAACTTGTCAAAAGGTCTGTAATCACAAAACTCTATGAGCCTTTATTGGAAAAAAGATGGGAAGAAGCATACAAATTATATCTCGAAAGTACAGGGAAACGCCTGTCAAATCGTGCTCGACAAAATATTTGTTCATAGAAAAGGGGATAGTGATATGCAAATAACAGAAGCCAAAAAGCACACTTTAGCGCAACTCGTAGAGCGTTCCAATCAGTTGGGTGCCGATCGTAGCGTTTGCAACTGGGGAGGTGGAAACACCTCGATGAAAAGTAAAGAAATAGACTTTCGCGGTAAGCTGGTGGATGTTTTATGGGTCAAAGGTAGCGGTTCAGATCTGGCTGAAGCGACAGATCAAAATTTTACTGCATTGCGTTTGGAAGATATTTTGCCGCTAATGGACAGAGAAAACATGACCGATGAGGAAATGGTAGATTATCTTTCTCACTGCATGATGGATAGTCGTCATCCTCGTTCTTCCATCGAAACTCTGCTACATGCCTTTCTGCCATTTACTCATATCGATCATACCCATCCAGATAGTATCATTTCGCTTTGCTGCACTGATCATGGCAGAGTGATAGCGGAGCAAATCTTTGGCGAACGGATGGTATGGGTACCCTATATTCGACCAGGATTTGAACTATCCAAGAAAATTGCTTTGGCTGTGCAGGCTAATCCTTCTTGCGAATTGGTCCTTATGGAAAAACACGGTTTGATTACTTGGGGTGAAACTTCTGAAATTTGTTATCAACATACTCTGAGCGTCATTCAGGAAGTTAGAGATTATATTGCAAAGCGTATCCATCCAGAAAAGGTATTTGGTGGTCAACGCTATACGCCACTCGCTGCAGAAGAACGTATGCAAATAGCTGTAAAAATATTGCCTGTCATTCGTGGCATTGTCTCAGAATATCAGCGTATGATCCTTACTTTTGATGACTCTCCAGATTTTTTGGAGTTTGTAGGCAGTCATGTTGGACCCGCTTTATCGCAGGTAGGAGCAGCTTGTCCAGATCATCTCGTGCATACGAAAAGAGTACCTTTGTTTATAGACTGGAATCCACAGTGTGAAAATGTTGAGCATTTGATTCAAAAATTAAAAGCTGGTCTTGCTGATTATAAAGAAAACTATCAAGTCTATTTTGAAAAAAACAAAAACTTTGGCGATACAATGCATGATCCTTATCCGCGAGTCATTTTAATCCCAGGTATTGGTGCAATTGGAACTGGAAAAAACAAAAAAATGTCTAGTATTGCTTTAGCACTCTATCATCGAGCCGTTGCTGTCATGAAAGGAGCAACGACACTAGGAGAATTTGTCTCTCTGAATGAGAAAGAATCTTTTAACGTAGAGTATTGGCCGCTTGAACTGTACAAGTTGTCTTTGGCTCCGCCAGAGCTTGATATGGCTCGTAAAGTTGCGTTTGTCACTGGTGGAGCGGGGGGGATTGGCAGTTCTACATGCCGTCGCTTTGTTCAAGCGGGGGGTCATGTTGTAGTGGCCGATCTCGCTTTTGAGAATGCGCAAAAATTAGCTGCCGAACTTGTGGAAACACATGGTGAGGGTGTTGCTACGGCTGTAGCACTCGATGTCACACAAGAGGAAAAAGTACAACAAGCTATGGAACAGGCCATCTTAGAGTATGGAGGCATCGATTTACTGGTTTCTAATGCAGGTTTAGCAAGTTCTGCTCCTATCAGTGAAACCAGTCTGGCTGAGTGGAATAAGAATGTGGCTGTGCTAGGTACGGGCTACTTTCTTGCTGCACGTGCGGCATTCACTGTCATGCAAGACCAGGGAATTGGCGGCAACATGGTCTTTATTACATCGAAAAATGCGGTATACGCTGGTGCTAATGCAGCAGCATACAGTGCAGCTAAAGCCATGGAATCCCACCTTGCGCGCTGTCTGGCTGTTGAAGGTGGTCCCTATGGGATTCGAGTGAACTCAGTCATGCCGGATGCTGTATTGCAGGGTTCTGCCATTTGGAACTCGCAGTGGCGTGAGGAACGAGCTCGTACTTACGGTATCGAACCGCACCAACTGGAAGATTATTATCGCCGGCGCACTTTGCTGAAAGTCAATGTATTTCCCGATGACATTGCCGAGGCCATACTCTTCTTTGCCTCTGAAAAATCTGCAAAAACGACTGGTTGCAGTTTGACAGTAGATGGTGGTGTTGCGGCTGCATTTACACGTTAAAAAGAGATCAGACTATATGGGAAAGGATGAAGCAGGTGAGTGATAAAGCCTATTATTTGTTTGAAGAAATACAAACTAATCGAGGTATTCGTATAGATAAGGTAAAGGAGAAAATCAAAAAACTTGCAATAGAGACGCCTTCTTGGGGGTATGGAGATTCAGGGACTCGATTTAAAGTATTCCAAAAAGCTGGGATTCCGCGTAATGCGTTTGAAAAAATCGACGATGCCGCCATGGTGCATCGACTGACGGGTGTTTGCCCGTCAGTTGCCATCCATATACCATGGGATAAAGTGGAGGATTATGGCCAGTTGGCCGAACATGCCCATCATCAGGGTCTACGTATTGGTGCAGTCAATCCGAATTTGTTTCAAGACAATGATTATATGCTTGGCAGTGTCTGTAATGTTGATCCGATTGTGCGTAAAAAAGCGCTCGCCCATCTTCTCGAATGTGTTCAAGTCGCAAAAGAAGTTCAGTCAGATAACATAAGTTTGTGGTTAGCAGACGGTACAAATTATCCTGGTCAAGCCAATTTGCGTCAGCGCAAACATTGGCTCTATGAGTCTTTAGCGGAATTATACTCATCGCTTTTACCTCAAATGCGCTTATTCATTGAGTATAAGTTTTTTGAACCGGCCTTCTATCATACAGACTTGGCAGATTGGGGTATGGCATTTCACCTGGCCAATCAGCTTGGTCAACAGGCACAAGTATTAGTGGATACAGGCCATCATGCACAGGGAACGAATGTAGAACATATTGTTTCCTACTTGCTGGATGAGCAGAAGCTGGGCGGATTTCATTTTAACAGTCGTAAATATGCAGATGATGACTTAATTGTTGGAACCATGAATCCATATGAATTGTTTTTGATATTTTATCAGATTCTTGATGCTGAACAAGATGTTGACGCAGGGGTTCGGAAAACAGCAGAGAATATTGCCTATATGATCGATCAGAGTCATGTAATTGAGCCTAAAATACCAGCTATGATTCGGTCTGTCATGAATGTACAAACACAATATGCCAAGGCACTTTGTATTGATTTTGTCAAAGTACGCCAGGCACAATTGGAAAATGATGTACTTGGTGCAGAAAATGCTGTGCGAGAAGCGTTTGAGTTCGATGTGTCGCCCTTGCTTCGTGTTGTTCGTGAAGAAATGGGTGTTCCTGTCGATCCGTTGCAAGCTTATGAGGCAAGTGGTTATCCTAAGCAGATTCTTGAGCGTGGTGTTGGCGGGGCAAGTTGGTAAATCCATGACCCTGGCAAAGCCTGCGTTTGAGTAAGGAAGGATGTCATCCTATGTTGCCTGCTGAAAGACAGAGGGCAATTGTGCAATTGGTGAACACAAGAGGCAGCGTTCGTGTCAAAGAGTTGAGTCAAATATTTGAAGTCACTGAGGAAACGGTCCGACGAGACTTGGACAGTTTAGAGATGGATGGGAAATTGCGCCGCAGTCATGGCGGCGCGGTTCGCATATACGAAGAACAGAGCGAAATACCATATCTGGAACGTGAAATTGCTCATGTAGCAGAAAAACAGGCCATCGCTAGAGAAGCTGTACGACACATTTTTCCTGGAGATCGAATTATACTGGATGCCAGTACCACAGCTTGGCATTTGGCTGCCGCTTTGCCTGATATTCAACTTACCGTTCTTACCAATTCTTTGAAAGTCGCTTTCGAACTGAGTCAGCGTGATAAAATAGAAGTCATTTCAACGGGTGGCATTTTGCGAACCAGTTCGTTGTCTTATGTAGGCCCTATGGCAGAAGAAGCACTCGATCAATTTCATGTGGGGAAGGCATTTCTATCCTGTAAAGGACTGCATTCTCATTATGGCATCAGCGAATCCAATGCTTTGCAAGCATTGGTTAAGCGCAAAATGATTGAAATTGCCGAGCGTGTTTATATTCTTGCCGATCACAGTAAAATTCAAGTGCGCGATTTCACAAGTATTGCTAGTCTTGATGAAGTAGATGTACTGATTACAGATTTACAAGTTCGTGAAGAACAGATAGAAGACATTCGCAAGTTTGGTGTTGAAGTATTTCAAGTCTAGTCAGGGCTGCCTGTATAGAAGGGCAGCTTTTTAATCTTCTTGTAAAATAAATGCAATAACTCTTGCTGGTCCATGTACACCAATACTTAAATCGTTTTCAATATCCGAAGAACGGCTTGGTCCACTGACAAAATGCACAGCGGCAGGTAGCATGGCTTCCTGTTGCAATGCTGAGAATACTTCTCCAAGACGCAAACAAATTTGTCGACTACGGAGTATAACAATATGCACTTGGGGCATCAGATGAGTGCCACGACCTTCTGCTTTCCCGCTTTTCATGACCAAAGTCCCAGTATCAGCAATTGCCCAGAAACATCCCGTAATGCCAACCTGAACATGAGAAAATTTTTCGGGCCAAGTCTCATCCCAACGCAAGGCTTTCCATTTATCTAATATATTTTCGATATCAATAGGCCAAGCTGCCGTTTTTCCCCAGGCTCCCACACTTTGTACAGATAGTTCTGTAAGTAGACAATCTAAACTTTCGGTTAAATCTTGTTTGGAATCGAATCGTTTAGCTTCGCCGCCTTGCGATGTGAAATTTTCTATCCATTTCTCTAAACATTCTCTAGGCGTTAAGGAACGCTCTGCCCAAAATTCTGGGACTCCCGCCATTTCTTTGCGAATATGCGGCGGTTGTCCGAGCGAGCGGCCCAGTCGTTGGGCTATATTCTCAAGAAAATGATTTTTGTCCAAGCTTACCTTCCTTTCGTAATTTATTGAGATCGTTAGAATCCTATTCTCTTTTCAGAGAGGGCCATATTTCACGAAAAGATTGTTTGGGAAGCATAGGGAAGTCACGACTTTTTGTCCAGCCTGCTAAAGGGCCAAAAGAGGAACGGATTTTTCCTTCTTTCGCAAGTGGTGAGAGAAACTTCCGAGCCATTTTAATAGAGAGTCGATATCTTCCGGGTTTTGCAAATATATTTTCGTATCCCTTAAATGCCATACGTTCTGAGGGGTTTCCGTGACCTGAGGCAACAAGTTTTTGACGGTGTTGAACTAACATATCATGCAATGGAATTCGTACAGGACATGCTTCAAAACAAGCACCACAAAGGCTTGATGCATAGGGTAAATCGCTGTATTGTTCTCCTTTTTCCAGAAGGGGTGAAAGCACCGCTCCAATAGGTCCAGGATAGACAGAACCGTAGGCATGACCACCCATATGTCGATATACGGGGCAGACATTTAAGCAGGCTCCACAGCGGATACAGTGAAGGACAGCTTGAAATTGTTCGTCTCCAAGTTGACGAGATCGGCCATTATCCAAGATGACTACGTGCATCTCTGTCGCACCATCGCGATCGGCCGAACGTTTAGGTCCTGTCAACATGGACATGTATGTAATCACATTTTGGCCTGTAGCGCTTTTCGGTAACAGATGAGCCATGACTTCTAAGTCGGCTAGAGTGGGCAAAATTCGCTCCATTCCCATGAGCACAATATGTGTGGGTGGTAAATTCATGACCATATCGGCATTGCCTTCGTTAGTAAAAAGTACAACTGAACCTGTTTCGGCAATACCAAAATTGCATCCAGTAATGCCGATCTCGGCTGAGAGAAATTCGGAGCGCAGTGTGCGACGAGCAAATGCTGTCAAATCTCGTGTTTCTGTAGTCAACTGAGTTGCTCCAGCATTTTCAAATAAATCTCGAATTTGTTCACGGCTTTTGTGTATAGAAGGAATAATGATATGCGAAGGTGTTTCTTTTGCGAGTTGAATGATATATTCACCAAGATCAGTTTCCACTACAGTAATACCATTGGCCTCAAGGTGTTGATTGATATGAATTTCTTCCGAAACCATGGATTTGGATTTGACAACTTTGCGGGCTTTTTTGGATTGAATAATGCTAAGAACTGCATCTGTTGCTTCACTGCTGTCAACTGCAAAATGGACATGTACTCCGACAGCTTCTAAACGTTCAATAAATTGAGCCAGGTAAGCATCTAAATTGGCAATCGTATGGGCACGAATTTGCTCTCCGCGTTCTCGCCATACCTCCCATTGCCCAAAAGACTCAGTGACAGCCTGCTTTCTGTTACGCAATCTATCAGTCGTAAATCGAACAGCATTGCGTAAAAATTCGTCCTGCACGGCGTTTTTGGCTCGTTCCTTCACTGACAGATGAGAAGTAGAGTTTGCATGTTTCACTGTGCGTCCACTCCCTTGGCAAGTTGCCTACCTTCATATAACAATTCGGCTAAATGCATAACTCGCACATTCGATCCCTTGCGGCTTAGTCGACCGCCAATATTCATAAGACAACCCATATCTGTTCCCACCAGAACAGATGCTCCGCTTTCTAATACATGTGATGTTTTTTCCTCTACCATAGCACCTGAAATTTCGCTCATTTTGACGGCAAACGTTCCGCCAAATCCGCAGCAATCTTGAGCGTAAGGCAATTCTATCAATTGCAGTTCCTCGACCTGTTTTAAAAGACGGATAGGTTCGTCTTCGATGCCAAGCAGGCGTGATCCGTGGCAAGAGGGGTGGTAGGTTACAGTGTAAGGGAAGCGAGCGCCTAATGTTTCCACTTTCAATATCTGAATGAGAAATTGTGAGAATTCGTAGGTTCGATTTGCAAGAGATAACGCTTTTTCATGCCATTCTGGAGAATCGGAAAATAACTCTGGATAAAAGTGTCTTATCATACCTACGCACGAACCTGACGGACTGACGATGACATCAGATTCTTGGAATGCGTTTATCATGCTGATGGCAACACTGCGTGCTTCTTTACTATATCCACTGTTAAAGGCGGGTTGACCACAACAGGTTTGCGAAGAAGGAAAAAGAACCTCACAACCTAGGGATTGAAGAATTTTCGTCATAGATACGCCTACTTGTGGAAAAATACTGTCAACCATACAAGTAATGAATAAGCTGACCTTCAAACTACTTCGCCTCCTGACAGTTGAATGGACACGTGCAAAAGATGTTGCTGCATGGCAAACATTGCCTTCTCCCCATCGCCGTCCTGAATCGCTTCGAAAATAGCTTGATGCTGCTCAATCAGTCGCCGTTCTTCGCCGGGAATTCGATACAGTGCTAGACGGCTTTTCAATAGCGCTGACTGAACTCGTTCTGCAATAGTTTCCATTAGAGATTGCATGTAGGGATTATGCGAAGCCTTACTAACTGCATAATGAAACTCCCAGTCTGAAGTTTCTCCTAATTCTGCATGACCAGCATCTTGCTCCATCTGCTCTAAGATGCGCTCCATTTCAAGCAAGTGTTGACGAGTTCGACGTAAAGCAGCGTAATGGGCGGCGCCCGTTTCAATCCAAATGCGAAGTTCAAGCAAGGATTGAATATCTTTTGCCGTACTTTCTTCTAACTGCTCAACACTTCTAGAAATCTCATTTGTATCAAGCGTAGCTACAAAAGTTCCATCTCCTTGGCGAACTTCTACCAATCGAATGGCACGCAGAGCACTGATGGCTTCCCGAACGGCTGCTTGACCAACACCAAGTGATTGGGCAAGAGTTTTTAAAGAAGGCAAACGGCTACCTGGAGGAAAGGTTCCATCCAGAATAGCGTTTTTTATCTGTTCGGTCACCAAATCATAAGCTTTCGATTGTTGAACAGGAGTGAGTGTCAAGGCGAAGAACTCCTTTCATGAATGGATTCAGTCAGGTAAAAGGCGAACTACAAATCCGGTCATTTAGTCATCTGATGACTGAAGGATAACATTGTAAAAGTAAGAATGCAATACAAGGATGTACAGACGGGTTGTCAAATCGATTTTTGTCAATCCACCTCTTTTATCATAGATAAGTGTTAGGAGAAGAAAGCCGACAGGACAACAAAAAACCCCCAATCCATGTGGAAAGTGGAATGGGGGGATTAAACATGAATCAGATGGATGAAAGTTTACAAATCAGCTAGAGGATTTGTATTTTCTTGGTTAAAGGAAGCTTGTTTGCGATTCATATATAGATAAAAAGGTACTCCTGAGAGCATAAGCAGAAAACCATACATGACAGTTTGTGCTCCCGATCCGTAAATAGCCCAAATCGTATAAATGAAGGCTAATAGAGGTGCAGCAAAACGCAGTATGAAACCTCCTATTTTTATTTTCTGTTGTGTTCTCTGTGCCAGCATAATTTCAGATGCTGCTGTAAAGGCGTAAACAGGCAAATATGAAAGTGTGGCTAGTAAGGTTACAAAATTAAAAGCTGAGCTGAGACTTTTGGTATAATTCATCAATAATAGCAAGTTGGCCAGCAGAGAACCAATGATGAGGGCCATATAAGGTGTATGGAAAGTAGGGTGCACTTTGGCAAAAATCTTTGGAAAAACACCATCTTCGCCAGCAGCATAGGCTACTCTTGCTGTGGAAAGCAGCCATCCTACAGTGGTCCCGAGTACACTGATGATAGCCCCAAATGTAATGATTTCACCCACTGTATGACCAAGAAATTTTTCCATAATATCTGCAATGGGAGCGCTACTATTGGCTAATTGTGTTTCATTCATAGCACCCATAGCAAATAGATTAATAGCCATATAAAGTAAAGTTGCAATGGCAATGCCAGCGATTGTGCTTCGAGCTACATTCTTTTTCGGATTGCGAATTTCACCTGCTGCAACAGTAGCGCTCTCTAAACCTATAAATGCCCATAAAGTATAGGATGCCGCGTTAGATGTGGTACTGAGTCCTTTGTGAACAGGGAACAAAGGTAAAAGATTGTTAGCGTTGAAATGAATTGATGCAACGGCAATAAAACCTAGGAACAATAGGACCTCGAAAATGGTAATCACCGTCTGTACTTTGCCGGCTAGACGTACACCAAGCAAATTAATGATAGTGAAAATCCATAGTATAGAACTTGTGAATAGAAAACCTAACCAATGAGACGTTTGTAAAGCTGGCCAGAAACTGCTTGTATAACTGGCAATGGCCAAAATGACTGCAACATTGCCAATCCAGGATCCATTCCAATAAAGCCAGGCATTAAGAAAGCCTGTAAATCCACCAAAAGCCTGTCGAGAAAACTCGTATGGACCGCCGCTGCGTGGATACCGAGTGCCTAATTTTGCAAAAGACAAAGCAAGCAATAGAGAACCTGCTCCTGTCAATATCCAAGCCAAAAGAATAGCACCAGGGCTGGATTTTTGTGCCAGTGTCGCTGGTAACATAAAAATCCCTGAACCCATCATGTTGCCCGTCACTAATGCTGTTGCTAAGACAATTCCCAGTCCTTGATACAATGTTTTAGATGATGGTTTGGACAATGTTTTCACTCCTTTCCGATTGAATAATTATGCATATATATGAAATCAAAATCAATGGATATGAAAGCACTATCACGTATTAAGGCTTTAAAAATCTAATAAAAACATAGGATTTTTGTCTTTATCTCCGTACTTCAGCTGTTTGATTTTTTTATTTTAATATAATTATGCAAATATTTGAATTTTTATTATATCGAATGCTGAAGCTTAGAAAGAATGGGAATCTTTCAATGCACATCAAACTGCTCAATTTTTACAAGCCCGATAATTGCGTTATCATGGAATGAGAGACATAAGCACTATATAACATCATCAATGTATTCTTTCATTTGAGCCCAGGAAAAACATAAAATCAACTTTCTATTTTTTTACAAGGCGAGGTGCTAACTCATGAAATCTACCTATTCATTATTTATTGGTGGCGAGTGGAAAGAATCTGTTTCGAAGCGTTGGATGAACGTAATCGACCCTGCAACAGAGGAAGTGATTGCACAAGTTCCAGATGCGGTTGCTGAAGATATTGCATTAGCTGTCAACGCTGCCGAGAAAGTGCAGCCTGAATGGGGAAATACTGTGGCTTCTGAACGCTCCAAAATCCTTCTGGAGGCGGCTCATTTGATGCGGCAGCGGATAGACAAGTTGGCTAAAATTTTAACCAGTGAGGAAGGTAAGCCGCTGGCTGAAGCGCGCGGAGAAATTGCTTATGCCGCATCATTTTTAGAATGGTTTTCTGAAGAAGCAAAAAGAATTTATGGCGATCTCGTTCCGTCCAGTTCGGCTAGCAAACGGATTTTGGTAATCAAACGTCCTGTCGGTATTTCTGCCGCCATTACACCATGGAATTTTCCTGCTGCTATGATTACACGGAAACTTGGACCTGCGCTTGCTGCTGGTTGTACGATGATTGTGAAACCTTCCGAACTGACCCCATTGACTGCTCTAGAAATGGCTAGCATTTTTGAGGAAGCCGGATTACCCAAAGGGGTACTTTCTGTAGTTGTTGGCAGCGACGCTTCTCAGCTAGGTGAAGCCATCATGAGTGATTTTCGAGTACGAAAAATTTCATTCACAGGGTCAACAGAAGTCGGGAAAATTTTAATGCGCCAAGCAGCCGATACCATGAAACGGATTTCACTTGAATTAGGTGGACATGCGCCGTTCATTGTTTTTCCCGATGCCGATCTCGACGCTGCAGTGGAAAACGCGGTACTTTGTAAAATGCGCGGTATGGGAGAAACATGTGTTTCAGCAAATCGATTTTACGTTCATCAGGACATTCTTGAGCAGTTTGTCAAAAAAATGGTAGAGAAAATGAGTCAGATGAAAGTGGGCAATGGCTTGCAGGAAGGAATATCTGTGGGGCCGCTCATCGAACCTGCTGCAGTGGAGAAAGTGGAACGGCATGTTCAAAACGCTGTTCAGAAAGGTGCACGTTTATGGCTTGGTGGGAAGCCTTTAGAAAATACTACTGGGTATTTTTATCCTCCAACGGTTTTATCAGAGGTAAAAGAAGATATGCTCATTATGCAGGAGGAAACCTTTGGACCTGTAGCCGCGATTACTTCTTTTGCGACCGAAGAAGAGGTTATAGCTCGTGCCAATGATAGTCGCTATGGACTGGCAGCTTACTTCTTTACTCGTGATGTTGGCCGCCTGTTTAGAATGGCTGAGCAATTGGAATATGGGATTATGGGAGCAAATGACGGCATGCCGTCTACTGCGCAAGCTCCGTTTGGTGGTGTCAAGGAATCAGGACTTGGAAGAGAAGGAAGTAAATATGGAATTGAAGAATATTTAGACATCAAATATTTGTCAGTCGGTTTATGATGGATCGATTGAAGAGTTAAAATTCGATAGGGATGTTCACCAATGGATGAAGAAGTTGTTGCGAACAGGCGGCTGAATCAAATGATAGTTGAGGCGGCATGAAAAGTGCTGCTTCTCTTTTATTGTGGGGGGATTTATATCGTCTGGGAAGTTTTGAATATCATAGGTACTATCTCATTTGCGATCAGTGGTTCAGTAGTAGCAATAGAAGAACAATTTGATCTACTGGGTGTGTTTGTACTCGGTTTTGTGACCGCCTTTGGCGGTGGCATGATACGAAATCTTATTATAGGTTTGCCTGTAGCGAATATATGGCATCAACCAGGACTGTTTCTTACGGCTACTCTGACTATTTTGTTGATTTTTTTCCTGCCTTATCACTGGTTACGCCACTGGAAAAGGATGGGCGGCTTTTTTGACGCTTTGGGTCTATCTGCTTTTGCTATAGAAGGAGCAATCTATGCGCATGACGCACACAGCACTTTGACGACAACATTGATTGCAGCAGTCATGACAGGAATTGGTGGAGGAATCTTGCGAGATGTCCTTGCCCGTCGCAAACCACTGATATTTCAATCGGAAATTTATGCTTTGTGGGCTTTGGCAGCCGGAGCTTGTGTAGGCTTGGGACTTGTACCGAATGCTGCCTTACAATATGTATTATTTGTTATAGTAGCTGTTTTACGCATTGTTTCGCTGCGTTTTGGCTGGCACTTGCCTCAGAAGTGGTTGTCCAATCCTCAAGACCAGGTTGAGAGTGGAATAGAGTAAAAAGTGGTTCAGAGTTTCATTGCAGAATGACTCTTTGCTGAGATGGAATAACATTTTTTCTTAATCTATGTTAATGATAGCTTGGAAATCAATTGATAACGTTAGAACCAATTCTATTCAAAAAGGATGAGACGGTTGAAAACGCGAGTGACAGAATTGCTTGGCATTCAAATTCCCATTATTCAAGGAGGGCTTGCCAATTTAGCCTATTCCGAATTGGCTGTTGCAGTTTCGAAGGCTGGAGGTCTGGGACAGATTACCGCAACCTCCTTGTCTTCCGCAGAAGATTTGAGGAGAGAAATACGCAAAACGAAGTCTGCCACGGAACGACCTTTTGGCGTAAATCTTGCCATTAGTCAGCACAAGTCAATCGATGCCATGGTTGAGGTTGTGATTGAGGAACAAGTAGCTGCAGTTTCTCTTACAGCAGGAAATCCAGAACCCATATTAAAAAGATTGGCAGATACGTCCATTAAAAGATTGGTTTTGGTTAGCTCAGTTCGTCAAGCTCAAAAAGCGGAAGCACTTGGTGCAGATGCTGTGATGGCGGTTGGGCAAGAAGGAGGAGGACACATTGGCCGTGTTGACACGGGAACCTTTGTGCTTATTCCTCGTGTAGTAGAATCAGTTCGTATTCCAGTTATCGCTAGCGGTGGTATTGCTGACGGGCGTGGTTTTCTGGCTGCACTTGCGCTTGGAGCGGATGGTATTGAAATGGGAACTCGATTTATTGCCACCCAAGAATGCATAGCTCATCATGCGTACAAGGAAGCTATTGTGCAGGGTGGCGAGGAAGATACTGTGATTATCAAACGTTCATTGAATATGCCTGGACGTGTACTGCCTTCATTATGGGTAGAAAAAATATTGGAAGAAGAAAGAAAGGGAACTACACAAGAAGATATTTATCCGCTGATTTCAGGGGAAAGAAATCGTAAAGCCATTATTGAAGGTCGATTGAATGAGGGATATGCATGGGCAGGACAATCTATGGGGTTAATTCATAACGTGCCAACAGTTGCAGAATTGTTTGAAGAGATGTTATCCACCGCTGGTTTCGCTTTGAAACGGATCGAGAAAATGAATTTTCCTGTCTAGGATAAAGGGTATATGAATTTTGTCCTTAGTTTTTTTCTTCAGCATATATATCCAAAAAGAGGAGGTGTAGTCATTTCAAAATCTTTCATGCCAGTGGATTAAGGGGAGGAGTAGAATGGCAAAACATGAATTAGATAGAAGTGCAGTTGGTTTTTGGCAATTAGCCTACCAATCTATCTCGCTCGTTTCTCCGGCTGGAGCTATGGCTGCTACAATGACAGGTGCAGCCGTATATGCACAAGGAGCCTTACCTCTGACTTACATTATTGGATTTATAGCAGCTGCTTTTTCTATTAACACAACTGTACAATTTTCTAGGAAATTGGCTAGTGCAGGTGGATTTTATGCCTACGCCAGTCATGGAGTAGGGCCACGCTACGGTATTTTGACAGGTTGGCTCTTCATACTTTCTTATTTTACAGTTGTGACGAATGGATCGCTGTTTGCTGGTGCTGTTTTTATCCCGGGGCTGATTCAGCTTCTCTTTCATATAGTTATGCCACAATGGATTGGCTATCTTATCACACTAGGTTTTATCGGTTTTACTTATTATTTTGCATGGGCCGGTATTAAACCTTCACTCAAGTACAGTTTATCCACCGGCACATTGGAAATTATTTATTTGCTCGTGATTGGCATAGGATTGATAATTGTAGCAGGCTCACATAACACAGGAACGGTCTTTATCACGCCGCATCTAGCTAAAAATGGTTGGAGTGGTGTGGGTATTGGTATGATTCTTGCCCTTTTTTCCATGTCGGGTTCGAGTGGTGCCGTCGCTCTTGGGGAAGAAACTCAATCACCGCAGCGTACCATTACTCGCGCGGTACTGACAAGTTTTGCGTTTGTAGGGGTACTTTTTGTACTTCTTGCTTATGCACAAACGGTTTCTTGGGGTCCTGATAAGATGACTTCGTTTGCCAATGCTTCCGTACCGGGCGTGGAATTAGTTATGGATCATTTTGGAATTGTTTGGGCTGTTATCCTGGCTCTTTTTGTGATTAACAGTTTTCTTGCGGGAGCTTTGGCACCAGCAAATTCTGCCGTACGGATGCTGTATGCTTATGCTCGTGATGGAGTGATTTTTCCGTCTTCGTTTTCACGAATTCATCAAAGAAATCGCTCTCCATATGTTGCAGTTCATTGGATGATGTTGGTTGCCACACTCGTCACAATTGTTTTTGCGGCTATTTTTGGTCCTTTCAACGGATTTTTAGTAATGGTTACGATTTCGAGTGTAGCACTCTATGTAGGGCATTTACTAGCAAATTTGGCGGTTACAATGTATTATCTGCGATTACGTGAATTTCGTTTGATTTGGCACGGCATTATCCCTAGCTTGGCGAGCATACTCGTTTTATTTGGTATTTATTTCACGCTCGTACCAATGGTTTATCCTGTCATCTTGGCTCCAATCGTCACTCTCGTTTGGCTCATCCTTGGCTGGATTTTTATTGTGCGTCAATCGCCAGACCAAATTGCTAAAGCTGGGAAATTTACAGTCTAATTCATTGTGGCGCTAAGTTTTATTAAAGTCTGTTGAAGAGCGATAGATTCGCTCTTTTTTTATTTGAAGCCATCAAGCAGGGGAGAATGGAATGATAAATGGTACAAGCCAGACTTCGCAGAATAGAGCGGAGTTGAATATGGATGACTAAACGCAAAAGATGAAAGGAAATCGCCACTCCAAAAGAACGGGTTTGATGTGAATGATGATGAGGGGTGATGGCGGCATGTGCAGTGAAGGACTGTCAAATTCTTTTATATTCAACGATCGAAATGTTCAGAGAACAGCGTTCAATTGGACTTCAGCGGCCAAAAACGGAATTGGAACGGCTATTCACCAGCCCGAAGACGGTCAATGTCCATCTCATGTATGGTTTACATTAACGGATGGAGTTTTAACTGAAGTATATTATCCAGATGTAGCCCATCCACAGTTACAGCAGCTTGAACTATGGGTAACGGACGGTTCCTCATTTATCGATCGAGAACTTGAAGATATGTATCATGAAACACGTCTCGTGAAAGAAGACGCACTTCTTTATGAGCAAATCAACACGGCAAAAAACGGAAAGTATAAGATAAGGAAAGAATGGATTGCCGATCCCGGTCGAGATACTGTGTTGGTGCACATTCATTTTGAGGCTTTAGTAGGTACAGTTCGGGACTATCAGCTCTGGGTTTGCGCCAAACCTATTTTAGGCGGGAATAGTCTGGATGATGTTGCTACTGTACAGTTAGCAAAGTGTGGGTCTATTCTTGCAGCTTGGGACTGTAACTTTTCCCTTACCATTGGTGCGACACCCTCTTTTCAACGTGTGACAGTCATGGATGGTAGAGCATGGGATACTTTTGCTTCTTCGCGGAGATTATTTGAGTTTCCATCTCAATGCGGTTTGATAGGTGGTAATGTAGTACATCTTGGTATGATTCAATGGGATGGGGACGGTTCTTTTTCTAGTCTTACACTTGCTCTTAGTTTTGCTCAGCAAATGGATATTGCCAAACAAATGTTAGACGAATCGTTGTCATATTCCTTTTCGGACTTGAAGAACCAATACGAACAAGGCTGGCGTGCATACGTTAAGAATTTACGACCGCCAATCGTCGCTCATCGTCAACAGTATTATGCGGCTGCCATGGTCATACGGGCGCATGAAGATAAGCAGCAACCGGGTGCTATTGTCGCTTCATTAAGCATTCTGTGGGGTACACATTTACCGGCAGATCGACCCATAGGAGGCTATCATCTGATTTGGCCGCGTGATTTGTGTGAAGTGGCGTCTGCACTGGTTTTAATTGGTGATTATCCAACAGCTCAACGAGTTCTGGCTTATTTGGATGAAGTTTTGCAAAGGCAAGACGGTTCTTTTCCACAGAATGCCTGGTTGGACGGGAGTCCTTACTGGACTGGTCAACAGTTAGATGAAACAGCTTTCCCCATTCTTCTAGCCTATCAACTGCAAGCGATGCATCGTTACGAATCGCTTGTGAAACCGGCTGCCGAATATCTACTAAAACATGGACCGATAACAGAACAAGAACGTTGGGAAGAAAATAGTGGATATTCGCCTTCTACTTTAGCTACGCTGATTGCTGCTTTGGTGGTTGCAGCAGAAATGGCCTATCAAGCTGATGATAAAGAGTTAGCGATTATCTGTCTGAAAAAAGCGGATGAGTGGGAGAATCATATAGAATCATGGACACTTTCCCGAAAGGGAACGTTGGCCAATCATCCCTATTATATTCGCATCAGTGATTCACCAAATCCAGATGATGGTCATTGGATTGAATTGAAAAATGGTGGTGGATGGCATGAAAAAACGGCTGTAGTAGATGCTGGTTTTCTTGAATTGGTGAGATTAGGGATTCGCCCTGCCGACGATCTTTCTATCGTTCAATCGCTCAACGTGATCGACCAAAAACTTATCTATCATTCGCCTTCTGGTCCATTATGGCGACGCTATAATGGGGATGGTTACGGAGAATATGAAGATGGCCGCCCTTATGATGGAGCTGGCAAAGGCAGGCCATGGCCACTTCTTTGCGGAGAACGTGGCGAGTATGAAATAGCATGGCTGTCGTCTCAACGACGTCATTCACCTCCAAATTTCTACACCCCAATGAAATTACTGCGAGTTATGGAGAACTCTGCGAATGAAGGTAATCTGATACCAGAACAAATTTGGGATCAGGATGAATTGCCATTACGCGGATTACGAAGAAATGCTGGCACAGGTTCAGCTACACCACTGATTTGGGCTATGGCGCAATATCTTCGACTTGCAGTTTGTATAGAAGAGGAACGGGTAGTAGAGATGCCTGAGGCTGTTAAAAAACGTTATATAGACCGTCAATATCCAGACTCTCAGATTCCACTCAGTCTGCACCCCATCTCCATAATAGATAGTGAAACGGAAAGTATATTTTTGATTCAAGGTAGAACTGAGGCAGGTGTTACGGTTGTTGTATTACATCATGATGAACGATTTTCAACAGTAGCAGATACGGAGGGAAACTTTAGTTTTCATGTCCCTGTGCGTATGATGGGGCAACACCAAATGGACATTATGGCTTGCAATCGGTCTTACTCGTTAGCAAGTCAACGTATGACTGCCTGGTATCGACCTACGCATTACTATACATGGACCAATCCTGACTCTCGCTTAGAAGTACCTATTCTTTATCCTACTCAGCCAGTATTTCACTCCGGTGATTTTCAATTACTCAGTGTGGCTGTTGGGGCAGATAAGCAAAGAGCGTATTTCGATGTAGAACTTGGGCATCTTGATAATCCTTGGTTGGGTCCAAGTGGAATCAGTAAACAAGTTATAGATATCTACATCGATATGGACGGTCAGAACGGCTCAGGACAAATATGGACGAAGGATTTGCAAGTATGTTTTGCGCCAGAATGCGGCTGGGAAAAAATGATCCGCGTCACTGGGAATTGGCATGCGGATAGTGGTCTTTACAATTGCGATTGGTCATATTCTTGCAAGGTTGATATTTGGGTAGAAGATACAAGTCGCACAATTCATATAGCCATTCCATTAGAAAAACTCGGTGGAGTTCCCAATAAGGGATGGGGCTTCATGGTTTTCATAGCCGGTGAAGAATATGGAAGGATTCGACCTGTGCGCAAAGTGCCAGGAGATTGGCATTTTGGCGGTGGGAAAGATGAGGTTTGGGGTCCTCAATTTGTTGATTGGCTCGTACCGACGAATTCCTTCTCTGGGTCAACCTTTTCTGCCTTGCCTATGTTGCGTATTGGATGAAACCAGGAAATCTTGAAAAGAAGCAAGCAGCCTTCGGCAACAAGGATAACCAGAGGGCTGCCCTCTTTATCTCTTAATTACATCTGAATATTTTTTTGTGTTAATAGAATAATTATTCATAATATCTGAAAAATATTCATAATGAAGTTTATGCTTGAACACCCAATAATATGAAAACGCATTCATGACATAATGTCTAAAAATGCTTTTCTTACAAGGTTTTTGACCAAACGGTCGGGAGATAGATCAGCCTCATCCATTAAAAAATATCTGCTATGCACCTCTAAACGAGAGTAAATAAACATGCATCTGCATATATAATCCCGTGACCAATTCATAGTTGATGTAGGAGTGAACCGAGTGCTTAAGGATCAAAGAGGATGTAAAGAAGAACAATGGAGGCGATTTTGGAACGTCGATCGTATTCGCTTGATGTGTAAAGATGCTTCGACATTATTTGTTTATTGGGAAGTTAGTTCACTGCGTAAACAAATTATCTCAGAACATTTCGAATCCCGATGGGATCAGCTTCCTTTTTACTTACTACTTCACGATGTCACCGATATGCTTTTTGAAAAAAATGTTCCGCATTCTACTCAAGTGATTGCCGT
The DNA here is from genome assembly GCF_900142255.1 of Alicyclobacillus tolerans. Lineage (GTDB taxonomy): Bacteria > Bacillota > Bacilli > Alicyclobacillales > Alicyclobacillaceae > Alicyclobacillus_I > Alicyclobacillus_I tolerans. The sequence goes on along the minus strand of NZ_FRAF01000006.1, from coordinate 71,525 downwards.
TCAACCCGACTCAGAAAACTGGTATATCCATCCTGTCCTTGCGAATCGTTCTTACTTGATACAGTTATGTACAGCGACTAAGGAAGGAGAATTTTTTTCTATACTTCAATCGAATTCTGTTACCACACCACGTGTTGCTTCAGTAAGCGATCAACCCTCAGTCTGTTTCCGGCGACCGATAAGGCAAGAGAGAACAGTTCAAGAGAATGCTATTACAGATGTTGGCCCATATTCCTTTCCGTATTTTGGTGAATTTGATGGATATACTGTCAATTTCGCAAGCCGGGGGTGCATACATGAGTAAAGGATATGTGGCCCTTGTATTGCATGCTCACTTGCCATTTGTTCGTCATCCTGAAAGTGAGACTTATTTAGAAGAGCGATGGTTATTTGAAGCCATTTCCGAAACCTATATCCCGCTGTTACAAGTGCTTCTGAAATTAGCTTCTGAAAGGGTTTCTTATCGAATTACCTTTTCGCTCTCGCCTACCCTTCTAACTATGTTGGATGATTCGCTTTTACAGAATCGTTATAACCAATATTTGCTAAATATGATGGAGTTGGCCGAAAAAGAAGTAAAACGCACACAGGGCGACACAGATTTTTATCCACTCGCCTTGCATTATCGTCAAAAACTTTACGATATCTACCAGTTTTATCACAAATGCAAAAAAGATTTAATTTCTGTGTTTCGATCGCTGCAAAATGGTGGATATCTTGAACTGATTACTTCGGCCGCAACACATGCTTTTTTACCTCTGCTAGCGACAGAAGAAGCGGTAAGAGCACAGGTAGTAACGGGAATTGAGGTCTATGAGCATTATTTCGGCTGTAAACCGCCGGGTATTTGGCTACCCGAATGTGGTTATTTTGAAAAGTTAGAGAATATCTTGAGTGATTTGGGTATCCGATATTTTATCACTGATACACACGGACTAATAAATGCAGAGCCGGTTCCGGTCTTGGGAACGCTCTCTCCGGTTTTAACACCGAGCGGTGTAGCGGTTTTTGCTCGTGACCGTTCCTCGTCTCAGCAAGTTTGGAGTTCTATAGACGGGTATCCAGGAGATTTCGATTATCGAGAATTCTATCGGGATATAGGGTTCGATCTCGATTTAGAAACTGTGAAACCTTACATTCATCCTGAAGGTATTCGTGTCGATACGGGTTTTAAGTATTATCGCATAACCGGAAATGGAGCAGAAAAAGCGCCTTATCGTCTCGATTGGGCAAGAGAAAAGGCAGCCCTACATGCCAAGGATTTTATAATGAATCGACAAAAACATGTTGAGAACGCGTTATACCATATGGGACGAAAGCCAATGATTGTTGCCCCGTTTGATGCAGAGTTGTTTGGCCATTGGTGGTATGAAGGGCCGCAATGGATCGATTTTTTGCTTCGTAAGATACATTTTGATCAAGATGTGTTGGAAACTGTTACACCCTCACAATATCTGGATTTTTATGATGACTTTCAAGAATGTCGATTGTCCATGTCTTCTTGGGGTCGTGGGGGATACGCAGATGTTTGGTTACGTGGGGAAAATGATTGGATTTATCCTGCACTCCATTTTGCTGAGGAAAGAATGGTACAGATGGCCAATCGGTTTTGGCAACCTACAGCAGAGGAGAGGCGCGTCTTACAGCAGGCTGCCCGGGAATTGATGCTGGCACAAAGCAGTGATTGGGCATTCATTATGGACAACAAAACCGTAGTGGATTATGCGGTTCGCCGCACAAAGCAGCATGTATCACGATTTCACCAACTTTGTGACATGCTTGCCTCAGGCACTTTCTCATCTGACGAGGTACTTCCATTGGAAAAGTTGGATGCCATTTTTCCCAATATAGACTATCGTCATTTTCAGTCTAAAAACAAATTTTTGGCAAAAGAGAAGTTGGAAGTCAAACGACTCAGAGTATTAGTCTTGTCGTGGGAGTTTCCACCATTGACTATTGGTGGACTATCCAGACACGTTTACGATTTAACGCGTCACTTGGTTCAAACAGGTTGGGAAGTTCACGTGGTAACTACAGAAGTTGACTCTTGTCCCAATGAGGAAAAAGTAGACGATGTTTATGTTCACCGTGTACGAGTGCAAAAACCGGATGGAGGTTCATTTTTACACTGGGTTTTCCAACTTAATCTAGCGATGCTTGATACGGTCTCTCACCTTGTTCAAAAAGGTTGGTCGTTTGATCTCGTTCATGCTCATGACTGGCTGGTTTGTCGAACTGCCTCAGCAATCAAATCACTTTACAATCTGCCACTCATTGTCACGATACATGCCACTGAACACGGGCGCAACCAGGGAATTCACAATGATGTCCAGCGACATATCCATCAACTTGAACTGCGGCTTGTCAATGAAGCAGAGAAAGTCATTGTATGTAGCGATGCAATGCGTTCAGAGGTCAGGTCGCTTTTTGGTCTGGAAGAAAATAGGGTGCAAGTTCTTCCTAATGGAATCGATCCATCATTGATTCAATGGGATATGCATCGAAAGAAGTTTTGTGAAAGGGAAGACGTTGTGTTTTTTGTAGGAAGACTGGTGCGTGAGAAAGGTGTGCACTTGTTGCTTCACGCAGCTTCACGATTGTTTGTTCAATTTCCTAAGATGCGCTTGGTCATAGCTGGACAGGGACCAATGCGCGAAGAATTAGAACAACTGGCCATTCAACTTAAAATTATCAATCGAGTGTCTTTTCTTGGATTTATCTCAGACGAAGAACGCAATCAAATGTACGCAAAATCAAAAGTTGCTGTTTTCCCAAGTCTCTATGAGCCATTTGGCATTGTAGCGTTAGAAGCTATGGCAGCGGGTACGCCAGTGATTGCAGCCTCAGTAGGAGGACTGCGCGATGTTGTCCAACACGAGATAAATGGATTAACAGTATTCCCTGATAATGTAGATTCACTGCACGATCAAATCGCTTTCCTTTGGTCCAATCCAGAATTAGCGGAGCAACTGAGTATGAACGCTAGTCTTCAAATACAAAAGTTTAACTGGGATCAAATTGCGAAGAGCACCTCAGATATATATTGCGAAGTATTGCGTGAGTGGAAAGGTTGGGTTGCTGATGAAAGCAGTAATCATGGCTGGTGGCAAAGGAACGAGATTACGTCCGTTGACGGCGCGATTTCCCAAACCCATGGTGCAATTATTGGGACGTCCCTGTATTGAATATACACTTCAGTTGTTAAAAGAGCATGGAATTACTGAGATTGCTATAACAATTCAATATCTGTCAAGTGTAATTCGGGATTATTTGGGGGACGGTTCGAAGTACGGCGTACGCCTGCACTATTTTGAAGAGCATAAACCTATGGGAACAGCTGGTGGCGTGCTGAATGCCAAAGAATTTCTCGACGAACGATTTCTTGTTATCAGCGGGGATGCTTTGACAGACTTCAATCTAAGCGAAGCTATGGCTTTTCATGAGAATAAGAGGGCACTGGCAACTATAATTTTGACGCAAGTCGAATCACCTTGTGATTTCGGTGTTGTTTTAACACAAAGCGATGGGAAAATTTTGCGTTTTCTTGAAAAACCAAAATCAAGCGAAATATTCACCAATACCGTAAATACTGGAATTTATGTGTTTGAAAAAGAAATTCTGAATTGGATACCGAACAATGTTTCTTACGACTTTGGAAAAGAATTATTTCCTCGTCTCGTTGCAGAAAATGTACCTTTTTATGGATATTCTTTAGACGGATATTGGTCAGATGTTGGTAGCCTTCATCAATACAGACAAACTCAGATTGACATGTTAAGCGGCAAAACTTCACTTCGAGTAGGTGGAGAATATTTGGGAAACGGCGTTTGGATGGGACAGAATGTTCAATTGCATACTGATGTCAAGTTGAATGGTCCAGCATTTATTGGTGATGGTACGATCATTCAGTCAAAAGGGCAAATTGGACCATATACCGTGATCGGACATAACACAATGATTGGAAAGAGTGTTCAAATTGCAAATAGCATCGTATGGAGTCAAGTGGAAATTGGTGATTCGTCCGTTATCTCCGGTTCTATGCTCGGGGATGGGACAAAAATTGAACCAGGTGTCATACTGTTGGGCGGCACAATTTGCGCGAGTGAAGGTAGTCGAGGAATAACGAGTACAGGGAAACGGGCAGGTTGGTCAAAGTCTTCCTTATCTGCAGATTCAAGTCAATTGCAAGAGTTCTGGCAAGTACCAAGTTCAGTTTAACACAGATAGAACTATGCATAGGAATCCATACTCGATAAAAATGCCTGGACAGTAGAGTCCAGGCGTTTTTGATGGATTGACAAGCTCTACTTGACAATCTTTTTTATGAATTCTAATATTTCTGATATCAGAACCGAATATCGGAATTTGTGTTCCGTATTTCGGAACGATTGGAGGGAGGGGCTTGCATCAAAATCAAACGCTTATCAAATCCATGGAGGTATTGCGACTCTTTGAACAGTACGAAAGTCTTACTCTGACAGAAATCGTAGAAATGTTGGGACAACCAAAAACAACTGTCTATCGTATGGTAAGTTCGTTGCAAAGTATGGGATGGATATCCCGACGTAAAGACAGTCGTTATGAACTTGGCTTGCTTTTTGTGCACTATGGGCAGCTTGTCTTGGAGAGACTGAATATTCGCGATTTGGTATTGCCAGTTATGCGTCAATTGAGTCATCAGTTAGGGGAGACGGTTAATTTAATTGTTCGAGAAGGATTAGAGGGTGTCTACATAGAGAAAGTGGAAGCAGTTCATCCAGTCCGAATTTATCATCAACGTCCGGGCGATCGCGTTCCACTTTACGCAGGTGCTTGCCCACGGGTTCTATTATCCTTTTTACCGGATGAAGAAGTGGCAGAATACTTGAGGCATGTTAAACTTCGCCCATTTGCTAGTGGCACTATCACAAAAATTCAAGACTTGCAAATGACCATTATAGAATCCCGACGAGTCGGCTATACCATCAGCCACGCTGAACTGGTAGATGATACCTCAGCGGTTGCTGCCCCAATTTTTAATCATTTGGGAGAAGTGGTAGCTGGATTAAGTATAGCAGGACTGACAAGTCATTTTTCTGACGAACGCTTACCTAATCTAACGATGAGTGTACGTCAAGCTGCCAAAGAATGTTCGTGCTTACTTGGCTATCCAGAAAGAGAGAGCCAGCTAGAACGTTTAAATGGGTAAAGCGTTGCCTCAATAGGATGTATGGTGTTTTCTGACAACTTGCGAGGGGGAAATAGGATGGTATTGATTGGAGTAGCCGTTGTCATGGTGGGATTCTTCATTCGGCTTAATCCGCTTCTGGTAGTGACAATTGCTGGAATTGTCACGGGATTTCTTGCACATCAGTCCTTATACAATATTTTAACTCAATTTGGTACCGCATTTGAAACCAACCGCTACATGGCTATTTTTATTGCAACTTTGCCTATCATTGGTCTATTGGAACGATTTGGTCTTCGCGAACAAGCAGAACGCCTAATTGCTAAAATTCGAGCAGCTACTACTGGCAGAATATTAATTCTATATATGCTATTGCGTGAATTGACAGCTGCACTTGGCATCACTGCTATTGGCGGGGCAGCTCAAACAGTTCGTCCACTCATAGCTCCCATGGCAGAAGGTGCGGCAGAAGCGCGAATCGGTCATATGGACGAAGATACACGACAAGAAATTCGTGCTCATTCTGCAGCTTCGGATAATATAGGACTGTTTTTTGGAGAAGACATTTTTATTGCTGTTGGAGCGGTCCTGTTAATGAAAGGATTTTTTGATCAGAATCATATTCACGCGACTCCGATTGACATGGGGTTATGGGCAATTCCTACAGCTTTGGCAGTCTTTATTTTGCACAGTATACGTCTCATCTTATTTGACAAGAAGTTAGCGCGTAAATTCGCATCTAACATTGATCAAACTTCATCTACAGTGCATGGAAAAGAGGTGGAGTTATGATTTTGTCTACACAGACGGTCTATGTATTTATTGGACTTATTACTTTGATAGGCAGCATTTTTACGTTTTTTGACAAACAGAATCTACGGCGTTGGACGACAGGTATGTTCTATCTCTTGTATGCGGTCACGTTGATTTCTGGTCATTGGATCCCCCCCTTCTATATTGGACTTATGGTTATTGGAATTGTTTTACTAGCTGGATTACAAATGGTTAAAACGGGAAGTTATGGTGAAGCTTCTGTACAAGAAAGATTGATGAATCGAAATCGATTCGGAAATAAACTGTTTCTACCAGCTCTTTTAATCCCGATATTAACGGTATTAGGAGTAGAATGGATTGGCCATCTGCGCATCGCAGGCCGCTTGTTTTACGATCCATCCAATGTGACGATGGTTGCGCTAGCAGTAGCGACGTTTATTGCTCTGTTGGTAGGACTTGGCATAACACGGAGCAATCCTATCACTTCATTGAGAGAGTCTCGTCGTCTACTTGAGTCGATTGGGTGGGCTGCCGTTCTTCCACAAATGCTGGCAACTTTAGGTACTCTATTTAACAGTGCGGGAGTTGGAGATGTGGTTGCTAAACTTTTGCATCACGTGATCCCATCTAATTCGCTTTTTTGGGCAGTTTTTGCTTATTGTGTGAGTATGGCACTGTTTACCATGATTATGGGAAATGCTTTTGCTGCTTTTCCGGTGATGACTGCTGGGATTGCTATTCCGTTTATTATTCAACATTTTGGCATTCAAGCTGACCGGATTGCTGCTATTGGCATGTTTGCTGGATATTGCGGAACTTTGATGACACCCATGGCTGCTAATTTTAATATCGTCCCTGCTACCTTACTGGATTTAAAAAATAAATATCAAGTGATTAAAGTACAATGGCCAACCGCTGTCATTCTTTTAGCAGTAAATATTGCTCTCATGTATTCTGTTGCGCGTATCTAGCCATCAAGTAAAGAGAGGAACTAAAATGGAAGTCAAGATTGAAGCGTATGGAGATTCCGCACTTCTGGTTAAATTTTCAAGCGACTTTCTTCATTCGCAAAATAGAGTGCGTTTTTTCAGACGGTGTATTGAACGTTCTCTACCGACAGGTTTTCTGGAGTGCGTACCAGGCATGACCGATTTAACCTTTTATTATCAGCCGCTTCAGTACTCCTTTTTTTCAGCACGGAAGGAGTTATTGAGGTGGCTTGCAGAAACGCCAGTCATAACAGAAGAGGATGTACGATTTATTGAGATACCCATATGTTATCATTCTTCTCTAGCGCCCGATCTCGATTTTGTTGCAGCTAGTCATCACCTTTCAACAGATCAGGTTATTGCTTTGCACTCCTCATCCGTGTATGAGGTGCAAATGATTGGATTTGCACCTGGTTTTCCTTATTTATCTGGGCTTCCGGGACAGCTTGCCACCCCTCGGCGTGCAACGCCACGATTAAGAATTTCACCTGGTTCTGTTGGTATTGCGGGAACTATGACAGGAATTTATACGTATGAAACACCTGGAGGATGGCAAATAATTGGCAGAACACCATGGGTACTCTTTGATACACAACGTAATCCTCCTTCTCTTTTACAATTAGGTGACCGTGTTCAATGGCGTCCGATATCGCTAGATGAGTTTATGTCATATATGGAAATGATGAAATAAATGAAAATCATTAAACCTGGTTTACTTACAACTATTCAAGATGCTGGACGGAACGGATGGCAACGTTATGGTGTTGTCGTCGGTGGCGTTATGGACAGTCTTTCTTTTCGGATTGCAAATCGTTTGCTTGGAAATCCTGAAGGCTTAGCTGTTTTGGAAATTACACTGCAAGGACCAACCATCCAATTTGAAGAGTTTACGTATTGTGTATTGACGGGTGCGGATTTGTCTCCTCGTTTAAACTGCCAAACCATTACCTTGTATCGTCCGTTTCCAGTCCATCCAGGAGATGAGTTATCTTTTAATTATCCAAATATCGGATGCCGCACCTATTTAGCGGTATCTGGAGGATTTGTTGTGACGGAAGTTCTAGGCAGTAGGAGTACATATTTACGCTCTGCTATGGGAGGTTATAAAGGGCGAAAATTACAAGAGGGAGATCGATTGCAAACTGGGACTCATGAAGGAATGGATCAGCTCTGTAATTTTTTTCAGTTCTCGCAAACGAAAAGATATCCTTTAGTCAGTCAAACTTTGAATCCTAGTTATCAAACCTACCGCTCCATTCGCTTTCTACCAGGTCCAGAGTGGCATTTATTCAATCACGATGCTCAAAAACAATGGCAGGAACAGAGCTTTTTAGTCATGCCACAATCAGATAGGATGGGTTATCGATTACAAGGACCGCCTATTCAATTAACCAAGGCTGAAGAAATGCTCTCTAGTGCTGTTACTATGGGAACTGTTCAAGTACCCTCTGATGGGCAACCGATTATCCTCATGGCGGACCGTCAGACTACGGGTGGTTATCCTCGCCTAGCCCAAATCATTACTGCAGATTTGCCCGTATTGGCTCAAGTTCGTCCCGGAGACAAGTTACGTTTTCAACTTTGTTCTTTAGAAGAAGCAAGAAGCGCTCTTATGGAGCAGGAACGTCAGTTAGCCAATCTTTTTTGGGCACTTGAGTGGTATAAGAAGTAACATTTTTGTGTTGTCAAATCATAAATCATTCATCCTCTAGCTCTCTCCTTCTAATTTCAATGCGTCCACAGTAAGAAAATGTTTGGTGAAAGTATTTTAAAACTTCCGTCCAAGAGAAAAGTGGATCATGCCAAAAGTACAATTTTGACTATTGAATTTGGGACATCATTCTTGAACTATTGGGGGCATAACGACAGAATCATTTGAATCGCAGTACAATAAATCCTAGTCATGTAGTTCATGGAGGTATAGCCGATGTTTAGAAAATTACCAATTTAATACATCTCGTTGGGGGTATCCCCATGTACTGAACATATGAGCTTCTGTCAAGGGGGCTCCTAACGAGGTGGAAGTTAAATGTTAACTTATTTAGGCTTATTTCGACAACGAAATTTTGCCTTTATGACATTGGCCGACGCTATTTCGGTGCTTGGTGATCAGATCGGCTGGGTCGCACTTCTTTGGTTCGCAATGGTCACGACCAAACATGCTGGATATTTGGGATTGCTAGGTCTTGCATTCGGACTCCCGGGTGTCTTTCTCGGTGCAGTTGTTGGAAACGTACTTGACCGCACATCCCATAAGAAAGTATTGGTCACTGCGAATGTGTTGCTTGGTATCGTGTTTATGGCTATTCCGCTGCTTTACCAAGTACACGCATTGCCGATGTTAGTGCTGTTTGCACTGGTCCTGGTTGCGGGTTGTTTAACTCCATATACAAGTGTTGGCTGGATGGTGGTTATCCCGAACCTTGTCAAAGAAGATGAGCTTGGTCCTGCTAACTCAATTGTTGAAACGATTTGGAACGGTGCTTCATTACTTGGTCCCCTTCTCGGTGGATTGTTGATTGCACGATTTGGTGCAACGGTCGCAGTGTTTGCTGATGGCGTGTCGTTTTGGGGAGCTGCCTTGTGTGTATTTGTTGTCAAAGGGTCAAAACAACACTTTGAATCCCGAGAGTCAGAAGAACCGAGTCAACGAAATTCGTTCCTCCATGATACTTGGGAAGGTGTTAAGACTTTGTACGGGTTAACCCCAGTTTTGTGGATTACACTCGGTGCGGTGGGTTTTCATCTTGCATACGGTCAATTGGAAGTGTCCCTGCCGTTGTTTACGCACAACGAATTGGCAAGCAGTGCAGTCGTTCTCGGAAGCTTTTGGACAACGTATTTCGTGGGTTCACTCATCGGTTCGGCTTTCAGTGGACTAACACTCAAAGGTAACCGAAGTGGGGTCATTATGGCAGTCATGGCGATGGGATGGGGATTGAGTTTTGTACCCATGCTTTGGGTTCACTCTTTATGGAACACGTATATCTCCATGGCTTTGGCAGGACTTCTCTTCGGAGGTTATCCACCACTAGCCAGAACAACCGTTCAGAAATTGGTCCCCAAAGAGTTTATGGGACGAATTTTGGGTATTCGTGGTTCAATTATTGCTTTAGGCATGCCTCTTGGTTCTTTTTTGGGGGGTGCGTTTGGACAATGGTTTCCTTCGTCAAGTGTCATCGGGGCTACAGGTTTCGCGGTGGTTGTACTCGGATTGCTGTTATTGTCTCGGCGTAGTTTTCGAACAATATAAGCACCTTTCATAAGGTAGCCTATGGGCAACCTTTTGCCTGAGTTTTCTTTATATTCATTCCAAAAAAGATTGTGAAACTGAGTTGAGATAAAGCAAATGCGGCTTCCCTAGAATACAGAGAAGCCGCACCTTTACAGAACGATTATGATGGCGGAGAGGGTGGGATTCGAACCCACGGTGCCCTTGCGAACACGGCGGTTTTCAAGACCGCTGCCTTAAACCACTCGACCACCTCTCCATATTGGAGAACATACGGGAGGCCGGGCAAAAAGCCCAGCCCCATTTTTGGAGCGGAAGACGGGATTCGAACCCGCGACCCTCGCCTTGGCAAGGCGATGCTCTACCCCTGAGCCACTTCCGCATACATCCACGCCTCTGATGGGCAAGACTGCAAGAGAAATTATATTCGCAGACACCCAGCTTGTCAACTCACTGTATCAAAGAACTGAAGTGTCCGCATTTTTCCAGAATTAGTTGCCAATTTTCTGTTCTTCTGGACTACTCGGTGATGCAACAGGCGATTTGGGTATGCGTCCAGCTAAGTAGGCTTGTCGGCCTGCTTCCACTCCTTTGGCCATTGCAGCAGCCATCTGTACCGGATTTTGTGCTTTAGCGATTGCCGTGTTGACAAGCACAGCATCCGCACCAAGCTCTAAAGCCAATGAAGCATCTGATGGCGATCCAATTCCAGCGTCTACAATCACCGGAACACGTCCGTTAGCTTCTTCAATAATACGCAAAATACGTTCTGGATTAGGCAGTCCTTGACCGGTTCCAATAGCCGAACCGAGTGGCATAACCGCAGCACATCCTATTTCAATCAGTCTTCGAGCAACAATATGATCGTCAGTTGTGTAAGGAAGTACAATAAAGCCTTCAGAAACCAATTGGTGTGCAGCTTCTACAGTAGCAATCGGATCGGGCAAAAGTGTTCCATCATTGGGAATAACCTCTAATTTAATCCAGTTAGAGAGACCGGCAGCACGTGCCAAGCGCGCTGTACGTACCGCTTCTTCCGCGGTGTGGCAACCTGCTGTGTTTGGAAGCAAAGTATAGCGATGGATATCAATGTAATGTAGCAGAGATTCCTCTGGTTGCTCTAAATTCACACGTCGAACCGCTACCGTAACGATTTCAGTTCCTGATGCTGCTAAAGATTCCTTCATCAATTCATTCGATGCGTACTTTCCGGTTCCTACCATTAATCTAGAATGAAACTTCTGTCCAGCAATATGTAGTAAGTCTGTCATAATCATGCTCCTTTTCTTCATACAGTGTAAGTTTGGAAATGATTAGCGATTTTCAACCTCCACCTACAAATCGTACAATTTCCAGTTCATCTCCATTTGACAAATGAATCATGGACCAATTTTCGCGAGGAACAATTTCTTGGTTTCGTTCTACTGCTATGCGTTCTTCTTGTAAACGTAAGCTATTTAAAAAATCGAGCAGCGTCCAGTTATCTTCAATGCTCATATCTTTGCCGTTGACACGGATCTGCATAGTTATCTCCTTCTCTCCAGTTGCCCTTGTCTTATATCAGTAGGGAAGAATGATTTCCAGTTTTCTTCAACATCACGACCTGTGAGCAGATGAGCAAGAATTTCAGATGTGATGGCTGAAAGTAAAATTCCGTTTCGAAAATGTCCGAGTGAGAGAAACAGTCCAGGAATTGTGGGCACGGGACCAATAAGTGGCGGACCGCTCCCTTCAGGTCGCAAACCTGTCCATGTATGAATGAATTCAGAATGGCCAAGACTGGGGGCAATCCGCTTCAGAGAATATAAAAGCCACGCAAGTGAATCGCTACTGGGAGATTTATCATATCCAGCTTCACGTTCTTCCGTTGCTCCCACTACAATTTTTCCATCGCGTTTGGGAACCAGGTAGGCGTGTTGTGAAAACACTGTATGTTGAAGTTGTAAATCGCGGGGGCGAATAGCCATCATTTGCCCCTTCACAGGATGAATGTCAATGGAAAGTTCAAGAGACCGTAACAGTGATGTAGCAAAAGCTCCAGCAGCTAAAACCAGTCGTTCAGCTTCAAAACTGGTATCTTGATGAGTGTAAACACGAAAACAATCGGCGGTCTTCTCCACACGTAAAATTTCAGTCTGTTCTAAAACCGAAACAAAATGGTGAACAGCTATGCTCAGGGCATCCATGAAACGGTGAGCATGCAAATTTCCGTCATCCGGCAAATATAGACCCCCCAGGCAAGGGGCAAGTGAAGGTTCACGACGGGCAACTTTCTCGCCAGACCACCATTCGCAACGAAGTCCAGCGGCTTCTTGCCATTGAGCTTCTTTCTCCAAAAAGGATTTCTCTTCATCATTAAAAGCGAGTTGTAAAATCCCATTTTGAGTGAGTTCAATGTCTATGCCGCTGTCTTTTCTTAGTTCTGCAGCAAATTCAGGGAAAATGGAGCGGCTCGATACACAGAGATCAAGCATAGGCCCGGGCCGATCCGCTTCTAGTTGAGCGCCAAGCATTCCAGCCGCAGCGCTTGAAGCTTCTTGACCTATTCTACCGCGTTCCACGAGTAGTACATTCAATCCTTTTTTGGCAGCTTGCCAGGCTATGGATGACCCAATCGCACCACCGCCAACGACAATAACATCATAGATGCGCCTCATCGTTCATTCTCCTCCTTGAAAAAGGGGGTTTTTGGAGCGATATGACAAGCAAGCATCGTTTGCTTGAGTCTGTATGCCGCCTCTTTTGGATTCTCGGCATCCAGCACAGCGCCAATCACAGCCACACCACTGCATCCTGTCGCAAGCACCGACTCAACATTTTTCTCGTCAATGCCGCCAATTGCTAAAACCGGAATGGAGAGTTTTTCGACCACAAGTGATAAGGCGGCAAGTCCGCGAGGTGCCAGCTGAGGGTGGGATGCACTTGGGAAAACGTGACCAAACGTAACGTAATCCGCTCCTGCGTTCTCAGCAAACATTGCCTCCTCCAAAGAATGTACGGAACAGCCAAGCATTCCTTGCCATTTGAGTTGATTGCGCAATGCATGCGCCGTGGCAACAGGCAATGATTGAGCCGCTAAATGTACGCCATCGAGTTTCTCAGCTAAAGCCAAATCCATTCTGTCGTTGACAAAAATTTTTGTGGCGAGATGGAGTCTGTTTAAATTTTCTTTTAGGTTTTTTACTAACTCAAGTGTACGAAGTACAGGCATTTTTTTATCGCGAATTTGAATAACATCCGCTCCACCTTCAGCAGCTTCCGAAAGAGCTTCAATTAACGGCAATTGGTGACGATCGCGATCGCTAATCATATGTAAAACTGGAGTCATCATGCACCTCACATAAAAAAGCCGCACCTGAAGAAACAGGTACGGCGGGATTCCATTCTTAACCCAGCAAACGCAACCTTGCCATAAATTGTTCAGCTTCAAGTATCTCATTCACACAACTTTGCGTCAAGAAGGTGAAGGGATGCTCTTCGTCCTGAGGTCCATGCTATGATGAAAAAAGTAAGGTTGGGGAGTGAGGAATGGTGGACTTTACAGAACGGTATTCTCGCCAGATTCGTTTTCAACCCATTGGCAAAGAAGGGCAACAAATGCTGTCCGCTGCTCGTGTCGCCATTGTTGGGCTTGGAGCGCTCGGTACCGTATTGTCCAGTCAATTAGCTCGAGCTGGTGTGGGTTATTTACGGCTCATTGACCGCGATGTGATTGAAGTCTCAAATTTGCAAAGACAACTTCTTTACACTGAGCAAGATGCTGAAGCGGGGCGAGCGAAGGCGGAAGCTGCAGCAGAGGCCCTTGTCAAAGCTAACAGTCAGATTCAGATTGAACCTGTCTTGACGGACGTAACGGCTGTGAATGCAGAAGAATTGCTTGGCGATGTGGATGTGATTGTAGATGGTACGGACAATTTACAAGTGCGATATCTTATCAATGATGTAGCAGTGAAACACGGAATTCCATGGAGTTATGGAGGAGCTGTGAGTTCTTATGGAACCACGGTATTTATTGAACCTGGGCAGACACCTTGTTTAGTTTGCTTGTTTGGTGCAGATGACGGATCGGCCGGACACGATACTTGTGACACAGTAGGTGTTCTAGCACCGATAGTGAGTATGATTGCGTCGATGCAGGTGGCGGAGATCATAAAATTTTTAACGGGCAATAGGCAAGCGCTCAAACGTGAGATAACTTATGTGGATATTTGGCAGAATGAATTTCGGTCTTTACGTCTCGGAACGCCTAAAGAAGAGTGTATATGCTGCCAAAAAAGACAATTTCTTTCTCTTCAACACAAGGACGAGGGATTGGTGGTTTCTTTTTGCGGTCGACAAACCATTCAAATTAAACCACAAGGAAAGTTGAACGTTTCCCTGGCGATACTTGCAGAGCGCTTGAAAGCATTGGGACGTGTGCAAGCGAATCGCAACTTGCTCCGCTTTGAAACGTCAGACTGCACCATCAGTTTGTTTGCTGATGGACGCGCTTTAATTCATGGTGTGGATGATATTTGGGAAGCGAAGAGAATCTACGCGCAATACATAGGTTTATAAAACGGAGTACGTTCATCAGACTCGTCCATAAGAATTAAAAAAGAAAAGTTGAAAAAAGCCGTTGACATCTCTCTGCAGACTTGTTATTATCAAAAACGTCGCTTCGGACGAGGCGGATGAAGAGTGAGCCGAGAGAAAAGCAAATTTGCTTGGGCCTATAGCTCAGCTGGCTAGAGCGCACGACTGATAATCGTGAGGTCAGAGGTTCAAGTCCTCTTAGGCCCACCAAGCTTTTAAAAACTCGACTTGCAAGGAATCGTAAAGTGTGGTATAGTTCCACGGTCAGCGCTGAATCTGATGTGCCCGTAGCTCAGCTGGATAGAGCGCTTGACTACGAATCAAGAGGTCGGGAGTTCGAATCTCTCCGGGCACGCCATGCCGAAGTGGCGGAATTGGCAGACGCACACGACTCAAAATCGTGCGGGAAACCGTGCCGGTTCGAGTCCGGCCTTCGGCACCACAGTGGGGCTATAGCTCAGCTGGGAGAGCGCTTGAATCGCACTCAAGAGGTCACCGGTTCAAATCCGGTTAGCTCCACCAGACGGTCGCCTGTGCCTCAACCAGGATGTGTATATTCCTCGATAGCTCAGCGGTAGAGCATCCGGCTGTTAACCGGAGGGTCGTAGGTTCGAATCCTACTCGGGGAGCCATATATATGGCCCCATGGTCAAGCGGTTAAGACACCGCCCTTTCACGGCGGTAACGCGGGTTCGAGTCCCGCTGGGGTCACCATGGGCGGTTAGCTCAGCGGGAGAGCACTCGCTTCACACGCGAGGGGTCGGCAGTTCGATCCTGCCACCGCCCACCAGCGGACGAGTCGCTGGCATTGCCTGAAAAGTCTATATCGCGGGGTGGAGCAGTTGGCAGCTCGTCGGGCTCATAACCCGAAGGTCGCAGGTTCGAGTCCTGCCCCCGCAACCAAATGGAGCTGTGGTGTAGAGGCCTAACATGCCTGCCTGTCACGCAGGAGACCGCGGGTTCGAATCCCGTCAGCTCCGCCAAATTTCTCTACCGCGGGCCTATAGCTCAGCTGGCTAGAGCGCACGACTGATAATCGTGAGGTCAGAGGTTCAAGTCCTCTTAGGCCCACCAGAGTATGGTGGGTTTTTTCATGTCCAAATTTCTTCATTCAGTAATATTCAATATTTCAATGGAGGAAGAGGCGTTCATCGATTGACGTCATGATGTTCTTCCGGTATTGTTTTGTATAGTTGAGACGAGTGAGCAGAGTTGAGCTGGGCCGAGTTGAGCGTTTCATTCCATGCATGGGCATCGAGTCTGTGTATTTTCTGTCTTCGGCCCCTCTGTCATAGGAGGGTAATCTTATGCTTTTAGTCATTGATAATTTTGATTCTTTTACCTACAATCTTGTCCATTATTGTGGTGAACTGGGTGCTGATATCATTGTGCGCCGCAACGATACACCACTTCATGAGCTAAAGAATCTCTCGCCTTCACAAATCATCATCTCTCCAGGACCTTGTACCCCAACAGAAGCAGGTATTTCAGTAGAAGCTATTCAATATTTTTCAGGACGCATTCCTGTTCTGGGAGTTTGTCTGGGACATCAAGCATTAGGGCAAGCCTTTGGTGCAGAAGTGGTGCGTGCCCCGCTATGTATGCATGGAAAAACGTCTCCTATCCATCATCAACAAGACCATCTTTTTGCTCAAATTCCTAGTCCTTTTCTTGCTACGCGATACCATTCTTTGGTCGTTCGCCGCGACACTTTACCGGATTCCTTTTCTGTTACGGCAACCGCGGATGGGCTAATCATGGCTATGCGCCATCAACCAAGCGGTGCTGTGGGTGTTCAGTTTCATCCTGAATCCATTCTTACAGAACATGGGAAACAAATTCTTGCTAATTTTTTGGCGAGCTAAAGAAAGGTTATACAACGCGATGAGCGAGAGGAGAAGTTGGAATGATGCAAAACTTTAAATATGAAGAAACTCTTGAGATCGATCCGTTTTATTTTTATCTACACAGCTTGGAAATTGTACCACCTTTTCACGCGTATTTGCTGGATGCGGCGTACGATAAACAGGCTGATACACGTTTTTCCCGTTCGATTCTTGGTTTAATGCCGTTGATTGAAGTAATTGTGAAAGATGGAAAAACGTTTATTTATGCCAAAACAGGTCTCGCCGAATGGCTGGCTCAAGAACTCCAGCCCAATGTGATTGAATTCGAAGGAAGCTTTGTTTCTGCTGTCGCTGAGAAACCTTGTGCAGTATTTACGGATAATCCTCTGGAGGTATTAGAACGTTTGCGCCTTTTGTTGCGGCAAAAGATTTTTACCGAAAACCAACCTATCCCCTTTTCGGCTGGTTTCTTGGGCTATATTGGCTATGACAGTGTGCATTATTTAGAAAAGCTGCCTAAAACCACATTGGACGATCGCGCTTTGCCTGACATTCGCTTACAACTCCATGCTTTTACGATTCATTTGCAAGTGAATCGATTGCAAATGTTCAGTTTGTTGCCTGAACTGAGAGGCTATCTTTCTAAAGAAAATATGCTCCTGCTAGAAAGCGTTCAAATGCAAGTTTTGAACTTGTTGGACCAAGGCACATCGGAAGAACCCCGAAGACTGAAAGAGGCAGCAGCGGCTAGTCAAGATACAGTCGATATTGAGGATGAAGTCTCGGCTGAAACTTTTATGGGTAATGTCGAACGTGCACGAGAATATATTCGCGCAGGGGATATTTTTCAGGTCGTGTTATCCAAGCGCATGAAAGCGAGCGCTACGTTACATCCTTACATTGCGTATGATCGATTGCGCAAATTGAATCCGTCGCCTTACATGTTCATGAGTGAATATCCCGATATGCGACTCTTTGGTGCAAGTCCGGAAGTTCAGTTGCGTGTGGTTGATGGATTGGCCGAAATGAAGCCGATAGCTGGCACCTCCAAAGGCAGAGGCAAATCTGCAGCTGAAGATCAGGCGTTGGCTGAACAATTGTTGAATGATGAGAAAGAACGGGCTGAACATTTGATGCTTGTTGATTTATGCCGGAATGATTTGGGCAGAGTTTGTACCATAGGATCGGTTCATGTTCCGGACTTCATGGTAGTAGAGCCGTATTCTCACCTTTTTCACCTGGTATCCACAGTGCGTGGTCAATTGCGAGAGGATGTGAGTGTTTTCACAGCTCTCTTGGCCACATTTCCGGCGGGTACACTATCGGGAGCTCCAAAAATTCGTGCTATGGAAATTATTGATGAATTGGAGACATTGCGTCGAGGACCTTACGGTGGTCTGTTAGGTATGGTCGATCTCGATGCAAACGCCAATACGGCTATTATCATCCGCTCAGTGGTAGAAAAAAACCAAGCATACTATGTGCAAGTCGGGGCGGGTATCGTGATGGATAGCGTTGCCGAGCAAGAATGGCAAGAGTGTAATCGCAAAGCGGGCGCAATATTAGATATTTTGTCGCAACCCATGGCAACGCAAAAGTGATATACTAAAAATGGCATCCAGCTCGAAACCTGCAGACGTCACATCTGTGGAGAGGTTTGAGGAGGAACCGTCATGGGAGACAGTTTACAATTTGATTTGTCGGCAGCAGAATGGCGTCGAAATGCGGCTGACGAGCAGGCGCTCTTGGAAGGGTTGGCAGAGCGGCTTTGTTCCGCCTTACCTCAGCAAACAGAGGTAATTCGGGAACATGGTCTTTTTGTCCGCCATCCGCGTGTGACTCAAATACGAGTGTTGTTTGAGATGTACCATTTTCAGTTGACCATGACGAAAACACACGGTTTGTTGGCAGAACGTGCAAAGGTAGTTCGCGGTATCCGCTTAAAAACAGAGGAGATGTCATTTGGAGAATGGCTTGACGCTCTTTCTGTAGAACTGTCTCGGATGGCGGCTGAACACGAAGATGTGCAACAAAAACTCTATCAATTTTTAATGTCTTGACGATCCTTTTCCAAGGGTCGTTTTGACATTTCATGGTCAACAACAACGTATTTGACCCTTCACCTCATCCGTTGCTAACGAAATGATAAAGGGGGAATGCCAAGCGTGTGGTTTTCCAGGAAAAACCAAGGCGGTTTGTCCAAAAGTGAACGATTGGCAAAAGAAAATGCCGCTCTCTATCGTTCGGAACGCGCGATAGCAGCCTTTGAACGTGGGCAGTTGCCTGAATATGTCGAAGCGCGAGCGAGGAAGCAAGTTCAGCATGAACTCCCCTGGACGAGTAATTTATCGGTTGCTGAATGGGCGCTGTTAGCCCGCTATGGTTTGCGACCCTTAGGTCAGGTCATGGGAGCAACAGTGTATCATCAGGCAGAATGGAAAATGGTTTTAGGTCGACAGAATCGTTACGCAGGCGGATGGAATACAGGTTTTAACGGGATGTATGTGAATTTATATTCCGGAAGTTGTTTTTTGAATGAATTAGAACAAGGGATGTATGAAGCGCGTTGGCTTGCTTTGCAAAGATTGAGAGCAGAGGCGGCGTTGCTTGGAGCGCACGCAGTGGTTGGGGTCAAAGTCAAGCTGGTTCCAGGCACGGTGGAAAGTAGTTTGGAAATGACAGCTATGGGAACGGCAATAACTCTCGATTTGCCAAGTGTGGATGAGCCTCTTCTTTGTACGGTCAGTGCACAAGATTTTGTTCGACTTGTTCATGCAGGGAGTATTCCGGTTGGCTTAGCCCTTGGGGTCGGAATCTATTATCAGGTCAGCCAATGGAATGATGTTTGGCAATCTGGAAGTTATAGCAATCAGGAAATGTATAGTTATACTGATGCGGTTTATCAAGCCCGACATCGGGCTGTACAGGAGATGCGCCGACACGCAGCAGAAAGTGGCGGAAATGGTGTGTTGGCTCATGAAACTGGATTACGGGTAGAGGAAGTAGAGGTAGAGTATGGGGAAGGCGATATCCGTCTCAATCATGTGGTGGAATTTTTCGCAATGGGCACAGCGATTTCTTATCGCAAGACCCATCTGGATGAACGACCTCAGTCGGTAGTATCGCTCAATACCTGATAAGCTCTGTAAAGGGATATAAGGAGTTGATCTGTTTGCCTGTGAACAATGATTTACCCGAGCACGCGCTTGAACGTTTGCGAGGATTGCGAAGTCAGGGTCACCCTGGCGGCGTATTCACGTCGGATTTGTCAGTCAACGAATTTTTGCTCGTACGAGATGCTGGATTTGAGCCCATTGGTTTAGTTGTCGGATCGTCCATATATCATATTGGTTATCAGCAGGCTATGTGGCGTCAAAGTATGGAAATGGATGTTTTGACACAAGCCATGTATCACGCTCGTGAACTTGCCATGTCTCGAATGGAGGAAGAGGCAGCGGAGCTAGGAGCGGATGGCGTAGTAGGCGTTCGTCTGGAAGTGACGCGCTATGAGTGGGGAGCCGATATGGCAGAGTTTTTGGCGATTGGCACGGCAGTTGCAGCTAGAGAAGGCGGTCATTCGTACAAGTCTCATTCGGGGAAACCCTTTACTTCAGATTTGTCTGGGCAGGATTTTTGGACCTTGCTTCAAGCAGGTTACAGGCCGCTTTCGCTCGTTATGGGCAGTTGCGTCTATCATGTGGCCCACCAAGGTATGTTTCAATCTTTAAAAAATGTAGGTCAGAATGTTGAACTGACCAACTTTACGCAAGCACTCTATGATGCTCGTGAATTGGCCATGGAGCGAATGCAGACTGAAGCTCACGAAGAAAAAGCAGAAGGGATTGTGGGTGTCCGCTTAGAAGAGCGATCACACGGATGGGGTTCACATGTGATTGAATTTTTCGCTGTAGGAACGGCTGTTACGCCTATCCGGGCTGATCACAATATCAGCAAACCACAGTTGATACTTTCTCTCAACGATTGACCATAAGCTGAATTTTTCTTTGAAATAGATTGTAAATTTATTACAAATGGTTGGAGGGAATAAAAATGGGATTATTTAAAAGAGCATCAGAAATTGTGGAATCTCAAGTCAATAAGCTATTGGATAAATTAGAAGATCCCAATGCTACTCTCGATCTCTCTTATGAAAAAATGGTTTCTGGCTTGCAACAAGTTAAACGTCATCTGGCAGATGTAGTCACAGAACAAAAAGCGCTCGAAAATCAAATTCGTTCCACTGAAAAAGAAATTGCCGACAGAGAGGAAGAAGCGCGGGCGGCGCTTAAGGTGGGACGCGAGGATTTGGCCAAAAAAGCACTTGAGCTCAAACAGTCTGCTATGGCCAAATTAGCAACTCTCCAAGATTCCCTAACTAAAATCGAAACTCAAGTCAATCGTCTTAAGGAAGCTGAACAAAAGTTTCAAGAACGTATCTCAAATTTCAAAACTGAGAAAGAAGTTACCAAAGCAACTTATACCGCCGCACAGGCTGAAGTTCGTATGGGTGAATCATTGTCAGGCATCAGTAAAGAATTAGGCAACGTGGGGGATACCTTGCGTCGTGCCAACGATAAAACGGAACGTATGGTGGCTCGCGCAGAAGCGATGCAGTCCCTTGCAGATGAAGGGATTTTGGACGATCCATTAGATAACCGAGATGCTGTGCAGAAAGAATTGGATAAAATTCGCAAAGACGCATCTGTTTCTGATGAATTGGAGCGCCTCAAAGCAGAAATGGCCGAAAAGAAATCATAAATTGGCAAGTTGAAAATCCTATTTGTGCAGCACGGGCCCTTTGCATTTCTGACCCAACGAATGGGCTCGTGCTTGCGTCTTGGTAACGCCTAAAGTATAATGTTCGGGCATACAGCAAAAATAATGCGTCCGTAGCTTAGTGGATAGAGCGCTGGCCTCCGGAGCCAGAGGTCGGGGGTTCGAATCCCTCCGGACGCGCCATAAAAATTAGGAACTGTCCTCAAATAGCAGAAATGCCAAAAGGGACAGTTTTTCTTTTGCGTAAAATTCCCGAATATTCACATTACAAAATGAATGCAAGAGTTGATAAAGCGCTTTTCCCGCTTTATCAACTCTTCTTACATAGGATGAAAACTTGTATGAGCTGTGTTAGCTAAGTGAGGAAGGTGAAGACCCGTAAATACCATGCATGCCATGCATGCCACCCATGCTCATATGTGGCATATGGGTGTAAACAGGTGTCATGGTCAAAGAGTCGTAATGCGCTATTGTGACGTGTTTACCTGTTTTGATAACCTCAACGGTCGGACAAAGTAAGAAGAAGAGTACGAAGATGATAAGAAATACAACTGCCCAACGTGTGTAAACTCCAAATGCTCCCATGTCTGTCATTCCTCCTTCGTGAGATAGTTCAGAAGATGCTGGGACAAACGCCGCCGGGCACAGGCAAAAGCGGAGATTCGAAAAAAGATTTATGGGTCATTTACTGGTGATAATAATAAATATACGTTATAATGAATAAAAATTTATCAAAGAGGCTGGATATGTACAGCTCTTTTTGAAGAGATACGCAATGAGGAGGTGGCATGGGTTATGAACCAACCGCGTATTGGCGTTGTTGGAGCAACGGGTTATGCCGGAGTGGAGTTAATACGTATTCTCAGTCGCCACCCTTTGCTGAAAATAACGTACTTAGCAGCTCAAAAGCTAGAACAGTCAGAGACGTATGGTCATAAAATCAGCGCTTTTCGCCAGTTTGGAGAACTGCCTGCTTTGGAACCATTTGATTTAGAACGCTGCCTGGATTTGTGCGATCTCGTTTTTCTTGCCCTACCATCTGGCATATCTGGCCGTTTGGCTTTGCAAATTCATCATGCTGGCAAAAAAGTGATTGATCTCTCAGGCGATCTTCGCTTGCCCAAAGAGGTGTATGAAAGTTGGTATGGACTAGCTTCACCTCTCACGCAAAAAGACACACACGCAGTGTATGGATTATCTGACTGGCAAGCTGAGCAAATTGCTAATCAATCATTGATTTCTAATCCTGGTTGCTACGCTACAGCGGCGCTGCTCTCTCTTTTGCCGCTTTGTCAAACAAAACTTGTGGAAAGTCAGAGCGTATGGGTTGTCGATGCAAAATCAGGATCAACCGGAGCAGGCAAAAGTCCGCAGCCTCATTTATTGCTCAGTGAATTGTCCAATAATTTTTATCCTTACCGTGTGGGGTGCCATCAACATACACCTGAAATTGAACAAAAACTCCAGGAAGAATCCAAACAAGCTGACCTGCAAATTCAATTGACTACACAGTTGCTGCCTATTCCACGAGGAATCCTTGTATCTGCTTATATACCTCTTTGTTCAACGATCAGTTTTACGGATTTATATGAAATTTATCAAAATGCATACCATGATACACCTTTTGTTAGCATACTGCCATGTGGCGAATGGCCGCAAATTCAAAGTGTTTTAGGAGCTAACACTTGTCATATTGCGCTGCATGTTGATAATCGCACCCAAATGCTGCAAATATTTGCTGTGATAGATAACTTACAAAAGGGCGCTGCAGGACAGGCGGTACAAAATATGAATTTAATGTTGGGTTGGCCCATGGAGACAGGGCTTTCACTGATAGGAAGTGCGCCTTGATGGGCAAGGGGATGATTGCTTGAGTGTACTCATTAAAGTTGGCGGTTCGCTGGGCGAACAGGCCGCACCATTAATTCGTCCTTTACAGAATTTACAAAATCAATCTCGTTCATTTGTGATTGTTCATGGTGGTGGTCCCCGTATCAGTGCAGCTTTAGAAGCGGCTGGTATGAAATTGCCTTTCCATAATGGATTGCGTCGTACCCATAGTCAAGCCATGGTCATTGTGGACGCTGTGCTCGGATTTTCAGTTAACAGTGAATGGGTTTCTTTATTACGTGCCAACGGCATTGCGGCAGTTCCTGTGCATGGAGCAAAATCGGGACTTTTCCTCGCCGAATCTTATGAGGGCGATCACACTGCGGATTGGGTGGAAGCCTACGCTGGACCACTTGAAGCAGCCTTTGTGCGTCATGAAATCCCAGTAGTCGCGCCGATTGGTCACAACTCCCGAGGGCAACGCATGAATATCAATGCAGATGCAGCAGCAGCAGCTTTGGCTGGTTCGCTGCAAGTTGAAAAACTTGTTTTTTGCACAAATGTGTCTGGGATCTATCTAAATTTTCCATATGGAGATCGGATAGATTCCATCACAGACAAAAAATTAGAAAAGTTATATCAGCAGGGGATGTTTGAAGGTGGTATGCGGCCCAAAGTGGAGGCTGTATTGAATGCGCTTAGGTATAAGGTAAATGCGGTTTATGTAGTTGATGGGGAAAATGAAGCTGCTATTGAATGGGCTTTTGCCAACCATCCTGAAGAGCCGGTGTCTGGAGCATTGGGCACTCGCATAACCCGATATTTAAATGAATAGTAGAGAGGAAGTGCCGCTCATGTTGTTTCAAAATTATGGCTCGCGCGAACTTACGATAGTGCGAGGACAGGGAGTTTGGTTGTACGACGAACAGGGCAGGGACTACTTGGATATGACTGCTGGCATTGCAGTTACAAGTCTGGGGCATGCTCATCCGCGTCTGGTGGAAGCTATTTCCCATCAAGCAGCCACATTACTGCACTGTTCAAATTTATATCAAATTCCTCAGCAAGAAGAAGTGGCTAAAAAACTGATTGAATTTTCAGGTTTGGATGCTGCGTTTTTCTGCAATTCTGGAGCAGAGGCAAATGAAGCAGCATTAAAATTAGCGCGGCGTTATGCGTCCACTCAACATGCTGAAAAAACGATATTGCTTTCTTTGCCAGGGGCGTTTCATGGCCGTACTTATGGTGCTCTGTCCGTAACGCCAAAGCCAGCGTATCAGGAGGGCTTTGGACCGCTTTTGCCGGATTGTCATACTCCTACTTCATTTGAAGAAGTCCTGTCCTCTGTAAACAGTGATACAGCCGCTTGTATAGTCGAGGTCATTCAAGGTGAAGGTGGTGTTCAACCCGTACCTCATGAATTTCTGCAGGAACTCCAAAAGCGTCTCAAGGCTGTCCATGCACTCCTGATTGTCGATGAGGTGCAGACAGGGATAGGTAGAACCGGTGACTGGTTTGCTTTTAGAAGTGCAGGTCTAGATCCTGATATTGTAACTCTGGCTAAAGGGTTGGGTGGTGGCGTACCGGTTGGCGCTGTTCTTGCCAAGCAAGAAGTGGCCAAAACTTTTACAGCTGGATCGCACGGAACGACATTTGGTGGAAATCCATTAGCTATGTCAGCGGCAAAAACAGTCCTCGAAGAAATAGAAAAAGGAAATCTTTTAGAGCAAGTTAGGCGAGTAGGAGATAAAGTGAGACAATTTTTAGAAGAACATTTTACGCAGGTGAGCGGTCAAGGATTAATGTGGGGGTTTACCATCTCAGAAGATGCCCGGAATTTTGTCAAAAATGCACAAGAAGTAGCTGGTGTATTGATGACAGCTGTTGGAGAAAACCGTATTCGCGTGGTTCCTCCTTTAATCTTAGAAGAGGAAGATGTAGATGAGTTTGCAAAAAGAATCTATACTATCTTATGAATAATTTTGCGTCGTAGAGACGCGTTGTTTCTTCCTTAGGTAATCGCTTTCAATCGCTTGATAAGAGAAAAAGCGCCATTTTACGGCACTTTTTTCTTTTATTAAGCGTTTTCAGCCAATTTTGTTTCTTTAAATTGTTCATAACATGCTGTATAATAAACCATGGCTATCTCGTCGCAGTTATGGAATTTTTTACAATAAATGCAATCTTTCCATACCTTGCGAGGCAATGTTTCTTTTTCTACAATCTGAAAATTCAATTTCTTGAAAAATGTCGTCTGATAAGTTAGTGACAAGACTTGCGGGATTCCTAACTGTTCAGCCTCCGCAGCGAGATGTTCCACAATCATTCGGCCAATGCCTCTACCGTGAGAGGCAGCATCAACCGCCAAGGAACGAATTTCAGCCAAATCTTTCCAAAGAATGTGCAATCCAGCCACACCGAGAATACGGTTGCCTTCAGATACAACTGTAAAAGCATGAAGGTTTTCGTACAAAGACTTTTCAGATCTCGGCAACATTAAACCCTCGTTGGCAAATGTCTGAATGAGATGTTGCATTTGCGGGACGTCGTGAACCGTTGCTTGGCGGATTTCCATGCAATGGCCTCCTTTCAGTGTTGAGAATAGTTATAACATGTTGTAGTATTTATATGCAATATATCGTATATTATTTCATATCCAACCGTGTCAGGCGTCTACAGTAATACAGTAAACAGCGGGATCGTTCAATGTGGTCTATCACTATTTATTGAAATATTTAGAGAAAAGGTGAGAAGAAGTGGAGAAGAATAAAGAATGGATGGGTCAACTGACCCAGAATATTGACCGTGAACACGATGCATGTGGTCTCTTTGCCAGGATTGAGAAAGATGGCAAACAAAGGCGAGAAACAGTGCTTGCTGGTATCCGAGCATTAGCAGCTATGCGTCATCGTGCCGGCTATGTGCGCCAAGAAGGTGATGGATGTGGCTTGCAATTGGACATCCCGCGTGCGCTTTGGCAGAAAAAATTGGCGTTGGCTGGTCAGAATGCTGAAGCAGTGTGGGAAAACGGTTTTTTTGTAGGTCATTTCTATTTGCAACGTGCACAACGCTCGAAAGCGTTGGAAAAAATTCACCTAGCTTTCAAGGAAGCTGGCATCAACATTTTGCTTGAGAGTCATCAAGAGGTGGATGAAACGGCTTTAGGTGAGTCGGCAAGTCGTGAGAATCCAATCTTTTTGCAAATAGCAGGTTATTCAGAAGAGCATTCGTTGCGAGAAAAATTGTTTACGCTCGCTCTACAGTTAGAGGAAGATCGACAAATACATGTGGTTTCACTCGATACGGATACAGTGGTCTATAAAGTAGTCGGTGACGAACAAACTCTTTATCGTTATCATAAAGATTTGCAAGATCATTCTATAGAGAGCAGTGTAGTGCTTGCGCATACTCGTTATTCCACGAATACTGCAACTGCCTTTGCTCGTGTTCAACCTTTTGCAACCTTAGGGCATAATGGGGAAATTAACACTATTAGCCGTTTCTATTCCGAAGCAAAGATGGCGGGATTTTCTCTGTCGGCAGATGCCAGTGATTCCCAAATGGTGGATAGGTTTATGCATGGGTTAATGGCTATGCGCAACTGGAGTTTAATGGAAAGTATGGAGCTTATCTTCCCTCCCATTCTATTTGAAATTAAGCGTATGCCTAAAACGCTGATCAATCTCTACATGTTTTATCGTGCCCTGTGGGGCCCGTTTGCTCAAGGACCGGCTGGAGTTATTTCGCGCTATGGAGATGAATTGGTTGCCTCAGTGGACGCGCTCGGTTTGCGTCCTATGTGGTTAATGGAAACAGAAGACGCTTGGACTTTGGGGTCGGAACAAGGTTTGGTACCTGCGCAAGAGTGGGTTTCTTCTCCCAAACCGCTTTCTCCTGGAGAGAAAATTGCTTTTCTGCTCAAAGAACGCAAGCTTCTAACTTATAAAGAAGTACAGGAAACCGTATACTCTCGAGCCAGTTTGCGTTTTGACTTTCATACGTCGGCTAAAACACTGCGTTTTTCCGGATTATTTGTTCGTGAACACCATGCTTCTCATCCACAACGCGATACTCAGGCGTTTGCTGTTCGTGCAGCTGCCTTAGGTTTTCGTGAAGAAGATTTGAAATTGCTGGAAGCCCATATCCATACAGGTGCCGAACCTATTCGTTCACTGGGTTATGATAGCCCATTGGCTCCTTTTGCCGATGGATTGAAACTGGTCAGTGATTATTTGCAAGAATCGGTAGCTGTTGTGACTAATCCAGCTATCGATCGGGAACGTGAAATTGAACATTTTAGCACAAGAGCGGTATTGGGACGTCGGCCAAGTTTTACGGAACGCGAAGATCATGCAATGCGTATAGAAATACAGGCACCTCTTTTGCTTGAAGAACAGCCAGATGATGTTGATCTCGATAGTGCCTCTCTGCAATCTCTGGCGCATCGATTAGGAACCATGCTTTATGAAGATGCGCTCGATTCTTTGCATACTCGCCCTGAAGCTACAGCGGAGTTGATGCTGGTACGCCAGTCGGATGAGTCTCTAGAAAACTTTTTGCAGCGCTTGGGGCAAGATGCGAAGCGGGCAGTGGAACAGGGAGCCGTTTGTCTTGTGTTGGACGATCGGTTGCAATTTCGACGGGGCGAGTTTGTCGATCCGCTGCTTGCCTTATCTGCAGTTCAGCGTGTTCTATGGGAGAATCATGCCGATGATGGAGAAATGTTGCGTCGGCATACGAGCATTCTTCTGCGTAGCGGAGCGCTTCGCAATTTGCATGATGTTGTTTGTGCTCTTGGACTTGGTGCAGATGCGGTTGTTCCATATATGATGTGGGAATATGCAGCTCGCAAAGGTTCATTACCCGCTTTGGAAAATCTCTATAAGGCACTATGCAAAGGCTTAGAAAAAGTTCTCTCAACTCTAGGCATTCATGAATTGAGGGGCTATGAGCGTTTGTTTGGTGGAATCGGACTTTCGGAAGAAATAGCTGAATGGCTTGGGGTACCTAATTTTTGTGGTGGTAAAAGCATAGGATTGACCTTTGATGTGCTTGAAGAAGATTCCCAGAAGCGCAGGCAACTTTATCAAGTAGCATCGGAGAAACTATTGCCCCGCCAAAAGAATTTTCAACTTTATCCACGTATATGGAAAAGCGCGGGCCAAGTGGCTGAAGGACAAACCAGCTATCAGCAATTTTTCAGCAAATTGGATGCGTTTGAGAAAGAAAATCCACTTTCCTTGCGTCATGTGATGGATTTTCGGACTACAGAGACAAAGATAGATAAAAAGGATGTAGATACCGCGATCGACATTCATGACTATCCAATTTTGATTTCTTCTATGTCCTTTGGTTCGCAAAGTGAAGTGGCGTACAGGGCTTATATTGAAGCGGCAAAGCGCCTAAACATTGTTTGTGTCAATGGTGAAGGTGGTGAAATTAAAGATTTACTGCACCGCTATCCCCATCATCGCGGTCGTCAAATCGCCTCTGGCCGTTTTGGTGTCAATGCTGAACTTTGTAATGATGCCTATATGCTGGAAATTAAAATAGGTCAAGGTGCAAAACCTGGCGAAGGCGGACATTTGCCTGGTTCCAAAGTGACGGAACAGGTGGCGAAAGCTCGTAATGCAACTATGGGGACGGATCTTATCTCACCCTCAAATAACCATGATATTTATTCTATTGAAGACTTGGCGCAGGTGATTTTTGAATTAAAGCAAGTGAATCCACATGCAAAAGTGGGTGTAAAAGTTCCTGTTGTTCCTAATATTGGTACAATAGCTGTGGGTATTGTAAAAGCTGGAGCAGATATTGTAACGCTTTCCGGATTTGATGGTGGAACTGGTGCTGCTCGTGCCCATGCTATTCGTCACGTTGGATTGCCAATGGAAATTGGAATCAAGGCAGCA
Source organism: Alicyclobacillus tolerans (assembly GCF_900142255.1). Lineage (GTDB taxonomy): Bacteria > Bacillota > Bacilli > Alicyclobacillales > Alicyclobacillaceae > Alicyclobacillus_I > Alicyclobacillus_I tolerans. Next base: position 42,423 of record NZ_FRAF01000006.1, on the reverse strand, counting down.
CATGATGCGCTTGTAGCGGCAGGATTGCGTGAAGTAGCCGAAATCTGGGCGGATGGAGGCATCAAATCTGGTGCCGATGTTATGAAAGCCGTTTTGCTTGGAGCTAATCGAGTTGGCTTTGGTACTATGGCAATGGTAGCTATTGGTTGTACTTCTTGCCGTGCGTGCCATAAAGATACTTGTCACGTGGGTATTGCCACTCAAATGCAGGATATGGAGGAAGCTCGAGAAAAGGGTCTAACCGCATTTCAACCTCGTGATTTTGAGCAAGCTGTAGATCAACTGGTTCGTTTCTTTGGGGCTATCGGTGAGCATGTTGCAGAATTAACTGCTGCGCTTGGTGTCACTCGGACACAGGATTTAGTGGGACGACGTGATTTATTGAAACAAATTTCCCATCAGCAAACGGTTCATCTTGCAGATTGGTTGAAAGTGGATGAAAAAACCAGAGGAGTAGGCAGTCAGATCATCTATCGTGAATCGGTATCGCTTGATGAAGAGAATCTATTAGCGGTCGAGGCAACGGGAACGGATAGTGTAACAGCGCATTCAAGTTATAACGGGACGGAAATAACGGCACCATCGTCTGATAACGTTCGAGTTCCGCGTCTTGTCAGAGCGCTCGGTACAGAGCAAAGTGGTCAGGCGGTACGTTCACGGATAGTTGCCAATGAACATGTGGAGTGGCATGAAGTAGCCGGTAGTGGATTTGCCGCATACAGTACAGCGGGAATGGTGCATACAGCGTGGGGTGGAGCACAAGACGGTGTAGGTAAAGGCGCTTTTGGCGGGCGTGTCCTGATTCTCAAACAGCGTGCTAAAAACGGACGTTGGCTGGGTGGCAGCGTAGGTAAGAGTTTGGCCTACGGGGCACAAAGTGGTTTGTTTATCATTCAAGGTAACGCAGACGCTCGCGCAGGTATTCGCTTGTCAGGTGCAGACGTGATTATTGCTGGTGAACCTGAGGGACCGGTGGATAACGGTGCGTTTCTGGCAGCTAACGCCAATATTAAAGGTTTTGCTTTTGAATATATGACCAACGGACGTGCTCTGGTTCTTGGCGATCCCGGTTCTTGGATTTGCGCAGGTATGACAGGCGGAACGGTTTATTTGCGCTGGAACCCAAGTTGGGGATTGACGGAGCAAACATTGCGCATGCGTTTGGCAAAAGGCGCAAAAGTCTCTTTACGTTACTTGGATGCGGATGGAAATCATGATGTGCGCGAATTGCTGGGACAATATATGAAGGTATTGCGCTTGAGTGGCCAATGGGAAGAGGCGGCCAAGATTCAAAAATTGGCGAATCAGCCAAGTGATCATTTTATGATGGTCAAACCGGGCCAAGATATTACCGATCAAGATATTGCGACCGAATAAGAAATGAACAAAAGATGATGGGCAGTTATTGTTTCGAGCCAAACTCTTTTACTAAAGAGAGGCTCTTTTTTTTTATTTTGATAGAGAAATTGACGAAATGCATATAAGAGAACGAATCAAAGGAAATGTAAAAAAAAAAAACGGCTATTCATCGGTATGAATTTTATCTTGATAAATATACATATTGGTGTATAATAATTCAGTGACGATGGATCGCTTCAAGAGTGATTCCCCATGCAAAATTGTTTGATCAGCATGGTGAGAAGGAGTGCTAATCATGAGCATCAGAAAATGGCAGCCTGTAGAATCTATCCAATCTTCAGTAGTGGCGCTTGGTAAGGGGTATCTGTCTGTGCGTTTACAAACCGCGTTGTTTGAAGCGCACCGCAGTTTACGAGGCCGCCATCTGCTCGATTTTTCCGATATAACCAGTGAGGAATTAAAACGTTTGCTACAGTTGGCTCATGTGTTGAAAGAAGCTCAAAAGAGTGGTTTTACTCACCATCTTCTGCAAGGAAAAACACTAGCCATGATATTTGACAAAGCGTCGACTCGCACGCGAGTTTCATTTGAGGTCGGTATGTCACAACTTGGAGGGTCAGCGCTCTTCCTCTCGAGTGAACAGACACAACTATCCCGTGGGGAACCTTTGCCAGACACAGCCCGTGTACTTTCACGTTATGTGGATGGCATCATGGTACGCACATTTGCCCATGCTTCTTTACAGGAATTAGCTTCTTACGCTACGGTGCCCGTCATTAACGGATTGACGGATGAACATCATCCCTGTCAGTTACTTGCAGATGTTTTGACGCTAGAAGAGCATTTTGGATCACTTGCTGGACTAACGGTCGCTTATGTAGGTGATGGTAATAATTTGGCTCATTCGTGGCTGCAAATAGCGCCGAAGCTTGGTATTCATATTAGAGTGGCAACGCCTCCTGGTTATAGCCCTCTACAATCGGTGGTTGACGAAGCCAAGATGCATGCTGTTATGCAAAGATCCCAAGTTTTAGTAACTACCGATGCTGAACGAGCTGTCACAGGAGCAGATGTGATTTACACAGATGTCTGGACCAGCATGGGGGATGAAGAGGAATACGAAGAGCGTTTGCAGGTATTTGCCCCTTATCAGGTCAATGCTAATCTCGTATCCAAAGCGAATCCCAATTATCTGTTTTTACATTGTCTACCTGCACATCGTGGTGAAGAGGTAAGCGCAGAAATTATAGATGGTCCGCATTCTAAAGTGTTTGATCAGGCAGAAAATCGTCTTCACGCTCAAAAAGCAGTTTTGGCCGCTTTGATGGCTGATGCAGGTTCATTTGGGGAGGAATTGAAATGAGTGAAAAAGTAGTATTAGCCTACTCCGGGGGATTAGATACATCGGTTGCTATTGCCTGGTTGAAAGAGAAATATGGCTACGATGTGGTTGCCATGTGCGTCGACGTAGGTGAAGGAGAAAATTTAGAAGCTGTGCAGCAAAAAGCTTTACAAGTCGGGGCGATCAAATCGTATCGCATCGATGGTGTCAAATTGTTTGCCGAGCAGTTCATTTTGCCAGCGCTCAAAGCAGGCGCACTCTACGAAGGTAAATATCCTTTAGCTTCAGCTCTTTCGCGACCACTGATTTCTCAACTTCTAGTGGATGTGGCTGCTAAAGAAGGAGCTGTTGCTGTGGCTCATGGTTGCACGGGAAAAGGGAATGACCAGGTGCGTTTTGAAGTTTCTATTCAAGCACTCAATCCGCAACTAAAAGTTATCGCGCCTGTTCGTGAATGGGGATTTACGCGTGACGAAGAAATTCAGTTTGCTGCTGAACGAAATATTCCATTGCCGATTACCAAAGAAAATCCATTCTCGATTGATGCTAACCTGTGGGGACGGGCTATTGAGTGTGGCGTGCTGGAAGATCCTTGGGCAGAAGCGCCTGAAGATGCTTTTGCTTGGACCATACATCCCGTAAATGCCCCAGAACATCCTGTGGAATTGACCATTGGTTTCGTCGCTGGTTGTCCTGTTTCCTTAAATGGTGAAGAGATGCCTTTAGCTACACTGATTTCAAAGCTCAATCAAATAGCAGGGCAAGCTGGTGTGGGACGTATTGACTGTGTGGAAAATCGACTTGTAGGGATCAAGTCGCGTGAGGTTTATGAAGCGCCAGCAGCTGTGACATTAATTCAAGCTCACAAAGAATTGGAAGCTTTAACGCTGCCTCGTGAAGTGGCCGAATATAAAGCTCAGGTAGAACTCCAATATCACAAATTAATTTACAATGGACTTTGGTTTTCTCCGCTGAAATCAGCTCTTGATGCTTTTGTGACAGAAACTCAACGTTACGTGACTGGTGAAGTGCGAGTTGTGTTATACAAAGGTCACTTGCAAGTAACTGGCAGAAAATCACCCTATTCACTCTATTCGCATCAATTGGCCACCTATTCAGAAGGAGATATGTTCCATCATCAGGATGCGGTAGGATTTATTCAATTGTGGGGCATGCCCACGAAAGTTCAAGCCAGCATTCAAGGCAGTCAAGTTCCAGGTGTTAGTGCGGATGACATTATCGAACATATACAAGTCGCTTCAGATGAGAGTGCTTCACCAACTTTAACAGGTGAAGTCGAGGGGGAGACGGTACAGTTATGAAACTTTGGGGAGGCAGATTCACAGAAGCAACCCATCATTTAGTAGAAACTTACACAGCTAGTATTTCATTCGATAAGAGGCTGGCCGTCGCTGATGTGACGGGCAGCCTCGCCCATGTTCAGATGCTGGCCAGTGTTGGTGTTCTGACAAACTCAGAAGCAGAAACCATTCAATCCGGGTTGCAGGAGATTGTCGAAGAAATCAAAACAGACAATTTTCCTTATCGAATTGAAGATGAAGACATTCATATGAATATTGAACGAAGATTGACGGAAAAAATAGGTCCTTTAGCTGGAAAACTGCATACAGCGCGCAGTCGCAATGATCAAGTAGCTCTTGATATGCATCTGTACATGCGTGAGGTGCTTCAAACCATTCTTAATGAACTTCACCTACTTATGCAGGCGCTTGTAACTACAGCAGAAGAGTACCTCGATGTGATTTTTCCCGGTTATACGCATTTGCAGAGAGCTCAGCCAGTTCTTTTCGCTCATCACTTGTTAGCGTATTTCTGGATGTTTCAACGCGATGCGCATCGTTTTCGCGATGCTCTGAAACGTACGGATTGTTTACCGCTTGGTACAGGAGCTCTGGCTGGTACTACGTTTCCTGTCAATCGCCAGCAAGTAGCAGAGATTCTTGGTTTTTCAACGGTTTATCCTAATTCTATGGATGCTGTGTCCGATCGCGATTATCTTTTGGAATTTCTTTCTCATGCAAGCATTTGTATGATGCATTTATCTCGTCTTGCTGAAGAAATGATTCTTTGGACCAGTGAGGAATTTGGTTATATTGAATTGGCCGATCGCTATTGCACAGGTTCGAGTATGATGCCCCAGAAAAAGAATCCAGACGTTCCAGAATTAGTGCGTGGTAAAACTGGGCGGGTTTATGGCCATTTGATAGGATTACTCACCGTGCTCAAAGGACTGCCACTGGCCTATAACAAGGACTTACAGGAAGACAAGGAAGGTATATTTGATACGATAGATACATTAATTCCTGCTTTGCAACTTTTTACAGGAATAATTTCAACACTTTCAGTGCGTCGAGATCGACTTCAAAAAGCACTGTCCAGAGATTTTTCTGCCGCTACCGATGTTGCCGACGAACTGGTGCGCATGGGAATTCCCTTCCGCCAAGCTCATGCATTGGTTGGAAAATGGGTGCAGCGTGCTTTAGAACAGGGATTGACATTAGCTACATTGCCACTTGAAGAATATCAGAAAGATTGTCCTGAATTGGATGATCGCGTTTTTGAGTGGTTGGACATACGGCGCGTGGTAGAAGCAAGAACTTCCTACGGTGGAACAGCTACTGTTGCCGTCAAACAGCAGTTATTAGAAGCTAAAGCGACGCTTCAATCGTTCTTATAAGGGAAACACTCTTCACGTTGCTGTATAAAATTTTAGAATGCTGTATATTGAATAAAAAACAGAGATGGGTGTGAGAGAAGTTGCAGACGGCCCCATGTATTGTCCAGAAGTTTGGCGGTACATCTGTCGGTAATCCAGAGCGTATCCGCCATGTCGCACGTCGAGTTATGGAAGAGATAGACAAAGGGAATCGCGTTGTTGTGGTTGTCTCAGCTATGGGACACAGCACGGATGAATTGATAGAATTGGCCAAGACAATTTCTTCTCGACCGCATGGTAGAGAAATGGACGCGCTTCTTGCCACTGGTGAGCAAGTATCCGCCGCTCTCTTGGCCATGGCGCTTATTGAACTGGGTCAGCCAGCTTGTTCTTTGACAGGATGGCAAGTTGGAATCGAGACGAATCACATTTATGGATCTGCGCGTATGTTGCGAATTCGCACTGACCGTTTGCAAATGTTGCTGGATGCAGGCAAGGTTCCAGTAGTTTGTGGATTTCAAGGGGTAGTGGATGGCAACATCACCACGCTGGGCAGAGGAGGTTCAGACACAACAGCGGTGGCTTTAGCAGCAGCTCTGAAAGCTAAACGTTGTGATATTTATACAGATGTGACGGGAGTTTTTACCACAGATCCTCGCGTAGTGCCGCAAGCTCAAAAATTAAGTCAGGTATCTTATGATGAAATGCTGGAGTTAGCTGGCCTTGGTGCTCAGGTTTTGCATCCGCGTGCTGTAGAAACGGCCAAGGCGTTTGGCGTACCTCTAACTGTGCGTTCAACGTTTCAACATGAAGAAGGGACGATGGTTGTGGAGACCGTGGAGATGGTAGAAAGACAAAAGTCTGTGACGGGGATCGCTTTTGAACGAGAAGTGGCGCGTCTTGCTCTGATTGGTGTGCCCTTGCAAAAACATGGACTAGCTGTTGTTTTTGGCAAGCTTGCAGACATTGGTGTCAATGTTGACGTGATCGTTCAAAGTGTAGTTCAAGAAGAAACTGTAGACGTTTCATTTACAGTATCTGAGTCTGATGCTTTGCGTTCTCTTGATGCTTTAAAAAGTTTACAGTCGGAACTGCAATTTTCGGATATTCAAATGGAAACAGGGCTCGGTAAAGTTTCCATCGTAGGCGCGGGAATGATTACTCATCCAGGCGTTGCGGCAGAAATGTTTTCTTGTTTGGCAGAATCCGGGATACCCGTTAGTATGGTATCTACTTCTGAGATGAAAATTTCCTGTATGATTCGTGGTCAACAAGTGGACACTGCAGTTACTGCCCTGCATCGTCAATTTTTAGAGGAATCTCCAACCGTAAATACTCATGTGGAGTTTGCATAAAACGCTCTTTTTTGCGATCCGATTTTATGAGTGATGAAAATTTTGGCGAATCATGTTGGAATCTCCTCTATGAAGGCATTACAATAAAATAGTGAAGTTCTTTTTGTAAGAGTCTGTAGATGATTTAGCCAATAGGAAATTGCTGCATGGAGGTGTTCGCATGACCGAGAAAACGGCAATCACTTTATCTATTGATGGTCAACAAGTTTCAGTAGATGCTGGTGAGCCCCTGCTTCACGCCATTCTTTCATCAGGTTTAGAATTGCCCCACATTTGTTACCATGAAGCGCTTGGTCCTATCCAAACATGCGATACGTGTATCGTTGAAGTGGACGGGCAACTGGTGCGCGCTTGCTCGACCTTGGCAACTGAAGGCATGAACGTCAGAACCAAAGCGGTTGCTGCCAGGTTTGCGCGTAAAGAAGCAATGGATCGTATTTTGCACAATCATGAATTATATTGCACTGTTTGCGACAACAACAATAAAAATTGTGTTGTCCACAATACCACGATGGAAATGGGTATTGATCATCAAGGCATTCCTTTTGAGCCAAAACCATACGAAAAAGATATGTCGAATCCGTTTTATCGCTACGATCCAAATCAATGTATTCTTTGCGGCCGTTGTGTGGAAGCGTGTCAGAACCTGCAGGTCAGTGAAGTGCTTTCCATTGACTGGTCACGAGAAAATCCACGTGTGATATGGGATAATGATGTACCTATTAACGAATCTTCTTGTGTGAGTTGTGGGCATTGTGTGACCGTTTGCCCCTGTAACGCACTCATGGAAAAAAACATGTTAGGTGAAGCGGGTTATTTAACAGGCATTGACGATGATACGCTAGGCCGCATGATTGATCTCACGAAGGCAGTTGAGCCGGGCTATTCGGCAATTTTTGCTATTTCCGAAATCGAAGCGACTCTTCGTGAGGAACGCATTAAGAAAACAAAGACGGTCTGTACTTACTGTGGAGTTGGTTGTTCTTTTGAAATTTGGACCAAAGGCCGCAAAGTATTGAAAGTAGAACCGCAAATGGAAGCGCCAGCCAACCAAATTTCCACTTGTGTCAAAGGTAAATTTGGCTGGGATTTTGTCAACTCTAAAGAGCGTCTTACCAAACCGCTGATTCGCCACGGCAATGAATTCCGGGAAGCTACATGGGAAGAAGCGTTAGAGTTTGCTGCAAAACGTCTCCGTGAAATCAAAGAGGCACATGGTCCTGACAGCATTGGCTATATATCTTCTTCAAAGTGCACGAATGAAGAAAATTATCTAATGCAGAAGTTTGCTCGTGCTGTTATGGGAACGAATAATATTGACAATTGTTCCCGTTACTGTCAAGCACCTGCTACCGAAGGACTTCGTAGAACCATGGGGCTTGGTGGGGATACCGGATCGATCAAAGATTTAGCTAGTGCGGATCTGGTGATTATAGTTGGTGCCAATCCTGCAGAATCTCATCCTGTACTCTCTACGCGTTTGCGTCGTGCTAAGAAGAAATATGGACAAAAGCTAATTGTTGCTGATTTGCGAAAGAATGATATGGCCAATCGGGCAGACCTTTTCTTGCACCCTCGCCCGGGCACGGATTTTGTTTGGTTGCAGGCGGTCACTAAATATTTGCTCGATCACAATTATGCTGACGCAGCATTTTTAGCCGAAAAAGTTACCGGACTGGAAGAGTACAAGCGTTCTTTGGAAGCCTATACCCTGGAATTTGCTGTTGAACAGACAGGGCTGAGTAAAGAAGAATTAATTCGCACGGCTGAGATGATTCGTGACGCAAAAAGCGTCTGTATTGCTTGGGCAATGGGAGTCACACAACATCTGGGTGGTAGTGACACTTCAACTGCAATCTGTAACTTATTGCTTGTGACCGGGAATGCGGGCCGTCCTGGAACAGGTGCTTATCCGTTGCGCGGACATAATAACGTACAAGGTGCAGGAGACTTTGGCTGCGCTCCTGCGTTTATGCCTGGTTATGAGCCGTCCAACAGCGAAGCAGTGTTGCAGAAGTATGAAAAAGCCTGGGGTGTTAAACTTCCACGCAGCAAAGGGTTAGATAACCATCAGATGGTTGAAGCGATTCATGATGGGCAACTCAAAGCTATGTATCTATTTGGTGAAGATATGGCACTGGTGGATTCCAATGCCAATTATGTACACGAAGCGTTTGAAAAGCTGGAACTCTTTATTGTTCAGGATATATTTTTTAGCAAAACCTGTCAGTATGCAGATGTTATATTTCCAGCCAGTCCTAGTTTAGAAAAAGAAGGAACTTTCACCAACACAGAACGTCGAATTCAGCGCCTCTATCAAGCATTAGAACCTCTTGGAGAGTCAAAACCAGATTGGATCATTATTCAAGAATTGGCTAACCGTTTAGGTGCTAACTGGAACTACACGCATCCACAGGAAATTTTTGAGGAAGCTGTAGCTTTGACCGATTTGATGAAAGGTGCCAACTACGAAAGGTTAGAAGGGTTCAAGAGTTTGCAATGGCCCGTTGCAGAAGATGGCACGGATTCACCAGTCCTTTACTTGGATGGTTTTCAAAAACCAGGCGGCAAAGCACAGCTTTATCCGGTGGAATGGCAGCGGCCTATGGTAGAAAATGAAGAGTTCGATCTCCATTTAAACAATGGGCGCTTGTTGGAGCATTTCCATGAGGGTAATATGACGTATCGTGTGCCGGGAATTGAAGAAAAGGTACCTACTACTTTTGTGGAAATTTCTCCAGAATTAGCGGCAGAACGAGGTATTCAGACGGGAACTTTGGTTCGACTGATTTCTCCTTATGGAAAAGTCAAAGTACGAGCAGTAGTAACAGATAGGGTAAAAGGTAAAGAATTGTATCTCCCTATGAATACACCAAAAGCCGAAGAAGCGGTCAATTACCTTACCAGCAGCTATCACGATACGATTACCCATACTCCAGCTTACAAGGAAACCAGTGTACGTATGGAAATCATCGAAAAAGATGGCGATTCTCCTATCAAACGTGGCAATTTCCGTTTGGGACATCCAAATCCTCAACCAGGTGTCAATGTGGAACAAAAATGGCAGCGTAAAGATTATCATGACTTACTTAAAGTGGGTAAATGAAGGGGGCTGCGGGGTTGAATAAACCCCGCTCGTTCTTTAAGGTCTTTTACTCTATATATTTTTGGTAATTAGCTAAGACTAAGTAAAAATCCGTGTTGAGTTAAGGATGTATTCGGGTAGTTTTTCATGTACACTAGATACGGCTGAACTGCGGCAGGCTTTTTGAGCTTGCCGTCGGTTGATTTTTAGTGGAGGGGTGCTCACATATGGCACAAGCTACAACCGCAATTGTCCGGCAAGATAATGAGTCTGAACAAAAGGAAAAAATGTTGCAAGAGTTGCAACAGGTACTGGCTGAAAATGCTGATGGTCTAAAAAGCGGAGCAGAATTGTTACAAGAGCTGCATGAGAAAGGGCTGCTCGATTTTCTCGTAGCACTGATTAAACAAGGTAATGATGTGGTTCGAATTCTGGTTGAATTGGTGACTCGTGAGCAGTATATGAAAGGAATTCAAAAAGTTATGTCGGCTGTTGAAGGCTTTTCAGAACTGGATGGAGACAGTCTTACAGCAGCCATGAAATCATTACTGAAATTACTTCAAGAGCTTTCGGATAAAGGATTGCTTGATTTTTTGGTTGGTTTACTGGAACAAGGACAAAACATTGCTAAAGTTCTGGTGGATTTTGCTGCCCAAACAGCGCAGTCAAAATCTTTACAGTCCATCATCTCGCTTGCTTCTGAAGTTTCCAATCTTGATGGAGAAGCTCTGGGACGTACACTCAAAGGAGTCACTGCTGGGCTTTCAAAAATGGCTGAATCTGAACCCAATGGACGGCCTATGGGTATTTTCGAATTGCTTCGTATGATGAAAGATCCAGATGTAAGTGCAGCGCTACAAAGTGGATTTGCCTTTTTGAAGGGAATGGGGCAGGCTTTGCGGAAAACGGATGGTCAATAACCATGCTGGATAAAGTAGCACAACGAGGCGAGGGAAGGCAACGCCGTGCTCCTTTGCAAGCCAAAACAGTTATTCAACGTTATCATGAAGGACAGTGGACGGTTATTGAAGATTCGGTAGCTAACGAATTTGTTCTAACGATTGAAGTGGACCGTCAGGAATTTGCTACTGTCGTCTGTACGCCAGATTGCCTGGAGGATTTTGTTATAGGCTTTCTGGCGTCAGAGGGTGTGATACGTCAAGCTTCAGATGTGGATAATCTGGAAGTGAGCCTCTATCGTGGGATGGCTTGGGTACATTTGAAAGAGAAATTTCAGATGCGTCCAGAAGTTTATCGGAAACGCTACATTACTTCCTGTTGTGGGAAAAGCAGACAATCATTTTATTTTTTTAATGATGCCCAGACGGCTCATAAAATTGAAGATTCAACACGTTTAAGTGCGGGCGATATTTTGAATGTCATGGCTAAAATGGACGAGGAATCTTTTTTGTTTAAGCAAACTGGCGGTGTGCATATGGCCTTTCTAGAAATTCCAGGTCAGTGTTTCATCGCGCGTTCAGATATTGGTCGTCACAACGCTCTTGATAAAGTCTTTGGATATCTTTTACGTTGTGGATTGTCTACAATTGGTGCCAGAATGGCATTCAGTGGACGTATTTCATCAGAAGTATTATTGAAAGTATCAAAAATGGGTGTTGGCGTTGTCATATCTCACAGTGCGCCAACCCAATTGGCATTAGATTTAGCGCGTGATTTGAATATTACCGTCATAGGATTTGTCAGAAATTCATCATTTAATGTCTATACACATGATTGGAGGGTGCAGATGTCTTGACGCTGCGCCATTTCTTGTCTATATTCTGAATTAAATATCAATACAGATAGGCAATCGAAAAGTATATTGTAACCTTCGCATAACTGGCGGAAGTGGGATTACCACAAGGGAGTGCGAAAGGATGTATGCCGGCCGCCTGGGCGCCTCTTGTTCAAGAGTCTGTTCAGGTGGCCTTTGCTTTACCCTTCAGCAGATAACCTAAAGAGAGTGGAGAGTGGACCCATGAAAGTTCTCGTTACAGACGGCATTTCTGAGCTTGGAGTAGAAAAATTGCAGTCTTTCCCTAATATAGAAGTCATAGTCCGTCCGGAATTGACTCCAGATGAATTGCTTGAAGAAATTGCAGATGTAGACGCCTTGCTGTTACGTTCTCAATCTAAAATTACAGAAAAAGTCCTGCAAGCTGCAGTTCAATTAAAAGTGATTGGAAGAGCTGGTGTTGGAGTCGATAATATTGACGTCACAGCCGCTACTCGTCGAGGAATCGTTGTGTTGAATGCCCCTGATGGCAATACCATTTCTGCTGCCGAACATACTTTTGCCATGTTGATTTCCCTTTCTCGCCATATTCCCCAAGCTGATGCTTCTATTCGCAGCGGCCGCTGGGACAGAAAAAAATTTATTGGCGTTGAATTGGCTGGAAAAACGCTTGCTGTTCTTGGCATGGGACGTATTGGTTCAGAAGTTGCCAAACGAGCCCTTGCTTTTCAAATGCGAGTCATAGGATACGATCCGTTTCTTACCCAGGAAAGGGCCAAAGTGTTGGGAGTGGAAGCGAAACCGCTCGAAGAGGCCATTGCAGAGGCGGATTTTATTACCGTTCATACGCCACTTACGAAAGAAACTCATCATTTGTTAAACGATGCGGCTTTTTATCGAATGAAGCGAGGAGTTCGTATTGTGAATTGTGCACGAGGCGGAATTATTGATGAACAAGCGTTATTGCGAGCTATAGAAGAAGGTATTGTAGCCGGAGCCGCCCTCGATGTATTTGAAAGAGAGCCTCTGGATGCGCATCATCCTTTGTTATCGCGATCGGACGTAGTCTTGACACCTCATCTTGGAGCCTCGACAGTAGAAGCTCAAGTTAATGTGGCCATTGATGTTGCAGAAGAGGTTGGACGTGTGTTGTCAGGGTTGCCTTTTCGAAATGCTGTCAATTTACCTTCATTGACAGCGGAGCAAAACAGAGAACTGTCACCTTATCTCGAATTGGCAGAAAAGATTGGTCTCTTTGCCACACAGTTGGTTCCTGAAGCGCCTCAATCTATTGAAATAACGTACAGTGGTGGACTTGCTCAATTAGATGTGTCATTTCTAACACGAACTCTCCTAAAAGGTCTTTTGGCTTACCATTACCAAGATGAAGTAAATTATGTCAACGCTCCAATAGTTGCTGAACAATTGCACATTCAAGTTCGTGATGTCCGTGAACCGAAGAGTAAGGTGTTCCAAAACCTCATCTCGCTGCATCTGTATTTTTCGGGTGCTCAAATCAAAGTCGCGGGAACTTTATATAACGGTTTTGGGCCTCGTATTGTCGAAGTGGATGGTTACGCAGTAGATGCGCCAGTAGAAGGCAATATGGTGTTTACGCGTCATGTTGATCAACCGGGTATGATTGGAAAAATGGGTACTCTATTGGGCGACGTTGGCATTAATATTGCCGGTATGCAAGTTGGCCGACGTGAGAGTGGTGGAGAAGCTATCATGATTCTTAGTGTAGACAAAATTGTTCCAGATTCTGTGATCCAACAGATCGGTTCTGTCAGTGGTGTTCGGGTAGCGCGTGCTATTCAACTTTGAGGGGGAATGCAGAATGAAAAGAGTGGATAATTTTGGAGCTGGCCCTGGCGCGCTGCCTACAGCAGTCCTCGAAAAAGCGAGAGACGAACTATTATCATATCAAAATAAAGGTATCTCCGTTCTAGAGATGTCTCATCGCAGTGAGATGTTTGATGAAATTCATCTTTCTGCCAAAAACCGATTACGTCGACTCATGAATATTCCAGAGGAGTATGAAATCCTCTTTTTACAAGGTGGCGCTAGCTTACAGTTTAGTATGATTCCCATGAACTTTTTGCAGAAAGGTCAAACGGCTGCATATGTTTTGACAGGAAGTTGGTCTGAGAAAGCATTGGCAGAGGCAAAAAAACTAGGAGAGACACGTATTGCGGCGAGTAGCAAGGAGGATGGCTATCGCAGTATTCCTGCAATGAACGCGATATACAGTGAAAGCAATGATGCCTATTTGCACATCACGACAAATAATACGATTTATGGAACGCAATGGCATGTGCTTCCTAGTCATTTGGACAGTCCTCTCGTTGCTGACGTGTCCAGCGATATACTGTCTCGTCCGCTGGACGTTCAATCTTTTTCTCTTTTATATGCAGGTGCTCAAAAGAATCTTGGCCCCTCTGGTTTAACAGTAGTGATTGTCAAAAAGTCTTGGGCTGAGCAAGCGAGCAAGACAGTTCCTACCATGCTCTCTTATCAAACTCATCTTCAACATGACTCTCGTTACAACACTCCACCGACTTTTGCTGTTTACTTGTTAAATCTTGTCTTGGAGTGGACGGAAGCACAAGGTGGAGTACCAGCGATGATGGAGAAAAGTCTGAGAAAATCTGGTTATCTTTATCGAGTGATTGACGAGTTTCCAGATGTATATGAAGGTCATGCTTGTCAGGAAGCACGTTCACGAATGAATGTAACTTTTCGACTGGTCAATCCGGAGAGGACGAAACAATTCCTGACTGTAGCCAACGATTATTCATTTATTGGTTTGTCTGGGCATCGTTCGGTTGGCGGTATTCGTGCCTCACTTTACAATGCAGTTTCAGAAGAATCTGCAGCTCGATTGGCAGAATTTATGCGGGATTTTGCCCAAAGTGAAAAGTAAAGGAGGCAAAATGGTGTACCGTACCCTATTGTTTGATGTGGATGGTGTCATGCTGAGTGAAGAAAGATATTTTGACGCCACAGCTTTAACAGTCATTGAACTTTGGAACCGCTCTTGTTATCTGGGGCTTTCAGCACAGCCGTTGGATTCCATTCAGGATAATCCTACAGAAACCTACATTCGAAATGCTCGGCAGTACGTTTTTGCGGACGATCGTGCTCTATTCGCTATGAAAAGCAAGGGCATTAATGCCAATTGGGATATGGTATATTTACTATTTGCTTTTGCATTAGGTCGTTTGTTGGATGAGACAGCAACTGTGACAATCTCTAAATATCAACCGTCAGAGGATATGGCAGAATATTTATGCCGGGTGGGTCATGTTTTGCAAAGTCGGGAGGGTCATCGTAATCTTCCTGATTTTCAAAAATTTGTATGTCTAGCAGAATCGGCTTCAGATAAAGCTGATTTAATGAACAAAGTCAATGAAAAACTTCGTCGTTTAGTGTCTGCGAATGAAGAAAAAATATTTTTCCAAAAACTATGGGAACTGGGCTGCCAAGTTTTTCAAACTTGGTATTTGGGACAGCAGTCAGACAGCCCACTTTCTCATGAGAAACGAGGTTTTCTTCATGATGAGGAGGCCATTGTAGATATAGAGCGTTTCCGAGCGCTTCTCATTCATTTACAGTCGTCTGGTATCGCACTCGGAATAGCTACAGGTCGTCCCGATGTAGAAACAAGAGTGCCACTTAGTCATCTGGGACTTCTTTCCTTGTTTGATAAAAAGAGAATTTCGACCGCGTCAGATGTTTTGCATACAGAGCGGCAATATCCTGAATTTGCCCCTTTATCAAAACCCCATCCTTTCAGTTATTTGCGAAGTTTACTTGCCACAGAAGATGTTGAACAAGTACTTCATACATCACTGCCGCTATCTGATCATATTGCCCGACAGGTTCTGATTGTGGGTGATTCAGTAGCAGATGCAATATGCGCACAAAAAATAGGCTGTGATTTTGCCGCTGTTCTTACAGGACCTTCTGGAGAAGCGGCTCGTGCTGAATTTGAGGCTCTTGGGGCTAACTATATTTTTAAAGATGTTCTTGAGTTATTCAGTTTATTCGCAAAGTAGCAGCATTGCTCTTGTATGAACTTCGATGGATAGAATTTTAAAGTAAACCAATAAATCATTAATTTTTTACCAATAAACAATCATTAGAAATTTCTTGTATCGCTCTGTATCCGGCTAATCCCATAGTCAAATCGAGATCGGCCAAAAGGTGGCGTACCACAGCGCGTACGCCTTCTTCGCCGCTTACAGCTAGTCCATAAATATAAGGTCGGCCAAGTAGCACTGCGCTCGCACCCAAAGCAATAGCCTTTAGGATATCCGAGCCGCGACGAATTCCACTATCCAATAATACTGGGACACGATGATTGACAGCAGCAAGTACTGGGGGCAAGGCGTCAAGGGTAGCTATGGTGCCATCTACCTGCCTTCCTCCATGATTAGAGACAATAATGCCATTGGCTCCGTTTTGAATTGCAAGCTCTGCGTCATCAGGATGTAGAATCCCTTTTAAGAGGATAGGCAATCGAGTAGATTCCCTGATAAGTTTTAAGCGTTCAAAGGTGAGAGTGGCGTCCCCAAACAACCTGGTCCAAAGGGCTATGGCCGACGGCATATCTTCTTTGGGAGGCTTCTTTAAGTGGCTGAGAAAAATCGGATCGGCCAAATAGTTAGCAATTCCTTTTCCGTGTAAAAATGGTAAATGAGCGTGTTGTAAATCTTTTTCTCTCCAAGCCATCATGGGAGTATCCAACGTGATAACAATGGCGCTATAGCCGGACTTTTCGGCACGAGAGATAAAACTTTTGACTAACTCCTCGTCTTTACTCCAATATAACTGAAACCATCGAACGCTATTACCCATGACATTTGCAATTTCTTCTAGAGTATAAGAAGATGCTGTGCTTGCTATATATGGGATATGTAAAGAAGCTGCAGCCCTTGCGGATGCTAACTCTCCTTCATCATGCACAATAGATTGCACGCCTATGGGAGCCAAAAGTAGGGGGGCAGGAAGATTATTTTGAAAGAGATTGATTTGCAGAGAGCGCTGTTCTACGTTTCGCCACATTCTTGGTATGATTGACCACTTTGTAAAAGCATCTCGATTTTTTTGCATGGTTTCACCGCAACCCGCTCCTCCATGTACATAATCAAAAGCAAGTGGGCTCAGTTTAGATTGCGCTTTCTTTTCCCATTCTTCAATAGATATGAGATGGGGGTAGGGAATATCCGTAAGACTGGTTTGATAGATAGAAAACTGCACTTGATTACCGATGTTATCCAATTGAATAACACTCCCTGCCGGTTGGTCTTGTCTTTCATTATTCTGTATGTTTTATTCTAAAGGTATTTGCAGATTTTGCGATAGTATTTTGAATGTTTCCGTTCATCTTTGTGAATATCGATCTCTTGATGAAAGAAGGACAGAAAATTTTGTAAAAACATCTCTAAAAATAAGTGTATCTTGGAGGTTGCAAACCACGTATTCTCATGGTAATATACCACTTGTCTGTTTGAAGCATTTATTCAATAGCTTCGAGACTTACGGAGAGATGTCCGAGTTGGTCGAAGGAGCACGATTGGAAATCGTGTAGGCGGTTTAAACCCGTCTCGAGGGTTCGAATCCCTCTCTCTCCGCCATTTGGCGGCGTAGCTCAGTTGGTTAGAGCACACGGTTCATACCCGTGGTGTCGGGGGTTCGAATCCCTCCGCCGCTACCAGTGAAGTCTGCCACCTTGGCTCAGGGGTAGAGCGGCTCACTCGTAATGAGCAGGTCGTCGGTTCGAATCCGACAGGTGGCTCCAAACAAAGCCCGGAATAGTAAGGGTTTCGGATAGGTCGCTCAGAGATGGGTGGCCTTTTTTTGTGTGATTGTGTGCCAAATGAAAATGTACGCCAAGGGTAGCCTGCGTTAGCTTTGTCGATGTCTTTTTGTATGAAATGAAAACGTCAGGATCCGCCGCCTAATAAAGGGTAATAGGCGGCCAAACCGTTATTTGTGACAACTTCAATCCAGCCTACTTTTTCTGGGTCGACCGGCGTCAGGTCGATGGGTCCGCTATCCAAGTTTGAAACTGCTGAGGTCGAGCCATTCATGTTTACATGACTAGGAATGGATGATGATGCTCAGGGTCATTCAGAAATTCCTGCAATTCATTCCAGGCAATGGTTTGAACAGCGTCCCACTCATTCAAGCAAATTCATCCATTAAATTTTCCATATGATGAGGCAACCCGTCTGCTATTTTGAGTTTATCAGGTTTTTTCCTGCGCAGACGCAGGATGTACCAATTGACAGAGATGCCTACTGCAAGGAATACGAGCGGAGAAATCCAGAGTGGATAAACTGGCGGCCAGATAGAGTAGTATAGAACGATAAAAAGTATCAGAGTTGACAATATAGGCAATACAAAGTGGCGAATAAGATGTAAAGTTTTCAGTTTGTGATACAGTCGCATGACAGAAATATTGAGTAAGGTATGGGCAGCAACCAAGCCGAAGAGTACAGCGGTTGTCAACATATTAAACGCATTGGAGGGACCCAGTAATAATCCTGAGACGATAGCGATAGTAAAGGCAAGTAATGAGAGTAATATTACTGCAATTCGTGGAGCAGAGCGTCCGTTGACTTGGGCGAAGGAAGCATGCATTAACTCATCTCTGCCGATTGCATAGAGGATGCGCGCTGAACTTGTAATCAGTGCAATACCGTCTGCTAATGCGCTGTTAAGTGCTAAAATAACGAGTGCAATTGCTCCCACTGGTCCTAAATAATGTTCAAAAACCACTACGCCAGGCGCTCCATTGGTTGCAAAAGTAGCCATGTTTTGAATACCCCATCCCACTGTCAGAGCGTAGGCCGATAATGTTAAGGCAGCGCCTACTAAAGATAGAGAAATCAGAGCAGCACGACCGACGATACGTCCTCGGTTATTGCGTCGATTCTTGGCTTCCTCTCCGAGTGGTGTATGACTACCTACACCAATAAAACTAGTTATGCCAAAAATCATTCCTAAAGCGACACCTTGTATACCTCTATTTGGAATTTCGAATGGAACAAATGGAGCAGAAGGATGAACATGCACAATAATTAAAATTGAAGAAATAATTAGAAATACAATTTCTATAAGACTGGAGAGAGCAATAAAGCGAATGGTTGGTCGTATTCCTGCCAATCCAAGAGCAAGAGGAACTCCAATAAAAAAGATAACGGTTGCTATCCAAAACCAGGGGGGTAATGTAATGTGAAGTTGCGTTAGGATTCCTGGTAAAAATACGCCACCTATGTAAACAGGTATTCCAGCTACGCTGACGATTTGATAAAAGATGACCATAAATGCGGTGAACACGGCTGACTTTGGACCAATTCCAGCGGCTACGTAACTGTAGTAACCACCAGCCGATGTGCGGTGTTTTGAAAGGTGGTAGATAGTATTGACTTCAATGAACATAACCAAAAATGCCAATAGATAAGAAAGAGGAAGTGCGGCTAATGCAAACGCCGCGCCTGCAGTCATAAAAGCTACCACGTCACAGGTTGGCGCCATACCGCTGATACTTTGACTTACTAATCCCCAAAAGCCGACCGATTCTGTTTGCAAGTGGTTATGTTGACTCACGTGTCTTTTAACCTCCTCAAACTGATTGTGAAAACATACATGTGAAAACTCTTTTGTTATAAATAAGAATGGTTCTGATTTATTCTCAAATTAACACAGATATGCTGTTTTGTAAATCGTAATCGGTCTTATTTTCTGGATTGCTATCGCAGGGTTTATTTAAAGACAGATGGAATGGGATTGAACATCTAAAAATTGATCAGAAAATGCTTAACGATGAATGGGTCATGGACGTTCAAAATGAGGGCTGTTCGAAAGTGGCATATGAATAAGGAGGCTCTATCACCAACTTGCTTGACGATACTTTATTGTCAGTTGATGATAGAGCAGAAAGGAATTAATGACCACGCGGAATGCTGGCTAAATGTTTACGGCCAATCGCAAGAATCACAACACTAAGGATAACGCCCAGTGCACCTGAATAAAAAGGTATATGAGGGTTGTACCATGATGCTAATTTTCCAGCTAGCCAAGGAGCAATAGCGCCTCCTAAAAAACGTACAAAACTGTAAGCTGATGAAGCTATAGGACGCTCAAATGGGGAAACTACCATAACTGCTGTAGTTATCAGCGTATTGTTGATTCCCAAAAGAGCTCCCGCCAGAATAACGGCTATAGAGACAATCATTGTAGTATTCGTAAATACGGCCATGATAATCAAATCAAGAGCAAACAGTGTGAGTACAGTCATCATGACCGAACTGGTACCAAACTTTTTTTGTAAATGAGGAGCAATCCAAACAGATGTAATCGCTAGACAAATGCCCCAGCCAAAAAAGACGTATCCTAGCTGATGAATACTGAGCCGCAAGACAAAGGGTGTGTATGCAAGCAATGTAAAAAATCCGAAATTATAAAAGAATGCAGTCAAGCCCATAGTAAGAAGCCCACGGTGACGTAAGGCAAAAAAAGGTTCAATAAGGCTATGTCGAGCAGCTGGACGTTGATTTCCCTTCAGTAAAATTAAGGTCAACAAGAAACCGATACACATCAATACTGCTACCCCATAAAAAGGACCACGCCAGGAGATAGCGCCTAATTCTCCACCGAGCAAGGGACCTACAGAAATTCCTAGTCCGAGTGCGGCTTCGTATAAAATAATGGCTCCCGCGGGACCGCCGTTTGCAACGCTAACAATGACTGCCAGAGCAGTGGAAATAAAAAGTGCATTGCCCAGTCCCCAACCTGCTCTGAACCAGACGATTTGTCCAACATTGGCTGCGTGTCCAGCCAGCGCACTAAAAAGAATAATCAGTAATAAACCAGCTATCAGCGTTCCTTTGTAGCCAATTCTGCTGCTGATCCCGCTGGTAATGACCATGGCTAAAGCCATTACTAAGTTATAGGAAGTAAAAAGAAGTTCAACTTCAGCAGGGGATGCATGCAGTTTAGAAGCAATGTCTGGAAGTATCGGATCGACGAGACCAAGACCCATAAATGCAATGATACATGCAAATGCTACTGACCAAACAGCAAGTGGTTGATGCCAAAGTGGCTGCCGTGTGTCAGATAAATCTTCAAGGTGAGAAGACAACTGAATCGACTCCTTTTTGCTAAAATAGAGGATAAAGTGGTGATTAATCCCAATATATTTCGTAAAACGAAATATATTGGGGGGAGAAACTGCGTTCTTCAAAAAATATCGATCTCGAAGAACCAAAATACATCATATACTATTCCGCTCTGATTTCAAGTGATTGATTTTGGATGAGGAATTTTGTGAAGTGTAGGTAAAAGTAATGATATTAAGGTAAACAAAATCATAAAGGGGATGTGGTATTCCCCTTGATTTCAATGGCTATAGATATTGCGCAGGTCAATTAAGCGCTCCAGATTCGTTGTTTATCGACAATAGCAATTTCTTGGTCTTGAAGAGGAACAATTTCCCAATCTATATCGTTAGGAACTTCTATGATTTTCATAGTACTCATAGGGTGTGTAATTTGATCCCCATAAGTCTCTATAAGTTCAATTAATACGGGATGAGTCATGAGTTTTTTCCATATATCCAAATCTTTTGTATCAAAAAATGTTCGAATAAATCGATATTCTCCCATCGGAATCATCCCAAACTCTAATTCTTCATGAGGACTGTAAAAAATTCTTTGCACAATATAAAAGGGATTTATACGATCTTCTTCGCTAAGCAGACGAATATATGAAAGAGTTTCTTTAATGACCCAGCCTTTTTCCATCAATTTTTGAAAACCTAACTCATTGAAATGAAATATTTTTTTCCAAATAATGATTTTCAAAATAAACTGCCTCCTAAAATTGAACTACTCGATGGGTTTCCTGTTCACCGTTTCAAAGTCTTCATTATTTATGCCTTCATTTTAGAAAGATCGATTGTTCCAAAAGTATCGAATTTTGTTCCATTTGCAACATGTTGTAGGTATTCTCTCTTGAAATTTCGAATGTATAGGATATGATATAGAAAACGTTTAACTAAAACGTTTTCTAAAAATTGATGGAGGTAAGCGCATTCAAAACATGTCGAACCCATGGCTATTGCGTCCTTCAATTCCAAGCTAAAAGGAGGTCTGACTATGAGCAGTAAGAGAAGCAATGTAAGATGGGGAATAGCGGTTCTCATAGGAATAGGAATTGTTATCAATTATTTTGATCGAACCAATATCTCCGTGGCCACTAAACCCTTGATGTCCAGTTATCATTTAACCAAGGGAGAAATGGGTATTCTTTTATCTTCATTTGCATGGTCTTATGCTTTGGTGCAAATTCCTGTTGGTGCTTTGCTAGACCAAGTGGGTGTGAAATGGCTTATGCGTATTGGCACGCTGCTTTGGTCTTTGGCAACTTTTTTGACCGCTGTTGTCAGTGGAATGGGACTCATTATTTTTTCGAGGATTTTACTAGGTATTGCTGAAGGACCTGCTTTTCCCGGTGCATCCAAAGCGACTGGATATTGGTTTCCAATAATCGAGCGCGGCAGAGCAACTTCAATGTTCGATGCAGCAGCTAAGCTATCTAATGTCATTGGCGTACCGATTGTTGCTTTTGCCGTGACGGCATGGGGCTGGCGAGGCGGTTTTATACTGACAGGCATTCTCAGTCTGCTATATTTTCTAGCTTATTGGATTTGGTATCGCGATCCCGAGGAATCTAAATCGATCAATGAGGCAGAGTTACGCTATATTCGTGAAGGGGGAGCTCAAGAAGAAGGAGAAGCACCAGGTGGCAGTATGCGCAATTTGGGCTATCTTTTGGGGCGGCGTAAAGTATGGGGCCTGACCATTGGTTTTGCTGCTTATGGCTACGCATTTTACCTTTTTCTTACCTGGCTGCCAGGGTACTTAGAAACACAGATGCATATGTCCGTCTTAAAAAGTAGTGGATTTGCCATTATTCCTTGGGTGGTAGCCACATTGACGGATTTATGGATTGGAGGTTGGCTTGTAGATAAACTGGTTGCTTCTGGTCGTGATGGATCTCGTGTCCGCAAAACTTTGTTAGTTATAGGGATGATATTTGGGCTAGCTGTAGCAGGCGCTGCGTTCACATCTCATGCAAGTGTGGCTATTGTCTGGATTTCTATTGCACTTGGAGGCCTTGCCTTTTCAGCGCCCATCGGCTGGAGTATCCCTGCTCTGATTGCGCCTAAAGGCACAGTTGGAACAGTCGGAAGTATTATGAACTTTGTCAATAATATTATGGGTATTTTGGCACCCATCATCACGGGATTTATTGCTGGAGGAACAGGTTCTTTTGCGCTAGGATTTTTAGTAGCTGCTGTAGTGCTTCTCATTGGTATTTTGTCCTATGTCTTTTTGCTTGGGCGGATTGAACCGATGGAATGTTCTCAAATATCTCGTCTCTAAGTGTGGTTTGGGATGAAGCTGGAATTGCCGCCGGCCTGCTTGTATAGGTCGGCGGTCTTTATTGAATGGGAGTGAATACCATGACGCATTGTGTGATCGGTGTCGATCTCGGTACAACATCGGTGAAAGCCAATTTGTTTCATGAAAATGGCCAGATGTTGCAGTTGTTTAGTCATACCGTAAAAACGCATCACGAAGAGGATGGTTCGGCTAAACAATGTCCTCAGGAAGTGGCCAGAGCGACAGGGAAGGTATTGGTTGAGGCGGCCCAATTCGCTAAAAAATCTGGTTTTTCCGTCCGTTTAGTAGGTATCAGTGCTGCTATGCACAGCCTGCTTGTAGTCAATCAAGCGGGTGAGCCTTTAACGTATGCTTCCATTTGGATGGATGCTCGACCAAACGAAGAGGCAATGCAGCTTCGTAGACAACCTATTGGTAAAACACTATACGAAGCAACAGGCACACCGTTGCATGCAATGTCTCCTTTAGCCAAATTGTTATGGATGCGCCGCCAATCCAGCCCATTCTTAAATCAACATAATCGTTATGTATCTTTGAAGGAGTTTGTCTGGTATCAATGGTTTGGCGAGTGGGTGGTAGATGAATCTATGGCGGGAGCGTCTGGTATGTACAATTTGCATATCCGCGATTGGGACCCATTAGCTCTTTCACTCGCCGGTATTCAGCGCGATCAGTTATCAAGCATTGTTCCAACGAAGAAGCTTTATCAAGGAGTGATAAACTCTGAATTAAAGTTGGCCGGTTTGTCCGATACACTATTTAATATTGGCGCTTCGGATGGAGTTTTGGCTAATTTAGGCGTGGGTGCTTTAGACGAAGAGTCTATGGTTATTACAATGGGAACAAGTTGTGCAGTTCGGTTGACCGCTCACAAACCAATCTTTGATTTTCAGCACCAACCGTTTACTTACGTGTTGAACGATGAACGTTATGTGGTTGGTGGACCGAGTAACAGTGGAGGTGTGATTGTAGATTGGATTCTGCAACAGTTTTTAGGAAGTTCAGTATCGGAAGATAACGATATGTGGAAAATTTTATTACAGGAAGCGTCTCAAGTGGATTCTGGCAATCTGACATTTTTACCTTATGTGGCAGGTGAGCGAGCACCCTTATGGAATGCTGATTGGAGCGGTGCTTGGCTTGGCTTGCGTCTGGAACATCAACGTTCTCATTTGTTGCGCGCTGCTCTGGAAGGAATAGTATTTAATGCTTTTTGGATTGCGGGAGGATTGCGGAAAGCTGGAGCACAACCGAAACGACTCATTTTATCAGGGAAGTTGTTGCAGAACGCGTTCATGTCGCAATTGTGCGCAGATATATTTCAACTTCCCGTAATCAGTTGTCATGTTGGGGATGCCTCAGCCAGAGGAGCAGCCAAGCTGGCTATGTTAGCTGCAGGTGACATTCAATATCATCAAATAAGTGAGGGGTTGCCTTTCGAATTCACTTTTCCAAATAAAAAAAAGCAAGTTGAATACGCAGAGAAATATGAGCGATTTCGTTCGTATTGTCAACTTTTAGAATCTAATCTTTCAGCATCGTCGAGTCGCGTATAATCAGTTCGGAAGGAAGTATCTGTAATACAGGCATATTTTCTGTCGATCCCGTTTCCACTTTCTCTAATATAAGTTTGGCTGCTAAGCGTCCCATTTCTTCCGTAGGTTGACGTATACTTGTCAATGGAGGGGTGGTAACGCTTGCCCAATCGGGATCGTCAAAAGTAGCCAGTCCCATGGGATTTGGAGTTTGGATTCCTAATTTCTGCAACCACGGGTAGAGTCGCAGCATAAGAAGTCCATTGGCAGTATAAATAGCAAAAGATTGACCGTTCATATTTTTACGAATGCGTTCCGCGGTATGAAAGTAACTTTCTTCATTAGATTTATCCAGACGTTCTATCCATTCTTGACGCTTCGCTTTCAGGCAGGCATTTCGATATCCACGTAGTCTTTCTTCACGAGTACTCACTCCGTTTTCCATCTCTGTAACATAAATTACATTTTCGTAGCCTGTGGTAAACAAATAATGGGTTACATCATAAGAAACCTGCTCATTGTTGGTAACTACGTTGGCAGCATTTGCAATATCTATGCGTCGATCGATCATGACCAACGCCAATTCTTTAGAAATATTTTGCAACAAATCTGCATTTGCTCCATTTGTTTGAATAACGATACCATCGACATTTTGACTGCGCAAAGATAATAAGAAATCTCGTTCTCTTTGCTTATCTCCGTTGCTATCAAAAACCAGCAATCCATATCCGGCTGGTGCCATGACCTCTGAAAGTGAACGGATGACAGAGGCACAAAACGGGTAACTGATGTTGACCACAACAACGGCTATTTGTTTTGTCCGATTGGCTTTAAGTCCTTGCGCCATGATGTTGGGACGATACTCGAGACGCTGTATGATATTGGCAATTTTCATTCTGGTTTTCTCGCTCATATATTCATAATGTCCATTTAAATAGCGAGATACTGTAGTAATCGATACCTGCGCCTCACGTGCAACATCTTCAATGGTAACCCGTTTGAAATTTACCATATGCTATCCCTCCATCCAGCTTATCCATCATATCATGTAGGGGTGACAAACGCTTGTTGGGCAAAATGTCTATGGTCAATCTGTACTCAACAACGCTTCGGTTTGATAGGGCTGTAGACTGGATATATAGCAAGATTGATTCTAGAATAAATATGGCAAACTGAAAAAGCTTTGTTTTAACAGGAGTGATTCTTCTCTTATGCATGCTGAATTTCGCGGTTTAGGACTTGGCGGGGGTGGTCATGGCGCTGATCGATGGAAAATGCGCGAGTTGGCCAAACAAGAACATTTTGATTGGAAAATATTAAGCAGAGCCTTGCGAGCATTTCTACCCTATTGGCCACTTTCTATTGTTGTGATTTTCGTGATTCTTGCCACTTCCATAGGTGGGGTGTTGCCCGCATCTTTGACTCAACGCATTATCGATCTCGGTATACTTAAAGGCAATTTGAAAGTTGTCATGGAGTACACTGTAGCTCTTGTATTAACCGCTGTAGTTACCGGATTGCTGGGCGTGGTTCAGACTTGGCTGAGCAATCTCATTGCGCAAAATGTAATGGCTGACTATCGAATGGATTTATTTCGGCATCTTCAACTGCAAAGTGTCCATTTTTTTGCTTCTCGTCAAGCGGGAGAATTAGTTTCCCGTGTAACCAACGATGTAACAGCCATTCAAAACGTCGTAACCAATACACTGGTTGGTTTTGTAAGTAGTGCTTTAACCATTGCCTCAACACTCGTCTTTATGTTCAGTATGAATTGGCAGTTGGCTATTCTTTCGCTGATTGTCGTTCCAGCTTTTGTTATTCCCACCCAACGCGTAGGTATGACTCGTCAGAAATTACAGGGAGAAATTCAACAGTGGCTTGCCAAATTAACTGTCCAATTAAGTGAAACACTCGGTGTTAGTGGTGCTCTTTTAATTCGTATTTTAAATCGACAAGAGGCTGAAGAAAAACAATTCGCTGAAACTAATCATGTCTTGCGTGATTTGCAGGTTCGTCAATCTCTTGTTGGTCGATGGCTTTTTATGTGGATCAATATGTTTTCTGCTATTGGGCCTGCCGCCCTATGGGGATATGGTGGGTGGCTGGTTATTCACCATCGTTTGCAACTTGGCGCAATTGTTGCATTTACTACCTTGTTGGGGCGTCTTTATGGTCCGTTTAGTCAATTAGCGCAAATTCATGTCAATCTGCTTTCGTCCATTGCTTTATTTCGCCGCATTTTTTCTTTGCTCGATCAAGCTCCAGAAGTTGTTGATGGTCCATTGACCATTCCTGCTGATGCTATTGAAGGTAATCTGACTCTGCAAGCCGTATCCTATCGTTACCCGCTTCGAGAAAAACAGTTATCTGCAATATCTGTGAAAGAGGACGTCAATGATTCACATGAAGAAGATTCGCTTACCCAATCGCATCAGTTTGCCTTGCAAGATATTGCATTCCATGTGAAATCTGGTGAAACAGTAGCCCTTGTTGGCCCAAGCGGGGCAGGTAAAACAACTCTTCTGCAGCTCATACCGCGTTTTATGGATCCGACTGAAGGTACTGTCTATCTTGATGAATGGAATATTCGTGAATTGAAGTTGCAGTCCTTGCGTGCGCAAATTGGTTTGGTGCCCCAAGATCCATTTTTCTTTCATGACACGGTTTTTCATAATTTAAAAATGGCAAAAGAAGAAGCTACTTTGGAAGAAATGCGACGAGCATGCCGAGCTGCGCAAATTTTAGATACGATTGAACAACTACCTGATGGATTTCACACAGTAGTAGGAGAACGCGGCTATCGGTTATCAGGTGGCGAAAGACAGCGTCTGGCCATTGCACGAGTGCTTTTGCAAGAACCTAAAATTGTCTTATTAGACGAAGCAACGAGTGCTCTTGACAGTATCACCGAACGGAAAATTCAAGAGGCGCTCTCCGTATTGCTGGCTGGACGTACAGCCATCGTGATCGCCCATAGATTGTCGACTATTTTAAATGCCGATCATATCATTGTTATGAATCAGGGAAAGGTAGTCGCTATGGGAACGCATCAAGAATTACTGCAAGAAAATAGCTTATATCAAAATCTGTATCGTACTCAATTTCAAGAGCAATGGCAAGCCACTTAGAAGAACTGAGTCTGCAATGAATAAAAAGGAAATGGCTCTTCCTAAAGTTACTTCTCCTTCAAAGAATGCCGGGATTCAATGACACGACATAAGCCATTTTTTACATTACTAGCAAGTATCTCTTTAGCTTCTTGAAAACGTCCCTGATGCAACATTTCTATAATCGAAGCATGTTCAAGATAGGACTTTTCCATTTGCTCCTTTGTTTGTGTTGAAAATTGCAAGAGATATTTGAGAGGGTATCCAAGCTGTTGATAAAGTCTAAAGAGGATTTGACTGCCGGAAAATTGAAATAGACTCTCATGAAACATGGAATTATATTGAGAATAGGCTTGATTGTCTCCATCCACTACAGAAGTCTGCATTTGATGTAAAATATCTTGAAATGAACTGTAAATCTCATGGTTCCAGCGTGTCATTAGTCTATCGATGGTAGAAAGTTCTAAAATAGATCTTACTTCGTATAAATCACGAATATCATCATCTGAATATTCTCGTACAACTGTACCACGCCTAGGTAACCGTTCTACTAACCCATCCAATTGTAATAAATAGAGAGCTTCGCGTATCGGAGCTCGACTCGTTTTAAACATAGAAGCTAACTCTTCTTCTTTAAGACGATGTCCTCTTGGCAATTCGCCATTGAAGATACGTTCTGCCAACCAGTCAGCAATTTGCATAGGAAGTGGATTTGTAAGTGATACTTCGGATTTATTGTCAGTGAAATAGGTTCGTTCCAATTCATTCACAACCTTGTTTTTAAATAGAAATATCACTTTATACTTTATAAAGAGGTATTGTACAGAATAGGTTCAATTCCTGCAAAGAACTACAGAAACCTAGAGGTGTGCAATGAAACTGTATGGATTATATGGTAGAAGTGGGACTGGCAAAAGCCATCATGCTCAATGGATTGCCCAAAAAATGAATATAGAATGTATATTGGATGATGGGGTTATGATTTATAAAGGTGTGCTCAAAGCCGGGTACTCTGCAAAACTAGAGAAAACTATGATAGACGCTGTACGTCGAGCAATTTTTATGGATACTTTGCATTGTCAAGAAGTCCGCAGTGCGTTGCTAAAATATAACCCCTCAAAATGTCTTATTCTAGGAACTTCACAAAGAATGATTGAAAGAATATGTTTTCGTTTGGGTTTAAATATAAATGAAATTAAATGGATTTCTATCGATGAAATTGTAAATATTGAAGAAAAATTATTAGCTTTAGAAATGCGGCAAAAGGGATTGCATGCGGTTCCGATTTTTCAGTCGAAGCTTCAAGCGGAAAGTCGTATCGCCTCTTATGCGATAAAAATGCTTAATCGTATAAAAGTTAGTCACCATTTAAAAAAAACGGATGAAGAATTTACGGTTGTTCGTCCTATTTTTGCGGAAGGGGGAGTTTACATTCATCCTCAAGCGGTTAGTCAATCCATTCATCATCTTATCGAATTTCATCAATATCCTTTTCATATGACTCGAATGGTTGTATTGAATCATGACTTGAGTCATTTTCATATTAAATTACATGCCAAATGGCAAAATGATTTACGTAAAGAATCCATGAGGCTTCAACAACATATATTCAACTTTCTACAAGAAAAACTTGGGTTTCCTTATCCCAATATCGTTATAGAAATTGTTTCAATCAGTCCTCCAACACATATGACATAAAAAAAATCATAATCAATATTCTTTAAATAGTTTGACATCAATCGTTGCGCAATGATATATTGTCGACAATCGACAATTAGGGATGGGGGGAAACTGTGAAGGTTGTAGTGGAGAGATTTAATGAACAGGGGACCTTGAGATTTCAACTTGCCGGACCCATTGGTGTGATTACAATTGACAGATCTAGTCAACGTA
Organism: Alicyclobacillus tolerans; assembly: GCF_900142255.1. Lineage (GTDB taxonomy): Bacteria > Bacillota > Bacilli > Alicyclobacillales > Alicyclobacillaceae > Alicyclobacillus_I > Alicyclobacillus_I tolerans. The sequence goes on along the minus strand of NZ_FRAF01000006.1, from coordinate 12,855 downwards.
ATGCATTAACTCAAGATATGTGGAAAACTATGAAAAACTGGGTAGTGAGTCTGCCATCTAAAACGAGATTACTTGTAATTCGTGGTGCTGGAAGTGATTTTACTGCAGGAAGCGATATTAAGGAATTTTCTGTTTTAACGGTAGATCAGGCAAATATTGCTTTTGAAACAATGGAAGAGACTATCTCCGCTATTGAGAATGTATCGATTCCTACGATTGCTTCAATTAACGGACCTGCTTTTGGAGCTGGTTTCATATTAGCGTTAGCATGCGATGTTAGGATAGGTACAGAAAATGCAATGTTTGGAATGCCTGTTGGAAAACTTGGAATTACTTTGCAGCCTCCTTTTCTACGCAGAATGATACAAACACTGGGGCCTAGTCGAACTAAAGATTTGATTTATACCGCGCGCAGTTATAAAGCAAACCAGGCAATGGAACTAAGAATTCTGAATTATCTTGTACCAAGCGAAAAATTAGATAGTGAAACGATTTCATTAGCCAGGAGAATGCTATTACAGTCAAGAGCATCTTTGCTTGCGGTAAAGAAAAATGTGAATCTTGTCCTATCGGGTATGCAGATGGAAACAGGTTATTGGGTTGATAACAATGATTTTAAAGAGGGAGTACGCGCGTTTACTGAAAAACGACCAGCACATTTCTAGATGTAAATCAAAAAACTTGTTAGATAGACACAATGGGAGGGTAGCGTATGTATGCGTTTTCAAATATCCGTATTGTGGATCTGACAAGAATATTAAGTGGCCCTTTTTGTACAATGTATTTTGCTGATCTCGGTGCGGAAGTAATTAAAATCGAGCCACCAAATGGAGACGATACACGAACTTGGGGACCTCCGTTTATTCAAGGTGAAAGCGCATACTTTATGAGCGTAAACAGAAATAAAAAAAGTGTGGTTCTTGATTTAAAGTCTGAAGTTGGTAAACAAAGGCTTATTGAATTAGTAAAAAATGCAGATATCATAGTTGAAAATTTTCGACCAGGTACTTTAGAGAAACTTGGATTTGGATTTGAAAACTTAAAGAAATGGAACCCAACCATCATACTTGCATCTATATCTGGTTTTGGACAAACGGGTCGTTATAGAGATGAACCAGGTTATGATGTGATTGCTCAAGGTATGGGCGGTTTAATGGCTGTGACAGGATATCCAGATGGTGAGCCAGTTAAGCCTGGATTTTCTTTGGCAGATATTAGTGCAGGCATGTGGGCGATTATTGGTATTTTAACAGCTTTAGAAAAAAGACGTTATATTTCTGAAGCGCAGTGGATAGATGTCTCACTGCTAGAATCCATGATGGCTTTTCAAACCTATGCTGCAGGTAATTTTTTTGCGAGTGGTTATGACCCTAAACCGATGGGAAATGCGCATCCAAATATATGCCCTTATCAGGCGTTTTCAGCAAGCGACGGTTATTTTAATTTAGCGGTTGGAAATGATAAATTGTGGGAAAAATTTTGTCTCGCAATAGGTGCGTTAGGTAACGATGAACGATTTAAGACTAATCCAGACCGTGTTACAAGAAGAGATATTCTTATTCCGTTGTTGCAGGAAATATTTAAAACTAAAACGGTTTCTGAGTGGATTCAAATACTTCGTCAACATGGGATACCATGTGGGCCTATTTACAAATTATCAGATTTATATGCTGATAATTACGTTATAGAGAGAAACATGCTCTTTACTGTAAACCACCCTGTGGCAGGAGAAATTAAACAAGTGGCCACACCCGTTAAATTTTTGAATGAGACAGAAAATAAAATTAAAGATAATCCGCCACCGCTTCTTGGCGAACATACTGAAACCATCTTGCAAGCTATCCAAATCATGTAGGGTCATTTTTTCTTCCTAGTAAAACAAGTTTACAACAGAGAGGAGATGAAAGAGAAAGTAACGCAAAATAAATCTGAATATTCGAATCTATATAAATTTATTTTTATCTGATATACGATGCGATTTGTTGAAGAATAAGGGAGGTAGGAAGGATGGGTTCGTCAGTTCAAGTTGCAAGTGCTCCTTTATCCATAAAAACTAAATTAAATCGTCAACAAATAAATGGATTTTGGGCAGCCTGGAGTGGGTGGTTGATGGATGGAATGGATTCAGTCATCTATGCACTCGTATTGACTCCAGCTATGAAACAATTGCTTCCTATGTCTGGTATTCAGTCTACTGCTAGTAATATTGCTCTGTACGGTTCTATCTTGTTTGCGCTATTTTTGGTTGGTTGGGGTCTATCGTTTTTATGGGGACCCATAGCAGATCGTTTTGGACGTTCCAAGTCATTGATGTTAACGATTCTTGTCTATGCTGTATTTACCTGTTTAAGCGGGTTTGCACATAATATTTGGGAATTGGCTATTTTTCGGACTTTGGCGGGTATTGGTATTGGTGGTGAATGGTCAATGGCTGGTACTTTTGTTGCAGAATCTTGGCCTGAGGATAGAAGAAAAATGGGGGCAGGATATTTACAAACAGGTTACTATGCTGGATTTTTTGTGGCTGCCGCTTTGAACTATACAATTGGAGCATCATTCGGCTGGAGAGCCATGTTTTTTGTAGGTATTGTTCCTGCTCTAGTATCTTTTTGGGTACTAGCAAGTGTAAAAGAACCGGAAAAATTTACAAAAGTAATTCAAAAGACGAAGAATCATCAGCCTTTATCTAAAATTTTTACACCTGAGTATCGTAAACGTACGCTTATTAATTCTCTACTACTAACTGTAGCTATCATTGGACTCTGGGCAGGGTCAGTTTATGAACCAACAGCTATTATCCAACTAGCAACAAAAACTGGAATGAAAGGACTCGCGCCTGTACACATGTCATCTTATGGAACAGCTATTTTATCAATTGGAACAATTCTAGGATGTATTTTGCTAGTTCCTCTGGCGGAGAAAATAGGTCGGAAAAAAGCTTTAGCAGTCTATTTTGCAGTGATGATTGTCAGCATCATTCTCTCTTTTGGGTGGGCATTCTATTTACCACATGGGCTTGCGCCATTTATGATCATCCTGTTCTTTCTTGGATTTGGTGGAGGGAATTTTGCAATGTTTAGTTTATGGCTACCTGAACAATATCCTACAGATAGGAGAGCTAGTGCTTTTGCATTTACTACTTCGATTGGTCGGTTTGTTGGTGCGATTGTAACGTTTATCATTGGTTCACTGGTTCACCAAATGGGAACACTTGGAATACCGGTAGCATTGACGTCAATTGCATTTTTAATTGGTATACTCATCATACCAGCAGCAAAAGAAACAAGAGGGGATTCTCTTCCAGAATAATGTGATGCAAATCAGAACAGGTCGATCTAGTCAAAAGATCGACCTGTTCATTGAAGTTTTTTACGCATGGGCATGTTTACCTGGAGTTGATTTGGAGTTTATCTTTAGTTCTGTATCTTTGCCAGCCATCGTCCAAAGATTGAGCAGAATGGTTATAGCTCCTAAAATGACGCTTGTCCATGTTTCTTTAGTATCCATGGATAGTACGAACGGTTGAATGATGAAACCAATACCCATAATCAGGGAAACCCATGTTTGCCAAACTTTCCAACCGGAACTATTCTGCATAAATGTTGCCCATCCAGATGCAATCAGTTGAATTGCGCCTAGAATAATGCTTGACCAAAGAGCAGATGTGTGATTGGTGTAGTGGAAGACCCACGGTGAAATGATAAACCAAATACCAATTAGGGCAAGTAATCCATTTCTCCACTTCATATAACCACACCTCCCAAAAGATTTGGTTTACATAAAGTAAATTAAAACTTATCCATGAACTCTTCAAGGTTGGTTTTAATCGAATTAGACGAAAAAGAGAATAAAATTTAATAAGATATTCCTATCTCTTTTTCTTTCTTAACCAATCTTTGAATTTCTCATCATTACGTATGTTTTTAAGCGAAAATTTTCTGGAAACCGCGATCGAGCAATTCGAAAATCTCGGTTTCTTTGGTTTAGAACGGTCCTGTGATATGATTTTTCAAATTCTAAAATGATAGGTAGTGGGTTATGAGAACTGGAGATCAAACTTTGATGAAAGAAATTAATAAATCAATTGTCACCGATATCATACGTAGTCAACATCCCGTTTCACGTGCGCGTATTTCTGAAATAACAGGTTTAAATAAAGCAACTGTATCCAGTTTGATTGATGAACTCATCCACGAAGGACTTGTCATTGAACTCGGTACAGGTCCTTCTGCTGTGGGACGGAGGCCACGTATGCTCGGTTTTAATGGTAGAGCTGGCTATGCTGTAGGCGTGGCTATTGATCTTCATGAAGTTCGTTTTTTATTGATAGATTTACTTGGCAAATTAGAAAAATCTCTGGTGATTGCATCTCCTGTGGGTATGGAAGTTGAGCAAACGGTGTATCAAGTAGTCGATGTGGTTCAACAAATAGTTCAATCAGCACCTTCATCCCCGTTAGGTGTGATTGGTGTGGGAATAGCTGTTCCAGGACTGGTAGATTTTAAGAAAGGTGTGGTATGGAACGCGCCTAATTTGCATTGGATAAATATTCCTTTACGTAAAATGCTTGAAGCACATTTAGATTTGCCTGTTTTTATTGATAATGAGTCTAATATGGGAGCCATTGCTGAACAATGGTTAGGTAAAGGACAAAATTATTCAAATTTTGTTTATTTAAGTGTAACCACAGGACTTGGTAGCGGTATTGTTGTGAATCGACAGTTGATGCGGGGAAGTGGAGGCATAGCAGGAGAAGTTGGTCATATGGTGGTAGTAGTGGATGGATTGCTATGTTCTTGCGGGAACAGGGGCTGTTTGGAAATGTATGCCTCAGAGAAATCTTTAATAGAAATCTTTCAGCAAAAATCAGGTAAAGAGGTATCGACGGTGGAAGAAATCTTTCAACGGGCAGAGAATGGAGACGTTTTGGCTAAAGCAGCGATTTCTTCGGTTGGTAGGTATTTGGCCACAGGAATAAATAACTTAATCCATACTTGTAATCCGGAAAGTGTTATCGTGGGAGGGAGAATTACCCGTTTTCAATCCTTGCTTTGGGAAGCGATGCAACCTGTTCTTTCTAAATCCATGGTCGATTCTTTTTTTCACACGAAATTAGAATGGTCTACACTCGGTCAAAATGCGATTTCACTTGGAGCAGCTTCTTTAGTCATCGATCATCGTTTTGCTAAACCAACGATACTTTAAACACTAAAAACCTTTTGAATAGGCAATTGAAAAAAAATATATCTTGCGCTACTATTAGTTTGTTTCTTAAACAAACTAAATTGAGAATGATTCTTTGTTGTCTAAACCCGTTTTCTGTTCTGAGTTGAAGTGATATGCAGCACACAATATCTAATGCTGGAGGTTTTGAGATGGAATTTTTTCCTGAAGTTAAAGAAATTTCTTTTGAAGATGCTATATCGACAAATCCGTTAGCCTTTAAGTATTATCATCCCGATGAAATCGTTTTCGGGAAAACAATGAAGGATCACTTGCGCTTTGCAGTTTCTTATTGGCACACTTTTACACTAGCGGGTAATGATCCATTCGGAATGGGCAACATGCAACGTTCCTGGAATTCATTTAGTGGGCTTGATTTGGCTAAAAAAAGAGTTGAAGCAGCATTTGAATTCTTTCAAAAAATGCATGTAGGGTATTTTTGTTTTCACGATCGCGACATTGCCCCCGAAGGAGCAACTTTACGTGAAAGCAATCGCAATTTAGATGTAATCGTTACCATGATAAAAGAATACATGCAATCTACAGGTATTAAATTACTCTGGAATACGCAGAATCTCTTCTCTCATCCCCGTTTTGCCCATGGTGCGGCGACTTCACCAGATGCACGAGTATTTGCTTATGCGGCAGGTCAAGTGAAAAAGAGCTTGGAAATCGCTAAGGAACTTGGTGCTGAAAATTATGTATTTTGGGGAGGAAGGGAAGGCTATGAAACACTTCTTAATACGGATTTGAAATTTGAAATGGACAACTACGCTCGATTGTTACAGATGGCTTGCGATTATGCAGATGACATTGGTTATCGAGGACAATTTTTAATTGAACCCAAACCGAAGGAACCCACTAAACACCAGTATGATTTTGATGCAGCCAGTACATTAGCCTTTCTTAAAACATACGGATTAGATTTGCGTTTTAAGCTTAATATTGAAGCCAACCATGCAACATTAGCGGGTCACACATTTGAACATGAGCTGCGTTACAGCCGAGTCCACGGCATGCTGGGGTCTGTAGATGCGAATCAGGGCGATCCGCTGCTTGGTTGGGATACAGATGAGTTTCCTACGAATCTTTACAGCACTACGTTAGCTATGTATGAAATTCTTAAAAACGGTGGTTTCCAAACAGGTGGATTAAACTTTGACGCAAAAGTCCGGAGAACTTCCATGACCCCTCTTGATCTTTTTTATGGGCATATTGCGGGTATGGATAGTTTTGCAAGAGGTCTGAAAGTAGCCGCTAGTTTAATCAAAGATAAAGTATTTGAAGAAGCAATAGCGAAACGATATCAAAGCTATCAATCCGGTATGGGTCAGGACATTATCCAGGGACGTGCCACACTGGCTTCTTTGGAAGAGAAAATATTGGACGAACCCGTCGACTCATTTGAGTCTGGTTATCAAGAGTTGCTTTTGTCGCGATTAAATCAATATTTATTGGAAGTGAAGTGAAGTTTATGACAAGCTTGAGCAAGTCATGTTTGTTAGGTATCGATGTTGGAACTTCCGGAGTGAAAGTGCTGCTGATGGACATAGACGGCCATATTTTGGCCGTCTCTACTGAGAGGTATGAAGTGTTGCACGAAAGGCCGCTATTCGCTGAACAAGATCCTGAAGTTTGGTGGGAAAAGACATGCTTAGCAATACGAAAAGTTATAGAAATTTCTGGATGTTCTTCTGACTCCATTCAAGGAATAGGTTTGACAGGTCAAATGCATAGCTTGGTTGTACTCGATAGTGATGGGAAAGTCATTCGACCGGCTATACTCTGGAGCGATCAGAGAACTCAACCAGAATGTGATTGGATGAATGAACATATTGGCAGTTCGCATATTCTTCGATTTACCGCTAATCCTGCTTTACCTAACTTTACCGCTACAAAATTGCAGTGGATACGTCAACACGAACCGTATCATTTCAAAAAAATAGCCAAGATTTTGCTCCCCAAAGATTATATTCGCTATTGTTTGACCGGAGAGTATGCCAGTGATGTATCAGATGCTTCTGGAACCCTTTTATTTGATGTGAGAAATCGCCATTGGTCTCAGGAGATGTGCGAACGTCTTGAGATTCCTATGGAATGGCTTCCGAGGGTGTTAGAATCGCCAGAATTGACAGGTACGGTCAATCCAACAGCAGCTGCCAAAACAGGACTGCAAATTGGTACAAAAGTGGTAGCTGGTGCAGGTGATCAAGCTTCGGGTGCAGTAGGTAACGGAATTGTACGTTCAGGTGTGGTCTCGAGCACGATTGGTACATCGGGTGTGGTATTTGCATTTGCGAAGAATATTGTTCAGGACGAACAAGGACGACTCCATTCATTTTGTCATGCGGTTCCAGGTGCATGGCACGTGATGGGAGTAACCCAGGCAGCAGGTGGTTCGCTTCAATGGTATGCCAAACAGTTTGCACCCCTTGAGCAGGCTTTGGCGGAAACTTTGGCAGAGGATGTTTATAATCTGTTAGCCAAAGAGGCTGCACAGGTTGCAGCGGGCAGTGAAGGCCTAGTATATCTGCCCTATTTACTGGGAGAACGCACACCACATTTAGATCCGTATGCTCGTGCCGTTTTTTTCGGAGTGACAGTTCGCCATAAACGAGCTCATTTTGTTCGCGGCATTATGGAGGGTGTGTCTTTTAGTTTACGAGACAGCCTCTCTTTAATTGAAGATTTACAATTGCCTATTGAAGAAATTCGTCTATCTGGCGGTGGAGCCAAAAGCGATCTCTGGTGTTCCATCCAAACGAATATATATGGACGAAGCGTGCACACTGTAGAATCTGATGAAGGTCCAGCGTTTGGCGCGGCTATATTAGCTGGAGTTGGAACGGGGTGTTTTGTGGATGTGGAGTCAGCATGCGATTTGCTGATTATGCGCAAACACACTTATCATCCTCAGTTAGACGAAATGAATTTATATAACCGTCAATATGCGGTTTATAAGGAAATATACGAATTGCTCAAACCTCTATATAGAAAATTCATAAGTTAAGTGGTGGACTAGTGAAAAAGAGAGGAGAGAAATATCGTGAGAAAGATGAATCATATACTGATTTATTTTTTTGGTGCCCTAGGCGGATTACTCTTTGGCTACGATACAGGTGTCATTTCTGGCGCTATATTGTTTATCAAAAAATCACTTCATTTAACTACCATAACGGAAGGATTAGTAGTCAGCGCAATTTTGATTGGAGCCATTATCGGATCGGCCATCAGTGGTCCTCTTGCCGATAAAGTGGGAAGAAAAATAGTTGTTCTTGCGGCAGCTCTCATTTTCTGCTTAGGAGCTGTTGGTTCAGCGTTTTCCGGGAATACAACAGATCTGGTAAGCTTTCGTATAGTGCTTGGTCTAGCTGTAGGTGCTGCTTCCACCATGGTGCCAATGTATTTAGCTGAAACAGCCCCTACTGAAATTCGAGGAGGATTGTCAAGTTTAAACCAATTTATGATCGTGGTTGGGATTTTACTGGCTTATATCGTCGATTATATTTTTGCTGCCAGTGAGGCTTGGCGTTGGATGCTTGGACTAGCTTTTGTACCGGGAGCTATTCTTTTTTTAGGTATGTTGTTTTTGCCAGAAAGCCCGCGTTTTTTACTTAAACAAGGTCAAGAAACAAAGGCGCGCGAAATTTTGCAACATCTGCGTAAAACCAGCCATGTGGAGCAGGAAATCCATGAGATTCAACAAGCCAACAAAATAGAAAACGGTGGTTGGCGTGAAATGAAACAACCTTGGGTAAGACCAGCTATTTGGACGGCTATCGGACTGGCTGTTTTTCAACAGGTCATAGGCACAAATACGGTTATTTATTATGCCCCAACTACGTTTACTAAGGTTGGACTTGGCTCTGCTGCAGCCATATTGGGTACAGTTGGCATTGGTTCTGTGCAAGTCGTTATGACGCTGATAGCAGTTCGCCTGATTGATCGCGTGGGTAGAAAGCCACTTTTAATCAGTGGGAGTATAGGTATGGCCTTGTCGCTTTTCATTCTTGGTTTAATGAATAAAGTTTTTGCTCATTCTGTTGCGACAGGATGGATTACCTTGATTTGTCTAGCCATCTATATTCTTTTTTTCTCCATCAGTTGGGGTCCAGTCATGTGGGTCTTACTATCGGAAATTTTTCCGCTTGGCATTCGCGGGACAGGTATGGGAATTGGAGCTGTAACGAATTGGGTGGCCAATCTTCTCGTTTCGTTGACTTTTCCCTGGCTGCTTTCTCGTTTAGGCATCAGTAATTTATTTTTGATATACGGTGCCATGGGAGTGCTTGCACTTATTTTTGTGATTCTGAAGGTCAAGGAAACCAAAGGCAAGAGTTTGGAAGAAATTGAAATGGAATTGCGAAAACGTGGTCAGGCAAATGCAATTTAACCTATCCTATTGAGGAGGTGGCGCATGACTGTTCAAAAAACGATTTATGCTGGTGAAGAGGCTATTCAGCTTACGGCAGATGGTTATGAAGCCATTTTGTTACCAAAAAGGGGAGGAAATTTGGTTGCTCTTCGTCAACCTGCCCAATCATTAAGATTTCTTAGAGAACCCGAAAATAGAATGGATGCATTTAAACATTCTCCTCTACGTTTTGGGATACCCGTTTTGTTTCCCCCGAATCGGTATGATCACGGTCGTTTCAAACTATTAGGAAAACAGTATCAGTTACCCATGAATGAGCCTGAATATCAAAATCATTTACATGGCATACTGTATCATTTGCCGTGGGATGTTCTAGATATGGGAGAAAATTATGTGATTTTGTGTCAGGAGATTAAAGTTGGGCATCCATTTTATGAGTTTTGGCCGCATGACTTTTCTTTGATTTTAAAATATAAACTGAATTCATTAGGCTTGCATCAAGAAGCACGGATGGAGAATCACGGAGATGAACCTATGCCCTGTATGTTAGGATTTCATACTTCGCTGCAAATACCGTTTCATACGCAAAGTGCTCCTCTAGATTATCGATTTCAGGCAGATATAGAACAGCGTTGGGAATTGAACGAGCGCATGTTGCCAACAGGCCGGCGTTTATCACTAAACTCGTGGGAAAAGCAAATGGATGAAAATGGAATATATCCGTTTGATTCTATCATGGACAATCTCTATTCTGCGAAAGAAAGGGAAGATTCTCAACGTGCGATTTTAACGGATCAACGACTAGGTGTTCGTTTCATCTATGAGACAGATCGTCAATATCGCTTCTGGATGATATGGAACAATAAGGCTTCCGGTGATATTTTCTGTGTAGAACCTCAAACTTGTATAGGAAATGCACCTAATGTCGCTCTTCCAACTGAGGAAACGGGGATAATTTTTATCGAGCCACACGGAGTTTGGACAGCAAGAAGTCGTTTATACGCAGAAACTTTTTTCATGTAACATTTTTTCAACAGGTATCTTTGCTGGTTAAAGATCTTATTAGGTTGTTGGTTTTATGAATTCAAACCGACAACCTAACAAGGTCATTTATTAAAAAATGATTACTTAGAAATTTTCTGTCGAAATAGGAATCCTAATTTCTATAGTCGTTCCTTGTCCAATTGAGCTTTGAATTTCTATCATGCCATTGTGTTCTTCAACGATTCTCTGCACGATTGTCATTCCTAACCCAGTCCCATTTTCTTTGGTCGTATAAAAGGGATTCATGATTTTTTTCATAGTATCTTCGCTCATTCCTATGCCATTGTCGACCACTCGCAAAATCGCCCAATGCAAATGACGAAACAATCGGATCTGAATATTTCCGGGATCTTCTTGAATAGATTCTATAGAATTTTTTACTAGATTCATAATAAGTTTTCTCATTTGATGAGAATCTCCGTTAATATACAGATTTTCTTCTATATGCTGTTCAATTAAGATACTTTTGGAATTCGCCAGAGCAGTCAAAAAGGTAATGGATTGATGGACTTGTTTAGATAAATGAAAAACTTTATGTGTGTTTTTTTGGGGTTTGGCCAATAGCAACATCTCTGTTGTAATGTCTTCAATACGTTCCAATTCAGACCAGATCAGATCATAGGTACGTGCTGAAACTTGTTGAAGATCTTGTCTGAATAGTTGTAAAAATCCCTTGATTGCCGTCAATGGATTGCGAATTTCATGAGCTACCCCCGCCGCAAGTTCTCCAATAACGGCCAACTTTTCTGTTTTTAACATATATTCTCTTTGGGCAATAGTCTCCGAAATATCTCTGGAAACGATCATAAAAGAGGTTGGTTCTTTTTGGTCAGACTCCCAAATGGGAGTAATCGCGGTGTCCGTATAAATCACTTTGAATTGATGGAGAAGTCGCATCTCTATGCGCTTTTGTAGAGGATGGTTCGGTCTGCTTTGACAATATTCCTCAAGTTGAGAAAAATCTTCTGGGTGAATGATGGATGTAAAGTTCAAAGAATCGTTCTTATTTAATAAAAATAACTGCTGAAAAGAAGGCGAAGCATAGAGAATGTGAAATGAACGATCAATGATGAATATGAAGTCGCTTGTATGATTGGCAATCAGTTCGTATTTTTTTTCAAGACTTTGTTCTTTTTTGCTAAAAAATTGATATTGGCGCGAGAGCAAAACCAGTGAGAGAATCAGTAATAAAATTACACTTAATTTGGGCAAATTTTTGTTGTCTATGATTAAAGAAAGAAAAAGAGCCATGATGATGGTAAGTGGCAGGCTATTGGTCAATGGTTTGATCGTGTTCTTACCTTTATATTGTTGTGTGCATAGGGTGACGAGTATAAACAAAAGTAAATTGACCATTTCAAAAATAAAAATGGAAAGGACTATACGAATATAGGATTCTATTCCTGATTTCCATTCTATAAAAACAAATGAAGACAGAACGGAGATAAAATACATTCCAAGTGTGGAAAAAAAACGAAACCAGCGAATTTTTTTTAGGTTCCATTGATTAAAACGCAAAAACGTAGCGAAAGTGCTTATGAAAATGGCGCTACATGTGACGTACAAACCATACTCATATAGCGCGAGCATATAAAACAATACGGAAGTCCCCCAGACGATTCCGCCTGGAAGAATCATTGGGAAAGCTCCAGCAATGGCTGAACAGGCAATAATCCCAATTAAATTGAGATCTAAGTGAGTTGGATGTTTGATGAATGACATGACTGTCAGTACGCAACCACAAACAAACAAGGTTAATAAATAAAATTTCTTGAGCAAAGATTCTATAGACATGTCTTTTCAATGAACCTTTCTCGCATTGCCGTAGATAAACAAAATCAGTCCGCCTCCCACTATCATATTGCATATTCCGGAATCTCTTGGACAGGGATTCCGTTAAGTCTTGGACGTTAATTCCGAAAACTCTCGGCCCTCTATTCCAATAACTCTTGGACACCAATTCCGAAAAGTCTTGGACAGATAATATCCTCGTTCAAGGCCTTCCCACTTCGCTCCTCCAAATCGTCTGTGTGGGCTACCAAGTCAAGCAGGGAACTTACCCCTTTTGTCGGATTTTGTTGTATCCGCGAAAGGAGGCACTGTCTTGGCTGAATGGAGGTTGCCCATGCCAAAGCTCAAGGAAATCTTACGTCTGTACCATGAAGGAGGAATGAGTCGTCGAGCTATCGCCGCCAGTCTAGATATCTCACGTA
>NZ_FRAF01000013.1 GCF_900142255.1 Alicyclobacillus tolerans | reverse complement strand
CGTGTCTCAGTCCCAGTGTGGCCGGTCACCCTCTCAGGTCGGCTACGCATCGTCGCCTTGGTAGGCCTTTACCCTACCAACTAGCTAATGCGCCGCGGGGTCCTCTCTCAGCGATGCCGTAGCATCCTTTCCCGCATCAGGCATGCGCCTCATGCGCCTATCCGGCCTTAGCACCCGTTTCCAGGCGTTATTCCGGTCTGTTAGGCAGATTCCCCACGTGTTCCTCACCCGTCCGCCGCTGGTATCTTTCGATACCCGCTCGACTTGCATGTATTAGGCACGCCGCCAGCGTTCGTCCTGAGCCAGGATCAAACTCTCAATGTCTTATTCCTTCTCCCTCGCTCTCTCGAGCTTGGGCACTTCTTCTCTGGCGTTTGGTGATTCTTGTGCGTGTTTAGTTTTCAAGGTTCTCTCACTGCCAAGACTCTCTTTCGCGTCCCCTCTTGCAGCGACAGCGACTATCTTACCTCCCTCCGAACTTTTTTGCAACCCCTTTTTGTAATCCTTTTTTTACCTGATCGTGCTGCAAAATGGTCGTTTGGGTAGAGGCGAAAAAAGGAAAAAGCCCAGCGTAGCAAGCATATTTCATATACTGGTGATCGATGCTGTTCTCATCAGATGAACTTGTTTTAGCTTACGCAGTCTTCTGGTGTTGTTCCATCTGGTTTACGGCTAGTGCTGATGCGAGTATCGCGATCGCGTTGATAAGCATGTGTATCTTTACCTTGATTATTCCTTCAAGCGAAGCCGACAGAAGTGCAAGTAGAATCGCTTCACGATGGATAGATCTTGTGCTTTTGGGTTGACGGCTTTCTTAACTTCAAAAGCATACGGTTGGAGAGCCAAGCCCCAAAAAACAGAAGCAGGCGATGGTTGGAGAAGATACAAATAGGACTTCCCTCATCGGAAATTTCTAGTTTCGTCACTTGAAATCTTCTCGAAGGTTGGGGTGAAGTCCTTTTTCATGCCTTCAAATCCCTTGTATCAGATGGATTTAAAATTTTACAGTACACTCACCTTAGAAATTCAAGTTTTAATAATTGAAATTGTCTTCAATGAATGGACATTTGACTTTCGAGAAGGTAAGGAGAAATGTTCATTTTTTTCCCACCATAACGTTGTGGAAAAAAAGTAATTAAAACATGTTTTGCTCTTGTACACGCGACGAAGAATAACCTCCGCTCTTCATCATCTTCACTCGTTAAATTTTGATTATCGCTAGTTGGGATGAGAATATGAGAATCCACATTTCGCAGAAATGGATTCTTTTCTACGGCTCCCAGTAAGAAAACCACATCCCACTCCAGTCCTTTTGCTTCATGAAACGTACAAACTGTCAGATAAAAATGCCGACTATAGTATTTTGGAATCAGTTTTATAAATGGTATCAATTCTCTTCGTGTTCGAGCTAAAATAGCTATGCTCATATTCTTTTTTAAACTAAAAAAATGCAAAAGCAGTTTTTCAATAAAATAATACTCTTCTTCTTCATTCTTAACTGTGACGGCCGCACAATTACCATACATGGAGCTTGTTGGAATCATAATTTTTTCAGATCGATGACTTTGTTTTTCGATAATATTCGATGAATATTTACAGATATCTATATCTGAACGAAAATTATACTGCAAAAAATATTTAGACGTATTAGGAATAAGCTCATCCAAATGGAGCAACCAGTAACTGGATGATCCCCGAAATGAATATATGGCTTGGTCATCATCGCCAACTACAAAAAGCTTAGCGTCAGAAATTTTGATTAATTCATTTAAAACATACCACTGAATGTTATTTGTATCTTGAAACTCATCAACCATGATGAATTCCCATTTTCTCATGACATCTTGAAATGACTTAGAGTGTGTGAATAAAAATAGGCTAAAGAGCAAAATATCTTCAAAGTCCCATCGTTTTTCTACACTTTTATTTTTTTCATATATTTCCAATAAATCCATCTCAAATTGAGAATTTCCATGAATGGGATATCGACTTTTCATACGCATGATGATTTGTACAGCGTCATCTATAAGTTGAGTGGAAAAAGGTTGACTAATAGGCAATAATTTTCGAAGTGCACTCTCAATAAGTTTTCGTTCTTCATGCGATTTTAAGAGAACTGGCATTTCCTTGACAAATGGGAGTATAAATCTGAAAAATTGACCATGAAAAGTTCCAATTCGTAATTTTTTTAACAGTTGTTTGTGTTGAATTTGACCAGTTAATTTTGACATCATGCTTTGAGCGGATTTCCGGGTAAACGTTACAGCCATTGTTTGATCGGAATAAATTTGTCTATTATCAAGCTGATGAGCAAGAAAAGCAGTAAATACAGTTGTTTTACCACTTCCCGGACCAGCAAAAATAACTGTATTTTGAATAGGTTGATTTAAAATGAGACTTTGTTCTGAAGTCCAACGCTCCATGTAATCACCATTTAAAATATAGATGATTCACAAGTTCAAGTACCAGATTGAATAGTAAAAAAAACAATATCAAAAGCTGATTTTAGAATAAATCATTAAGGAGAACTAACACGTGAATGTATTTGCCATTGCAGATTTACATTTATCTTTTTCATCAGAAAAACCCATGGGGATTTTTGGGGATTGTTGGGATAATCATGCGGAAAAAATTAAAGCAAACTGGATCGAGCATATTCATCATGAAGATCTAGTATTAATTGCAGGTGATATATCATGGGCAATGACTTTAGATGAAGTACAAGAAGATTTGAATTGGCTCGGTACATTACCAGGAAAAAAAATTTTAATTAAAGGAAACCATGATTATTGGTGGAATGGTATCGGAAAGGTAAGATCCATATTACCAAAGAATGTATTCGCTATTCAGAATGATTCAATGTTAATCGACGATCTATGTATTTGTGGTACTCGAGGATGGCAATTACCCTCACATCCCAAAACAACATCAGATGATATAAGGTTATACGCTCGAGAAGTGGAGAGACTAAAATTATCCTTGCTTTCTGCACCTAAAAATTGCCAAAAAAAAATGGTGATGCTTCACTATCCGCCATTAAGCTCGAATGGTGATTCCACGGAGATTACTGAATTATTAGAAAAAAATCATATTGATTTATGTATATATGGTCATCTTCATGCTCAAGCACATCAATATGCTTTTGAGGGTTTTAAAAATGGTATAGAATATCGCCTAACAAGTGCTGACTACTTAGATTTTAGCCCCGTAAAATTAAATATCTAACTCGAGTCTCACACCCGATTTAATCCGGTAATGCACCGGTACAACTTGGGATTCTATACAATAAAAAAGCAAAAAACACCCTCATTTTCTGCTAAGTGGATAGAAATTCCTTTGCACCACTTACCTTTTCGTTGCTCAGTTCTGAGAATGAGCGCAACCGCCTCCGTGATGTGGAAGATTCCATCGACAATCGTACTTGCGGTTACAGGCGTTAGAAAGAGTGCATGCAAAAGGCAACAGATGCTCTCTTTGAATTGCTGGCCCAGGCACGAGCCATGAGATTACCGCAAAACACTTGCTATTCGACATTTTGGTTTGCGTATCCAGCAGTCATCCTCAAGGCATTAGACCATTAATCATGTGGTGTGCATGTGCTCAAAGCGTTGCCTAAAGTTGGCTACGAACACGAAGGACGCCGCTTGACGCTCAAAGAGAAAGCGCTATGGGCGGGAGAAAATCCTTGCTTCCGTGATTGTCGCCATTGGTCAAAATGAGAATAACAACCCACTCCCTATCAAGATGGTGTTTGTACGAGACAGGAACTGTTCCCGTCAATGGCTCAAACTTCTTTCCGCAGTTGTAAACCTGTCAGACGACGAAATGATTCGCATCTACTTCAAGCGGTGGGACATTGAGTGTTTTTTCAAGATCAATAATCCAATCTGCGATTGGCAAAGGAACTGCAGGGGCGCACATACAACCAAATATTTGCCCACACCACATAGTTTTCACGAAGTATATCATACTGAAAACTCGACACGGGACGAGCAAGACCCAAGAACGATAGGGGCGCTCTTCTTCGATTGCCTTGACAAACTCAATAACATCCGGTTCGCTGACGCCATGTGTCTACTGCTCGAATGGCCAAAATCCATCATGAATACGGCAGATATCCAAAATGACAACGTTATCTACAGGACTGTTGAACAGTTTATCAACCATTTATCCAGATCTATCAAGGAAACCTGGTTGCCTAGGGTGCGAAACTATAGAATTTAAGCTTACTTGTTAGAAACAAAAATACCGTAACCAATGGTATGAGAATATTTTTCCATCCACTCTGCATTTTCCCGGATAACGCTTAATGCCTGTTGGTTTATGGCCTTACCCATACTGCTATTTAAGTCAAGTGTCTGTGAATAGTTAGTAGATTGAACAACTGAACGAAGAGGTTGCATGAATAAAACTTTGGTCTTTTTAAATCCTGCTTTCTGAAAAAGCTGTATCCAACCGTTTTTATCCCAAACGTTTTTTGCTCCGTAGGTTTCAAAAACTGTTTGTTTCCATTCCTGATTAACGGGCATAGTTAAAACCATCTCGACATCTACAAACCTACCTTTTTCAGAAAGAACTCTATATATTTCCATCAAAGCCTTCTGTTGTTTGACAAAAACTAATACACTTTCACATAAAACGACATCGAAAGTGTCATTATCAAACTTCAAATTTTCAATATCACCCATTTGAATATCGATATCTACCCCTTCTTGATTTGCTCTAATTTTACATTTTTCTAACATTTTAGATCTTATATCGAGAGCTGTAACACTACATCCATAATGCTTGGCCAGAAAAACAGCTGTTGCACCGGTTCCGCATCCTACATCTAAAACTTTAAGCCCTGCAGTTGGGTTTATATATGAAATCCATTGATCGGTTGAATATTTCCCACCGGGATGCGCATGAGAAACATTTAACTCAGCTAATGCTTCGTGATAATTCATATACTGATCACTCCTGTTCACATGCAATTCATTAAAAAACACATAATCAATCATTTAAAGTAGCAGCAGATTTTCAATCAACAGGCATTAATTTTTTTAATACTGTTCTTAGAATATCGGCGGGTATCGCAAAACCAATACCTTGTGAACTTTGTGAGACTGCAGTATTCATTCCAATAACTTTGCCCTGCAAATTGAGTAATGGTCCTCCGCTATTACCACGATTTATAGCCGCATCTGTTTGGATTAAATTTTCATAATGACGTTCACCAATGGATAAGGGTCTATTTTTGGCACTTACGATGCCGACAGTCACCGTATTGTCCAATCCAAGTGGAGAACCAAAAGCAAGTACCCATTGTCCAACAGATATGTCTTTCATTTGGGCAATCTCTAACACAGGATATTTATCCTGGAGTGCTTGACAATGAAGCAACGCAATATCATGTTCTTCATCGGTAGAAACAACCGTGCCTGTAAGTGTTTTTTTTGAATCTACAGCTCGCAATATTACTCGATTAGCACCATGGACAACATGTTCATTAGTTAAAAGATATCCATTAGCATGCACCAAGAACCCTGTACCAATATTTACACTTGAATAGGAACGTTCAGGAAGCTGTCCAAAAGGGCCGAAAAACTGAAATGGACGAGAGGAATTTTGTATTTGAACTACTTCAATACCAAATACAGAGCGGCTCCATTTATTTATGATGGATACGAAATCAGGATTTTGGCGAGCTGGTCCATTCTTTAACTTTGAACGATTAAGAGGTTTTTTTTTCTGCATCAAATGTCACCTCACCGTCAGTAAAAACAAAGACTAACGGATCGTATGAGGCAAGATACATTCCTGTGATCAAACTTTATGTATTATAATCAAAGAAGTGACATTTTTTGAGACAACTTATTCAGTCTCTGTTACTTTATTTTGCATATTAAGAAATTTCATTATAAATTTTTGCTCGCACAGCATATTTTCCTGATCTCGTTTTTCGAACTTCGACTTTTCTTTGCTGATGATGAAGGGACTCATTTTGCATTTGTAATGCAAAATAATGAGCTACGGATTGAGATTGAAAAAGTTTAGAATAATACAGCCATGACAAAAAAATCGCCTCCCGGCCATAATATTCCCTATGAATCAGAAATTATGATATGTTCTGAGAATTATTTTTTCAAAGGAGATTTTCTTAAAATGGAATTTAATAAATTGCTCGAAATATGTATATCTAACCCTGCTGTAACCCTGTTACAACAGGAACTCAAAACAATGGAGGAAAAAAATTGGATAACAACGATTACCTATGATTGTTTGGGGTTTTGTGAAACCTGTTCTGAGTGTAGTTATGTATTACTGGAAGGAGATATCATGAGTGCTTCATCTAATCAGGAACTTTTAAAAAAAATCATAGAAGAACTTAAGTTAATTTGAAGCAAAAAAGTTTCAAGTTAATAGCTCACGTTTATCATATATCCCTGATATCTTCTCATATTGATAACGCAGTTTTTAAAAATTAAATAATGTGCTTTCAGGGAAATAAGTGTATCTTCAAATTCTTCATTTTCTTTTAACGAAGCAGGCGAAACTGGCAATTTGGATTGTGAATATAGCGGATCCATGGGATAAAAAAAACGATAACATCGGGAATGATTGACCATCTCAATCTCATCTACATTTAATATCTTTATTTTTTCAAAAAGCAGTTGATATGTAGAAGCAAATTCATCTTCGTCTATGAAATGCGTATTAATCATCTTTCTCCAATTGGTTTTATCCGCCACATATTCAGTCAATAAATGTTCAATTTCACCAGCAACTTTACGAGTAGAGACAGAGCAAAGTAACTTACCAGCGATCGCTCCTTGTTCCATCCATCTCGCTAACTCCCTACCAGCCCTTGTCAATCCAACTTTTGACTTATCAGTATATGAAAGATAAACATAATGGGGTATCATACAATGATTCAAAGCATAGTTCTCGTCACGGCATGTTCCCTGATGGAAATGACAAGTCTCTGGCTTTAATACACATAAATCACATTCTGCTAAACTCACAAAACATGGATAACAATATCCGTTGTTGTATAGTTTTTTTACCTTTCTATGGCAATGAATACAAAACATTTCCCCCGTAATCTTCATACGGATAGTACGACCTAACAATTTATTTAAATGAATTTCAGATTCACTTAATTTGATGTAATAATCAACAGGCTCATTGGGAACTAGTTTTAAATTATAATAAACACCAGATGCAGAATGATACAGAACTATCAACCCATCTTTCATAATGTATTTATAAATATAAAAGTTCCTATCAGATAAAAACTTTTTCACCCAAACAAGATATTATCTAGTATCGTATTTTTGTTGACCAAAAGGTTTGGGTCCAGCAGGTATTCCATCAAATTCAAATAGCCATCCATTTTCCAATTTAAAAAACTTGATATCTGCTTGTTCATCCATCATTAATAGATGAAATAAATTCATATTCGTTTTTAAATAAGGACTTAGATATTCATCTTTAAGATGCAAGTTTAATACTTTCTGTCTATCATCCACAGACAAAGAAATTCCCTGGAAGACATTATAACCCTCAACAGATGAAACTGACAGTCTTTGCTGAGGGGTTGAGTTGTACCACAAATCGTCAAATAAATATCGAGCCATTTTAGATTTCCTACTTTGGTCACTTAGGAATGCGTAAAATGTCAAACTCTTTCCTCCGCATGCTTGCCATATTTTTGAACCCATTTCTATCAAACCATAAAGCCAACGCCCCCTTGGTAAACCAACCAGATTAGGGGGCGAGGAAAAAGGATATGGGAAAGTCTGATTAGATTATAGCTAAGTTTATTCAAAATGGAAATAGGTAAATTATAGTGTGTCTACTATCAAGATAGCTTTCAATTGATGAAACTGATATCATGAGTTTTTTTATTTATTATAAAATACCTTAATTTACTTTATTTGCATAAATAAGGTATTATTGTTTCGGAATTTTGATTAATCCAAATAACAGGTACTTGTTTTGTGGTGGCTATTTTAGGGAAATATCGAATAGGTAACGCATCCATTTCAGTTCCAATAATCAGTAACAAATCAGATTGGCATATCCAATGGGTTGCAAGAGAAACTCCTTTCACTTTTTCACCAACAAATACAAAGCCAGGTCTTAAAATTTGTTTGCAATTTGGACAATTAAAACCATGATGTTTAAGAAAATCAGATTTTAGAATTATAGCACAAGTTTCACATCGTAACTCTCTTAAATTACCGTGAATTTCTATTACATTTTTTGAACCTGCTTCAAAATGAAGTCCATCAATGTTTTGTGTAATAATTTTGAAATTTTTTTTATGGAGATATAGATGAGCATTGTTTGGCAGTGCTTTCTTCCATTCGAAGAAAATTTGATAATAAAAATCAAAATACCTCTCAGGTTCTCTTCTCCAAAAATCTTTTAAAAATAATTGATGTACTGTTTTGCCCTGAAAATTCATCTCATTTACAGGCAAACCACTCGCTACGCTAATTCCTGCACCAGTTATACACACTGGAAAATTAGCCTTTAACAGCAGCATTTTGATATTTTTCGCTACTTCAACCCAATCTTTGTGACTCAAATCATAAATCAAGCATCCATCACTCACTCATAATTTTATATTTATATTTGATCCATACTTTACAAATCCGATAATGTTCAATATATTATCGTTGTAAGGCAAAATTACTTAAAATGGAGGAATTGGATTGAAAGATTCTTTTGGTTATCGTATACGTCGAATTCGACAACAAAGAGATTGGTCACAACAAGAATTAGCGCTTCGTTCAGGTATATCTACACCACATATCTCTTCTCTCGAAAGGGATATTCGACAACCTTCATTGGAATACGCCAAAAGATTAGCCAATGCTTTAGGAGTACCCTTAACCGCACTATGTGATAACACGAAGGAACTAAAAATGCCTAAGATTTTAGAATCAACAGAAGACTGGCCGGTAGAAATTCAAAATTTAATTTTGAATGAAGAAGCTGCTCCCTATTTAGAAGCAGCACAGCAAATGAGTATTCTTCCAAAAGAAGAATCTGAGTTTATATCATTAATTATTGATTTACTTGTTCAGAAATTTACTTATAAATCAAAACATAATGAATGATCACAATAAGACTTTAACACCGTAGCGCCCTCGCTGCGTTTGAAAAATACCTACGTAGCGAGGTGGAAAATACGAAAGTAACTGATGATTAGGTTGATCTACAATTCTGGCCACTAGGCAAGAAGCCTGAAATCTGGTGTCATACAATTTACTTAGATATATCCAAGCCATTTTATGATTTCTTCTTTCTTGTAAATTGATTTCAATTTATATTCTATTTTCAGTTACTTGCCGTTTTAAGGGTAATACAACTGTAAATGTAGTTCCAACATGAAGTGCGCTTTTAACAATAATTTCTCCACCATGCTTTACAATAATGTATCGAGCAATTGCAAGTCCTAATCCAGTCCCTCCTGCAGAACGTGTACGAGCTTTGTCTGCTTTATAAAAGCGTTCAAAAACATATGGGACGTCCTCAGGAGGTATACCGCTACCTGTATCTTTAACTTGTATATAGACATAATGCGTCTCTGTTTCGATAGAAATTTCGATTTTACCTTTTTCTGTATGCCTAAACGCATTATCCAAAAGATTAGTAAATACTTGTTCTAAGCGATCTTTATCTGCCTCAAGTAAAATGGGTCTGTCAAATAAATGAACTTGTAAAGATACTCCCTTTTCTGAGGATAAGGTGAAAAATTTTCTTGATACTTTTTTAATTAATGAATTGATCTCTACGGGTGCATATTTCATTTGAAATTGGCCCGATTCGAGTGAAGCTAAATCCAGCAAATCGTTAACCAATCTTTTCATGCGCATAGCTTCTTCGTGAATAATTTGTACTAATTCACGACGCATTTCTGGATCATTATCCAATTCGTCTAACAAAGCTTCACTATAACCTTGCAGCATACTTAGTGGTGTTCTTAATTCATGTGAAACATTGGCTAAAAAATCTTTCCGTAGAGAATCCATTTGTCGTTCTTCAGTAATATCCCTGAGAACTGTTAAGGTCCCACGTACCAGTTGACTGTCCGGTTCTCTTAGAGGGATGACATGTAAAAGAATATTCCTATCTTGCCATAGCCATTCACGGCTCATTGATTCGCCATGATTCTGCACAGCTTGTAAGAGGCTTTGCATGGCATCTGGCAACTGTGAGACATCTACAATTCCTCTCTCTGAAAGTGACATCTGACGTAAAATTCGCAATGCTGGAAGATTGGCTAATGTTATCTGTCCTAAGGTATTGGTTGCCATCACACCATCCTGCAAGGATTGGAGAATGGTGCTCAGTTGATCTCTTTCCATTGAAAGTGCATGAATGGTGTGATCGAGTTGAGCAGCCATTGCATTAAATGTACTTCCCAAACGTCCAACTTCATCACTGGTCACAACATTGACTCGATGCTTAAAATCACCTGATTGCATCAATTCGGCTGCATGGTTCATTTCAACAAGTGGTTTAGAAAGATTCTTTGAGACTACAAAAGCTAATCCAGTAGCCAAAAACACGCCCAACAATACATCAAAAAGTATGAGATTACGCATATGGTCAAGCGGAGCATCTAATACACTCATTTGTTGTGAAACGGCAAGCAGGCCAGGGTTTTGACCAGGCCTTTTTACTAAATCGTAAATCGTGATTTGGGGTGAACCATTTCCAATTTGTCGAATAATAATGGGTTTACCCGATTGAAGTTGATAGCGTTCTGATGTGCTCAGTGAACGAAACTGCTTGTCCAATGCATTGTTCTCTTTTAAAGAAGGCGTATAACTCATTTCCGCATTTTGAACTTTTTTGAGAAGATTTTTCGATAATAATAAATGTTCTAGATTATCGTTTTTCTGTAGTTCATCAGAGATGGATAAAGTCCAATGAATAAGGGAAGAGGATTGATTATCTTCCACATATGTTGCAAAAAATTGTTGTAGCAAAACAGATAACAACACAAGCACCACGACAACCATACCAACAATCGTCAGCCAAAGTTTTAAAACAATACTGTTCTTAATCACGCGATAACCTCAAATTTATATCCTACTCCCCAGACAGTTACAATATAATGGCTAACTCTTTCGGAAAGTTGTCCAAGTTTTTCGCGTAATCTTTTTACATGAGTATCTACAGTTCTTTGATCACCATAAAATTGATAATTCCAGACATCTCTAAGTAATTCTTCACGACTAAAAACTTTGTCAGGCCGCTGAGACATATACACAAGTAAATCAAACTCTTTTGGAGTCAAACTCACTTCTTTTCCTTCGACTTCTACACGCCGTGCATCGATATGAATTAAAAGCCCCGGAAAAGAAAGAGTTTGTTGTAAGTCCGCCTTGAAAAATTCAGTCTCTCCAGACCTTTTTAAAAGTGCCTTCACTCTCATGACAAGCTCACGAGGAGAAAAAGGTTTAACGACATAATCGTCTGCTCCAATTTCAAAACCATGTACTCGACTCATTTCATCCCCTGCCGCAGTCAACATCATAATAGGCGTCTCAGCATGTTGGCGAACCTGAGTGCATACATCACGCCCGTCCATTTCAGGTAACATAAGATCTAAAATAATAAGAGACAACGGTTCATTAAGTGCAATTTCCAACGCATCTTTACCATTATCTGCTTCAATAATTTCAAAACCACTACGCTCGAGGTACATTCTTACTAAGCGACGTATTCGTTCTTCGTCGTCCACCACCAGAATACGCGGTTTCTGTGGCATGCTCATCCCCCGTCTCGAAATTTTTATTTAATGATGTAACATCTCGACTGGTTTCGTTCTAAGTCTTATTTCTTTGGGCTTGTCCATTGCCCTTTTTCTTATCTGATTGATTTTGCAAATTTCTTATACGTCGCTCCGAAGCAAGTTTATAAGTTTGAATGATTTCTTTAGGATAGTCAGGTATGGGTAAATTGCAAATTCTATAAATGTCTTCCCATTCTTTTTCATCTAAAAATCTCCATTGTCCAACTCTTAAATCATTTAACTGGAGAGGACCAAATGCTATTCTTTTTAAACGTTTAACGGGTAAATCCAATTTCTCGAACATCCGTCGAATTTGACGGTTTTTTCCTTCGAAAATTTCTATGTCTACAACAGATTCTTTAGGATGCTGACGCAAAGCCCAGACTTTTGCTGGAGCAGTTACGCCATCTTCCAGCTCAATTCCCTGCTCCAAATTTCTTACAATTTTTTTATCCACCATACCTAAAGCTGTCACTCGATATAATTTGCCAATATGATGACTTGGATGAAGAAGTTTATGAGTTAATTCCCCATCGTTTGTAAGTAGCAATAAACCACTAGAATCATAATCCAGCCTTCCTACGGGATAAAGTCTAAAAGGCAATGATGATATCTTCTCCATAACTGTTTTTCTTCCCTCTGGATCGGTAACAGAGGAAATACGCGAAGTAGGTTTGTGCAACAGAATAGATATTTTAGGTTCTGCAGCAATTGGATGTCCGTCCACTGTGATTTCTTGAATCATTGGGTCGGCTTTGGTTCCCAATTCCTTAACAATCTTTCCATCAATGGCCACCCTACCAGATAGAATATACTCTTCACATTTTCTTCTTGAAGCAATTCCTGCGGACGCCAAGACTTTTTGTAATCGCTCTTCCATGTATGAATATCTCCATTTCTATGGGACATGGAGTCATTATACCCTAATTACACGCATTTCCACGCTTTTTCAAGGAGTGGCTTGACAAGAAATAAACTGACTTGAAAATGATATCCTTTACTCTTATTTAAAAACATGCACTGCAAACACACTAGCCACAATAGCAACCAAATCAGATAAAAGCCCTACTGTAAGTGCATAACGAAACTTTTGAATTCCTACGCTGCCGAAATAAACTGTTAAAATGTAGAGCGTAGTGTCTGTACTTGCCTGCATAGTCGAAGCCAATACTCCCGTCGTACTGTCTGGTCCTTTACTTTTCAGTACCTGGATCATCATAGCGAGACTTCCTTGTCCGCTAATCGGACGGAGCAAACCAAGCGGAGCCACTTCGGGAGGAATATGTAAAATGCTTAAGACTGGGGTTAACCAATGAATCAATATCCCCATAGCTCCTGAAGCACTAAAAACTTGAACAGCAACCATCATAGCAACTAGATGAGGAATAAGTTTAACCGCAGTGGCAAAACCCGATTTAGCTCCCTCGACAAACGTATTATATAAAGGAACACGTCGAATAAAACCGCTAATTAGAATAGTGCAAACTAAAATAGGGAGTAACCATTCGGAAATTTGTATGAAAAATTGTTGCATTATACCCATCTCCCGGAACGACGTGACCAGGATCGAAATATTTTATCAAAGATTAAAGCAGCTATAGTGCCAATAAAAGTTGCTAGTAAAGTAGGTCCAATGACAGAGGTGGGGTGCTGTGCATGCAATTGCATGCGAATGGCAATAACAGTGGTTGGAATCAGAGTAATACTTGCTGTATTGACAGCAAGTAACGTACACATTGCATCACTTGCAGTATCTTTTTTTGTATTAAGATCTTGTAATTCTTTCATAGCGCGCAACCCAAGTGGTGTCGCAGCATTACCAATCCCAAGTATATTTGCACTCATATTCGCTAAGATAGCTCCCATAGCTGGATGGTCAGAAGGAACGGATGGAAATATTTTTTTGGCCACCGGCCTCATTAATCGCGACAGAAAAGTAATAGCTCCAGCTTTTTCTGCAATATGCATTAATCCCATCCAGAGAACAATAACACTTATCAGACCAAAACAAAGCTCTACACCATGTTCTGCTCCAGTCAGAATAGCACTTGAGACAGCAGGCATTTTACCAGTTAGTAAAGCAGTTCCAATTCCAACCAGAAACAAAAGAAGCCAAATAAAATCAATCATGCGTATCCCCCCGTGCAGCATATCCTTTGATTGAAAGTATGCTTACAGAGGGACAGGCATGACCGAAATTTATCAAACAACCGGGGTTTGATCAGATTTACCTTGATTTTTATTCGAAGAGCCTTTAAACATTGATTGAATTTTCTCCATAACAATTGGAGCCATATCCATAAGTCGATCGTAAAGTTGATTTTCGTTGTCAGTAGATAAGAGCCTGACTTGGTTGCCATGAACAATAAGAAACCCAATGGGAGTAATAGACACTCCACCACCTGAGCCACCGCCAAATGGTAAATTGTCATCATCGGATACATGGCCGCGATCGTGATCTACAGAAAATTCACTGCCGCCAGCAGCAAACCCGAAACCCACTTTAGAGACTGGCAAAATAACGGTACCGTCTGGTGTTTCAACGGGATCGCCAATGATAGTATTGACATCGACCATTTCTCTTATATTGGCCATGGCGGTTTGCATTAATCCTTGAATGGGATGCTCCATGAACTTTTCATCCTCCTCCAAACAAAAAAGAAACGAATCGCAGCGACAATAGCATGCCCTGTGGAAATTGAAAATATGCCTTTCGCGGATAGTTCCAAAGAATTTCGGTGATACACAGGTTCAACTTGAATTTTCGGTTTTACCATGAGCCTGAACATTTTAGACATTTCTCCAGTCACAAGAGACAATACTGTCCATGAAAATCCTGTTAAAACCCCGGTGTACATAGCATTTTCTAAACCAATGGCAACTTTGAAATGAAAAGTCAAAATCTTGATTCTGCGCAATACCGGTTTAAGCTCTTTTAGACAGACACGAGCAAAATGACTCCATTGAGGAATATTCTCAATAAAGTTAAAAATCTCTTCTAGAGAAAAATGCTCTGTAGCATGATTGCCGTTCTTGTGTCCTTCGACATGAAGACTTGGTCCATGATGCGTTACTTTAGGTTGGATTTTCAAAAGTTGATGCCTAATTTTAATCAGACCAAAAAGAAGACTGATGGTTACTATACCCTCATCATCATGTCCAGTGCGCATAAACTGTAGTGTACAACGTATAGGAAGAACGGCTATGATTAGAACAAATACAACCAGTCCAGCAACAATAAAAAAAATAGCGCCTAACACAAATCATCGCCCACCTTTTTGGACAACTAAAGTTTGTGTCAAGCCCCTGCCTACTATACGCATGAAATGAGAATCTAAATTTTATTCTTGAGGTACATGACTCTCTCTCTCAAAGAGTAGAGTCGTTTCATCACGATCTGTAATTGGCAATTCAGGTAGTTCTTCTAGAGAAGAAATAGCGAATGTTTTTAAAAAGTGATCCGTCGTACCATATAAAAAAGGTCTTCCTGGTCCTTCTTCTCTTCCAACTTCACGAATTAATAAACGATGTAGCAATGTTTGAATCGCTCTTTCCGAACTTACCCCACGTATTTTTTCTATACGCGATCTCGTTATGGGCTGTTGATAGGCAATTACAGCCAATGTTTCTAAAGCAGCGGAAGATAATGAAGTAGCAATAGGAGTATCCGCCATTCTTCGTAAGTAAAGTGCATGTTCAGGTTTTGTTGCCAATTGCCAAGTGTTTGCACTCTCAATCAACTGTATTCCTGATTCTGGTTGTTGTAATTTTAATTGCAATTGTCTACAAGAAGCAATTACCTCTTGTTGAGGTATTTGCAATATATCAGCAATTTCTTCCGTACTGAGTCCATCTGTTCCAGCAACAAACAAAATAGCTTCAATCGCAGAGATCAAATTAATGAGCATCTTAACCTCCATTTTTAGTTTCTGAAGTTGTTGCTGTTTCAGCCATAGTTTGCAAACTCTCATCTGATAATTTGGAAATAATAGTAATATCGCCAAAAAGTTCTGATTGGTAACAATAAATTTGTTGATAGCGCATTAATTCCAATAACGCTAAAAAATAAGCTACCCATTCGCTACGCGAATAGACATTGTACATAAGCTCACGCAATGTACAGTGTTGCAATCGCAGTAATTTCTCCTTTATTTCTTCAATGACATCTTCCACCCGAGCAACATAAGCGCGAATTGCAGCTACGGGTTTATCTTTAGGCCTACGTCGGTATAATTGGCGCATAGCCTCAAATAGTTTCCAAGCACTCATTTCAGATAAAGGAGGCAAATGCTCAGGTGCATAAGGAGATAAGTCGGTAGCTGGCCGACCAAATAAATCCGAACGAAGAAGCTGTTTTTCTTTCAATAATTCCGATGCTATTTTAATTTTCTCATATTCAATCAACTGTTCCACCAACTCAGCGCGTGGATCCATTTCATCTTCATCTTCATCTTGTTTTTTGCTTTTTGGCAGGAGCATGCGACTTTTAATGGCTAATAATGTGGCTGCCATAACCACAAATTCACTAGCTTGTTCCAAGTAGCTCTCAGGTAAGGTATCAAGATAGGCCATGTACTGCTCTGTAATTTGAACGATGGGTATATTGTGTATATCAATTTCTTGTTTGCGGATTAAATGCAAAAGTAAATCGAGCGGTCCATTAAAATCACCAATACTTAAAATATAGACACCTTCACTCGATTCCATAAAAAGAACCTCGCTTTATCGACGAACTGTCCTTGCTTTTTGTTTCTCGAACTCGTTTTCATCCAAAACTGCTGCTTACCTTAAAACATAACATGCCTTTGTACTCCCATAGCTATTTCTCTCATTGATATATTATATTTATTTCAAAGCCTCGCGACTGCTTGAGATAACAACCCTACAATTTCGTTAATGAGTGGGATATAAAAATTATCGATAACTGAAGGAATTAAAAAAAGAATTATTAAAATAAAGGGACCATAAAAATCAAGCTTATAAAACCACTTTTGCGTTGAATCAGGAAATAAATTACGCAATATTTGTGACCCATCCAAAGGGGGAATGGGAATAAGATTAAAGAGACACAGACTGACATTCACCAGTGCAATCAATTCAATAATTTGTCCTAACATTGAATAAGGGTCAAACAGAACCCATTGCCATATGATTAAGGCGATCAATGCCAGTAAGAAATTAGAAAATGGACCTGCAGCAGCCACTAAAATCGTGCCTAACCGACGATGCTTGAGATTAGAAGGATTAAAAGGCACTGGCTTGGCAAAACCTATAGGCCCAAATAACATCAGCAGAAGTCCAACAAGTTGTAAATGTGCTAATGGATTCAAGGTCAATCGACCTTCCAGGCGAGCTGTATGATCACCTAGCAGATCAGCAACCAAGGCATGACTGAATTCGTGGACGACTAAGCTAGCCAGCACGATAAAAATTTGTACAATAAATAGCGGCTGAGTTAGATTAGCTAAAATGTATTGTCGCCTCCATAGTCAAAAAATTCTCAAGCCAATAAAACAAATTGGAAATTACTTCACTACAGAAAAGACATAGGTCCAAATCAAATTTCAATTTATCATATAGAATTAAACAGAAATACTCCCCAATAGTACCAATGGACCTTTGGGTGTTTTATCTATAGCTCTAGGTTCAAGAGTGATGCCAACAGTTTGAAAGGTCTCATTGAATGGGATCAAACTTGCAAAAATAGCTTTACCTTGTGAATTGGGTGTAAAAACACCCAGTGAAACTGGAGGTTGACCTTTTTTAATCAACCATACTTGATAAACCTGAGAACCATATACCGGTTGTAACCCAGAAAAATGGATGAAAAGACTCCTGCCCATCTGTCCATTCTCTATCAAAGCTTGCCCACTAGTGGTATTAAATTGCGCAGTAGCCTTTAATTGTATCGCCTCTGTCATTTGCCCCAAAGGATTTCTATCAGTCAATTGGGATCGATTTTGGAAAACTGGATTTTCAGTATAATAGACAATGCCTGACACAATGAATAGCACAGCCGCTGCCGTCATGGGTATAAACCAACGGTATCTATTTCGATACTTTCCAAAACCAGAAGTTATAGGAATTCGATGACCATCATTTATTTTCCCAAACTTTTCACGATCAGAGTCATTAGATGTTTGATCAGGTAATACGGACGTAATTTCTTTCAAATCGTTTATCTGATGACTCGATAGAACTACAGTTTCTGTTCCTTCTTCATTATCTATGGCATCGTAAACATTTTTCAAAACTCTCTGCTTCATATCCTTAGGTGGCATAGCCATTTCAAAATCATATAGCAACCAATCTTTCAACGGCATCAACAAACTGATTTCATTTTGACATTCTTTACAATTTGTCAGATGCTCTTCAAACATTTGCCGCTCTTCTTTAGTTAAACCATCTAACACGTATAACTCCCGAAGAGAGCACACCTGCTGTTCGTTCATGGTGTCACCTCCCATCCGGTTGCTGTCAATTTATCCTTTAATTTAGCCAATCCCAAACGAATTCTGCTCTTCACCGTACCTATGGGAAGTTGTAATAATTCGGCCATTTCACGTTGCGATAGGCCTTGTAGGTATATACGTTCAATCAGAAGTTTTTGATCACCAGGCAATTCATTAAGCGCATCTTGAATTGTTTGACGCAAAGCGAGCACTTCTGTCCACTCGTACGGTTGTTTAGTATCATCAGGTAGTATTTGTAATACTTCATCATTAGTCGATGAATGAATCAATTTTTGCCGCTTTCTTGCATGATCAATAGCGGTGCGCCTTGCTATGGTCAAAAGCCAGGTTGTCAATTTAGCTTGACGTTCATCATAGGTATGCGCAGCACCCCATACTTTAATAAACACATCTTGAACAATTTCTTCCGCAACAAAATCATCGGGAACGGCTTTTCTCGCAAAACTGTATAACAGTCGCTCATAGCGGTCATAAAGAACTTCCATAGCGGTTCGATCTCGATTAGCTATTCTTTTTAATAGTTCGCCATCTGAACAAGTTTCTACCATGCCGCCGCTCCTGTTTTCTCAATTAGGACTTTATCTTCCATAAAATAAGAATTCATGCACCTCTTTGCATAACTCCAATCCGAATAGCATTCTAAAGAATTTTGACATACTTCGTACTTATCCGCAACGCTCGCAATATTAGCCGGTGAGGTTACACCCAAAATAACGATGTGAAGCACCCTCCGTTTTGAAATTATTTATCAAAATGATCTGAGTCTATTCTAAGAGACTTACTAAAAAATTTTTAAATTTATGGTTTTGCGTGATCTTTTATTTGGCAGGCTTCGTATATAGAGGCGAAATCAAACAAATCTCACAGATGAGGTGAAAAAATTGACTGAAAGCCGTACAACTCGCAGAGAATTTCTCAAAAAAGCAGGGTTCATGGGAGCTGCTGTAACTCTTGGAGGATTGGCTGAACCCATTTTATCCGGACCAACCAAAGTTTTTGCAGCTACCGCCGAACCCACACAAGAAATTATTAATCTCGCCTTAACGGCAGAACAACTCGCAACTACATTTTACTACAATGGTGTTATGAATGCAGCTACATTGCCAGTCACCAACAATCAAGACAACCAGCCCTATCTTCGAGCAGCGCTAGACGAAGAAAATATTCATGCGCAAATTCTTTCTGGAGCTGGAGCAAAATCCGTTGCAGGAGATAACCCGAAATTTTATTTTCCAAAAGGAACATTTACAAGTGATCAAACCTTTGCAGCTGTTCTTGAAGCTTTGGAAACGGCATTTATTGAAGCTTATCTTGCAGCTATATATCAATTTGCGAGCAATGGCCGGAATGACCTTGCTCAGTTAGCTGGTCAGATCATGGGAGTTGAAGCGGAACATAGAGTTCTGGGCAGAGTGATTACCAATGAAAGTGTTCCAAATAACATTTCACTCGAAAAAGCTCCCCCAAAAGGTTCTACTGTTGCGGATGTAGCTAAAGCGCTCATTCCGTTCTTATCTAAAAACGACAGTAATCCTGATGGACCATTTTGGTTACCAACTCAGTCACAAATTCAAAATGTAGTCAGTGGTGTCTATAATCCTAACTAATTCATTCCACTTTCTTTCTCCGGACTCCAATTCAAGAGTCCGGAGAATCTTCCACACAAATTTTAAATAGGGAGAGATTCTGATGTTATCAAATATTGGTGTTCCTGGGCTTATACTGATTATTCTTTTTGCACTAATTGTATTTGGTCCGAAAAGATTGCCGGAGTTAGGAAGGTCAATGGGCAAAACGCTAAAGGAATTTAAATCAGCAACCAAAGGACTGACTGGCGACGAAGAAACCGTAGAAGTTTCTGCTACGACTGCTGCGGCAACTGTAAAACCAACAGAAGATATGGGAGAAAATATAATTCACACTGAGTCCAAGGTGTCGAATGAATAATGGACAATGAATGGACGCTAGTTGAACATCTTTCCGAATTACGTCGCAGAGTCGTCTATTCACTCATTTTGGTTGTGCTGTTTTTTATCCTTTCTCTTGTCTTTGTCCACCAAATATTCTCTGTTCTAGAAGCTCCTTTGGGCCATGTTAAACTTGCTGTTCTTGGCCCAGGAGACGTTATTCAAATTTACTTTATGATTGCTGGATTTGGGTCATTGGGCATGTCATTACCATTTATTTTGTATCAATTGTGGAAATTCATCCAACCCGCCCTATCGCCTAAAGAAAGCAGAGCAGCCATGACCATGCTCCCTTTTGCGTTCCTGATGTTTTTAGGAGGAGTAGCATTTTCATATTTCGTTGTTTTTCCAATTGTATTACATTTCTTGCTTCAACTGTCATTTGAAAATTTCATAGTCGTGATGACTGCTCATCGATATTTTTCTTTTTTGGTCAATTTAACGTTGCCTTTTGGTTTGATTTTTGAAATGCCAATAGCGCTCTTGTTTCTTACAAGAATTCATGTTGTTACACCAAGAATGCTATCGAAAATGAGAAAATATGCATATTTTGCAATTATTGTATTTGCCTCACTCATCAGTCCACCAGAACTTGTTTCTCATTTGAGTGTGGCAACACCTATGATGGCTCTCTATGAAATCAGTATTATGCTTTGTCGTCTGCAAGCTCGACGTATGGCCAAAAATATCAATATTTCTAACTCATCAAGCGTAGTATCTAAAAATATTCAAGGTATTTAATAAGCCGATATGTCTAAAACTGTCGGCTTTTTTTTTACAAAAATGATGATTATGAATTCAAAATTTGTAATCGATGCATCCACAACTTACACTCTAATTGATCAAACCAATTATAGTAAAAATTCGCTCTAGATCTTATATTTCTAAGATAGTCTGAATGAAATTGAAAAGGGTTTGCATCTTTGGATAGTACGCATAATAAGTTTCCTTCAATGAAAGGCATGCCAACAGGCAGCCATATACGACTTCTAAACAAAGTCTGGCTATATTTTAAAAACAAAGTATAAGGGTAGACTGGTGGAGTTTTAGCAATCAAATTAAAAATTACAGTTCCCTTATTGTTGAGGATTCCTTCTAAAGCATCAAGAAATGACGATTGTATAATAATTGGATGAATTCTATCCTCCAGATAAACATCTACAAAAATGAAATCGAAACGAAGTTGGGTCTGTTCGACAAACTGGATAGCATCACATTGATAATATTGACATGCTGAGTGATCTGGAGCCTGAAAATGCTGGATAGCTGTTTCTATCACTTCCCCTACGATATCAACACCATACAAAAGTGTTTGGGGATATAGACGTTGGATAGTGGCTAACGCAGTGCCTGTCCCAACACCAAGTGAAAGAAAACGTTGCGGAGAACGTTTGAGAGAGGCAGAGAGATATTCAAATGCACGTTGATATGGAAATACAGGACGAGTTGGAAAACGAAGAGAAAGTGCTCCTTGCCAGCCCCCATTCAAACCAAAACGCATATAACGAAGTTGTCCTTTTTGCGCCACATGCATTTGCTTTTCTTGTGGCGCAAGCAGGCTCATTGGCGTTTGTGAAGTCATTCAACTCTCCCCCTGCCTTCTTTCTATATCATTATATTTTTAATGTGACAGGGGCTGCAAAAGTCCACATTTTCATCACATACTGGATATAACTCATCATGCTGCAGCAGAAGAAGGACGTAAAATTCTTTTCATTTGGGGAAATAGCGGTCGAACAAAACCCATAAAACTTTGGAACATGCCAAAGTAACGAAACAGTCGTGGTAAAAACATAAGCATGGATATCACGATACTGACACCTCCCAACGATTCCGATTTATTCTATGTGTTCAAAGCAGGAATGCTGTGGGCTTTGTTGCGTCTTTAATATAAGTTGAATCGCTTTAGTGGTCACTGGAGACGCTTTGGCTGGTGCATCGTTTCCATGCATTTTCCCCAAATCACCTATACCGACAATCATAGGTATAGAGAATTTTCTTAATATGTCTACTGTATCACCTTTTAGATTAAACCTTTGTGTTGGCCATCCCTCTTTATTCACCGCACTCGTTACAATGCGCAAATCTGGGGTAACCGAACAATGAACCTGAATTCCTTGCTGACTCTGAGCATTCGAAGCAACTGCCAACACACCAATAACTTCTATGCTGGGATGAGACAAGACATACGACATAGAGATTTCTGCAGTATTGTCCAATTGATTACCATTGTCGTCAAACATAATAATAACTGGATCTGATTGAGCCCTCAGGATCCAATGTACGATTTCTGGACCTGAGAGCGGAGTTGGACTTCCAGCACTCCTTGAAATCAATCGGCAGCCAGTCTGTTTGGCCGCCATCTTTAAAGCTCTTAAAGCCATGGAGTCGCCGTCTGTGACTACAATGACGCGCCGCTTTCTCTGTCGATTTCTCATCCCCTCGGTTTCGCCACCACCGCTGCCAAAAAAGCAAAAATGATAGCGGCTGAAATTCCTGCACTTGTCACTTCAAATATGCCTGTGATAATGCCAACCAGTCCGTGCGTTGATGCTTCAAGCAGCGCACCATGTACAAGAGCATTCCCAAACGATGTAATAGGTACCGTAGCTCCTGCTCCAGCAAATTTAATGAGTGGATCGTACAGTCCAAATCCGTCCAATACAGCACCAGCTATAACAAGAATGACCATGACATGTCCAGGAGTTAAACTCGTCAAATCGAGAATGAGCTGCCCTACCACACAAATCAATCCACCGACCACAAAGGCTGTAAGAAAAATCCATGGGCTCATTTCAATTCTTCCTCCTCTATACGTTCAAACGCGATAGCGTGTGAAATTCCTGGAATTGTCTCATGTTGTTGGGCACTTATTGTAGACAGCAAAGCGCCGGTAGCACTAATCAAGAGCCGTTTGTATTGACCATCTATCATTCTGTCAATAAGATGCGAAAAAGTTACAAGAGAGCAACACGCACCACCACTGCCACCAGAAAACACTTCTGGTTGATTAGGATCAAAAATCAGTATTCCGCAATCGGTTAGTTGAGTCAGATGAGTGTAACCTTCATCAGCTAGCAACTTGCGGAGAATTTGGTGACCAATATGACCGAGATCGCCCGTAGCTATGCAGTCGTAATCAGCTGGAGAACGTCCGGTATCCTTAAAATGAGTAGTCAACGTATGTGCAGCGGCTGGTGCCATAGCAGCTCCCATTTCCCAGGGATTACTAATCCCGTAATCCATTACTTTTCCAACTGTGGCATGGGTAATGCGAATAGGAAGGGCAGCCGCTGGTGAATCGCCAAGAATGGCTACACCACTTCCAGTGACGGTTCGCTGTGCAGTAGGCGGTTTTTGTACACCGTATTCTGTTGGATAGCGAAACTGACGTTCAGCCGCACTTGTATGACTAGATGTTCCGGCAACAGCCACTTTGGCAAACCCATTTTCTACGAGAAAACTGGCAAAAAATAGCGATTCACAAATGGAAGCGCAAGCACTATAGACACCGAGTATGGGAACAGAAAATTGTTTTAGGCCTAAATAGGATGAGGTCAGTTGCGCACTTAAGTCACCCCCTACCATCACATCCACTTGTTGAGGCAAAAGGTTGGCTTTTTGTAAAGCAACATGGACCGCCTCCTGAAAAAATACTTGCTCCGACTGTTCCCATGTAAGATTTTCTACTCTATCAGAACTGTGTTTGACATCAAATAGATGGCCAATTGGGCCTTCACTCTCTAATTTGCCAGCCACTGTCCCAGTAGAAATGAGCACAGGAGGACGTTGGAATTCCCAGGTTTGCGCTCCCAACTTGGACACGATGATACACTCCTTTAAACAAGATGAATCCAAAGATAACGAATAAGGGATACAAAGAAGGCAGAAACCACACCATACACAATGACAGGTCCAGCGAGCTTAAACATATTCCCACCTACGCCGGCTACCCACCCTTCTGCACGATGTTCCATGGCTGCAGAAGTCATCGTATTTGAAAAACCAGTAACAGGTACGGCCGATCCGGCACCTGCCCATCCCGCAAATTTGTCGTATACCCCTAAAGCTGTCAAACAAGCAGCTAAAAAGATCATGACTGCTACTGTTGGGTTACCCGCATCTTGGATTGAAAAATGTGCAAATTTGACGAAAAACCATTGCACGATCTGTCCAATCTCACAAATCAATCCCCCTACCAAAAAAGCTCGAATCATGTTTTTACCCATGGGTTTGGCGGGACGATATTTTTTGATGGTTTGTTGATAAGCTTTTTGTTCGTTTTTGCTTGCTGTTGTCAAAACATAGTTCATCTCCTTTATGTTGGAATCAAAACAAATACTAGTCATGACTTGTTCTTTCTAAACAGCATTAGATTTCCCATTTCACGATGCTTTACGCAAAAGGATGCAACAAAAAAAGCGAGCCTACGCTCGCCTTGCATAAAGATTGTCCATCGTATCATTCTAATTGCATTCGTATCTGCTGGAGTATTCGTTTTTCTAACCGAGACACTTGCACCTGGGAAATTCCTAAAACTTCTGCAACATCAGATTGTGTTTTATCACGAAAAAATCTCATATATACAATGAATCTTTCTCTTTCTGGCAGGCGATTCAGAATTTCATGTAATGCGATTTTATCAAACCATTCATGATTTTCATCGTCCGCTATTTGATCCATTAAATAAATTGGATCTCCATCGTTTTCAAAAACAGTTTCGTGAATGGAAGCCGGCGTTCGTAAAGCCTCTTGAGCAAACACAACTTCTGTTGGATCTAAACCCATTTCTTCAGCAATTTCAGTGATATGGGGTTGCCTGCCAAGTTTTTTAGCCAAATCATCTTTGACATGACGAATATGTTTAGCAGTTTCCTTAAGACTACGGCTTACTTTAACTGTACTATCATCGCGAAGAAAACGTTGAATTTCACCAATAATCATAGGTACAGCATAAGTAGAAAATTTGACTTCATAACTCAGATCAAATTTATCAATAGCCTTCATAAGTCCTATGCAACCAATTTGAAACAAATCGTCCGCCTCGTAACCACGATTGAGAAAACGTTGTACAACAGCCCATACCAAACGCTGATTGCTTAAAACCAACTCGTCACGAGCATTTTGATCTCCTGCTTGGCTATTCTGTATCAACTGACGTACTTCTTCATCTGCCAGCTTTGCATTTCTTTTTGTTTTATCTTTTGGTTGTTCCATCTCTTGCCGACTCCTAAGAAGGACGTTGAGAGGTTTTTTGACCTCCCATGCTTTTTACCAGCGTCACTCGCGTACCTTGGCCTGGCTCAGACTGAATTTCCATACGATCCACAAAACTTTCCATAATTGTTAATCCCATGCCACTTCTTTCTAGTTCGGGACGGGAAGTATAGAGGGGTTGCCTAGCCATATCGACATCTTCAATTCCTACCCCATCGTCTTCTATAGTGATTTTTACAGTCTGGTCATATAAAGAACACTCTATTCGTATTTCACCAAACGAATTTTCATAGCCATGAATAATTGCGTTCGTCACCGCTTCAGAAACTGCAGTCTTTAATTCTGTCAATTCTTCTAAGGTTGGATCAAGTTGAGCGACAAAAGAGGCGACAGCTACTCTGGCAAAAGACTCGTTAGCCGAACAACTAGGAAATTGCATGCGAATATAATTTTGAACATGTACTTTTTCCTGAAGGTATTCTGTCACTGATATTACTCTCCCCTCACGTATTCAATCGCTTCTTGTTCGCTAGGGAACAGTTTTAATACTTTTAAAATACCAGACATCTCAAAAATTTTCTGTAAACTGTTTTGCACTTCACAAAGAGCCATTTTCCCACCAAGAGCTTGAATGGTACGCAATCTGCCTAAAACAAGTCCAATCCCGCTGCTATCCATAAAGTGAATGTTGGCGAAAGATAGGACAAGGCGATTGATACCCTCTTGCTGTACAGTCTGTTCAATATCTTCTCTAATTTTTTCTACAGCGTGATGATCGAGTTCTCCCTGTAAACGAGCAACGAGCACTCCGGATATGGTTGTGGTTTGCAATGACACCAACGTCCGCCCTCTCTGCATGTTGTTGATTCAGGCAAACAATTCTTAAGTCATCAGCAAGAATCCTGCAAGCCGACAAAAGCTCTAAGAATTCGTCTGAATCCGACAATTTCCCGTTGAGCGAGATACATATTTTTATAGTACAATATAGGAAAATTTAATGGAGGCAGAGTATGGCGAGCATTGGAGAAACGATTCGCAACTTGCGTCGTGAGAAAGGTATGACCCAACAAGAATTAAGTCAAAATATTGTCACACCAAGCATGATAAGCCAAATTGAATCAAATAGAGCTACTCCTTCTGCAAAAGTTTTGGAACAATTAGCAGAGCGATTAGGAGTACCATTTAGTGTATTTCATGTAGAACGTACTACAACCACCGATCTGACACAGCGCCTCCGAAAAGCTCGTTCATTGGTGGACAAAGAACGTTATGAAGAAGCCGTTCCTATATTGAAAGAACTTTCTGCATTTCAAGAAAATAACGCCAAATTAGAGAGTATATTTCAATTACTTGCAGAATGCTATGTTCAGCTAGAACAACTGGAAGATGCTTCTATGGCTTATGAAGAAGTCATTCGTTTTGCAGTGGAAAAAAATGATATTGCGACGGCTGTACATGCTTATTTTCATCTTGGCAATTTGGAAAGACGCAGAAAACGTCAAAAATTATCACTAATGTATTGGACTCGTGCCAGTGAAATGCTTGCACAACATCCTTCCTTGCATATGCCACTAGAAATGAAGATATATGGTAATCTAGCTCGACTTTATCTCGATCGCGGTGATATTCAACAATCGCATGAAGCTTATTTGCGGATGACGCAACTTGCTGAAGAATATGGAACCACAAATGATATGGCTCGTGCATATCACGGATTAGCCTATACTTACACGGAACTTATGGATTTTGAAAATGCACTGATTTTTAATGAAAAAGCTATTCAGACATATGAAAAGTCTGGACAATTGAGAGGCATGCGTCAATGCCAGATCAATCAAGCCTATATTTTGAGATGTGCTAAACAATATCGCCAGGCTATTGACTATTGTTCACAATTAATTGACCTGCGAGAATTTCCGAGAGACAACATTCGATTGGCCGGAGCATATATTGAGCGAGCTGAGTCGTATTTTGCTCTTGGTGAATTGGAGAATGCTGTTGAAGATACACAAATGGCTCTTCAACAAGACGGTCAAAATATAACACTGCAAATACAGGCAAACTTTATTTTGGCTCGCGTTGCAGCCTCAAAACAAGATTATAAAACAGCTTTAGAATATTTAGATGTTTCTCTTGAAAAGGTGGACAGCAATGATTTGCCGCAGTTTACTGAATTAAAACGCCATCAAGCGATTTGGACTCAGAAATGGTCAGGGGATCAGTCCAGCATGATGACCATTGCTACTCAGCTGGCTAACAGTATTCTTCGTGAGAAATTACTCGTTTGAATCAGAAAAGAGTACGCATACAATTCAAATATTGTATGAAAAGAGGGGTTACCTCAAAAGTTTCCTAAAATGACTTTTGTGGAAAC
This sequence comes from Alicyclobacillus tolerans, assembly GCF_900142255.1. Lineage (GTDB taxonomy): Bacteria > Bacillota > Bacilli > Alicyclobacillales > Alicyclobacillaceae > Alicyclobacillus_I > Alicyclobacillus_I tolerans. The sequence continues at coordinate 68,068 of NZ_FRAF01000013.1, read as the reverse complement.
CCCTCTCTACAGTTAAACATACTTTCAAGTTACTCATTACTTATTGCCTTAGAAATAATATTTTTTGTGCTCATTCGTCAACAACTGAGATGGTTCGACAATCAAGATTGCCCAAATGAAAAGAATGAACGTAGGGAGCGGCCAAGTCGATAGGACAATGACGCTTTTTCTACCGATGTTGCAGCTACAAGAGCTACTTTATCCACAACATGGTCATTCTCTTCAACCACTAATTCGCCTACCTTTTGACCCTTTTTAATTGGCGCCTGTAAAGGCTGTATGATGATTTTTTCATCTATGTCAGGACGCTTACCTTTTTCAGTAACTAAACCTACTGCTCTAGATACCATGACATTTATTTTCTTCTCTTTACCACCTTTCACATCCACCTGAGTAATTGTACTACCGGCAGCGTGCAGAGCTTTATATTCATACTGACTAAATCCCCAATTCATCATTGCAGTAACTTCAGCATTACGTATGGTCGTTTTGGGTTCTCCCATAACAACAGCTATCATGCGCAAACCTTGTTTCTTGGCAGTAGCCGACAAACAATACTTGGCTTCTGCTGTGTATCCCGTTTTCAATCCATCCATACCCTCATAAAACTTGACTAACTTATTGGTATTAACCAACCAAAGGGGTTTCGCACTGTCTTTTCGTAAATAATCACTATATACCGATGTCCATTTCGTAATTTCCGGGTGATTTAGCAAGGCGCGTGACATGAGAGCAATATCATAGGCTGATGAATAATGGTTCTCGGCAGGCAATCCATTGCAATTAACAAAATGAGTATCTTTCATGCCTAATTGAGATGCTCTCTCGTTCATTTTTTGTACAAAAGCATCTGATGTTCCACACAGATGCTCCGCCATTGCCACACAAGCATCATTTGCTGAAGCCATGGCAATCCCCTTGAGCATGTCAGAAACAGTCATTTCTTCTCCAGGTTCGAGAAAGATTTGCGAACCTCCCATGCTCGCGGCATATTCACTTGCCTTTACTTTGTCCGTGAGTTTCAGTTTACCATTGTCAATAGCTTCCATAATCAACAACATTGTCATGATTTTAGTAATGCTGGCCATTGGCAATCGTTCATGCTCATCTTTGGCAAACAATATTTTGCCAGTAGAAGCTTCCATTAAAACTGCTGATCGAGCATGAGCAGCTAATTGAATTTCTTGGTGATCATCGTTTGAAGAACTTTTTTCCTTTTGAACATGATACGTGGATGCAGATTGAGATAACGAAGATGCCTGGATAAGAGGCGGTTCAACAAAGGAGAAAATTGGCAGAACGAGACAACTGAAAACAGCCAACTTTTTGACTCCAGATAATTGCTGTTTCTTCTCTGACATAGTTGTCTGCTCCTTTCTTTGACATCATGATGTCCAGTTACAAGAGACTCTGGCTAGCGTATAGTTTGCTCGTCCATCGTGTGAATATGATACGGAAAAATAAAAAACCCTCCTGATATACTGGAGGGTTCATTAAAGAGTGCTTTCTAGGAGTGTTGTGACTCTTGATGCGCATGATAGGCATCTCGTCCATGCCCACGATAATCTTTATAAATAAAAGTTTCACACATCGTACCTTTGGATGTTCCTACAATAGGATTTCCATTAGTTCGTATTTCTATTTCCTCTGCTGAACAAGCTGAATTTTGGTTATATAAACATTCTTCAACTGCACATTTTACATGATTCGGCATGCTCATCCCCTCCTTGTACTTCAGTATGAGAGAGAACGGCAAAACCATACTTTTAAAACATCGCTTCATCTTGAATTGATTTCCAAAAACTCTCTCCAATCTCCGGCAATGAAACACCAAAAAACTCTGCAACCGTAGCACCTAAGTCAGCGAACGTCGAGCGATCTCCAAGCGAATGTAACTGGTTCATCTGCTTGTGATACACCAAAAGCGGTACCCATTCCCTGGAATGATCTGTTCCAGGCGTCGTCGGATCACAACCGTGATCGGCTGTAATGCAAAGAACGTCCGAATCCTGCATGGTTGAAAGTACCTTTCCCAGCCAACGATCAAACTCCTCTACCGCTTGTGCAAAACCAATAGGATTATTGCGATGACCATAGAGAGAATCAAAATCAACCAAATTGATGTAAAGTAGCCCGGAAGAATATTCACGCATAGCCTGGAGTAATTTTTTCATTCCATCTTCATTGTTATCGGTATGAATTCCCTTACTGATACCCGAACCACCATAAATATCGTAAATTTTTCCGATACCAATAATATCCCAACCTGCAGTTTGTAAGGAATTAAGGACCGTATGGCCAAAGTTTAAGGAAAAATCTTTTCGATGATGCGTTCGTTGAAAAGCACCAGGTTTACCAATGAAGGGTCGCGCAATCACACGGCCGACAGCATGAGGTCCGGTCAATAAAGCGCGAGCTTTCTCGCACCAATCATACAACTGTTGGACAGTGACGATTTCCTCATGTGCCGCAATTTGAAAAACACTGTCTGCTGAGGTATAAACAATGGGTCGACCTGTTTCCATATGAATAGCACCATACTCTTCAATAACCTCCGTGCCTGAGGCAGGACGATTACAGAGTACGGGTTTGCCCACGTATGCTTCAAAAGGTTGAATAATCTCATTTGGAAAACCATTCGGATATACCGGTAAATCTTGCTCCAGCACAACACCTACAAATTCCCAATGGCCATTAGTCGTATCTTTACCATGGGACTTTTCCTGCATTCTTCCATAAGCGGTTGGTTGATGGCTTGGTTTTACACCCTCGATTTCCAATATATTTCCAAGCCCCAACTTTTCCATATTAGGTACGTATAATCCGCCCTTCGCCTGTGCAATATGGGCTAATGTATTAGACATTTCATCTGATGTCCCATAATGACTAGCATCAGGTGCCGCACCACAGCCGACGCTATCCAAAACAATCCATATCCATCGTTTCTTTGACGTCATCCCTACAACTCCCCGTTTGTTACTTTCCATCAATTTTCGATAGACGTATTCATGCTCTTGGATGGGCCAATAAATACGCTTCTTTCATGCGTGATCGCGTTACATGTGTATAAATTTGTGTAGTGGAAATGTCAGCATGTCCTAACATCTCCTGAACAGCCCTTAAATCGGCTCCATGCTCGAGAAGATGAGTGGCAAAGGAGTGTCGGAGCATATGAGGTGTGATTTCTTCAGAAATTTTTGCAGAATACGCATATTTTTTAAGAATTTTCCAAAATCCTTGGCGAGAAATTCGTTTACCCTGTTGATTGAGAAACAACGCGCTAGAAGAAGATTCTTTGCACAATTGAGGACGAGCCGTGTGAATATATCGATGCAAAGCTTTTTGAGCAATCTCACCAACTGGGATAATACGTTCTTTTTTCCCTTTTCCTAAACAACGCGTAAAACCAGCGCTTAAATTAACATCATGCAGATTCATATTGATTAATTCACTCACGCGTAACCCTGTAGCGTAAAGTAACTCCAGCATGGCCTTGTCTCGACATCCAGCCGGAGTATGAACGTGAGGTTGTTCCAGTAGGAGCCGAATTTCCTGCTCTGTGAGCACCTTCGGCAAGCGTTTCTCCATTTTAGGCGAAACAATGCGCTGAGCGGGATTTTTCACTTGTCGATTTTCACTGGCCAGAAATCGATAAAAAGAGCGAATTGATGCAATGTTTCTTGATATGGTGGAAGAGGCTTTCCCCGATTGAGTCAATTCCACTAAATATGCCTGTAGATGCTCTTCTAATGCATCTTCCAAACTCAATTTGAGCTTCTGATCCATAAAACGCTGAAACCCTGCTAAATCTCTTCGATACGATTCCAGCGTGTTCATAGACAGTCCACGTTCTACAGACAAATAATTGATAAACTGTTCTACCAAGCTATGCATCAATATGACTCCTTTAATCGTTCTCCAACTCTCTTTTTCTTTCTGCCTCATAAAAATGATTCCATAAATAAATGAAGAGTCCTGCACTTTCAGGACACTTCCATACAGTATAGTTGTCAATTGCCAAATCGGAAAAAAGAGAGGCACGATTGTAGGAATTGATTGAACATAAAATCGAATGTAGGTACGTCCGTACGCGTCCACACAGCAATATAAGGAGGATGAAGAGGCGTGGGAAGTTGGTAAGAATGCCGCCATGCTATAGATATGGAGACCATCCAATGAAAAAGCAACGCCATTGAAAAAAAGAACAAACAAATTCGTAAAAAACTCCAAAGTGACGACAGACGTTGGATCATATGGATGGCCCCTTTCTCATCAACTCCAGTGCTCGATTAAATGAATCAGCAGCCAACGGATCGTCAAAATGGAGCGTGTTTCGACTTTCATGTCCACAACGTTGACAACGATGAACCACTTGCCATCCTTTTTTGGAATGTTGGATGATCTCGATAGGCTCCATCAAGCCTCCACAGTTTGCAGCGCGATCGCCGGGAAAATTGTCAAGATGTACAGAATAAAGGCAATTTGGACAATGGTTTCGACAAGTTGAGGTGGAAGGTGGTACATCGACCCCACAATGGGCGCAGATAAAGCCTTCGTTTCGATGCGTAAAGCGAGCGTGTTGCATGAAAATCCCTCCTGTTCAAAACAGGCTTGCCAGTAAATGAGGCACCACACTGGCTTGTACCCAATCAGCAATGGCCAAACCACCCAGATATACAATAAAGTATCCCGTAAATCGCAGAGCACGGACAATTAAGTCGCTCAACTGGATTTTCTGAATGAGAATTGTCTTGGAAAAACGAATCGCTGTTAAAGCAGCAGCCAGTAAAGTGGAATATGCGAGAAATTCGTGCAAAAAAATGCCTAACATGGCAATCCATAGCCCTTTGACACCAAAATGAAGTATAGTGTAACCAATGGCGAAACCCGTTGAGAAAGCACGCAGAAAAAGTAAAAGAATAATAATAGGTATACCAATGATGGATAATCCAAGCAACCAGAGTAACGCCAACAGACGTCCATCCGCACTTAAACGTTGCCATAACAGTTCCTTGCTGCTCGCCAACTGATGATTTGTGACATCTGAAATGAGATTTTGTAGCCGATTGTCAAGAATCATTTGCTCAGGATGCGGAATTTGTCCTGCAACCACACCGCCAAAGAATAGACCCGTTACAGCAATGGCCAGTAGAAATAATAAGGCAGAGCCATGCTTTCTCTGTAATTTTTGCAAAAGTTGAATGCTTTCTTGGAGCCAATCAACTCTTCCTTTTCTTCGTAAAAGAAGATTCCCGTTCATCTCGAATTGCCCCCATTCCACGCTAGAGAGAAGCAGTGAGCAAAGTTATGTCCTGCTTCACTCTATGTGGATAAAGGCGACTCTATGACTTTTTACTAGAACCTTGCATCAACCATCGATAAACTCCAATGAGCGTTTTAGCGTCCGTTAGTGCGCCTGTTTTTAACATTTCAGCAACTTCATCACGAGAAAAGAAATGCATATGGAGCAATTCATCTTCGTCCAGTTGTTGTTGAGACTTGACTAAATCACGAGAAAAATATAACCATATTTTCTCATTCGCAAAGCCGGGAGATGTGTAAAAAGAATGCCATAATTCAATCGATTTTGCTGTGTATCCCGTTTCTTCGCGTAATTCTCGACAAGCTGCTATAGAAGGCTCTTCTCCAGCATCCAATTTCCCTGCTGGCAGTTCCCAAAGCAATTCATGAGGAGCGTTGCGAAATTGTCGAACCAAAATAAGATAATTAGTTTCTGGTTCGGCAACAATTGCTACTGCACCTGGATGTATAACAACTTCCCGAGACGCTTCCCGTCCATTGGCCAAGCGTACTTTGCGTTTTTGTAGTTGAAGAATACGCCCGCTATAAAGGGTAGTTTCATCAACCGTTGTCTCCACCAAACTGCTATCCTGATGTTGCGGAGAGTCTGTCCAGTCATCCAACGATGGTTCTCCCTCCAATTAACCTGAATCAGTTTACTCCATTGTGCAAAAAACAACGGCCACTTCGGAAGCTGACATGATATCGGATAATTGAATATGTTCCTGAGTTGTATGAATATCTTCATAGCCAATACCAATGTTTAGCACGGGCAACTTATGCATGGAAAGAATGTTTGCATCACTGCCTCCGCCAACCTCTACTGGATTGGGTTCAAATCCGGCCAGACGTAGAGCACGCTCCACTCTCTGGCGAGCAGGATGTTCTGGAGGATAACGAAATCCTTCATACATCAGACGCTGTTCAAATTCCAACTTGGCCCCATGCTCTTTAGCAACGGTATCAAAAATTTCCTCAATCTGCTGGAGCATACGCTGTAATTTTTCCTTGTTTCGACTTCGAACTTCACCCAATAATCTGGCTCTCTCCGCGACAACATTCGTCGGACTAATGCCTTCAAAAGAACCGATATTGGCTGTTGTTTCATCATCAATACGCCCATGAGGCATATTCGCCACTGCTTTTGCAGCTACCTGAATGGCTGATATTCCCCGTTCTGGAGCTACTCCTGCATGAGCGCTGCGGCCTATAAACTGGGCTTCAAATTTAGCTTGTGCAGAACCAGCTACAGGCAGCGTTCCTAGTGCTCCTCCTGTGTCAAGAGAAAGACCCCAATCAGCGTCAATCAGAGAAAAGTCCAGGTTTTTAGCACCTTGCAGTCCTATTTCTTCAGCAATGGTCAATAACACCTGAATCTGGCCATGCGGTAAATTCTCTTGTATAATCCGCTCAAGCGCTGTCAAGATAGCGGTGATGCCCGCTTTATCATCCGCTCCAAGCACGGTAGATCCGTCACTGTATATAACCTCATCACGAACGACAGGTTTCACGTTCTGCCCTGGTTGTACCGTATCCATATGCGCCATCAATAAAATTTTAGGTCGAGTAGAATCGTTGGCAGGCAAAGTGGCAATGAGATTACCACATTGCCCCCCTAATTTTTCACCCGCACTATCTTCTCGAACGGATAATCCCATTTTTTCCAGTCTCTCTTTGCAATATGCAAATACTCCTTGTTCTTGAAGTGAATGACTAGCAATCTGCACAAGATCTAAAAATGTATGCAAAACAGCATCTTTATGTGTATGAGTCGACATAGACAACGCCTCCTATTGTACGTATGAGCTTAAAGCGGTATGTTGCCATGTTTGCGCAAAGGACGTTGTACTTGTTTATTTTCCAAAAGAACAAGCGCCTCATAAAGCAATCGACGGGTGTCGCGTGGATCTATAACATCATCAACCATACCTGCACCAGCCGCCACATAAGGATTTGCAACGTGATCGCGATATTCTTGAATACGTCGTGCCTTTGTCTCTGCCGGATTGTCTGAGGCAGCAATTTCTTTAGCATAGATAATGTTGGCAGCACCTTCTGGACCCATGACAGCAATTTCAGAGGCTGGCCAAGCATAAACGAGATCGGCCCCAATAGCTTTACTGTTCATAGCAACATACGCACCGCCATATGCTTTACGCAGAATAATTGTAATTTTGGGAACAGTTGCCTCAGAATAGGCGTATAGAATTTTCGCGCCGTGCCGAATAATTCCACCATGCTCCTGTTTGACACCTGGAATGTAGCCTGTTACATCTTCAAGTGTAATAAGGGGAATTTGAAAGGCATCACAAAATCGTATAAAACGAGAAATCTTATCTGATGAATCAATATCTAAACCGCCTGCCATATGTTTAGGCTGATTCGCAATGATTCCTACTACACTGCCGCCAATCCGCCCAAAACCAATCACTGCATTTTTGGCAAACAATTTTTGCACTTCAAAAAAATCTCCGTCATCCACTAAACGTTCAATCACATCTTTGACATCATATACTTTCATACCCTCGGTAGGAACAATCTCCAGAATGGAGTCATCCATCTCCAAGCTTCCATGAAAAGGTTTCCGAGGAGGCTTCTCTCGATAAGAAGCAGGCAAAAAACTCAGCAACTTACGCACTTGCGAAAGCGTTTCTTCTTCAGTCGGACAAGAAAAGTGAGCGACACCACTGTAAGCTTCCTGGGCTTTGGCTCCACCAAGTTCTTCAGCAGAAATCTGTTCTCCGGTCACAGTCTGAATGACTTTAGGTCCCGTAATAAACATCTGACTTGTCCCTTCGACCATAAAAATAAAATCGGTAATGGCCGGGGAATAGACAGCACCTCCAGCACAAGGCCCCATAATTACGGAAATTTGTGGAATAACACCAGAATAACAGGCATTTCGATAGAACACATGACCATACCCGTCCAGTGAAACCACGCCTTCTTGTATGCGTGCCCCTCCTGAATCGTTTAACCCTATCATAGGAGCTCCATTTTGAGCAGCTAAATCCATGAGATTCGCAATTTTTTTAGCATGCACTTCACCAAGGGCTCCGCCAAAGACAGTGAAATCTTGGGCAAACACATAGACTGTACGTCCGTCTATCGTTCCATACCCAGTCACAACACCTTCCCCTGGAGCTTCAATATTATCCATACCTAAATAGGACGAACGCGTATGGGCAAACAGATAAATCTCGCGAAAGGAACCTTTATCCAACAATAATTCTATTCGTTCACGAGCGGTGTACTTTCCTTTTTCATGTTGTTGCAAGATGCGCTGATCGCCCCCGCCGAGCTCCAGTTTGCGGCGACGATCGGTCAATTCACTCAATCTTCGTTCCATCATGACTGCCTATCCTCCCTTGGCTGACATAGTTCTGTGAGAACACCTTGCATAGAGGACGGATGCAAAAAGGCTACCCACTTGCCATGCGCACCACGACGAGGTTGGTCATCAATCAAACGAAAACCTGCCGTTTTCGCCGCTTGCAAAGCAGCATGAATATCCTTTACTCGATAGGCAAGATGGTGAACCCCAGAACCGCGTTTGGCCAGAAAGCGTGCTACAGGACTCTCTTCATGTAAGGGTTCAAGCAGTTCGATCTCGGTCTGGCCCATACGAAGAATACTGACCCGCACTCCCTGTTCCACAACTTCCTCATGATGAATTTCTTTGGCTCCAAGCTGATCTTTATACAACTTCTGAGCTATAGTCAGCGAATTGACGGCAATACCTATATGATCGAGTCCTTCAACAAAAGAAGCTAAAGCTGGCAACTGAGCGGTTCGCGCATGTTGACGAATATAATCCGCCATTTGTTTGATGCTGGAACCCGGAGTGAAAATTTCAGCAATGCCAGCATTTTTTAGAGCATTGATATCCTCATCAGGAATGATTCCGCCGCCAATCACCAGAATATCGTCTGCTCCACGTGCACGAAGCGCTTGAACCACTTCTGGAAACAGTTCCAAATGGGCTCCAGACAACGAAGAAAGTCCCACACAAGCCACATCTTCCTGTACGGCTGCAGCAGCAATGGCTTCTGGAGTTTGCCGCAAGCCTGTGTAGATAACTTCCATTCCCTCATCTCTCAGCCCTTGAGCTACCACCAACGCACCGCGATCATGCCCATCCAGACCGGGCTTGGCAATTAAAACACGAATCGGTCGTTCCAAACCATCCAAGCTGTTCTCGCCTCCATTTTCTCTTCAGAATCAATAAATAGGGGGACGATACTCTCCAAAAACATCTCGTAAAGTGTTGCAAATTTCACCAATCGTTGCATATGAGCGTACAGCCTGAAGAATAAGCGGCATTAAATTGGCATCCCCTTCAGCTCCGCTACGTAAATCCGCCAGCGCCTTCGCCCAAGGTTCTTGAGCTCTTTCTTGGCGCAATTTGGCCAGACGCTCAGCCTGTATGGCACCCAGTTTGGAGTCCACACGCAACAGTTCAGGAGTGGATTCGTTTTCCACAGTAAATCGATTGACACCAACCACCACTTGTTCTCCCTGTTCAATCTCCCGCTGCGTCAAATAAGCGGCGTGATGAATCTCTTTTTGCATATATCCCTGCTCAATGGCAGAAACTGCTCCACCCATCTGCTCAATATAATCCAAATATTGTGTAGCCCTTCTCTCTAACTCATCCGTCAGTTCTTCTATGTAGTAGCTCCCACCGAGCGGATCAACCGTGTCTCCCACATGGCTTTCATAGGCAAGAATTTGCTGAGTACGAAGAGCTATACGAGCTGATTCTTCCGTCGGCAACGCCAATGCTTCGTCGCGGCTGTTGGTGTGCAAACTCTGTGTTCCCCCAAGTACTGCGGCAAGCGCTTGCACGGTAACCCGAACAATATTGTTATCCGGCTGTTGAGCAGTTAGCGTACTTCCACCTGTCTGGGTATGAAAACGTAATTGCATAGATTTAGAGTTCTTAGCAGAAAAACGATCCCTCATAATATGAGCCCACATGCGCCGTGCAGCTCTGAATTTCGCAATTTCTTCAAAAAAATTATTGTGTGCATTAAAGAAAAATGAAAGACGAGGAGCAAATTCGTCAATATGCAAACCAGCAGCCAAGGCTGCCTCAACGTAAGCAATCGCGTTCGCCAATGTAAAAGCAATTTCTTGAACAGCTGTCGATCCGGCTTCTCGAATATGATAGCCAGAGATAGAAATGGTATTCCAGTTTGGCACTTCCTTGGAACAGAAAGAAAAAATATCGGTAATTAGACGCATAGATGGCTTGGGAGGAAAAATATAGGTGCCCCGCGCCACATACTCTTTTAAAATATCATTCTGAATGGTCCCTGACACTTTATTCCACGCAACGCCTTGCTGTTCAGCAACCACAAGATACATGGCCAACAGCACTGAAGCAGGAGCATTAATGGTCATGGATGTACTCACTGCATCCAACGGAATTTCGGCAAACAGGGTCTGCATATCGAGCAGCGAGGAAATCGAGACTCCTACTTTACCCACTTCACCGCGCGCAAACGGATCGTCAGCATCATAACCAATTTGTGTAGGCAAATCGAAAGCGGTGCTTAATCCTGTCTGCCCTTGTTCCAGCAAATAACGAAACCGCAGGTTAGTTTCTTCAGCAGAACCAAACCCTGCATATTGGCGCATTGTCCAAAATTTTCCACGGTACATCGTTGGCTGGATTCCGCGCGTATACGGAAATTCACCCGGAAAGCCAAGTTTCTCTAAATAAGCATCAGGGGTAGATTCTTCACTGTTGGGAGTGTACAGTCGTTCCACAGGGATATCGGAAGAAGTATGGAATTCTTTGCGACGCTCAGGTCGCTTTCCTATCTCGGTTTCTACTTTTTTCTCCCAGGCGTTTTTGGATTCTTGGAAGTTCATGCCCGACTCTCCCTTTCGCGAGACCAATCAACCGTCTCTGTTCGTGCAGAAAACTGTTGTTCAAAATGGCGGCGCAGTTTTTCTTCCCATATTTCTACAGAAGCTTCCTGTTGCAATTCTTCAGCGACTGAAGTTACTCCTTTATCCTGAATGCCACAAGGGATGATGGTTTGAAAGTGAGCCAAATTGGTAGCCACATTGAGTGCGATGCCGTGAGAAGTGACAAACTCACCATTGGCGCGTCGCTTCACTCTTGCGCCTACAGCACAGATTTTTTTATCTCCCAGCCAAACACCTGGATAGGCTTCCAGTCGTGTTGCCGTCATCCCTTCTTCAGCGAGGGCTTGTATGACCATTTCCTCTAACCGTCGTACAAACAGTGACACATCGTTACCAAATGGACCCAGGTGCAAAACAGGATAAACCACCAGTTGGCCTGGACCATGATAGGTAACATCACCGCCCCGGTCTACTTCTCGGATCGTAAACCCTTGACGCAGTAGTTCTGCTTCGGAAGCAACAATATTTGCGGCCGATCCGTTTCGACCAATCGTAATTGTGGGTGGATGTTCCACAGTAAAAACGGTCTGCGCGCCGCCTTCCATGGCAAGCAGCGCATCCCGTTGACTCATCTGAATTGCCAGCGCCTCATCATAATCCATACGTCCTAATGAAATCCAATTTACTGTCGTCGGTTGACTCATCCTCACCCCTCCTACAAATTAAAGTTGCGAGGAAGCTGATTCTTTGAGGGATTGAATAGGCATTCCATCCGCACGTAATACCTGCTCATGAGCGTGGTAAGAACTGCGCACCATAGGCCCAGATTCCACATGAGCAAAACCGCGTGCCAAACCTTCGCCGCGCAAACGTAAAAATTCAGTGGGAGTATAGAATTTTTCCACCAATAAGTGTTTTTTTGTCGGTTGCAAATACTGGCCAATCGTAACAATATCAACTTGAACTGCACGTAAATCGTCCAGCGTTTCTAAAATTTCATCCACTGTCTCTCCAAGACCTACCATTATGCTTGACTTGGTTCGAATATCCGGACGAAGTTCTTTAGAACGCTGCAACAGTTCCAAAGTTCTGTCATATTTCGCCTTGGAGCGTACCTTATCTGATAATCTGCGAACCGTCTCTATATTGTGGTTGAGAATGTCAGGCGAAGCGTCTAAAACGGTAGCCAGCGCATCCCAATTCCCTAGAAAATCTGGAATCAATACTTCCACACCGCATGTGGGCAAACGTCTACGGATGGCGCGAATCGTTTCGGCAAAGATAGAAGCTCCACCGTCAGCTAAATCGTCTCTAGCAACTGATGTTACCACGGCATGCTGCAAATCCATTTGCACACAAGCTTCAGCTACCCGTTCAGGTTCTTGTAAGTCGAGTTCTGTCGGTTTACCGCTGTGCACAGCGCAAAATCGACAAGCACGTGTACAAGTCTCACCGAGAATCATAAAGGTAGCCGTACGATGCGTCCAACATTCATAAATATTGGGACAACGGGCTTCTTCACAAACTGTGTGCAACGATTTGGAACGCATCAGTCGCTTCAGCTCTTGATACTCTTCTCCCGTATTGAGCTTAATTTTAAGCCACTCTGGCCGGGACATGGCTTGTTCGCGCATGATACGTTCTTTTTCAGCTTGTTTTTCTGCCAGTTTTGACTGCATATGGGCCACTCCCTCTTTCTTTTGGCAACGTCACAACTTTCTTTCGAAAGCGGAACGCGAAATTTCTTAGCTTGGGACTACTTTAAGTGTAGACCAAACTGCATCAAATGCAAAGAAAGCCCCAACTCGCCGCAAGCGGCTTTGGGGCCAATCCTGGCAACTCATCCAAGCGTCAAATGTTCGCCTGCCTGTTCAACTTGTTCTTTGACCGCTTTCAAGAATTGACCGGCTACCCATCCGTCCAACAAACGATGATCGAGTGACAAACAAAGATTCACCATATGGCGAATGGCAATCATATCGTCATCCATCACCATGGGCCGCTTGACAATCGATTCAACGGATAGAATCGCAGCTTGAGGCTGATTGATAATCGGTTGCGACAAGATGGAACCGAATGCTCCGGTGTTATTGACCGTAAACGTGCCGCCTTCCATATCGGCCATCGTCAACTTGCCATTTCGAGCTCGCGTTGCCAAGTCGTTTAGTGCATGTGCAATTCCTGTTACACTCAGTCTATCCGCATGATGAATAACAGGAACCACAAGAGCATCATCGGTAGCAATCGCTATGGAAATATGAATATTTTTCATCAGCCTTATCTCATCATCTACCCATGCAGCATTGAGCATTGGATACTGGCGAAGCGCATTTGCCACAGCTTTAATAAAGAACGGTAAATACGTTAGAGACACACCTTCCCGTTCAACAAACCCCTTTTTCTGCCGATCTCGATAACGTACCAAGGAGGTTGCGTCCACTTCCACCATCGTCCAAGCATGTGGTGCAGTGCGCTTACTTTCCAACATTCTCCGAGCAATCGTACGGCGAATAGGAGTTGCAGGCAAAACGGTATAGTCACCATTTTCTGTTGCTCTTGCCTCTGCTGCTGCGGGTTGACTGTGCTCTGGAGCTTTAGCTGAAGACGGAACAGCAGAAGAGAGTTCTGTCTGTTTGGTTTCAGGAATAGCCATGGACGGTTGACTTCCCTGTTCAATAAAAGCGAGAACATCTTTTCGTGTGATTCTTCCACCTTCACCGCTGCCCATGACTTGCCGTAAATCGACTTGATGTTCTTCAGCTAACCGCAAAACGGCTGGTGAGTATCTTCCCAACGAACGGCTATTAGCTTTCTTTTCTACTTGATGCCGATCTTCATTCAAGGTACTTGTCAAAGAAGCTTTCGAAGGTGAATCCGCTGGAACAGAAGAACTGGTAGGTTGACTGCCAGTATTCTCCTCATTCAACGTCTCAATTCTACAGATCAGCGTTCCGACAGCTACAGTTGTTCCTTCAGCTATATAATGTTCAGCCATCCTTCCATCTACATCAGAAGGAACCTCAGCAGTGACTTTATCAGTAATGACTTCAGCAATGGGTTCGTATTTTCGAACCGGATCGCCCACCTGTTTTAACCAACGTCCCAGGGTACCTTCTGTCACACTCTCCCCCAGTTGCGGCATTTTTACATCCAATCCTAAAACCTCCTCGTTTCAACAACCTAAAATTTAGCCAGTTTACGCATAGCATCAGCAATTTTAGCTGGTGAGAGCATGTATTCCCGTTCCAAATTACCATTGAAAGGCATGGCTGGCACTTCTGGTCCGCACAGGCGTGCAATAGGCGCATCCAGTTCGAAAAGACAATGTTCGGCAATGAGGGCAGATACTTCCGCGCCCACACCGCAAACTTTGTTGTCTTCATGTACAATCAAAACTTTTCCTGTCCGCGAAGCAGCCTCTAAAATAGCCTCCTCATCCAGAGGGCGCAATGTCCGTAAATCAAGGACATGTGCAGATATGCCTTCTGCAGCAAGTTGTTCCGCTGCCTGTAATGCAAAATGCAAGGCAAGACCGTATGAAATGACGGTGATATCGTCACCCTCGCGACGTACTGCTGCCTTTCCAATCGGAGTAGTATAAGCTTCCTCAGGCACTTCTTCTTTGACAAGTCGATACAATCGTTTGTGTTCGAAGAAAAGTACAGGATCTGGATCGCGAATAGCACTGATCAACAATCCTTTAGCATCTGAAGGTGTTGAGGGAATAACCACTTTTAAACCTGGCGTATGAGTAAACAAAGCCTCTACGCTTTGCGAGTGATATAACGCACCATGCACCCCGCCACCAAATGGAGCGCGAATAACTATTGGACAATCCCAATCGCCATTGGAACGATAGCGAATGCGAGCCGCTTCCGATAGAATCTGATTGACTGCAGGCATAATAAAATCTGCAAACTGAATTTCTGCTACCGGACGCAACCCATTGGCCGCCGCACCAATCGAGACACCAACAATAGCGCTCTCTGCAAGGGGAGTATCGAGTACACGCTGTTCACCAAATTGTTCAATCAAACCGGCCGTAACTCGAAAAACACCACCACGCAACCCTACATCTTCGCCTAACACAAATACTCGCTCATCACGAGACATTTCTTCTTGCAGCGCATCATGAATAGCTTCAATAAATTGTTTGACAGCCATTTATTTCCCCTCCTCGGCATAAATGTGCGCAAAGAGCGTGGAAACTTCTGGAGCAGGCGCAGCTTCCGCATATTCTGTAGCCGCATTGATCTCTTTGCTGATGCGTTCTGTCAACATCTCATGCTGCTCGGCAGTCAATAATCCCATCTCTTCTAAATAGCTCCGCATACGCTCTAGCGAATCTCCTTCTTTGGCTTTCGCCACTTCTTCTCGCGTACGATATGAGCGATCGTCGTCGTCACTAGAATGGGGAACCAGACGGTATGTTTTCGCTTCAATCAGCGTAGGACCTTCGCCTTTCCTGGCGCGTTCCACCGCTTCTTTGGTGACTTGATAAACAGCGATTGGGTCCATACCATCTACCGTGACCCCCGGAAACCCATAACTGCCAGCCCTATCTGCTACATTCTCACAAGCCACCTGTCGATTCAAAGGAACAGAGATGGCATATTGATTGTTTTCACAGAAGAAAATCACGGGTAGTCGATGTACACCAGCAAAGTTTGCTGCTTCGTGAAAATCTCCTTGGTTGCTCGTTCCCTCTCCAAAAGAAGTAAACGCTACTTGGTCATGGCCTCTCATTTTAGCAGCCAACGCCGCTCCTACAGCATGAGGAATCTGTGTACCGACCGGACTGCTGCCAGTAAAAATATTTAATTTATGATCCCCATAATGACCTGGCATTTGGCGTCCGCCGCTGTTCGGATCACCGGCTTTGGCGAATGCCGCGAGTAACTCGTCTTGCGGCGTATGACCAAAAATCAAGACCAGACAGAGATCTCGATAATAAGGCGCTATAAAATCCACTCCAGGGCGCAAAGCAAAACCTGCTCCTGCTTGTGCGCCTTCTTGACCTTGGCATGAAATCACAAACGGAATTTTCCCTGCTCGGTTTAACAACCAAAGTCTTTCATCCAGCATTCTTGCTGTGAGCATTTTTTCATACATCAATAAAACTTGTTCATCGCTCAAGCCTACTTCCCGATGGTTTGTAAGCGTTGCCATGAGAGTAGCTCCTTCCCTATGCATCTCGATTATTAGATTGATCACCCAAAGAAGTGATCGTATTTAACGCAAGCCAGCATGCTAAGCGCTGGTTTTGGTCATTTTGATCACATATGCAACGCCAATCCATCCACAGCCAATGCAGCTTCACCTAAAGTTTCAGAGAGTGTTGGATGCGGATGTATCATATTCCCTATTTCCCATGCAGACGCGTTGACAAAAAGAGCTAGACCTGCTTCGGAAATCAAATCAGTGGCATGAGGTCCAACAATATGCACACCTAACAAATCATCGGTTTCACGGTCAGCTATCATTTTGACAAATCCTTCAGCTTCACCGTGAACCAGCGCTTTTCCAATCGACGAGAAAGGAAACTTACCAATTTTCAACTGATAGCCAGCTTCTTTGGCCTCACTCTCAGTCCAGCCAACTGAAGCTACTTCCGGCCTACTGTATGTACAACGCGCAATGTTGCGGTAGACCAGAGGGTGCGTGTGCAATCCTGCCATAGTTTCTACAGCATGAATACCTTCGTGAGCTGCTACATGCGCAAGTTGCAAGCCACCAATCACATCGCCAATAGCGAAAATATTGTGTTCACGTGTACGATAGTGCTCGTCTACTTGAATGACACCGCGTTGAATCTCGATTTCTGTTGCCTCAATACCAAGATTGTCAACATTGGCAGAACGACCTACAGCCACCATCATACAATCCGCTTGAATAGAAATTTGTTGACCATCGAGATCGTACTGAATTTCCATTCCATCATTTTGCTTGCGAAAAGAATCAGGAATCACTTTTGCACCCGTTTGAACAGCAACGCCGCGTTTTTTCAAAATTTTCTCCACTTCGCGACTGACTTCTTCATCCTCTTGAGGCAAAAGCCGCGGCAAAAATTCCAACAATGTCACTTGAACCCCAAAATCCGAAAGCATAGATGCCCATTCTACGCCTATAGCTCCGCCACCGACAATCAGAATCGAGTTAGGTAGTCGTTCAAACTGCAACGCATCATCCGAAGAAAGCACAAGTTTCCCGTCAAAAGGAAGGCCAGGTAAAGCTCTTGGACTTGAGCCCGTAGCAATGAGGGTGAAGCGAGGCGTCAAAATCTGTGACTCTTCACCATTTTCCACACGTACAGCACCAGCCTGCGGAGAGAATATGGAAGGTCCCATTAATCGACCATACCCGCGTATGACTTCCACTCGATTTTTTTTCATTAAGAATTCCACGCCGCGATGCAACTTTTCTACAATAGACTGTTTACGTGCCATCGCATGTTCTAAATGAAACGAAACTTTTTCTGCACTAACGCCGTAATTTTCTCCGTTTTTTACATCCGCAAACAATTCTGCGCTACGCAATAGTGCTTTGCTTGGAATACAACCGCGATGCAGGCATGTACCTCCAAGTTTATCTTTCTCAACAATGGCTACTGAAAGGCCTAACTGGGCGGCACGAATAGCCGCCACATAACCTCCCGTACCGCCTCCCAATACTACTAAGTCAAAAGACTGCTCAGCCAATGCTTTTTTCTCCTTCCACTGCTGTTACTTGTGCAAGACTGTACTTTGATGAGGCAGGAATGTGCTTCTCACTCGACGCATCTGTTCAATTCTAGCTTCTGCCATGCGGTCTGCAGCCTGATAGGATGGGATATGCTCACGACGAGAGACTTCATAAAGCTCAAGCATGATATTGTAAATCCCTTCCACGCGTTTCTTCGCACGTTCTTCAGAATAACCTTCCAGTTCATCTGCCACATTAATCACGCCGCCTGAATTAATAACATAATCCGGCGCATAAAGAATACCGCGTTCATGAAGCCAATCACCGTGACGAGTCTCAGCTAGCTGATTGTTGGCCGATCCGGCAATAGCTTTGCATTTTAGAAGCGGTAGAGTATGGTCGTTCAATACCGCTCCGAGTGCACAGGGCGCCAAAATGTCACAATCTGCTTCAAAAATTTCCTGAATGCCAACTACCTTTGCACCCAACTCGTTTTGAGCACGTTTTAGCGCATCCTCGTTTATGTCTGTAACTACCAGATGACCACCTGCCTCTTTGACCATTTCGGCCAAAGCATAACCAACGCTACCCAATCCTTGAATGGCGACTGTCTTACCTGCCAAATCGTCGCTACCAAGGGCCAATTTGGCTGTCGCCTGCATGCCACGGAAGACTCCGAGCGCAGTCATAGGACTCGGGTTCCCGCTCGAACCATAAGTTTTTGAAATGCCCGTTACATACTTGGTTTCCATATGAATCAAATTCATATCTGCTTCTGTTGTGCCGACATCTTCTGCAGTAATATAACGGCCATTCAGGCTCTGAATGTATCTTCCTAATGCGCGAAAAAGCGCCTCACTCTTATCCTTTTTGGCATCACCAATAATAACCGTCTTGCCTCCGCCCAGATTCAGCCCGGCGGCGGCAGCCTTGTAAGTCATGCCTCGCGCCAAACGCAACGCATCAAGAATAGCCTCCTCCTCTGTAGCATAAGGCCACATACGGCAACCACCAAGCGCTGGACCAAGGGTAGTATCGTGTATCGCAATAATTGCTTTTAACCCTGAAGCTTCATCGTGACAGAATACAACCTGTTCATAATCGTAAGTTTGCAGATATTGAAAAATTTCCATCCTGTATAAGTCCTCCTGTAATGAAAGTCTCTCCATCCTTTACAAGAATCGCTTGCTCATCCCAGCGACTCTATGACATTCATGAGTATAGTCGATTCATTTTGATGCTGGGAGTTTGATTTTTTTGAGCAATCCATAGAAGCTAAAAACATGAAATAAATTGCACAGTCTGCAAAAACACGCAAGCAAGCGTTTTCACGAAATGCAAATAGGATTATCTCTTTTCGCTCGTTTCCAATTTGTAATACAGAGTACGCACGGAAATACCGAGACGCCTAGCTGCTTCTGTCTTATTGCCACCTGTTGCTGCAAGTGTTTCACGCAAAATTGCCTGCTCAACCATTTGCATACGTTCATTCAGTGTTCCTTGGCGTGGCAAATAGCCACTCTCGCCTGTTTCTCCTGCCAATTCTTGAACAGAAAACCCGAGAGGCGGCAAATGATGCGCTGATAGTGTCGTTTCACTGTATCCTACGGACATCATGGCTCGACCTAAAACATTTTCGAGTTCCCTTACGTTCCCAGGCCAATCCCAGCGTATAAGCGCTTGCAAAGCATCTTTCGAAATTGCGTCCACATTCCGACCGAAAGCTTGATTTTGTCGTTGTAATATAGCTTTAGCCAACTCCTCTATGTCTTCCTTACGATATCTTAAGGGTGGAATAAAAATAGGAATAACATTGATTCGGTAGTACAAATCCTCACGAAAACGTCCAGCTGCAACTGCCTGTTCTAGATGCAGATGAGTAGCAGAAATCAAGCGCACATCAACCGCAATCGGTCGCGTCCCTCCCACGCGAACCAGTTCTTTCTCCTGCAGCACACGCAACAGTTTGGCTTGAGTAGAAACACTCATTTCGCCGATCTCGTCAAGAAACAAGGTCCCACCAGAAGCTTCTTCTAAAAGGCCGATTCTCCCCCGCAACAAACTGGAAGATGCTCCTTCTTCCAGTCCAAACAACTCAATCTCCAACATTTCTTCAGAAAAGAGAGCACAATTGACACGCACAAAAGGACCTTTCGCACGCTGACTTTCTTGATGTATAGCGTGTGCAAACAATTCTTTGCCCGTCCCTGGTTCGCCGCGCAATAAAACTGGGGCAGAAGTAGCCGCCGCTTTTCGCGCCTGGTCGATAGCATGAATAACCGCCTGACTCGAACCAACAATATCTTCAAAACGATATTTAGCAGATAAGGAACGAATAAGTCGATTAGCCCGTTGTAACTCATCTGTCAATTGCTTGATTTCCGATACATCGTGAATGACACCGACCGAACCGCGCAATTCATTCCCTACCCAAATCGGAGCAACATCAACAATCACTTCTTTGCGCAGAGGACCGACTTTCAGTGGCACGTTGCGGACAGCTTGCCCTGTTCTCAACACTTGCATGTGCATACTTTCACCTTCGGCAATATCTACTTCGGCAGGCTGGCCAATCACACGTTCTGGCGGAAGGCCTGTCAAACGCGTATAGGCTGGGTTAATCATCCATCCAATGCCGTTTTGATCGACAACCGAAATTGCGTCCTGAGTACTTTGTATAATGGCCTCAAGCAACTGCTGCACTTCTCGCAAATTGGTGACTTCTGCGGCCAAACGGTGTACTTCCGTCACATCCCGCAATACAACTAAGGCTCCAGCACGTTGAAGAGTCTCATCATCCATTGGCAAGGCATGAACAACGAGATCTGTACCAGCTTGAGAACGCATCTGAGTGACTGGGCTATCCTTACCTTGGAGAATAGGTTCATACACTTCAAGGGGTATCCAGGTATGTGCCTTTCTGCCGCGCATAGTAGCACTAGAAACACCCAGCATGCGTTCTGCAGCTGCGTTGCAAAGAGTTACTCTTCCTCCCGCATCAATACCGATCATGCCATCTTGCGTAGCATTGAGAATTCTCTGCAGATCTCGTTGTCGAGTACGTGCAGAAGCAATCAATCGTTCCTTTTCTGACATGATGAGCATAAAAAACTGCAAAGCAGAAGCAGGCACTACAATGGGTCGTTCTGGAAAACGTTCTAGAAGACGCATGTACACTTCGGTATGACCTGTAACTTCCAAAATAACGTCTATTTGTCCTTGCACCTGTTGTAAAGCACTATCAACATCGGGCGCAGTTGGAATACGAAGTTGCTCGGCAAGTAACATGCCAGGCGCCTCTGGACGTTTGTCCACAACACAGAGAATCTGTAAATCTCGATATTCAGCCAAAGTTTTTAAAACCTTTTCTCCTCCTTGGCCTGCTCCTAGCACAATCAGATTCAATGTGTGTACCCCCATCTTTCAAAAACTCAGTTTGAGAAAATTGTTCTATTAAAAAAAGAAACTTCTAACAGTAAGAACCTCGTTGCCTATACTCTACTCTGAAAACTTGTGATTCTTTATCGTTTGTGAGGTTATTCTGCTTCAAACGTGCCACTTTTCCCACCTGATTTATATACAACCCGAAGCCGTTCAATGGTCATAGCGCGATCGACCGCTTTACACATATCATAAACGGTCAAGGCTGCCACTGAACAAGCATGCAAAGCTTCCATTTCAATCCCTGTTCGATAGGTTGCTGCCACTTCCACCTCAATTTGCAGGCGTGATTGACCTTCTAGCGGTTCTAAAAACTCATGTCGTACCGAAACATGCTCAAGGGGCACTGGATGGCAAAGCGGAATCATCTGTGCCGTCTGTTTGGCACCCATCACAGCTGCAATTTCTGCCACTGAAAGGACATTCCCTTTTTTTAAGCCTCCCTCTTCTATGAGTTTCTGCGTCTCTGCTTGCATGAAAATTTCAACACGCGCAACTGCACGCCTTGCAGTAGTAGATTTACTGCTGATGTTGACCATATGTGCATGACCTTCAGCGTCAAAATGAGTCAATTGAATGGGACGATCCGTTTGAGTTTCTTTGGTCACTCTAATCTCTCCATTATGCTATGGATATTATTTGATTTGTCTAGTTGGCAATTCAACAGTTAAACTTTACACTGTTTCTTATGAATCAGCTTCATAGAGTCTCCGTTAAGCATACATGAAAAATTGACAGGATGGGAACCGGTAAAAACCGTTCCATATAAGGAGTGACCTCTCATTGCGAATCAAAGTTCTATTTTTCGCCCGATTACGTGAACTAGCTCAAACCAACGAGTGCTGGATCGAGTTGCCTGAAAATGCCCAAATTCTTGATGTCCGTTCTGAACTCACGAAAATTTTCCCTCAACTCCAGCAGGATTTACATAGAGCAGCTGCGGCTCTCCATGAGTCGTACGCAGAAGATAGCACTTTATTGAAAGACGGAGATGAAATAGCATGGATTCCACCAGTTGGCGGGGGATCAGGAAAAATAGAAATCATTTCACCTTACTATCAGGTGACAGATGAACCGCTTGACTTGTCAAAAGCCTATCAATTACTTGAAGATCCTAAATTCGGAGGAATTGTACTGTTTTCTGGCACAGTAAGAGAGTGGACTGGAGATAGACGAACGGAGAAATTAGAATACGAGGCATACAAGGATATGGCTCTTTTACAAATGCATCGACTTGGTGAAGAGTTGGAAACCACCTATCCTGGTGTCAAAACCCTGGCTTGGCATCGCGTGGGAACACTTGTACCCACAGAAACAGCCGTGATATGTGCCGCAGCGTCCGCTCACCGTGATATTGCTTTCACAGTGTGCAAGACGCTGATTGATCGATTAAAAAAAGAAGTTCCTATATGGAAAAAAGAATTTTTTTCGGATGGACAAACCGAGTGGAAAGAGAATCCAGAATAAAGTCTGCAAAATTCAGGTACGCGAGCAATAAAAATACTCAACACCCTGCTTTTCAACGATGTGAATCTCCCCATCCACGACTAACCAATCCAGATAACCTAGTATTTCGGAGAGAATTAAGCTAGGTTGATCAAGCCGATGTGGAAAATAAGCAGCAGCGTAATCCCAAGCTGTTTGCATCGGCTTGGTTCGAACCATTTGCAGAACCTTATCTCTTCGACTCTCCTGTTCCTCAAGTCTTTTGGCAATCAGATCGCGTGGATTGTCAATCACGTTTCCATGGCCTGGATAAACAGTACGAAGTTTCATTCCTTGTATGCATTTCAAATTGTTTCTGTAATCAAGCAAAGACTTACTACGCTTTGCTAGAAAGCCGTCTGCTTCTCCCGGTAAAGGCTCAACCAAGGCATTGGATGATATTCGGGCAATCAGTTGGTCGCCAATGATCATCATTTCTTCTTCTGGATGGTAGAGCGCAATAGCAGCCTGAGCATGACCTGGAACCTCTATAAACTGAAACTCCGGAAGCCACTCAAAAGTCATTCCGTCATGAACCGGGACATTAACTACCGACCGGTCGTTCAATTTTTGTAATAAAAAAAATTCTTTTTGAGCCATTTCTTGATAATTTTGTGGCATCCCACAGCGTTGATAAAGTGCTTCGTAAAACCGCGTACGGTAAATATGCCCTCCTTCCCAGCCATCCAACCAGCTGGACACACCGGGATGCGCATAGACGGGAACGCCAGCTTCGGCAATTTTCCGAGTTAATCCAACGTGATCGACATGACCGTGTGTCAACACCAGTGCGGACAATTTCGAAAAAGATGAGATACCGTGCTCTCTAAGCCCTTTTTCCAATGCCGTCAGTGATTCTTGACGCCGTGGTCCGTTATCCACCAACACATATACGTCTGCGCGCTGTAGAAGATAGGCATTCATATCACCAACAGCAAATCCGGTTGGCACAGGCAAACAGTGAACTTCCAAAGCCTGTGAAGATTGAACAGTTGCCATTGCCGCCCCTCCTCTCGCTCGTTTTGTACGAGCGGATAATGATGAAACGTAAAGATGGGTATACTCTGCTCTTTTTTATGATACGCCAGCAAAGCATTCTATTCAATGAGGCAAATATCGAAAAAACTTTTCTATAAATCTTCTAATTACAAAACTCGTCTCATAGAATACAGCAGATAGACAAGAGATAAAGAGTTCAATAGATAGGAGAATGGCGGATGCGCAAGTTAAAAAAGCGGCGAAAAAAAGCACGCCGTGCGTTGCTTGCTGCAATTGCCGCAGGCAGTTTTCTATGGGGCATGGTTGCTTTAGACGGTGCATTGAACCAAAGCTTTGACAATCCAGGTTCAAACTGGAGTACCACAACCCTTGGAGACGCGTTACTCAATGAATGGATTGGAACAACCGATACAGAAAATAATACGGAGAACATGCCGCTGGGGAACTTTCTAAAAACATTTCCAACTTGGTTAGCAGAAACAACACATATGCCGTTTCTTCATCCGGAAGTTGAATTGGAAGACGCCTACTTTTCGACTCCTTCCACATTTCAAGAATCAGGAGGTGGAACACAGTCACCACTACTATCTTCTATAGCAAACTGGCAATCGGTCTCTCACAAAATTGCTTTAGGTTGGATGCCCGCTGAATCCACCTATGAAAGTGACATGCTCATTAAAGATAATCCAGGAATGAATGTTGTATCTCCAAGCTGGCTGGAACTTCAAAACGCTTCCGGCCAGGTAAGCAGTCAAGTGAATCCCGCCGTAATTCAGTATGCGCATCAGCATCATGTACAAGTTTGGGCGCTTTTTGACAATCAATTTCTTGCCAATATGACTCATCAATTTTTATCTAGTAAAGCCAGTGAAATGAGATGTATACAGCAACTTGTCCAAATTGCCAAACAAAATCAACTAAATGGCATTAATCTTGATTTTGAAAACTTGGATGACTCCGATCAATCTGCTTACACAACATTTGTAGCTCGCTTACACAAAAATCTTCAAGCCATTCATGTTGATTTATCAGTTGATGTGACGGCAGATATTGTACCGCTAGTTGACAACTCCGCTTACTTTCATGCCGGCTTGGCAGATGTGAGCGATCAACTGATTCTCATGGCCTATGATGAACATTGGGCAGCCGATCCAACACCTGGTCCTGTAGCAGACATGCCTTGGGTGAAAAGCTGTGTCAATGATTTACTGGATACAGGAGTTCCTGCGGATAAGCTCTTGCTTGGTATACCCATGTACACACGTTTCTGGACAGTGGTCAATGGACAGGCAGTGAACAGCGAAGCCGTTGGACTTGATAGTGTTGCTTCGATTCTTGCTGAACATCAAGCCAAATCCGAATATCAGCCAAGTCTCGATCTTATGTATGCTCAATATCCAGTCAATGGTGGAACCGAAGAAGTATGGTATGCCAATCAACAGACATTTTCCGACAAGCTTCAACTTGTCAATAACGACGGTTTGGCTGGAGTAGCTGTTTGGTCATTGCCATTTTCACAACCTTCAATATGGACAAGCATGATCAATAATTTACAGAAAGTGGTAACTTGAGGGTAGGGTAGGAGGGGGCGATAAAATTTGGACAGAATCCTGCTGACAGTAGGTCTGTGTACTATTGGCACTTACACTATTCTTATGTTCTACAAACCTGAATTGGCTCATGATGGTGTAGAATCCAGTTTATCCATGTTAATTCAAGCGATGCCATGGATGCTTGTATCCATGTTTATCGCAGGTCTCATTTCTCAGGTTATAGATACAAAAGTCATTGCCCGATTTCTTGGACCACAAAGTGGATTGTCTGGAATCATCATAGGAGCACTTTTTGGATTGATGGGAACCGGATCGCGCTGGGCAGTTTATCCTTTAGCCGCTGGACTTTTAAACGCCAAAGCAGCTCCAGGGGCGGTTTTCAGTTTTCTTACATCTTGGCAGCTTGTTTCTTTACCACGCATACCTGCTGAATTTCCTTTTCTTGGAGTTCCCTATACGATATTACGAGCAGTTGTCTCTTTTATTGTTTCGATTATTGGTGGTCTCCTCCTTGAATGGATTTCTAAAATATTCCTAACTTAAACACCCATTTATCTATTTGACGTATGGCCTGGTAATGGATGACGTAAACTGTGCCATACATAATAAGTGACATAACTGCGAAAAGGAGCAAACATCTCACCGAGTCGCTTGGTTTCATCAGGATTGGGACGATCCGGCAAAATAAGAAGATTGGCAAGACCCTTCTGCAATCCCACATCTGCGCTTGGCCATTCATCAAGCATTCCCACCCCAAAAAGCAGCAGACACTCCACTGTCCAGAAACCCACTCCCTTCACCGGCAGTAAACGCTCAAACCACTCCTCGCGAGAAATACCACGCCATTTTTCAAGCGGCAGTTGTTCTTCAACCACACTTTGAGCAATGCTGAGTATTGTCTCGGCCTTGCGATTGTTCAATTGTATTTGCCGTAAATCATCCACAGAAAATCGCAATAAGGATTCTGCGACTGGAAAAGTGAAAATTTCTTCAACAAATGGATTTTCAACGTGATCACCCGCTAATCGAACCAGCCTATTCACAAGAGTGGCAGCAAATTTAGTGTTTAACTGTTGCCCGATGATGGTACGGATGAGCGATTCGAAAAGCGTTGGATCGTGTACTGGACGCAACCCGCGAAAGCGTTCAAAAAGTATGGCTGCAGGTGTATGTTGCAATGTCTCATACATCGCTTCTACGTCGTCTGTAAAACTGAGTGTGAGTGCCAAATGTGCCTTCAATTCTGTTTGTTCTTGATAAGAAAGGTTGCGATTGGTCTCTATCTTCAACACACTATCCATACAGCGGCTTTTGACTGCGGAAGCACGGTAAACAATGGGTTTATTTCCCGTCCAAAAAGTACGAATGAGTGTATGGTCCTGAACATGGACTGTAATATCTTCTCGAACGGCAAACCGCTCTATGGTAGCGTCCCAATCAAACGGTTGGGGAAGATCAACAAGAAAAATCATGAACGAATCTCCTTTTCAGACGGAAGTGTTGAGAAACGTCTCATCAATAGATTAAGGAATTCCAAACTGTTCAGCAAATCCTCTCATTGTCCTTCCTGTTTTGAAACAAAAAACTGCCCCTGCAGGGACAGCTTTTTTGTTCTGAATTTGTAAAAATTGTTAAATTACGCAACCGGTGTTGTGGTGCAGGTAGTTACCGAATAGGGCACGAGCAGGATAAAGAGCACAAAGATGATGAGAAATACTACAGCCCAGCGAGTATATCCTCCAAATACTCCGTACATCTAAGAGCACCTCCCTTGAGCGGTTTCTGCTCTTACAGTACGTAGCAGTCCAGATTTATGCCATGGACATTCGCCCGATTGACAAACATCTGGTTAGGAGTTAGGAATGACCTGGCGAGCAAAAACTAAAGCATGCCCAAACCAAGTCGAATACAGTGGAACTTGGACTACTTTTCCGTATCCCCCACCTTCTTCAATGAGCATTCCGTTACCTTCATAAATCCCCACATGTCCTCCACCTGTCGGGTTATTGGCTGTTCGGAAGAAAAGCAAATCTCCTTCACGAATTTGCGACAGTGGAACAGGTGTTCCTACATGATAACGTTGATATACGGACGACGATGAAAAGCGGATACCAAGAGCAGTCCGATAAACCCAAGCCGTAAAATTTGAGCAGTCAAAACCTACACCAGGAACCTGATGACCCCACCAATAAGGGACACCCAGTTGGGTACGGGCTACAGCAATCACTTTGTTAGCCTCTATTTTCCACTCTGGCAAAGATGACGAAGGAGAGGTTGCAGAACTCAATCCATTTGTGTTTACAGTCGTATTTGCTGAAAGATCCGATGATGCAGTGTTTGTTGAAGAAGGAGCAACTGTTTGAGTACTATCGGTTGTTACCAGATGGACAAACCTGCTACTCGTGGTCAAAAAAACATCTTGACCTTGCCAATCAACCTCATACCAGTAGTTGTTATATTTTTTTACCAACGGTGCTTGCTCCGATAATTCTAATTTACCTACCACAGGAGAATAGATAGATGGTGAGCGAAACATGTCTACCCAACCGTGATTCGTCTCTACATATTCGCTGGAATTGGACGACAGATTTGCAGCCCAAACTTCGTTTGGCTGAACAAAGGCGAGAACTGTTGATGCAGCTGCCAAGACGCCAGCGCCTTGCCAAAACCATTTGGCAAATCTGTTGTTTTTCACAAAATGCACCTCTTTTTTGTTTTATTATTTAAAATTTTCTGTTATATAAGTTTAGCAAATAAAATATAAACTTTTTAAAAATCTAACCAGTGATGGCTTTCTACAAAACCATCACTGTGCAAAAATAAACGGCCCAATTTGTTCAATGGTTGGTTGATCCCAGACCCAACTGTTAGAAGCGGTTTTGGATGGATTATAAAAAACATACGCATTAGGTACTAGATTTTCATGGTTGTCCAACACATCTTCGGCAGCGGTCCAAGCGCTAGCCACAGGAGTCTGATAGATAAAACCGTTCGTGGTACAAGTAAACTGCGCATAACCGTTCGTTTTCTGGAATATTACCCCATAAGCAGTGTTTGGGTAATCTGGATTTTGCATACGATTCCAGACAACATCCCCCACTGCAATTTGAGCATTGAGCGGGGTACCCTGAGCTTCAGCAGAAATTAAATGAGCTAACCAATATAGATTACTATTGTAAGTAGCCTCTGAATAATCAGCATTTGCGGTTGGAGATGAACTTGAATTTATTTGGTTGGTGTTGGCCACAATAGAAGAAGATGTACGGCTTGAGACTGGCAAATTCAGTACTGTGCCAATCAACATATCGCGCGGAGTGACCTGAGGATTAGCTGCTTCCAATGAAGCTAGAGAGATATGGTAGGCTTGAGAAATTTTCCATAATGTATCGCCTGCTTGTACGGTGTACGTTGACATCGTATCTGCATGGGCAACCGTCATATGTGTGGCCGCAAAAAAAGATACTGCTACGACCGGAGCAGCGATTTGCAAAGTTCGCTTCTTTAAAAATTGTTTTTTCAACATAATGTGTAAACGACTCCCTCTCGAGAATTGCCTCCGAGGTTAGCTGTCGGGTTCAGGCGATCGAGTACGCCTGTCCAAATTTGGATTCACCCCTAGAAGGCGATCGGGCAATTGCATCATTCCCGCACCTTCATACTGAAAATCCCCCGTACGCTGCTATCAGCGATTCGGCTTGAAGCAGAAGATTACTAACAAGCTAACATAAAAAATTATTGAATTCATTCTAAAATAATTTACTTGATTACCATTTTTTATATAAACATTATCATTTTTCTACCTCATTGACTGATTTCATCATGATTTTTCCATGTTAGTTTCCATCGAATGGAAGTATCGCTCAACCACATGCCTAGCAAAATGAAAAAAGCTCCGAACCATGTGAAGAAACCTAACTTCTGCTGATCTAAAAGCCAAGCCACAAGAGCAGCGAATACCGGTTCTAACGTAAAAATAACTGCAGATTGAGAAGCGCTCAAATAACGTTGAGCAACATTTTGAATCCAATAAGCAATAGAGGTACCCATAATGCCGTTGACAAGCAGAGAAATAACCACTTTGGGCTGCAACCAATTTGCCAGATTCCATACTGAATGAGGGTAAACCAAAAAGGAGTATATTGAAAAACAAATTGACATGGTTGCAATTTCAACAAAAGCCAGATAGAGAGGTGAGATGAAAGGGGCTGCCTTTTCTACCATGACGATTTGTAACGCCATAAACAACGCACAAAATAAACCTTCCAGGATGCCAGGTTGCATATGAATTAATCCTGGTCCACAAAGTAGATATAAACCGCCTGCTGCGAACCATGTTCCAACCCAGACACGGACGCCCATTCTCTTTTTTTTCTGAATAACCGAACTGATAAACGGTACTATGACCACTGAAAGTCCTGTCAAAAAGCCACTTGTTGCGGGTGAAGTGGTCTCTAGTCCAAAAGTTTGCAAGGCATAACCAAGCATTAATACCAGACCAATTCCTGCACCTATCCACGTCGATTGCCAATTCATTTGTTTTCGCAGGTCACGTTTCCAAAACACGAAGGGCAGCATACAAAAACTAGCTAATAGAAAGCGGATCGCCAAAAGTGGCAGGGCAGGTACATCCGAAAGTGCTGATTTCGTTAAAGTAAATGTTACTCCCCAAACCAATGTAACTAGGATTAAAGAAATCAAAGCTATAGGTTTATTCATATGTATTGTGCCTCTTTTCCCAAACGAGAACTGCAAACCTAAAGATACGGTAAAAACTCTGTCATGAAAAGAGAGGCTGGTGCATAGTCTGAATGACAAACCAGCCAATCCAATTCATTATTTTTCGATAGGGGTGAGCAATTGCTTAAGCCAGGTATGATGCCGGTAACCATTTCAGCTCTGATTGCCTCGCTGATTGCCGATGGAGCTACTACATTGGTTCCTTCTTCTCATCAGGAAACTACTACCCTGTTTCCGAAAGCGAATTCAATTTATATCAATAATGAAAATTCTAATTTACAGGCGCAAAATAAATCACAATGGCTAAAAATTAGATTGCAAAAAAAAGAAAACTCTAAAAAATCGTTCATGACAAGTCTTCATACAGACCATCGGTTTATGCAAAAACATGTGGTAACCACCATCAGCAAGCGAAGATTACCATTTGAAACCTTTATAGAAAAAACAACTCGTTTGCCAGTAGGTCAATACCACGTCTTGCACTCTGGCGAAGAAGGCATTGCTGAGATTAAACAGGTGCGCGTTTTTTTAGATGGTCGTATGTTGCAACAGGCCGAACACGTTCAAACCATCCGCCCCCCAACTCCCCGTGTTCTCTTAGAAGGGATTGCTCCAGTTTTACCACCTATTCAATCCCAAACTTACAATCAATCTAATCCTGAAAGTACGCTCAGTGCGAGAAGCAGCAATAATTTGCAAAGTGCCGAAACTTTAACGGTGGTTGCTACGGCATACGTTGCAGGCGGAATTACTGCAACAGGAAGACCTGCTGAACCAGGCGTTATCGCGGTCGATCCGTCTGTCATCCCCCTCGGTTCGGTGGTCTATATCCCTGGATTTGGAGACTTAATTGCTGCCGATACGGGAGGCGCTATTCAGGGAGATCGAATAGACATCTGTATGGCTACCGAACAAGAGGCGTTGGATTTTGGTAGAAGGACACTCACACTGTACGTGCTGAAGCCTGGTTCAGCATCCTAAGTTCAAATCCCTCACCGTAAATTTAGCAGATGATATATGAGTAACGCCGGCTCGCAGGGAGCCGGCTACCATGAAGAAAAGTTGATGCTTCATACAAAAAACAGAACTTACCACCACCAAGCCCATGGCCAAAATGCAGCTATAGCAAGCCAGGGCAAGAAAAAGAATGGCCACCATGCTTCTTCAACGTCTTCCTGCGATCCGTTCTTGCGGGTTAAGACTTCGTATTGTGCTTGCTCTTGACAATTGGCTGTCTGCCATTGACCACGCAAAGGGCGCAGGTAGATTCCATCGTTAGTGACGGAATGCAGGATACCGTGATGGATGGCTCCATTATGAGTGCGAACAACTACACGCTGCCCCACATATGGTGTGACATGCGCACGAGTCACCATGTCTACTCTCCTCCTATAGAGTGAATTTCCACAAAACTGGTTTGTGGTCATCTACACTCTACGCGAAGGAAGGATTTGGACATCACGATATTCGTCCACATGGACGAGCGGAACTTGGCATATTTATAGATAAATTGTGTCATCCATCATGTCAAATGTGCTATTGATCTAAAATTCATTCCACCCCAGCAACGAGAGAAACAATTTACCAACCCATTCTTTCCCGCAAATTAATAATTTGTGCTATATGGTGTCTGTTATGCCAAGAATAAACACCGAGCGCTTTATTTAGGTCCCACACCCCACTTACAGGATGGACAAAAGTACGTGTAAAATCTTTATCAGACATATTTTTGAGTAAAATGGACCAACGTTCATGAATCAATGTAAACAACTGCAACGATGAAGCAATGGGCACATGAACGTCAGGAAGTTCTGCCCATAAGTTTTCTTTGACCGCCATGATTTGTGGATTATCTTCGGTTAAAGCGCTCTTAAATCTTGCATACACTAACATATCGTTTTCAGCCAAATGATGGACAATTTGTCGAATCGTCCAGCCTCCATCACGATAGGGTATGTCCAACTGTTCTCCTGATAATCCTTCAACAGCATGATTCAGTTTGGAAGGTGCTTCAACAATATCTTGAATCCACTTCCCCCTCTCCAATTCTGTTACATTTTCAACGAATACAAATTTTCCGATTGGATAGCGAATATCCTCCATCAGTCTGCCTCCTGTGATGCTTTTTCTCTATTCTTTGCAGATCACTTTGCAGAAGAATACATCATTAACCAACTGTTTTGCCAGGTTCCTTCATGAATTTCATGATGTTGTAAATACTTCCATTTACGAAAACCCGCTTTTTCATAACAGCGGATAGCTCTTACATTCCATTCAAACGGATCAGCCACAATTCGATGAACTTTGCAATCCCATTCTAGATATTGCACCAATGATGTCACTAATAAAGTACCTATGCCCCGATTCCAAAAAGAAGTCTCACCGATGAATAGATCTATACCATAAATCAACTCTTCCTTACGTAACCCATATTCATTTTTTTGTTGATCGGGTAAAGCGTAAAACTGGACATAGCCAATATTTTCTCCTCTATATTCAACTATGCAAGCTGTTATTCCACGGAGGTTTTTTGACCCATATAACCTGGAAATTTTAGACATATTATAGGATTGATCTCTACCTTCGTAAAATTCGAGAACTTGTGGTTGAGAAAGCCATTTGACCAGCAGAGGGTAATCTTGCATTGTTAATAATCTTACAGACAGCAAGTCTTTTTCGAATAACATTACAACCACTCCAACTATACAAATACAAAAATCGCCTTTTGGTAAAGATTTTCACACTTCCATCTTACCAAAAAGCGATTGGCTTTAAATTTGTAATCTTCGAGTCATTATGAATGAAGACAAACTTTTACCCTACTCTATGCTCCATCCTCAATTTATCAGCTATCATGGCAATAAATTCCGAATTTGTCGGCTTTGTTTTCGAAGCGCTTACGGTATAGCCAAAAACCGTGCGAATGGCATCCATATTCCCGCGCCCCCATGCAACTTCAATAGAATGACGAATAGCTCGCTCTACTCGTGAAGGTGTCGTTTTATAGCGCTCGGCAATTCTTGGATACAAAATTTTTGTAATAGAACCGAGGATATCAACATCATCATAGACAATACCAATTGCTTCACGAAGATAATGATAACCTTTGATATGAGCAGGAACACCAATTTCGTGAATGATCTGCGTGATTTGGGCATCTACAGATTTTTTCGCAACAGTCGATCCGCTAATTGACGGAGTAGCCGACATGGGAGCAAATGAAACTGTAGCTGCCACAGGCGCATTCGAGGAGAAAACGATTTGACGTATCCGTTCTGCAAGCGTCGCCATATCAAATGGCTTAAGGATAAAGTACGAGACACCTAATTCTGCTGCTCGTCTGGTCACATGTTCTTGTCCAAATGCAGTCAGCATAATAATCTTGGGCATTTTTTGATGGTTTTGTTCAGAAAGCCGTTCAATTGTGGAAATACCGTCAAGCACAGGCATGATAATATCTAAAACAATGACATCAGGCGCCTGTTCTCGGACCAATTCTAAAACATCTGTGCCGTTATAGGCGACACCAGTTACATTCATATCGCTTTGAGTAGATAAGAACTCAGCTAGCAAATCTGCAAATTCCCTATTATCGTCCGCAATCAATACACTAATTGCCACCAGAAACCCCCCCTGCGTTCGCTGTGAAACTTTTTCGACAAACAGGGAAAGGTTCCTGCCAATTCTTGCGTAATACTTTTCGTGAGAATTCCATCCAAATCGACATCTTCCGACATGACAAATTCAAATTTATCCCGTTAGCTTTGACTGTAGATCTTCTCCATCTGCATGCATCATCCAAGTTGCTAAAACACCATAGCCACGAGTCGGATCTGAGACAAATACGTGAGTTACAGCGCCAATTAGTTTTCCATCTTGGGTTAGCGGACTTCCGCTCATTCCTTGTACAATACCGCCTGTAACCTGTAAAAGTCGCGGATCAACCACATGTAAAACCAGACTCTTGGTTTGCATGGTTTGCCAAGCGGATATCTTTTCAACTTCCACTTTAAATTTCTCAATCTTGTTTCCCTCAAGCACCGTCCATAAAGTTGCTTCACCTGTGTGAACCTCGTTTGGATAAGCTACCGGTAACAACGGTCCAATTGCTCCATTGGGCTGACATTCACCAAATACACCATAACCATTATTTTGATCTATTTTGCCAATTGGATGAGAATGGGTGGAGAATTCCCCACGCTTTTGACCAGGATGACCGATTTGCCCTTTTACAATCCCAGTAATTCTTGCAGCAAATACCAATCCACGCCCCTCAATAGGCTGTCCAGTATCCACATCTGTAATGGTATGTCCAAGCGCACCCAGTCTGTGTTCTGCCGGATTATAGTAAGTCAATGTTCCAACACCACTGGCTTTGTCACGTACGAAAATACCTAAATGAGGACGCTGATGATTGTCTAAATAAGGATGGATATGAATCGTTTTTGACTTCTTTTGATGAATGATACCAAGTTTTATATCAAACATAGGCCTGATTAACTGTGATGTTAAATCCTGTGTGGAGTGAACTGGATGTCCATTGATAGACTGTATGACATCTCCAATCTCCAAATCTGTAAAACGTGCTGGAGATTTTCGTGAACCATAATCTTGAAACCCGATGACCAATACCCCATCTGACTGCAATCGTATACCTATTGATTCCCCTCCAACTTCTACGTACGATCGCGGTCCAAAGTGAACCTCTTGTTTTTTCCAAGGTAACCAGTTGGTCCACTTCTGCCATGGAGAATCTGTTGCTGATTGCTCAATATGATTTTTATTACCACTGGAGGTAAGTTCAGCGGCCACAATACCTGTAGATTGAGAGGGCAGCACTTGGCTTGGCTCGCTTTGAAAAGTGGTTTGATGATTTTGCACAGTATAAAGCTTTGAATCGTCTTGATGATGAAGCACATCGATAGGATATGAACGGTGGGCTAACATACTGCTCACACCTATGATGCTTGCACCTGCTACGACAACCCATTTGGCAATTGTGCGGTACGGCATCTCAGTTCCCCCTTTTCTAACAACACCTCCGATGTATCGCTCGATAAGTAATTTTCCCTGAAGAGTGGGCAATATGATGTAAAAATTGCTCCAAAGTCGGCGAGACTTGTCTATACTTTGTCATAACTTTGCAGAAGAGCCTTGGCATGTTCTTGAGCAGTATTATCTGCCAATGAGGAACCGAGTAAACGTGCCAGTTCTTGAATACGACCTTCTATAGAAAGGATCGACGCTACAGAAATGGTACGGTTTTCAAATTGTCTTTTTTCAATCAAAAGATGTTGTCCAGAGGAAGCAGCTATTTGAGGAGAATGAGTTACGCAAATCACTTGTTTGTGTCTCGCCAGTTCCTGAAGTTGGCGAGCCATTTTATCTACGGCATATCCGCTCACACCTGTATCAATCTCATCAAAAATCAACAGTTCTGCAGGCTCAACCTCCGCAAATACGGTTTGCAAAGCCAGCAAAACCCTCGATAATTCCCCACCCGAAGCTACCTTCACGAGCGGTTTGAGATCTTCACCCGAGTTTGCTGAAAAAAGAATGGAAACCTCATCCTGTCCATCAGCTCCTACGATCTCTTTTTTTCTAATATTTACTATAAATTGAGCGCTTGGCATGTCTAATTCCTTCAGAATGGCTGTAACTTCAGACGCTAGTTTGTCGGCAGCCTGCTTACGTTTGTTGCTCAACAAATCAGCTTCTATTTTTAAATCATGCCATGCCTGTTCCTCTTCTCGTTCCAAACTCGCCAAATTCTCATCAAAGTTTTCTAATTGTTTAACTTCTTCTTCAATCCGATTACGATAAGCCCATATTTCATCAATCGAAGTACCATATTTACGCATCAATCCACGTAATTGAATCAAGCGATCTTCCACGTCTGCTAAACGATTTGGTTGAAATTCAAGTGAATTTTGATAGGCATCCAAAGCATGTCCAGCTTCTTCTACATGAATAAGGGCTGTTTGTAAAAAATCCAGAGTCTCTTGCAATTGCCCGTCCATCCGTAAGCCGTTTTCCAAACGTTGCACTGCTTTAGCGAGATCTGTTAAAACACCTGTTGAATATCCTTCTTTTCCCTTGAGGAGAGAATCCACTTCTTCAGATAGCGACTTTAATTTGTCCAAAGATTGTAATTTCATTCTTTCTTCGAATAAAGATTCTTCTTCTCCTGAAATTGGGGAAACAGCATCGATCTCCTGCATCTGAAACTGCAACAAATCTAATCGACTCAAACGCTCCAAACTTTTTTGTGATAACTCTAAGCGCTTGTCACGCACTTCTTTCCAGCGATTAAACGCGTTTTTCAAACGCATCAGATCTTCTTCTAAATGAGCAAAACGGGTAAGAAGCGTTAACTGATGTTGTGCTTCCATCAACGCCTGTTGTTCATGCTGACTATTCTGCAATACAAGTTGAGAACCGATTTCTCGCAGGGCAGATACCGTGATATTTCGTCCATTACAGCGGCATACACTTCTCCCGTTATGAAAGAGTCGCCTGGTCAGAATCAATTCATCTTCAATAGGAATATCCCATTCTTCCAGAATGCCCGTCCAATCCCTATGGGATGGATCAAGATGAAATACCGCTTCTACATAAGCTTCTGGAGAGTCTTTGGCAACCCAGTCAGAAGAAGCTCTTCCTCCCAATACGAGCGCAATGGCAGAAAGCAGAATTGATTTTCCAGCTCCCGTTTCACCTGTAATCACAGTCATGCCTTCCTGAAAAGACAATTCCATTTTCTCAATTAACGCCAAATGTTCGACTGTGAGTGACACCAGCACCGCTTAGTCATCCTTTCGGTCCAAGTGAGAATGGGGTTCTCGCAATTTTTTGCGCAAAACCGTAAAGAATTCTCGATCTCGCCATTTGATGAGTGTCGTTGAGCAGACTGCCTTACGAATGCGAACACAATCTCCTGAATGTAATCGAACACTGACCTGTCCATCCACTGTCAACTCAAAGTCACTGTGCGATGCTTCAACTTCCAGCAAAATTTCCTGTTGGCTATCCATCACGCACGGGCGGGAAAACAAAGTATGAGGACAAATGGGCGTCAATAAAAATACCTCAAGATGTGGTGTAACAATAGGACCTCCACAAGAAAGAGAATAAGCAGTCGAACCTGTAGGTGTGGATACAATCATGCCATCACCGCGAATGGTGTCCACATAAACACCGTCCACATATGTATGTATCGTGACCATTCTACCGTAGGAGCCCTTTGCCACCCCGGCATCATTCAAAGCCAATAGCTCCTGAACCATTTTTTCTTCACGTAAAACTGCAGCAGAAAGCATCATACGTGCTTCCAAGTCATACTCCCGATCACGAATACGTCGCACAGCTTCTTCAATTCCGTCCGGATCAGATTCCGTCAGGAAACCTAAATGACCCACATTAATGCCCAAAATAGGTATATTGGCTGGGGCTAGCATCCTTGCAACTGATAAAAGAGTTCCATCTCCTCCAAGTACAAAAGCAACCTCAATGGCAGAGATTTCGGAGATGGTCTGCAAAATAGTTTGTGAATCGTCTGACTGAAAGGAACAAACTTGAAAACCATTCATCTCCAACTGTTGATGCAAGCGTTCCTGAATTGTACAAGCCTGGCGTTTTTGTGGATTGTATAGCAATAGCGCTGTTCGCATACAGATTGACCTCCAGACAGCCCCACACAAACTCTATCACATGAAATTCATGGTTTACAGACTATGAAAATCCAGCATGATTCCTATCAAAATACCTGTAAATAATATCCCCGCATTGAGTAAAAGTTGCTTTTGACGCACGTATATAGGTTTTCTTATTTCAAAATCAATCTCTATAACACTTTCGTCATGAAGATTCATCAGGAGAATACTTTGAACGTGAAAAATTACAAAAATCGGGAACCAATGCTGCATCAAATCCTGTTGGTTGGGTTGATTGGATAACTCATTTGCCGTTACATGAACAGCATATACTTTACCGTTCTTACGAACAATGAAATCCACTTCATATTGTTCTTCAAAAAAAACTCTATCCCAATACCCCTTAAGACGAGCCATGGGCCGAGTATACAAAATTGTATAACCGTTCGAAAGTAAATAATTCCTCACGATGGATGGGTGACCACGCAAAGCACTGTCTGAACTGGACAAGTCAAAGAAAGCCTCAACTTTCCGGGCGTATATTGTCCGACAGGGCTGGTTTTAGTTCATGCCAAGCTCTATGAACCACATCGTCTACATGAAGGGGAATTTGAAAACCCGGTTCTGTATACCAATAGGCAAGGAATTCTATATTACCGTCCCCTCCAGTGATTGGAGAAACATCCAGCCCCCGACAGGACCAACCCATTTGATTGACACTTTCCAGCATGTCCAATAAAACTCGTCGGTGAACATCCGGCTGACGAATAATTCCTCCCTTGCCCACAAATTCACGACCGGCCTCAAATTGAGGCTTAATTAGCGAAATTATAATGCCCGGTTTTTGAACGATCTCGTTGATTTTTTGAAAAAGCAGGCGTGTTGATATAAAAGAAACATCCATAACGACCATTTGGGGCAAAGGATCGAATAATTTTTTATCAACATGGCGGAAATTGGTACGTTCAAGGACAACCACTTTGGGATTTTGACGCAATTTCCAATCCAATTGACCATAACCTACATCAAGTGCGTAGACTCTGTCCGCTCCATGTTGAAGCAAACAATCTGTAAATCCGCCAGTGGATGCACCTATATCCAGCGCTGTAATTTTTTCGCAAGAAATGTCAAAAACCCGCAGTGCTTTTTCTAATTTCAGTCCGCCCCGACTCACATATCGATTATGCTGACCGCGAACTTCTACTTGCATACCTTCTCGAACGAGAGTACCTGCTTTTTCTGCACGTTCTCCATTTACAAATATCCAACCAGCCATAATAGCTCGCCGCGCCGCCTCACGGCTTGGAAATAGCTGATTTTGATAAAGCCATATATCCAGTCTTTGTTTTGATTCAGTCAATCTTTCAACCCCTTGCCAGATGACGAGAGCGTTTTGCATCCTTCACAAGGAGAAGAGCGTGATCGACCAATGTATCTACATCTAGGCCCACTTGCTTAAGTAACTCTTCTCGACTGCCATGCTCAATAAAACGATCTGGCAAGCCAACTCTGGTTAAAGGAACTTCGAGATGTTCATCTGCCAATACTTCAAGTATAGCGCTACCCATTCCGCCTGCTAATGCAGCTTCTTCGACTGTGAGAGCAGGAATCCCCAGACGAGCATTTTTTACTACTTCCTCTGCATCGAGTGGTTTGACAAAACGCATATTAACCACTTTTGCAGAGATACCATGTTGAGCATACAACCGATCAGCAGCCTGCATGGCAACTGCAACCATCGGGCCAAGCGCATAAATCACTAATTCTCTGCCTTCACGAAGGATTTCCGATGCACCTACTGGTATCAGTTGAAACTGTGGATCAAACGGTACGCCAAGACCATCTGCACGCGGGAAGCGCACAGCTACAGGTCCGTTAAGCTGGAGCGCCGTATATAACATATGTCGAAGTTCATTTTCATCTTTAGGCATCATCACAGTTAAATGAGGTATAGCCCGCAAATAACTGAGATCAAAAGCTCCTTGATGTGTTTCTCCATCAGGCCCAACCAAACCGGCACGGTCGATAGCAAAAACAACATGAAGATTTTGAATGGCAATATCATGAATGACTTGGTCATATGCACGTTGCAGAAATGTGGAATATACAGCAAAAACCGGTTTTTTCCCACTTGTTGCTAAGCCCGCACAAAACGTGGCGGCATGTTGTTCAGCAATTCCTACATCGAAACAACGCTTGGGAAAAACAGCAGAAAATTTATCTAACCCCGTCCCACTAGGCATAGCTGCTGTAACAGCTACAATTTGTTCGTCTTGTTTGGCTAATTCGATTAAAGTTTGACTAAATACGCTTGTATAAGATGGCGCACCACTAGCTTTCGCCGAAGAAGGCCAAGCATGCCATTTGTCCGGAGCGTTCTCAGCCGAAGCATAGCCTTTACCCTTTTCCGTAATGACATGTATAAGCACTGGTCCGTTCATTTTTTTAGCATCTTCCAAAGTATGGACCAATTCGCCTATATGATGTCCATCAATAGGTCCTAAGTACTTAAATCCAAATTCCTCAAACCAATGCCCCGGCACCATCAAATAGCGCATTGAATCTTTAATTTTTTCCAATGTCTTTGTCAATTTCGCTCCAATAGCAGGTAATCTAAGCAAGGATTGCTCAATCTCTGCCTTTGCTTTAGAGTATGTCGGATCACTGCGCAAACGAGTTAAGTATTTAGAAACAGCACCCACATTTTCTGCAATTGACATTTCATTATCATTCAAGATAACCAGTAAATTAGTTCCTAAATGACCAGCGTGATTTAATGCTTCCATAGCCATGCCGCCCGTCAAGGCACCATCGCCAATAATGGAAACAACATGATAAGCAGCACCATCCAAATCACGGGCAATAGCCATACCAAGAGCTGCAGAAATCGATGTGCTTGCATGCCCTACTCCAAAAGCGTCATGCTCACTTTCTTCTCGTTTAGGAAAACCTGCCATCCCACCAAGTTTGCGTAACTTTGCAAAACCTTCTTTGCGGCCAGTAAGGATTTTATGCACATAAGCCTGATGACCAACATCCCATACCAATTTGTCTTTTGGACTATTGAAGACTTTATGCAAAGCCAGAGTCAATTCAACAACTCCCAGATTTGCACCAAAGTGACCTCCTGTTTTGGAGACTGTGTCAACCAAGAATTGTCGAATCTCAATAGCCAATTGATTGAGTTGCTCGTCATCCAGTCTTTTGAGATCTTCCGGGCTATTGATGTTTTCCAACATCTAGTGCTGCCCCCGTTTCTTGTCCATTTTGGACCTTAATGACTTGCGAGATTTAAGTTTACCTGATTTTTCAAACAAAAAGGAGACCGTCTCCCAACTTCTTGCCGCCAATAATACAATCGGCGTTGGTGACTGAATGGCAATGGTTTTTCCAATTGCTTTCCAGCCTACTGTCAACGCGGTGACCAGGGCGGTAATGACGATGGAAATCGCCTCTTTATACCAACCATATGCATAAATTTCTTTCATTAGTTGCACACTGACAGCCAACGCTCCAGCACCGCTTAAAACTCCAGCAATATCGCCAATGACATCGGAACATATGCTGGCAACTTTTTCAGCATTGCGCACAATCACAATTGCCTTACGAGCTCCAAAGATTTTTTTGGAAGCCATTGCATGAAAAGGCGTCTCTCGAGCTGCGGCAGCAGCTAACCCCAGCATATCAAAAAAAACCCCGATTAACACAATAATTAGAACTACAATAAGTCCTATGTACCAGGGCATACGATTTAAAGCTATGGTAGAAGTGTCAAATAAGGCGCCAAGCGGCAATGTAATAGCTGCTATAGTAAGTGCAAAGCGCAAAGGTACACGCCGCGATTTTTTTTTCAAAGACTGTTTCCCACCCTAAGAAACATCCAGCGGGTGGCAGCACCTTGAGTAAACGCTGTGGCTTAGGTCCAGTTGGTTTTCCCATGCACGTATCACAGCGTCGCCGCCATGACGGTTTCCCTTTCAACGCGCATTGGCCGCGTCGCCGAAGGCCAGACTAGATTACCACTTAGTCCACACTATAATCCTCAAGGTGCCACGCCAAGCGAACAGTCTAGGCGTTTTCCGCAACAACCGGAAGGCCACTCTCTAGCCTCTTTTGCAGTATGGATTTCATCTGGCACGGGCTGTTATTCCTTGGCCGAGGATAACAGCTTGTTTCCCAGAATCCTTCAATACCACTCAAGGCAGGCTACACTGCACACAGATTGCCTCCGCATGCAGGTTCATACCCCAAGCCGTAACCCCTTTAATTGCGAGCCACGCACTTAGGCCTCCGCGAAAGCTGGGCTAACGTCCGCATGCCATTGCGGGTCTCCCAACTTTCTTAACTCCCAGCATCAGCCCAAGGCTGGGCGCCTCAAGCCAACACCAGGAACTTCATCGATGTGCCCTTTGACGGATTTTTAGCCCCGTCTTCAAGAGTGGGCGGTTGACTAGAATACTGCGCCACCCGTTCGTGTGATTAGTATACCACAGTTTTTGTAGTATCTTTTGTTTTTTTTAATTCCTCACCAATTCAGTGGGCAATTGGCAATGCAATCATAGAACATCACAGATATCCTGTTCCTGGATAATATAATAATCATTACTCGCATTATAGAATTCAGTGAAACTATCGATTCCTTCGTGTGACTAAAAACAGCAAATTCTCAAGTAAAGAAGTATCAGCATCTATTGCATGTAACGATTGAAGAGCAAGCTGTTCTTCAGTTTCTATCGCCTGTTTGGTTGCTTCAATGCCAATCAGCGCAGGATAGGTCAATTTGCCATGTTCTTGGTCACTTCCTGCCATTTTTCCCATAACGGCAGTATCCCCAACAACATCTAACCAATCGTCTACCATTTGAAAAACCAACCCTAAATGGCAAGCAAACTGATGTAAAGAATGATATTGAGAATCAGAGACTTCAGCGGCAATAGCTCCCATTTCAATCGCAGCTTGCAACAATTTACCAGTTTTATAAGTATGAATAAAACGCAACTTTTCCATTGTCATTTCGCCAAGCTGCTGCTCAGCTTCCATATCAGCTGCTTGTCCAAGTACCATGCCTTGATGGCCAGCCGCTTCAGCTAAAAGCGAGATCATGCGTATACGAATTTCGGAAGAAAAACTTGTAGAACGACTGATACAAGAAAATGCTGCAGTTTGTAGCGCATCGCCAGCCAAAAGCGCCATAGCATCACCAAAAACCTTGTGATTCGTAGGTTTGCCACGGCGTAAATCGTCATTATCCATACATGGCAAATCATCATGAATTAATGAATACGCATGAATACACTCTAATGCACAAGCAGCGTCAAGCATTTTTTCTTCTGCGACGCCAAATGCCCTGCCAGTGGCAAGAGCAAGCAAGGGCCGAATGCGTTTCCCATCCGCAAGTAGACTATAACGCATGGAATGATGCAGCACATGAGACGAATCGGGAACTATTCTTTGCAAGTGTATTTGTATGGCTTCAATCCAAGTATTTACCCAACCTTGGGTCACGACCATCCCTCTAATCTTCAGAATTCGCTGCTTCACCGGAAGGATTTAATTGTTCAATTTGAAATTCAGCTTCATTCAATTGTTCACGGCAATACTTGACCAAATCCATTGCGTCCTTATAACGCTGAATGGAATCTGCCAAGGACAATTCTCCTGATTCCAAATGCCTAACGGTTTCTTCGAGTTGCTTCATAGCTGACTCAAATGTCAAGTCTGATTTGTTCATCTACCCAGTCATCCTCTCTACGAACCCTAATACTCCCATCCGCCAATTGCACCTGACCGTAACTTCCGATTGGCAAATCATCTTTTTTGGTAATGACCTTGCCATCCTCTCGTCTCAGAATAGAATAACCTCTTTGAAGAACAGCCATTGGATTTAAAGCAACTAAGGAAGAGGTTAATCTTTCAATTTCTATATTCAAACGGTGTAATTTTCTTTCTGCTAATTGACCCACTTTTTGTTCCAAATGCAACAATTCTGTTTTTTCATCTGCAATCCTCTTTTGGGGCATTACCTTTTGCAAGCGATCACGCAAAATCTGCCATTGCTTGTCTGCCCGTTGTAAGGGACGAGATATATTTCGAGAAAGAAGATTTTCAAGATAGTCTACAGCTTGACGTCTTCGGTCAACCAGACTCTCTGGACGTGATAATACTGGACGTGTAGCTAATTGCAACAGGGTACGACGAGAATCCACCACTTTACGTCTGACAATTTGTCGCGATCGGAACAAAACTTCATCAAGCCATTCTTGCAACTCCTGTTTATCAGGTACGGCCAATTCAGCGGCTGCAGTTGGTGTAGCCGCACGAATGTCTGCGGCAAAGTCGCAGAGCGTGACATCAGTTTCATGTCCCACAGCAGAAATAATAGGTATAGGACAATTGGCTACCGCTCGAACCACGCTTTCTTCATTAAAAGGCCACAGTTCTTCCAGAGAAC
This sequence comes from Alicyclobacillus tolerans, assembly GCF_900142255.1. Taxonomy (GTDB): domain Bacteria; phylum Bacillota; class Bacilli; order Alicyclobacillales; family Alicyclobacillaceae; genus Alicyclobacillus_I; species Alicyclobacillus_I tolerans. The sequence goes on along the minus strand of NZ_FRAF01000013.1, from coordinate 23,888 downwards.
CTCCACCACGGCCGATAATTATGACATCTACGGCTGGATTCATAGTTTCCAGTCGAGAAAGAGCAGAAACAAGTGTAGGAGCAGCTTCTGGGCCTTGTACCAAAGCAGGCGATAGAATAACTTGAGCTAAAGGAAAACGCCTCTGTATGGTTGTACAAATATCTCGAATTACCGCACCGGTAGGAGAAGTGACCACACCAATTCGTTTCGGATACGAAGGAAGAGATTTTTTTCGACCTTCAGCAAACAAACCTTCGCTCTGCAACCGATCACGAAGTTGTTCAAAGGCGATATACAAATCTCCCAATCCATCCGGTTGCATCGTATCTATATAGAGTTGATATTGTCCATCTCGTTCAAATACTCCTACACTACCCTGACATAATACTTTCATCCCATCTTCTGGGCGAAATTTCAAAAAGCGATTTCTTCCCTGAAACATTACAGCCCGAATACGACTTGTTTCATCTTTTAAAGTAAAATACATATGACCGCTGGTATGATATTTAAAATTAGAAATCTCACCTGAAACCAAACACGATTTAAAATTAGGATCCGATTCTATTTGGAATTTAATGAAGCGGTTTAATTGAGCAACCGTCAAAATAGATTGTGCCACCTGTTGACTCAATTCGCCCACCCTCTTCGCAACGAAGCCAGGCGCACCGTATTGGACAAAAGTGAGGCAATGGTTAACGGACCTACACCACCAGGAACTGGCGTAATCGCAGAGGCTATGGGCTCAACTTCAGCAAACCTTACATCTCCTGTCAATTTCCCGTTGACAAACTCACTGCCAACATCAATCACAACAGCGCCAGGTTTAATATCGTCCTTACCTATCAAACCGGGAGAACCAGCAGCTACAACGAGAATATCTGCCTGCCGTGTGAAATCTTGCAACCTTTTCGTCATACGATGACACACAGTCACAGTGGCATTCGCATGTTGCAGAAGAGCAGCCATAGGTTTACCCACAATATTGCTTCTACCAACCACAACGGCATGTTTACCGACAATGTCAATTTCATGTTCATGCAAGAGACGCAGGATGCCCGATGGAGTACATGGCCAGATGCGCGGTCGACCCAGATAGGCTAGTCCAGCATTTTCCGGATGAAACACATCCACATCTTTCATTGGATGAATACTATCCAGTAACTTTTCACTATTCAACTGCTCAGGAAGTGGCAATTGCAGCAATATCCCATCCACTTCCTCATTACTGTTTAACTCTTCAATCAGTTGCTCAATCTCTTCAGATTTTGTGTGCACAGGCAAAGTATGGATAACACTCTGCATACCAACACGTTCTGCCGCTCGATGTTTATTTCTAACATAGGTTGCCGAAGCTAAGTTGTCACCTACTAAAATGACATCTAAACGGATTTCACGGATTCGGGAATATGCTGCTAATTCAGCTTCCAGTTTCTTCGCTATCGTCTTGCCATCCAGGATAATTGCCATAAGAGCCACCTTTCAAACCAGAGAAACACTATTCTTTACGATTACTGCTGTGTCCCGGGCTTAGTTTGGATTTTGGATCAATATAAGTCTTAGCATTGTTGACCGCTGTTGGCGCCTCGCCAAATCCGGTGGCAATCAACTTGACTTTACCTGGGTAAGTAACAATATCGCCAGCCGCGTAAACACCGGGTATATTCGTCTCCATTTTTGTATTTACTCTGATCTCGTTCTTTTCAATGTCCAATCCCCAATTGGCAATAGGTCCCAATGATGCAGAAAATCCCAAACCACTGACTACAGCATCGACTTCTAATTGATAAATCTCTTTGGATTGATTATTCACAACATCAACACGTTCCAGACGTTCCAATCCATAGAGAGCAGACAGTTCACAAAAAGTCATCACTTCTATTCCAGATGCCTGTAACTGTTTGACACTCTCTTCGTGGGCACGAAATTCTCCACGTCGATGAATTAAATAGACTTTTTTCGCTACGCCTTCCAGCATGAGAGCAAAATCGAGCGCTGTGTCTCCACCGCCAACTACCAGTACAGTTTGCTCACGGAATCGTTCCAGGTGATCGATGTAATAATACACACCTTTCCCTTCAAACGCTTGCGCCCGTTCACCGGGTAACGGACGCGGTGTAAATGCACCTATGCCTGCGCAAAGAATAACAGCTTTACCCAGGTGCACAGTTTTATTCGTTTTAAGTTCAAAGACACCATCTTCATTTTTTGTTAAATCTTCTACTCGTTCATCCAAATGGATACCCGGTTGAAATTGTAACGCTTGTTCTTTTAATTGATTAACAAGATCTCTGGCCAATACTTTTGGAAAACCGGGAACATCATAGATATATTTTTCAGGATAAAGAGTGGCTAATTGACCCCCCAGTTCCGGCAAACTATCGATAATTTTGCAGGTAGCCTCCCTCATGCCACAGTAAAAGGCTGCAAACAAACCGGTTGGGCCGCCACCTACAATCAGAATATCCGTAATTTCTTGATTTCCTTCCAGTGAATGATTCATTCGATTCCCTCCACGCATCCAATACAGGTCTTTATAAATATGTTGGAAAGACGGATTATCTCTTTTGTATAAAATTCCTGGCAATCATTGCTGTACCAAGTGCGTTATCAGAGCTATACGATACAGGCGCATAATACACATGAAAGTTTTTAAACTGTTTGTTAAGACGATACTCGATACGCTGTCGAATGGTTTGATTGGCAGCAACCCCTCCCGCTATAACAACCTCTTCCACTTCAGGATGAAGTTGTATGCCGTGACTGACTGCTTTAATGACCGCATTGGCTATCGACAATTCGACAGCACGTGCTACTATCCCTGTCTCCACACCGTTGTCAAGAGCTCGCAAAGCTGCCGCACACGGACCAGAAAAACTCATACTTGATCCACGAACAGAAGAGGGTATAGAAAAAAGAGAGTTTTCACTCGACCAAGTAGAAGACTTAGCCAGCGCTTCTATATGAGGGCCAGCGGGAAAAGGTAGACCCATAGCTGTGCCAACGCGATCGACATATTGCCCTGCATGCAAATCTGCACCTTCCCCCAGAGTTTCAATCCGGTAGCCAAATCGATTTTTTTTGACCAGAAGAACATCTGATGTCCCACCAGATAAATGTACGGCAATATAAGGCGAGTCATTAGATTTTCTAGAAATAAAATACTCAGCTGCGGCAAGATGATTCTCTTGATGGGAAGTTCTAACAATCGGAAGATTCCCCCAAGCAGCAGCTAGAGTGCAGGCAATCGACCAGCCCGCTTGAAAAACCGGCATATAAGAGACAGCCAATGGACGCGGTCGTATAGAAACACCAATACCACGACATGCCGAAAGAGACACTGATGAACTGAGTTGATAGGTAAGATGCTGAAATAAAGTAGGAAATTGCTGCAGATGATGAAAATGCGCCTCACTTTGGCGCAGACCTACCTTGCCCGATTCCACTGGAAGAATCTTGCGACTTTCCGCTAAAATTTCACCCGCTTCGGACAGAGCCAATATGGAAGTTGTATAGTTACTCGTGTCAATCCCAAGGTACCAAGCTTCGTTCAACTGCGCATCGCCTCGGCAGCTGGTACGAGTTTTGCCAACACACCGTTAATAAACTTACCGGAGTTTTCTGCACCAAATTCTTTTCCCAGTTCGACCGCCTCATTGATGACAATGCGAACTTCTGTAGTATTGTCAAACACCAATTCGTATCCTGAGAGACGAAGAATACATAATTCAACCTTACCCACTCGGTCTAGAGACCAATTTTCCAAGGAGCGCACCAACAACTCGTCCAACTCTTGTTGATGATTGACGACCCCAAACACTAATTGTTGAATAAATTGCATTTCTTCATCTGACACTTTTGTCTCGCCAACCGCATAAGCTATTGCCTGCATGGTTTGCGCCTGGCCAATTTCAATTTGATACAAAGACTGTAAAGCAATGACTCGCGCTTCATGTCTAGTCAACGTCTTCACTCCATATAACGATCCGATAGTAGCTTATCTAAAATCTTCCTCCATGATTGCCGCTCTTCCAGAATACGCCCCACCGCAAAACCTAACGCTGCTAACACGAGCAACAGTATCATAGACCAAAAACCAAAAATCATCCAAAGAAACCACAATAGACAGCCAGCCCAAAAACCTAGCCATCTACGCTGCATTGTCCAAATTTTAATTAGCCACTGTTTCCATACGGGCATGGCTCACTCCACCCACGCTTTCGCACCTTTGACACCTTGTCCAGCAATATGGACAACGTTAACTCCTACATTGGCAACATGGACGCCCGCTATACGCTCTACATACTCTTTGACTGCCAACTGAATTTGTTCGGACAGTGTCTGCAATTCTGTGTCTGGCAACGCTTTAACGCGTGTAAAAAGCGCTACGCCATCTCCTGTTTGACGCACACGTGTTTCAAACTCTTGCACGCCACGGATAGATTTGCCCGTCCGATTGGCCAACTGTTCAATAGTTTCATAAGATATGCGAATAATCCCATGCTGACCAGACAATTCAAGATATTCTTGCGTCGTATGAAGAGTCTTGTAGAATAAAAAGCGTATGGCAAGCAACAAGAGGAGAACTGCGGCAACAATGATATAGATATCCGCCGGGTACAAAGTGGCCAACGAAAACCAACCGTTTGCTCCCATACCATATCCTAAGACATATACACCGATGGCGATTGCTGCCAATGCCGAACCGATCGACAATAATACCAGCAAGATTCTATCCAAAATACTCACAGTATCCCCCCGTTGAGCCGCATGACTGAATTACATGCTACGCAAAGCACGTTTCTCATTTGTCGCCGCGTTTTCCCCTTCGCGTTCTTTATCGTTCGGGAAAACCACACCCACAACATGGACGTGCACTGACTCTACTTGTAAGCCCGTCATACTTTCTACCGCTTGCTTAACCCGCTCCTGAACTTGATAGCTTACATCTGGAATACTAACTCCAAATTGTAGCGCAACCGAAACGTCTATAGCACATGCTCTATCTTCCTGTAAAAACTGTACTTTTACACCTTTACTCAAATTTTTCCGACCAAGCAACGACTCCGTCAATCCACCTGCAAACGAGCCGCTCATGCCTGCAACACCCGGAACTTCACTCGCTGCCAATCCAGCTATAATCTGCAATACCTCATCCGCAATTTGAATTTTCCCAAGTTCTGACGCTGAATAACTCATATCTTGCATTCTCGCCACTCCCCCTTCGTCAGTTCGCCTAGATTGTATGACGAGCCTCATATAACTTATGCCCATTCTACCGAAGTCACTCATCATTGAAAAGCAGGATTTTCAACCCTATTACCCATTATGATGATGAATGCGGAAAAGAGAGATTGTCATCTTTCTTCAATCCATCGGTTTCGGAAGAATGTCGTTTTCTTCCAAAAACCTTGTGGTTACATCACCTTGCACAAATTTTTCATTTTCCATAAGTGCTGCATGGAAAGGTAAAGTCGTCTTGATACCTTCAATGCGATATTCCGAAAGAGCTCTTCGCATACGCATAATCGCTTGTTCACGAGTAGGCGCCCAGACAATCAGTTTAGCAATCATTGAATCATAATTAGGGGGTACCGTATACCCCGGATACACCGCACTGTCAACTCGAACACCAATACTACCAGGCGGCCAGTACTCTGTTATCGTTCCAGGAGAAGGCATAAAATTACGATATGCATCTTCTGCGTTAATCCGACATTCAATCGCATGACCTTTTAATTGAATGTCTTCTTGTTTGACACTCAGCGGCTCTCCTGCTGCCGCCAAAATCATTTCACGAACGAGATCGACCCCTGTAACCCATTCTGTAACAGGGTGCTCTACTTGAATCCGCGTGTTCATTTCCATGAAATAGAATTCACCATTGTCGGCATAAATAAATTCTATGGTACCAGCACCTACATATTGAACCGCTTTAGCAGCCGCTACAGCAGCTTTCCCCATCGCTTCTCGTTTCTCTTCTGTAAGTACGGGACAAGGTGCTTCTTCTACCAATTTTTGCAACCGGCGCTGCACAGAACAATCTCGTTCACCCAAATGAATGACATTCCCATGTCGATCCGCCATAATTTGAATTTCCACATGACGCATCCGTTCTATATACTTTTCCAGGTAAATACCACCATTGCCAAAGTTGGCTTCCGCTTCACGCTGCGATGTGAGCACGGCTTGGCGTAAAGAAGCTTCATCTTTTACAATGCGAATTCCTTTACCGCCACCACCAGCCGTTGCTTTAATAATGACTGGATAGCCAATTTGTCTAGCAATCTCAATGGCTTCTTCTTCACTTTGAATCAATCCGTCGCTCCCCGGAACAGTGGGTACGCCAGCACGTTTCATGGTCGTTTTGGCAATCGATTTGTCTCCCATCGCTTCGATAGCAGACGCGCTTGGCCCTATAAAAGTTATTCCACACGCCTCACAAGCTTCGGCAAAATCGCTATTCTCAGAAAGAAATCCATAACCCGGGTGAATAGCGTCGACACCCGTCAATGTAGCGACAGAAATCAGACTGGGTATATGTAAATAGCTCGATTTTGAAGGTGCAGGTCCAATGCAATAAGCTTCATCAGCGAGCATCACATGCATTGCATTGCGATCAGCCTCAGAATAGACGGCTACTGTCTCGATCCCCAATTCCTGACATGCACGGATGATGCGCACTGCAATTTCTCCACGATTGGCTATCAACACTCGCTTAAACATCACGCCACCCCTTAGACTAGACGTACTCGAAAGAGTGGTTGCCCATATTCTACAAGTTGTCCATTCTCAGCTAATATTTCAATAATTTCACCTTTTACATCCGCTTCAATTTCATTCATGAGTTTCATCGCTTCAACAATACAAACAACCGTTTTAGGATCTACCTTACTCCCTTTTTCAACAAACGGTGGAGATTCGGGCGCAGGTGCTCTATAAAAAGTACCTACCATTGGCGAACGAATGAAATGACCCTCCTGTTCACCAGCATTCTCTTGCGTTGGTTTGGTATCTGATTGAGAAACTGGAACTGGAGCAGATGGTACTGGCTGGCTTTCTGGTGTTTTAGGTTCTGCGTATACAACGGTCGATCGCGTAGAACTATTCTCTACACTTGCAGGAACTGCTACCGTCGTTGCATCCGCTTTCTTCATCAACACTTTCATTGTATCTGTTTCAATTTTAAGTTCATGAATGCTTGTCTCATCCAAGAGTCGAATCAACTCGCGGATTTCACCAATTTTTAACACCCAAACGTTCACTCCTTCATCCCTCATTGTGCACTTTTCCTAGTATAGCACAAGGTTGTTATCAGACTCATCAACTAGCGAAAGACTATATTAAATCCTGTGCACAGAAAAAATTCCCGGAACCATGACTCCGGGAATTTTCTGACCCACTGGAACGATAGATAACTGCATAATAACTGATTACGCATGCGGAGTCACAATGATATTGGTCATTGGCACTCCAAGTTGCTGAGCAACCAGATTCATCACTTGCACCGCATCGTCAGCAGAAAGTTTCTTGGCTGATACATAGACGGTAAACTTATCATTTGCATCGGGTACCACTACACACTCTTTATAACCTGCACCTTCGACGGCATCAACCGCGTTGGCCATCTGTCCTTTTAGGTCCATTAACTGTTTGATTTGGTCTTCGGCAGATCCGATTTGTTCTGTAGAGGCGTTGCTGTTGGCTATGACTGAGCGAAGATTGTCCAACGTCTCAGACATGTTTTTATCTACTTGGGTCTGGGTTGCCACAAAGAAATCAACGCTAGACTCAGAAGTGCTTTGACTGCTGCTTGCATTGAGAGAAGGACTGGTGGATGAACTTGCACTATCAGGTGTTCCTACAGTAGTTGTCACTGAAGGAGATGAGGCATTCGTTGTTTCTGTTGGATTATTCATCGTGTAGTAGCCAATCAACATCAGGGATAGGACCATCATTGTGGACAGCCATACTGTCTGTCTTTTTACCATTCATTCATACCTCCCAATTTTATCACTAGCCAAGCTTTTGAGGCTCCACACTTATCTTATATGCAGGCACGTCCAACACATTCGTAATTGCGTTAATGATTTCTGATTTTGCTAGAATAAAATCTTGTGCTGCTACGGTAACTAATACACCTTCAACCTGAGGCGCACTTTCCGTCACTTCAACAGGTGTCTCCGAACCATCGCTATTATGGGTGGTAAAAATCTGGTCGTTTTTGGTTTGCGTACTCGTGACATTTTGCCCTTGATGCGTTGTTGAAGAACTGGATTGAGTATTCTCTGCAAACTGGACTTGATCGGAAGCTTGAAGGTTCACCATGACATGAACACCATAGACCCCGGAAATTTGCCCCAAAATATTCGTTAAAGTACTGTCGAGCTGTTGCTCTTCAGTAAACAGATTGTTATTTTGCGAAGAAGTTGGTTGTAGTGGATTTTGCGTTACATTCGCTGACTGAGCGGCTGTCCCGGTTGCATTCGCAGCGTTGCTGGACTGATGATGCCAAAAGTTACCCATCACAAGCAGCAGAGCTCCCAACGCACCAATAGCCAGCAAAATCTTTTGATTTTGAATGGGCTTGAAATCCATATGTTCTCCCCCGCTCCTTCAATCCGCAAAATGAATTGTTACATTCGGCTGACCCATCCAATGGATAATAAAAGCTTTCAAGGCAGATTTAGAAATTGAAGGAGGCCAACCAACAATATTGACCGTCGGTTGACCACCAGTAGCCCCACTGATCCCGACTTGCAAATCATCTATTTGAAAATGAGATTGGATAGCTTGATGTAATTCACCAGCTAAAAGTTGATTGGCATCTTCCTCAGTCTGTGTAGAGAGTTCATTTTTCACTTCATGGGTCTGCAGAGTTGTCCACGCGGTATTTTCTGAAGATGAATCCGATCCGCTCAATAACCGAATGGCTGAGCGTTCAAAATCCTGACTCCAGTGGCCCTGCAACATAGGCACTATCGGCTGCAGCATGGCAGCAATAATCGCCAAGCCGAAAACCATGCGCACATATCGATGCATGGATCCTTCTGGTAACAAAAGTTCTGTAAAAACAGCCAACAAAACTATAGAAACCAGACTGCGCAGCCAGGCTCCAAGCAGTGTCACGCCATCATCACCGCCACATTGGCTGATGCCAGTAAGATACAAATCGCCAAAAAGAACATCAGGGCTACTGCAAGTACACATCCAAATACAAGCAACAACGACTTCGCCAATGTCGCAAGACAATCTAAAATAGCTGATTCGCCAAGCGGTTGCATTAAGGCCGCACTACCGCTATAGATAAAAGCCATAGCAAGCAATTTGAGTGCGGGGAAAATCGCAATCAAAGCGATCAGTAAAAGTCCTGTCATTCCTACAGCATTTTTGACTAAAAGCGAGGCACTAAGAACGGTTTCCGAGGCATCCGCCACTGCTTTACCAATAACTGGAACAAAAGTCCCGACCGAATACTTCACAGCTCGTAGCGTGACGCCGTCCACAATCCCTTTGCCAATGCCACGAACCGTCACAACCCCGAGAAACGTCGTCATACAAAGGCTGAGCATAGCTAACCCAGTCATACGTAGAAGAGCGGCTAATCGCGTTAATGAATAACGAGTGGACAACGAACTTGTTACATCCAGAATCGCGCTGAAGAAAATAAGTGGAAAAATAAGAAAAAAAACAACATTCGTTATCAAATGAACAACAAAAAGCATCATAGGCTGGAAAAAGGCAGCCGTGGCTACTGAACCTGATGCTGCAAGCAACGCTACTGCCAAAGGAATAGTTGCAAGCATGAAATGGTCCATCGTTTCAATCGCGTGTTTGGCTGTACCCACTGCTTCAGTAAATGAACCGATGGCGAGGACAAGAAGCACCAAAAAAATCACTGCATAGGCAATTTGGCTGACCGCTTTCTGCTCAAACGCTGTCTGCATTGTTTCTAATACTGAAGCGAGTACCGCCAAAATAAGAATTCCACCCACCAGTCGAGCGTGATCGAGCACAGCATCCAAGAAATATTTCGACAGTCCCGCCAGCAAATGGCTGGGATGAAATCCACCGTCAAACACAGCTCGAAGCAACGATGTTCCCTGGATATCAGGAAGATATCCGTTATATTGGCTCATCAGATTCCGCCAAAATTGATCCAGACTATCCGTAGGCAATTTATCTATTTGGGCAAGAGCTGCTTGATGAATAGTTTGCGCTGCAGTCTCTGTAAGCGGATCGGCCATGACCTTGTAACCTAAAGCCTGCAACCCAATACAGATGAGGATAGAAAGGCCAAGCAGTGATATTCGGCGTAGAGAAGACACTGACATGGACAATACCTCCTCGCCTGGCAAGCTGGATGCGATAGAGATGGGAGGTTGGGATAGTTCACTGTGGCAACAGGTGCATGAGCGACTGAACTACATCATTGACGATTGGGATAGCCAAAATGACAATACTTATTTTCCCAGCCAATTCAATTTTACTAGCCAATGCACCTTCTCCAGCGTCTCGAGCAACTTGTCCAGCAAACTCCACGATATAAGCGATGCCAATAATTTTTAAAACCGTTGAAAAAAAACCAGAATCGATATGCGCACTACTCGACAACCCACGTAGCATATCAAGGACAACCGAGATATTCTGAATCACGCTCGTAAACAGCAAAATGCCCGCTAAAAGGGCTACGAGCATGGCAAACTGCGGAGCGTAAGAACGCAGCACAGTGGCTAGAATGGTAGCTGAGAGCCCAAATCCGACTAGTTGCATGATGTGCACGCGTTCGCACCACCTACTGGGTGTTCAAAAAAACACGAGTAATTTCCTGATAGAGATGATCGACATATCCCACAACCACCACAAGTACGGCTACCACACCAGCCAAAGTGGTCCATTGCGCAAATTCCTCTTTATCTGCATGGCGCAAAATCGTATTCATCAAAGCGACCACAAAGCCAACACCAAATATTTGAAATACTGCTCTCATTTCAGGGGACATCCCACTACCCCTCTCCCGATTTGCCGTTACAAAAATTAGGACATCATGATGACAATCATTACCCCAACCAAAACGCCCAAATATTGCCAAACTTTTTCGTTTTTTCGCCGATCTGTTTCTGCTATCTCTTCGAGCGATTGCAAGCGAATCAGTGCTGTGTCCAATTCTCTGGCAAGGTGAGTGCGATGGGCTGTGGCTACCACTGCCCCAAGTGTCCGCAGAGGTTCATAATCCTCTTTTTGCATGGCCAGTTTTTTCTCGAAACTGACAATAGCCTCATCGATGGCCTCGCCAGCATTCTTCTGTTCCTCTAAATTGGTTGCCATTTGCCGAAAAAGAAGATTAACAGGTTTGGGCAGCAAATCAGCAACATGTGACAACGCCAAAGGCAAAGGTACTTGAGCAAATTCAACTTCTTGACGCAACAGACGCAATCCCTGCGCCAAGAGCGCGATTTGCTTAGGTCGATCACGATAGGAACGCGCTACACTAAAGCCAATACCCGAGGTGGCTGTCAGTGTCAAAATAGAACCAATCATCTGGATTCCTATCTGCACCACCCCCTAGGTTCAGCGTGGTACGATGAGCGTTTTTCCGTTTGCATCGTAGACGGCTTCCAGAGTACCTGGACCACGACGACGACTAATGACTGCATAGCGGGAAAATGCTTGCTGCTCAAATAGCGGACGCATACTTGGACGCATTCGCCACTCTTCCAATGAAGCAGCATGGGCGGTAGCAAAGACAGTAACTCCAGCGTAGGCAGCTTCTAGAATCGCTTGACCATCTTCCATACGACCAATTTCATCAGTCACCAGTACTTGAGGTGAAAGTGAACGAATGGCAAGCATCATTCCCTCAGCTTTTGGACAGCCATCTAATACATCTGTCCGTGGACCGAGATCGAACGTACGCATCCCTTCGACGATTCCTGCTAATTCTGAACGTTCATCCACCACGACAACTTTTTGAGCAGGAAGTTGATATTCTCCTTGCGAACAGGCACGAGCCAAATCTCGAAGCAATGTTGTTTTGCCACACTGCGGTGGTGAGATAAGAAGCAAGCTAGGGACCCTGTGTTTGGATATTGAAATATACGGAGCCAATACACGGCTTGCTCCAATGTGACTTTTAGCAATACGCAGCGCCAATGAAGTAATGTTACGAATGGAGCGAAGTGAACCTGTTTCCGATAGCACAGCCCGACCTGCAATTCCTAGGCGATGTCCCCCAGGCAACGTCAAAAATCCTCTTTTGATGTCTTCTTCCATAGCGTACAGGGATGACTGGGTAGCCGACTGAACCATACGTTGTAACCAATCTTCCGAAACCACCAATCCCTCTCGCCAATCTTTCACAACCTTTCCACGCTCGTTCAGAAAACAGTCTTCTTGAGCTAGGCAAAGTTGCAAGGGGGCATGTTGACGAAAGCGTACTTCTTCTAACTGTTGAAGCACCGTCTCAGGAATCTGACAGAAAAGTTGATAGAGTGGCGGTGGACACAGGATACGCAAAACATTGAGACAATCCACTACTTTTTCGGAAGAATTACCTGCATTCACAAAGACAGCCTCCCTGATGTGTCCATATATATGGACACGTCTAGGCAGCTATGACTGACAGCTCTAAATCCGGCACAATCTCTTTTCAATTTGCATTGTATAGAAAGAGCGTGAGACCTTCAGGAAAGGAGGACATACCTTGGAGGTATCCGTACTCGTTCGGTGGATTGTTGTATTTTTAATTATTTTTTTATTATGCATGATGCTCGTATTCAGCTTAATCAAGAGAAAAGCGAATGGATGACTATTGGTAAAACATCAAGGTAACCCATGCAACCATCATGGGTACCTTGTGTCATACCAAACAAAGATTGAACATTGAAGGGGGAATTTAAGCGCGGGATACGTATTGTCCAGAACGTGTATCAATGATTAACTTGTCACCCTGATTAATGAAGAAGGGAACCTGTAATACATAGCCTGTCTCCATTTTGGCCGGCTTACTACCACCCGTAGCTGTATCGCCACGAATGCCAGGTTCTGTTTCCACAACTTCCAGTTCCACAGTATTAGGCAGGTCGATACCGATGGATTGCCCTTCATGCAGAACAACATAGCAATTCATATTTTCTTTCAAAAAGTTTAACTCATATTCTAACTGTGACTTAGGAATTGTAATTTGCTCGTATGATTCCGTATCCATAAACGTATACAAGTCACCGTCATTGTATAAATACTGCATTTCGCGTGTTTCAATTCGGGCACGCGGCACTTTCTCACCAGCCCGGAAGGTCTGTTCTTTCACAGCGCCAGTCTTGACATTTTTCAGCTTAGTTCGAACAAACGCTGCACCTTTACCAGGCTTAACGTGCAAAAATTCTATGACTCGATAAATATCTCCATCGTATTCAATAGTCGTGCCAGGACGAAAATCATTACTTGAAATCATTCATTGTTCCTCCGTTCTATAAAATCGAAATGGACTCATTTAAAATGATTTGGACGCTGACTTGCGAGACCACTCGGCGCAGAGAAATTCTGCAGCCAAGAGATACCCCTGAATGCCAAGACCCACAATTTGTCCAACGACTACATCTGCCAATACCAGATGGTGTCGAAACGGCTCCCTCTTGTGGACATTGGAAATGTGCACCTCAATGACCGGAATTGCAGCGTCGACCACGGCATCTCGCAATGCATATCCGTAATGAGCCAAAGCTCCAGGATTGATAATAGCACCAACAGAGTCTGGCGCTTCTTCTTGGAGTATATCGACCAGATCGCCTTCATGATTAGACTGCTTTGAAACCAAATGTAGCCCGTGGCGCTCTACTATGGCTCGAACGCGATTTTCCACATCAGACAAGGTAGTTGTACCATAAATATGCGGTTCTCTTTGTCCGAGTCGATTTAAATTAGGTCCATTCAATAACAAGACCTGTGGATGCATCGCGAAATCACCTTCAATCCGTATCAATCTGTCGTCGACAAAATCGCTGATATTGTAGCACAATCAACTGATATACTGAAACTACTTGAACACAAATTCTCAGAACAGTGCTTTGAAGATGACAAAAAACAAAATCATAAAGGAGTCATTGCATGGAAATCTGGTTGATTCGCCATGGAGAAACTGATTGGAACATTCACCAACGTGTACAAGGTTGGGCCGACATTCCCTTAAATGAAAATGGCTTAAAGCAAGCTGAAAAATTAGCAGACTATCTTAAATCTATCTCACCTAAAGCGATTTACAGCAGTGATTTGCAAAGAGCAAAACGAACTGCCGAAATATTGGCTGAACCGCACGGATTGCCTGTTCAAGTAGATGAACGTCTGCGCGAAAGATGTAAAGGCTCAGCTGAAGGTATCCCTTTTGACGAAATTCCAAATCGATTTCCACAGGGAGTACCTGATGAAGAAACAGACCAACAACTGCAAGAGAGACTTTTTCAAGCTATAGATGCCATAGCTAAACAATTTCCTGATGAATCGATCATCTGGTTTGTTACCCATGGCGGAGCCATACGTATGGTATTGGAAAGTCTAGGAGCAAAAGATCTTCCATACATTCTGAATACCAGCATTTCACGCATTTCAGGATCGAATGGAAACTGGAATATTTTAAATATGAACACAACTGCTGAATATGTATTGAATGAAGAATTTCCAAACCCTTGATGAGTTCTGCCGCCAGATCATGGCGGCAGAATAATAATTCATCTGGTAATGGTTAGCGATCTGATCATAGCAATGATTCTCTACCTTCTGTAGATGCCGTAAATTCATACCGCAAAATAGGATTGCGTGCGGCGGTGACTTCATCCAGTCGACTCACTACTGTAGTATAGGGAGCATGCTTGACCAATTCAGGATTTTCTTCTGCTTCTTTTGCAATTTGTAAGAGAACATTGGCAAAATCATCAAGCGTTTCTAAGGATTCGGTTTCCGTTGGTTCGATCATCAGACACTCGTCTACAATGAGTGGGAAATATATGGTTGGTGGGTGCATACCGAAATCAAGAATACGTTTAGCAATATCAAGTGTTCTGACACCATGCTCTTTCTGCTTGGAACCTGACAGTACAAATTCATGTTTGCAAGTTTGTTGAAAGGGCACTTCATAAGCTTCAGACAACCGCTTAAGCAGGTAATTGGCTGAGAGCACTGCAGATTCTGAAACTTTTTTTAATCCATCAGGGCCCATCGTTCGGATATAAGCATAAGCTCTAACAAGAATGCCAAAATTACCGTAGAAGCCTTTGACTTTACCAATCGATTCAGGCCTCTCCCAATTCCAGAAATAATCCCCATTTTCTTCGTTTTTTTCAAGAACCGGCTTAGGTAAATAGGGCTCCAGTTTTTTCTTAACCCCTACCGGTCCAGCACCTGGTCCACCTCCGCCATGTGGCGTAGAGAAGGTTTTATGAAGGTTGAGATGCACTACGTCAAATCCCATATCCCCAGGACGGGCATAGCCTAAAATAGCATTCATATTTGCTCCGTCGTAATAGAGAAGTCCACCTGCATCATGAACAATTTTAGAGATTTCTAAAATTTGGGTTTCAAAGAGACCGAGTGTACTTGGATTGGTCAACATTAAAGCTGCTGTATCACTACCCACAACTTCACGTAAAATTTCTAAATTGACACTTCCATCATCATTGGATGGAATTGTAATGGTCTTCAGACCTGCCATAGTAACAGAGGCAGGATTGGTCCCGTGTGAAGAATCAGGAACAATGACTTTATCTCGCTTCTCACCACGAGATTCATGATAAGCCTTAATCATCATGAGCCCCGTCCATTCACCTTGAGCCCCTGCTGCCGGTTGCAACGATACACTATCCATTCCGGTAATTTCAGCGAGATCGTGTTGAAGTTCATACATTAGTTGCAATGCTCCTTGGACTGTTGAAGCAGGCTGAAAAGGGTGAATCTGGGAAAAACCTGGAAAACGCGCATATCGTTCATTGCGCTTCGGATTATATTTCATTGTACAAGAACCCAATGGATAAAAGCCCGAATCAACCCCATGATTTCGTTTGGATAAAGCTGTAAAATGTCGAACCACATCAACTTCACTTAATTCAGGCAGGCGCGGCGGATGCTGACGAATACAATCGACCAGCGCATCATCCTCAGTAATTGGAACATCTAACTCAGGTAGCGTATAAGCCTTTCTTCCCGCTTGACCAAGTTCAAAAATAAGCGGGATTTGTTCATTTTTGTATTCCATCAGTCAAGTACCTCCTGCAACGCGCTGATATATCCATCTAATTCATCTTTTGTGCGCATTTCTGTAACAGCAATGAGCCAACAATTTTTCATATCTTCATATTCATTTTCAAGCCTAACCCCAGGAAGGAACCCTTTTTCTAACATTGCCTTTTCCACTTCGTCAGCTGATCGGTTCAATCGAATGACAAATTCGTGGAAGAACTTTTCACCGGTCAATACCTCAACACCTGACAAACTCTTTAAACGACTTCGCAAATAAGCTGCTTTTTGATGACATTGGTAAGCCACGTCTCGCAACCCTTGCGGTCCCATATAGGAGAGATAAATTGTAGCGGCCAAAGCGTTTAGAGCTTGATTAGAACAAATGTTACTTGATGCTTTATCACGTCGAATGTGTTGCTCACGCGCCTGCAATGTCAACACAAAGCCTCTTCTACCGTCTGTGTCTTTGGTCTGGCCCACCATTCTTCCTGGCAGCTTTCTCATCAAATCTTTGCGAGCCGTTAAAATCCCCAAATAAGGTCCACCATATTGCATCGCATTGCCCAGTGATTGCCCTTCTGCGATCACCATATCTGCACCAAGTTGACCTGGCGGAGTCAATAACCCCATCGCTATAGGATAGGTCACTACAATCAACAATGCTTCTTGAGAGTGTGCCATTTCAGCAATCGAACGAATGTCATCCAACGTGCCAAAATAGTTGGGATATTGTAATATGACCCCCGCAACTGACGAGTCAAGCAAATTTTTCAAAGTCTCTATTTGGATATTTCCCTGATTTTCAGGAATTTCAACAATTTCAATAGATTGTCCGGCCGCATATGTTGCAAGTACTTTTCGATATTCTGGATTCACCGAACGAGCTACAAGAAGTCGATTTCGACGAGTATGGGAACACGCTACAATTCCAGTTTCCGCCAAAGCTGTCGGACCATCATACATGGAGGCATTCGCAATTTCAGTTCCCATAATTTCAGAAACCATGGTTTGGTACTCGAAAATAGCCTGCAACATTCCTTGGCTTATTTCTGGTTGATAAGGTGTGTAAGAAGTGTAAAACTCAGAACGACTTACCAAACTGTCTACAACGCTCGGAATATAATGTTCATAACTGCCTGCCCCAAGAAACGAGACCAATTTACTGGTATCTTGATTTTTACCAGCCAATCGTGACATATGACGTTCTAAGGAAAGTTCCGACATCGCATCTGGTAGATCTAACGATCGATTCAGTAAAATTTCGCGAGGTATATCATTAAATAAATCGTCAGTACTTTGTAAGTTTAAAAAATCTAACATCTTTCTTTTATCTTCCACAGTATGCGGAAGATAACTGAATGTTTTTTCCAAAATAGACAACCTCACTTTACGCTAGTCTGTGTCGACGGTCGACGATAAAAAGGCGTTTTAATAACCTCAGCGAGAACTTTACGTCCGCGAATTTCCACCTCAACCTGTGTCCCGATAGCTGTGTATGCCATATCAAGCATGGCTAAACCAATAGGCGTTTTTAATGTAGGTGATTGTGTTCCTGAAGTAAGAAAACCAATCACTTCCTGACTATCCTTAGCATAAACAGAGTAACCTTGTCTCGGTATTCCACGGCCAATCATCCGCAATCCAACAATTTTTCTACTCAGACCGCTTTCCCATTGTTTATACAAAGCTTCCTTACCAATAAAGTCGCCCTTATCAAATTTAACAAAAGCTTTTAATCCAGCTTCTATAGGGGTTATATCCTGACTTAACTCATGTCCGTAAAGTGGCAAGCGAGCTTCTAATCGCAATGTATCTCGCGCACCTAAACCTGCCGGTATAAGTCCGTAAGGTTGGCCAATTTTCAGAATTTCCGCAAAAAGGCTTGTAGCATAGTTTTCCTGAACATAAATTTCAAAACCAAGTTCGCCAGTATATCCTGTAGCTGATACCAGACAGGGAAAACCACCTAAATTCGTTTCTACAAATTCAAAAGGTTTAAGGTGAATCAGTTCACTGTTGAAATGAGCCAAAATATCATGTGAAGCTGGTCCTTGTAAGGCAAGTAAAGCAATCTGATCAGAAATATCACGAATTTCAACTTGAAAGGATTGTTTATTCTGCTCGATCCATGAAAAATCTTTCTCGCGGTTTCCAGCATTAACAACCAGCCAAAATTTGTTCTCTCCTAAGCAGTAGACAAGCAAATCATCGACAGTTCCACCATCCGGATAAACCATAGGAGTATAGATTGCATGACCTGTTGACAAATTAGAAATATCATTGGTGACCCAATATTGAATGGCAGCTCGTGCATCTGGTCCCACAACTTCAAATTCTCCCATATGGGATACATCAAATAATCCAGCTTTATTCCGAACAGCTTCATGCTCATCCAGAATACCAACGAATTGCACAGGCATGTCCCATCCACCAAACTCAATGGTACGAGCACCAAGTTGAGAATACAGCGGATATAAGGGCGTTTTTTTTAACGACAAGTTACCACCTCCAAATCCAATAAAAAACCCTATACTTCTCTCGATTGAACATGCATGAAGATCCAAGTTTTAGCACACCATAAGACCATACTTGGCCATTACCTATCAGGAGGCAATGTATGTTTAACGCTTCTCAGAAACCCGTAGAAACGTCTGCATGTTCGTCTAACAAATATCAATTGGCATGGAAGAACAAAGAGAAATTTGACGCGTTTACAGCATACATACAAACCTCTGCTCTTGGCAATATTGAAAGTCGTTCATGGGACATTTTTCAACTGGCTTATGAAGCCACACAAAATTCCCTAGTCCCTGCCTTTGAAAAACTATTAGCGATTGACCATACGTTTGGGTTTCAACCACTTCCTCATCAACTTAAAACAGCACAACGTGTCGTGTCTGAACTGCGTGGACGAGCCATCTTGGCTGATGAAGTAGGACTTGGAAAAACAATAGAAGCTGGACTCATCTTAAAAGAATATTTGTTACGAGGATTGGCAAAAAAAGTTCTTCTTCTCGTGCCGACTTCACTAGTTCTTCAATGGACGAGAGAACTGGCTGAAAAATTCAGAATTCAAGCCGTAGCTCAACGTAGAGTAGATGACTGGCAGGCAGATATTATCGTAGCCTCTCTTGATACCGCAAAGCGAGAACCTCATCGTAGCCTAATTCTCGCAGAAACATGGGACATGATTATCATTGATGAGGCTCATAAATTAAAAAATAAAAAAACTAAAAATTGGGATACTATTAACCGTATTACTTCGAAATACATGCTTCTGCTCACTGCAACACCTATTCAAAACCAATTGGATGAACTGCATGCTCTCATCACTTTGCTTCGTCCTGGACAATTAGGAAAAAAAGAAGATTTTTTCAAACAACATGTAAGTCAAAAGAGAATTGCCAAGAATCCCGCTGAATTAAAAAATTCAGTCAAAGAAGTGATGATTAGAAACCGTAGAGAGGACGGAAATACACAACTCCCTCCACGTCATGTAAAAATCTGGTCGTTGGATTTAAATCCTCAAGAACGAGACTTTTATCAAGCTGTACAAGATTATATGAAAAGAGAATACCAGTACAGGACAGAAAAACATATTTCAACTTTGCCAATTCTAACTTTATTAAGAGAAATTTGCAGTTCTCCCTACGCTGCCATGATATCGATTGAAAAAATGATGAAACGCTCAAATACTTTCATGAGCCAAGAAGAGGCCATGCATCTTCTGGAATTAGGTGGTCGTATTCAAACCTATACCAAAGCTGAAAAGGTGCTTAGTCTTTTGCGTACCATGCAAAATAGTAAATGCGTCATTTTTACAGAATACCGAGCAACACAGGATTATTTGCTCTATCGTCTTAAAAAAGAAGGAATTCCTGCAGTTTCGTTTCGCGGGGGTTTCAAAAAAAGCAAAAAAGATTGGATGCAGGACCTATTTGAGCATCGTGCGCAAATTTTAGTTGCAACAGAAACAGGAGGAGAAGGGATAAATCTGCAATTTTGCAACTATATGATTAATCTCGATTTGCCATGGAATCCAATGCGTTTAGAACAAAGGATCGGCCGCATTCATAGACTTGGACAAACAAAACCCTGCTATATTCATCATCTCACAACTTATGGCACCTTAGAAGAACACATCGTTAAATTATTGCATGAGAAGATTCATATGTTTCAAACTGTAATTGGGCAAACAGATACCATTTTAAGTAAAAATCCTCAGTGGGAGAAAAAATTATTAGAAATTGCAATGACTTCCCAAAATGACAGAGAGATGCAAGAGCAACTTCAGCTTATGAATTCAAGTATCCCAACGAAAGAGAGTTGAAAATAGTGGTTGCCTCTTTACAAGACCTAAAAAATGCAAAAATACGTTTAGATTTTGTCGACCGTTATTTTCAAGCTGTCCATGCAACAACACTCTTAAAAAAAGATTCCTATCGAGAGGTACAATTACCTACTGATGTAGACAAAGAGTTGAATCCTAGACCTTTTTATTGGATGTGGATAGAAACAACTGGCCAAAAACCAGAACCAACAGTTCTGCGTATGGCCTTTGATCAACCTACTTTAGAAAAAGAAAATCAACGCATGAAGGTCGAACACGACGAAAAAATAGCCTCACTTTCTATAAGCCCTGCAGAACGATGGATGTACCAGGCACCTAAAGCACAATTAGTGGATTACGGTTCTTTTTTATTAGATAAAATTTTGGCCAGTGTTAAAAAAAGAGGAGCATTTGCTATTGTTGCACCCAAAAATTTGTCAGGGAGCAAAATCTTAATTCCCTGGTTAATGATGAATGGAATGTTCACATTTCGTTGTGATATGTCGGAACAAAAATTGTGGTCTGTAGCAATTTGCCTAGAAAATGGTCAAATTGTAGATGAATTTTATAACAAGATTCGTCATATTGAAATGAACCCTATAAGCCCACAAAAATTACTTTATCGATTGCGTATGTCGTTAATCGATGGATTTCAAGCACTGCAAACTTACTTAGAATTTCTAGTCAAACAACAACCAACTGATTGGGCGGAAAAATCTCTTGCACGCCTTGAACAAGAACAAGCACATATCAATTTATATTATAACAGTTTACTAGAAGATGCCGATTTAGAAAAACTAGATTCAATTAAGATAGAACATGAAAGAAAATTGAAATCCTTAAGCGAACTGTATTATCCAACAATAGATATTATAATTGAACAAATGGCACTCATAGGTCTCCCATCATCTTAAGATTATGTTAATGATTTCAAATTCTTTTGGCGATAGTCTTCTCCTTCTATTTTAGCCAAGCGAGACATTTGTAAGATTCTGCTTCTCAAAGCAGCTACAGACTCCTGTATATCGGCTCCACCACGCTTATAAATGTCTGGGGGAGAAAAATTAGAAGTAAACCAAGTAGGCAGTTTGGCATGAAATCTATAATTTATAATTCTAAACAGTTTTTCCATAGTAAAATCATTAGCTCTTTCTTGAGCAAATTCATCAATAGCTAAAACAGGCACATTACAACAAGCCTCTATAAACGGCTCGAGATCTTTATCTTCAGAGATGAGATGACGCATTCTATCAAAAATAGAGTCTGATCTTAAGAAAAGACAAGGTATTCCGCGCTCTTGCAATCGATTAAATACACCCAACACCAAGTGTGTTTTACCTACACCAGGAGAACCAAAAACATATACTCCCTGAAGATAAGAATTTTTCACATGATACTCATTAGCAAAACGAATACAATATTGGAATAATTTTAAGTATCGATTTTTTTGATCCAAAGGAAAATTATCCAAAGTGTATTCTTTGTCTTGAATATGGATGCCTATGATTGAACTCCATTCTTGAACAATTCGAGCTTTTTCATGCTCTTGATAGGGTTCACATCTTTCAGCAACAGAAACAATTTGTCCTCCATAGCGACGTAATTTGTGTATAAAACCTTTCATATCTCCTTCCTTCTGACATTGAGTGTATCCTGTACAGTTCTGACAAATCTTTTGTTGTTTAATATGCTCCAATAAAATAATGGATTCATGAATGATCTCTTGGTCTGTCAACGCCCAATTATCCAATTCTGGAATATGTTTTCTAATCAAATTTACATTCAGAGTTTTTCCCTTTTGTTTGGAAGCTTTTTTCCATTTTTCAGGGACAGAATCACCAAAAGATTTAAACCCGCTCATACCCAAAATCTCCCTTAAGTTTGATATTCAGCAACTATTGACGAACAAACCTCTTCTACACTCAGAGAAGAGGTATCCACTATAAAGGAGGCCACTTCTAAATACAAGGGGTGTCTAGTTTCTAAAATGTCATGTATTTTTTGTTCTAACGTATCATGGATATTTTCATTTAATAGAGGCCGAGAATCTACTTCTTTTTTTAAACGTTTGACGAGAATGTATGGAGAAGTCTGTAGATACACACTCCACCAATTTCGTTTAAGATATTTTCGATTTTCTTCATCAATTATGACCCCCCCGCCTGTTGCCAAAATCAATGGAGAGTCAGTTTGTTTGGAAATTTGTTGAAATAACCTGGCTTCAATCTGTCGAAAAGTTCTTTCACCATATTTCTGAAAAAAAACTTGAATGGAGCAGCCAATTTCGGAAGTAATAAGATCATCCAAATCTTGAAAAGGAACATTCAGTTTATATGAAATTTTTTTGGCAATTGTAGATTTTCCAGACCCCATCATCCCCACCAATGCGATAGGCAATGTACTCACGACGTGAACTCCCTTTTAACAATTTTCTTGCCAACTGCATGAATACGGCAAAGGCTGTACATACCCATTTTGATTATACACTACTCCTACCGCAGTATTGGCAAAAGGAGACCTAACCATGGTTATGATTTGAGTAGAATTTCCTTTGATAACTCGAATCTGAAAATTATACTTCCCAACTTCAAATTCAGTTGGAAAACGAGTATCTCCTGCACGTATATCTTGAAGAATTTTGTTTGTTAATAGATGAGCTTCTGTCTCAACAGCAAAAGTATTCATAAACATCTGATTCCTCTTGATGATAAAAAGTGCACTTGAAACCATTCCAGCAGAAAGTACCGATGCAAGAAAACAAAATAACATGACAATAAATGAATTGAACCCCATGAAGCAATGAGTTGATTTGGAATTATTTCTGATTAAATATTTTATTCCAATCAAGAAATTCAAGATGGTGATTTTGACAGTCGAAGCTATATCCCAGAATAATTTTGTTACCTTCGATTTCTGCTGTAAAGCTCCGTAATCCAAGCGCAACAACCTCAACACCACCATAGTTGCTAATTCTAATCAGCTCGTTTTTATCATTTAATCTATATCGAACGACTGAGCCATTATCTAAACTAAGCAGTAGTTCATTTTGACCTAAAATTACTTGACTCGCTTCTTCCATATCAAGACTGAAAATTCTTTGTATAGATAAACTATCAATAGTATCTGTATCTATTTTATGAATATTTTTCCATCCCGGTAGAAGTGCTAAAATTACAGAAACAATGGAAATAAACAGCACTGTATTGATAAAAATGGAAGTCATTGTCTCCCATAGTACAAACTGCATATTCCGGGGCTTTTGGACACTGAATCCGGAAAGTCGTGGACAGTCGTTCCGAAAAGTCTTGGACAGTGAGTCCGGAAACTCTTGGAC
>NZ_FRAF01000017.1 GCF_900142255.1 Alicyclobacillus tolerans | reverse complement strand
TCTTTACCACGCGCTTCTTGTACTGCTTCCCAACCTTCTTTGACGACGTAATACACAAGTGCCAGTGCCGCGATAGCGTCAATCCACCACCAACCGAGCAATGCCGTTAATATCACACCCGCCAATAGAATCCACGACATATAAGCACATACCATACTACATGATCCATCTGAACGAAGTGCCTTACTGCCAATTTCAGAGCCAATGCGTTTTTTCGTCCGTGACAAATACGGCATGATAATCCCAGAAGCAATCGCCAAACCGATACCCGTGAAACTCGTTTCTGTTCCTTGGTGTGTAAAGAGCTTAACCAGGGACTCCACAACGATATAAACCGCCAGCAATAAGAGGGCAATCCCGACTACCCATGAAGATGTCTTCTCTGCCCGTTTCACCCGTGCAAGACTCGCCCCGCGTGCTTCAATGGTCAAACGCCATAACAATACACCGCCTGCGACAAGTTCAATGATGCTATCAGCACCAAAGGCAGTGAGTGCGATTGAATGTGCAACAATTCCTGATCCAATTGCCACTACAGCTTCAATCACCATCCAGATGATCGATACAATTTCGATATTTACACCTTTACGAACTGATGTCGTATGCGAACCAGCTTGAACAGTAGCCACAATTCTCACCCCCGTTATTCATCGTGTATGCAGTAATTGACGCAATCAGCAATACGCTGTGCATTATCCGCCACCACTTCATCGGCGACATTCAACAAATGTAATATCTTTTCATCAGCAATACGGTAGTACACATGTCGCCACTCTTGGCGATTCAGCACCAATCCACAATCCTTCAAACAAGCCAAGTGGTTGGATACATTGCTTTGTGAAAGACCTGTTTCCTCGCTCAACGTGCTAACGGTTTTCTCACCTTGGCGAAGTGCCAATAACAATGCCAAACGTGAAGAGTCAGCCAACCCTCGAAAAAACTTGGCTCGGACGGATAAAGCGGTGTCAATCGTCGCGCTCACGTTACTCACCTCACATCATCATTACACTAATCGATGATATGAAAACACTGCTCATTTCGCAACGGGCTGATGTCTTATACAGGCTATTTTCCCTATCTGCAACTCACATATAGAACAGGGACGGCGGGACACGGAGGTTTCTGTAAAAAACCGTCATCGTTCATCTCTGTATCAATCATGTATCAGTGCTTACTATCTGCTACTCTTAATGTTTCCGACATCAAAATGGTTACGGTAACGCCTGACAAAAACACGATAACCGCCAATATTACAAAGATGCGGTAGATGCCCAGCCAATCTGCACCTAACCCCAGTAGAACTCCTCCGACTGCATAACCACCATCCCGCCACATGCGGTAGACACCAAGAGCCGAACCGCGCCATGCTGGATGTGATGCATCACCAACGGCAGAGAGCAACACTGGATATACAAGTGCTGTGCCCAACCCCATAAGTAAGGCGACAGTAACCCACATGGCTAATGAATGCGCCACCAGGACGAGAGCAATCCCAATTGCGTTTAGGATTTGTCCTGATGCAATCGGAAGTTTGCGTCCCACATGGTCACTCCAGATTCCTGAACCAAGTTGAAGAACACCCCATGTGAAAGCATAAATGCCACTGATTAACCCAATTTGTGCAACTGTAAAGTGACCCCTTGCCATTTGTATAGGCACAAGTCCCCAAATTGCCGTATCGCTCAATTTGTTAATCAAACCCGCCTGACTACACGCAAACAGTGTGGGGTTCTTAAAACTCACCAAGGTAAACACACGCCCAAGTGATGGTGTCACTTCATTTGACGCTTTGGTTGACATTTCCAGCTTGGTAAAGGGCAAGGTCTCGCGAATGAAAATCAGTGCGGTTAGAAGTCCGATCACCGCAATTATCTCTGAAACGATGAATGGAATCGGACGAGGACTATAGGCGGAAGCCAAGTAACCCGCAATCGTACTGATCACAGCAACACCAATATAACCACTGAACTCGTTGATGCCTAACGCCATCCCTCTTTGTTTCGGTCCAACAAGGTCTATCTTGCTGGTGACAGTCATTGACCATGCAAAGCCTTGGTTGGCTCCCAGTAAAAGATTTGCGATGACGATCCAAGTCCATGACGGAGCCAATATAATAATCAAGGGTACAGGCAGTCCGAACACCCAACCTGCGATTAAGATGGGCTTTCGTCCCCATCTGTCTGCCAATCTCCCTGCAACTAAATTTAAAGGTCCCTTCACTAAACCAAACGACGCTATGAAGGCGAGCAATACAGCCAACGAACTTAGGTGAAATGTTCTCTGCCCCAGGATCGGGACAACTGTGCGCTCAATTCCAACCATAGTCCCAACAAAAGCATTGTTGATAGCCAGTAAAGCAAATTGCACCAGGTTGGGTCGAAGCCCCAGTTTGATAGACTGCTCTTTCATTGTGTTGTCCCCCCTATAAACACGGTGGGAACGGTTGTGACCGTCCCCATTCCAGCACGCTTACTTCTCGTAGCCCATGTTTGTCCTGCGTATTGCATCAAAGTTGTCTGGCTTTGGAGGGACATCTCTCGTCATAAATGTTACAAAATCGGTCTTGTCACGAATTTGCAGTCCCTTATTAAACTGACGCTCAAACCCAATTGACGATGCTGGTTTTCCACTCAACGCACGACCACAGACCGATCCCGAAAAAGCACCAGGATAAACCTCGATATAGTCGTCCATGCTCAGAAACTTTCCAAGGCTGTCGAATAAATCAGACGCACCCTTTTCGATATCAGAAGCAAGTTCAGTCCTACCCACGTCTCCGACCATCAGTGTGTGCCCCGTCAACACAAACCAGGGTTTTTCTCCTCTTGTTTTATCCGTTACAAGCAAGGAAATATGTTCAGGCGTATGTCCAGGCGTATGAAGAACACGAATGACGACATTCCCTGCAATGATTTCATCTCCATCATCGACACCCATAAAAGAAAAGTTGGTTTCTGCTAACCGATGTAACACGTACTTGGCTCCCGTTTTTTCAGCCAATTTGCGACCACCAGAGATATGATCAGCATGCAGGTGTGTATCCAAAACATGTGTAATCTTCATTCCAGCGGCATTTGCCTGCTCAACGTAAAAGTCAATGTCACTTTCCAGAGGATCAACAACGACACCTTTGCCTTGACCACCGCAACCAAATAGGTATGAAGCCGCAACAGGATTGAAGTGGAGATATTGGCGAAAGATCACTTTAATCACCTTCCTAATTGATTTTTCACTACTGTTGCATGATGATTTCAGAACGTGTTCAATGTAACGGTTCCTGTTTCCATTCACGGACACCTTCATCAAGGCGAATTGCGTGAATCCCATGCTCTCTAAGCATTTCAACGGCTTCTACCGCGTACATACAGTATCGTCCTCGACAATAGGCAACTACAGGGCGATTCGTATCTATGCTTGATAAATGATCGGCAAGTTCCTTAACGGGAATGGAAATGGCTCCTGGGATATGCCCGTACTCAAACTCCTCCTTGGGTCTTACATCAATCAGATATACCTCACCCATATCCATCCTTGCCCTCAATTCGTCGAGCGTAAGGGGTTCAAGCGAATCGCGATTCGCCAGGAATTCGTCCCGCAGTAATCTGACTTCCGCCAAAAGGTCTTCACCTAACTCTTGAATCAGGAGCAAGAGAGCAGGAATTTTGGCATTGGATAACTGATAGACCGCGTAAGTGCCGTGTTTTTCAAATTGAACAAGACGCGCTTGTAAGAGGGTTTGTAAATGCTGAGATACATTCGCGACACTCATTCCCGTTTCAAACACCAATGTTTCAACATTCTTCGGACCTTGTGATAGGAGGTCTAATATTTCAAGTCTACGTGGACTGGATAATGCTTTTCCGATCCGCCCAAATTGTTCGTATATTGCATCTTTCCACGCTCGTGTATCTCGATCCACTTTGCTCCCCTCCACCGATATATTATTCAATTGATTAATTGAATAATACTTTGGCTTTCTGACGTTTGCAAGTCATTGTTATTAGTCCCGTTAAATACTGTGAGTAAAACTTGGCTACATGTCGAACACGGATGATAACAACTTATGGCACAATGAACCACGGGTTTGCACCCTTGGGTACGGTGGAGGACTTGCACAACAAATAACCATATGGTTATACTGTTCATTGGGGTGATTTTATGGAGTTCGACCAACTTGCAGATGCGTTGAAAGCTCTCGGCGATCCAACTCGTTTAAAGATTGTCGCCCTACTTCAGACTCGTGACTGCTGTGTGTGTGAACTTGTTCCGATATTCGGGATTTCACAACCAGCCGTATCGAAACACATGAGTCGTTTGAAGACTTCGGGTCTGGTCAAGGAGACGCGCAAAGGAATGTGGGTGTTTTATTCCTTGAACAGAGAGCGTTTGAATGAAATTGGGATATCGCTTTCGAATTTACCCGACCTGTCCGAAGAACTACGACAACTCGAACAAAAGGGTTTGCTCGTGCAATGTGAATAAGGAGCGTGGGACACAAATGGTCAAGCGATTATCTTTTCTCGACCGATATCTGACCATCTGGATTTTTGCGGCGATGGTGATCGGGATTGGATTGGGCTACGTAGCCCCTCATTTCGTCAACGGACTGAATCAATTACAAGTGGGAACCACATCTATTCCGATTGCGATTGGCTTAATCCTTATGATGTATCCACCACTTGCGAAAGTACGGTATGAAGAAATAGGTCAGGTATTTCGAAACGGTAAAATCTTAGGGCTTTCCCTTCTTCAGAATTGGATTATCGGACCCGTTCTCATGTTTGTCTTGGCACTCATTTTTCTTCGTGGTTATCCAGAGTACATGGTTGGGCTAATCATGATTGGGCTTGCTCGTTGTATCGCCATGGTTATTGTATGGAACGACCTCTCCAAAGGAAATGCCGAATACGCGGCAGGTCTCGTAGCGTTCAACTCGATTTTCCAAGTCCTTTTTTATTCTGTCTACGCCTACTTTTTCGTAACCATCGTTCCACAATGGTTCGGTTTTCACAGCATGGTCATCCACATCACCATAGCTGAAGTGGCAAAGAGTGTCTTTATCTATTTAGGAATTCCGTTCTTAGCAGGTGCGATTACCCGTTTCATTTTCGTCAAAGCAAAGGGGCGTTCATGGTACGAGAAGAACTTCGTGCCGAAAATCAGCCCGATTACGCTGATTGCACTGTTATTCACCATCATTGTTATGTTCTCGCTCAAAGGCAATTTGATTGTTCGTTTGCCATTGGATGTCGTTCGAATTGCCATCCCGCTTCTCATCTACTTTGTCGTCATGTTTCTGGTGTCCTTTTTCATGGGTAAACGAGCGGGCGCAGATTACTCCGTGACGTGTACGCTGTCCTTTACTGCGGCGAGTAACAACTTTGAACTTGCAATCGCAGTTGCCGTTGGTGTGTTTGGTATCAACTCTGGAGCCGCGTTCGCCGCCGTCATTGGTCCTTTAGTGGAAGTGCCCGTGATGATTGCACTGGTGAACGTCGCCCTTAAATTTCAGAAAAAGTATTTCCAAAATGCTCCCCTGCGTGGAGGCGAAGTTCGATGAAAAAGCCCGTCAGGATTTACTATCTCTGCATTCACAACCGTTGCCGTAGTCAAATAGCGGAAGCCTTTACCCGCTTTTACGGTGGTAATAGTGTCATCGTTGAAAGTGCTGGTGTTGAAGATGCAAAGGATATCCATCCTTTAACCATTGAAGTGATGGAGGAAATCGGAATCGACATCTCAAAAAACGTGGCAAAGACAGTGGACATGAAGACTTTCGTCGCTTCGGATGTCATCGTCAAGTTATGCCAACAAGTGAAAGAAAAGTGTCCTATCATCCCATTTGGCATACGTCGCGAGCATTGGGACATTGAAGACCCAATCATGGGAGCTAACGATCAAGACGTTGACATTGAAGCCTTCCGCCGTGTACGTGACGAGATTCATGAGAAAGTAAAAATGCTCCTGGACGAAATCGGTGCACTTGAAATCCAATTGATGAATTAACAAGGAGGATATTGCAATGTCAAAAAAACCACTGATTTACTTCTTATGCACAGGCAACTCCTGCCGTAGCCAAATGGCAGAAGGTTGGGCGAGACATCTCGGCGAGGACAGGATTGATGTTTATAGTGCAGGAATTGAATCCCACGGTCTCAATCCACGAGCCGTTTCTGCGATGAAGGATGCTGGTGTGGACATCTCCCATCACACATCGGATTTGATTGACCCTGAAATTCTAAACAAAGCCGATTATGTAATTACTCTTTGCGGCGATGCAAATGACAAATGTCCCATCACACCACCCCACGTCACTCGCTTGCACTGGGGATTCGAAGACCCTGCCAAAGCGGCGGGATCAGA
The DNA here is from genome assembly GCF_900142255.1 of Alicyclobacillus tolerans. Lineage (GTDB taxonomy): Bacteria > Bacillota > Bacilli > Alicyclobacillales > Alicyclobacillaceae > Alicyclobacillus_I > Alicyclobacillus_I tolerans. Next base: position 61,043 of record NZ_FRAF01000017.1, on the reverse strand, counting down.
AGCGGAAATTACCGCGAAGTTTCATGAAGTACGCGATGCCATTAAGGAACGTATTGCGAAGTTCTTAGAGGAGGAAATCAATCAATGACGATTAAACGTATGCACGTTGCCGTCAATTGCACCGATTTGGAAGCATCCTTGAAGTTTTACCGTGCCTTCTTTGGCGCGGAACCAACCAAGGTGAAGGAAAACTACGCCAAGTTTGAACTTGATGAGCCAGCCCTTCACTTTTCTTTGAATGTCCGTCCCTTTGAGAAGAATGGCGTGCTCAATCACTTAGGTTTTCAGGTCAACAATACCGAGGAAGTTTTGGCGATGGGCGAACGTCTTCGTCAGAACAATTTGGTCTTGATCGATGAAATGAACACCACCTGCTGTTATGCAGTGCAAGACAAAGTTTGGGTATACGATCCAGACGGGAACGCATGGGAGATTTTCTACACGAAAGAAGACAGCGAGTTTGAAAGTGCAGATGATGCCCGCCATAATCTTTCTCTTTGCTGTGCACCACCCGCACAACCGAGCTTTATTCAAATTGACATTCCCTCAAAAAGCAAGTAACGGGAGCGGATAAACATGCGACAAGTCGTTGTCGTTGGAACGGGACCTGCGGGACTGACCGCCGCCATATATCTTGCGCGGGCAAACCTTAGTCCGCTGGTCATTGAAGGCAATGAGCCAGGTGGTCAGCTAACACTTACTACTGAGGTCGAGAACTTCCCTGGTTTTCCAGATGGGATTATGGGTCCTGAACTCATGGAAAACATGCGTAAGCAAGCCGAAAAGTTCGGAGCTGAGTTTGTTCGCGGTTGGGTGCAAAAAGTAGACCTTTCGGGCGATGTATTTAGACTTCAAGTCGATGGGACGGGTGAGTTGCAAACCAAGTCCCTGATCATCTCAACAGGTGCCTCTGCAAGAATGCTTGGTATTCCAGGAGAGACCGAAAACATCGGACGGGGCGTGAGTACCTGTGCCACTTGCGATGGTTTTTTCTTTAGGGGTAAGCGGATCATTGTGGTCGGGGGTGGAGATTCTGCAATGGAAGAAGCGAACTTTTTAACGAAGTTCGCTTCTGAAGTGCGAATCGTTCACCGAAGAAGCGAGTTGCGGGCATCGAAAATCATGCAGGATCGTGCACGCAACAATCCAAATATTACTTGGAGCTTAGATTGCACGCCTATCGAAGTGATATCACAGTGCAGTCGCGTAACGGGGCTGAAAGTCCACCACAACGAAACGGGTCTTGAAGAAATTCTTGAGACGGATGGGATATTTGTTGCGATTGGGCACAAGCCCAATACCTCCTTTTTGGACGGTCAGATTGAAACTGACGACCTCGGCTACATTGTTGTGAAACCTGGGACAACCGAAACCAATATTCCTGGTGTTTTTGCCTGCGGCGACGTACAAGATCACAAGTTTCGGCAAGCCATTACCGCCGCTGGTTCAGGATGTATGGCGGCTTTAGAGTGTGAGCATTACTTAGAAAATAGTTCTCTACATGATCGGAGCGTTGTGTAATGTTAATCACGGATGCGGGCAAGGCATACATCGAAAACTTGTTGAAGGAACATAACTCAGAGGGTATTCGCGTTGTCTTCGCTGGTGCAGGTTGTTGCGGTCCGAAATTAGGCTTATCCCTTGCTGATCCAGAGGATGACGATATCGTACAAGTCGTCAACGGAATTCGAGTCGCTATTGAAAATCGAGTGGTTCCGCACACACAAGCAGTTACGTTAGATTTTCAAAGTACGGAAGCAGGATCAGGACTTGTGTTGGCTGGACAACGTAATTGCTAAGAATCATACCTCACTAACAAAATGCGCCTCGTCTGATTGTAGGCGAGGCACATATCTCACAACAGAAAAAGCCCCGTCTGAATTTACCGCTCCTACTCGAATCTGCCGTTCATTTCGGAATCAAAATACACCCTTAAATTTTCCGCCACCTCCCCACGAATTCCCGCTTTCCTGACAATCCTCCACCACTGTAAGTCCAGACCCTCACTCTCAATCTCCTGGATTGCCCACTTTATTCGCCGCATCTGAAAATCCTCAACGCTTTCCTTCACTGACTCCAAATATAATCTCGTCTGGGGCATCTTGCCTAAATGCTTCTCCAGCAAGGACAGGCAACCTATTCGCTTCCCAATTCTGCTGATTGAAATCCGCTCTGGCTTACCGTCCGATGTGAGAATCCTCGTCACCTCAGTCTGTACCAAAGCAAGAATCTCCTCATCCCGCTGACCCCAGTTAACCCGCGAATTCGCCGTGATTACCCGTGTCTGTTTCGGCGAATGTTCCATCAACCAACTCTTATCGTTCCGATACAGCCATGTGTACAGGGCTTTGTTCATTTGTCTGAGTTCCGTTCGTGACTTCTTCTCGTTCTGGTTCACCAATTCAAGCCAAGCTTGTCGCTGACGTTCCCGAAGGTCATCGGGGACATTCGGAGATATTGCCTGACGGGTTTTCTGGGCAAGATCAGCATACTTCCTTACAGTGTTGACATCGACCTGGAGTCTTCGGGCGATCTCACGCAAACTCAAATTGTCCTGTAAGAGTTCGCTGAGTTTGTGCTCCCACACCGCGCCCAAAGCCTTTATCCTGCCGATCCTGTACTTGTCATCCGCGTGAGTGTCTGGTCCCTTTCGCGCGTAGACAAACCCGCAGGAACACGCAAAGGTTCCAATCGGACTCTTCACCTTGCTGTCGTAACGAATGGACATATCTTCAACAACGGGTTGTAGGTAGTGATCGGCGGCTGGATTTAAACAAAGCCACGGAGATGATCCGAAGGGTTGATTTACTGGCTCTTTCATAAAGAGGTCGTCCAGACTTATTCCGAGAAACTGCATGAGGAGCAAGTGCCGAATTGGGTGAAATGTTTTACGATGTTTTCTAACTATGGCGTTCAGCCAGTTGTCATCTCGCTCCGAAACAGAGGATTGCATGACCTCCAGAAACGGTTCCCCGTAATAGTTTACAAACACTCTTCGGAACTCCACTTGCCGAACATGACCATGGACGTTGGCAAGTCCAATCTCCTTTAGGCGTTCCACATAATGATTCGCAAACCACTCCATTGGACGATTCGGGTGGCTGGAGTTGAGCAACTTATCCACATTGTCCACAAGCATCCGATATTTTGTGGATAATTCTTCATCCTGTAACAATACGGTTATCTTTGAAACGGCATCGTCCCATGCTGATGGGGCATCATGGGTGAATACTCCCTCACTATTCCCGTTGTTCTCCTGCACATCTTGGTGATATTTTTCGTGTGCGGCAGAGACGAACTCGTGGCGATTCATGGGCAACGAACGGCTTCGGCACAGCGGAGTCTTGTGAGTCGGGCATATAAAAACTCCTGGTATTTGATGCATTCGATGCCAGTACGCCTCGCCCCAACGGGTTTTATCATCATCGAAACACTTACGGCAGTATTTCAGCGTCTTATCCATACTGATGGAGCTTGCCATAATGCCAAGTCGATTGTGAACGGAGTGTCCAAGGTCGCCCCTCATGGACTCAATAACCAGGTTTGCCCGTTTGGGAGGTAGGAAGGCACTGTAAAACGGATATAAGGTGTATGCCTTGATCAAAGCATCGGCTGTGTAAGAATGACGTAGAGGAAGATGCCCAATCAATGCGTCGAAATGAGCAGGCAGATCGATGACGGCAGTTACCGTCGTGGTTCCGTACAAATCCATCACAGTGGCTTTGGGACTGATGTTTCCGCTTGCGGTGTGAAAACGAGCCAGCACGCTATAGAAAATCTCATCGTGGAACGGTGTTGGAAAGAAAGCGACCATTCCCTCACCCCACTACAAACAGAGGGTCGTCCGACGTGGGCTTGATGATCCCGTGCTCTTTCAGAACTTCATACGCACTCTTACCGCTTTTCTTGCCCTCTGCAACAAAGACGCGGATATCGCCCTGGACAGCCTGCCCCTTCAGATCGGATCGCCCATCAGTTTTATCCGACGCACTTTGGGCGTGAAGAGCCAAGGCAGTTTTAACAACGGACGGCACAGTTACGGTTCCCTTTCCCTCCATCACCTTCTTGACCAGTCGTTTGGCTGTCGCAGGAGGAATCTCAAGTTCTACCAACTTGATGATGGACTCTTCCTCTACATTCATTGCCTGGCGTTCAACCTGTTTCTTCATCACAACCTGTAGCTCCTTGATCTTCTCACTCACCCGAATGGACGACGACTCCCTCTCGATGAAGGAACCGATGTCGATGGGTTGAATGTCCTCGTATTTGGCGAGTTCGCGTATATCTCCAGAGCGTAACGAAGAAAGCATGGGCTGAACCAAACGCAGTTGTTCGTTAGCCACCTGCCGAAACAAGGACGCACTCAACGTCTCTTTTCCAGAAGACATGGCACGAATCTGAGCCATGACAAAAATCTTGACCGCAATATCCACGATACCCTGGCTGAGATCATACAATTCGGCACTCAATTCAGGTGTTAAAGGCACGGGTTTTTGGACCCATTGATAGTCCCAAAGTCCTTCAATCAACAAATCCCAACTGGCATCCTGGTTCAAACGCTCCCAAATCATGTCTCCTTGTCCACTACCGCGCCTTGCCTGCCGAAATTGTGACTGGAGTACCCCCGCCGCATTATTGGTTCCGATTAGAACGACTGGGATTCCAATGGTATTGACCAGTGTCACGAAGTAATTGAGCATTTTCTCAGCACCCTGGCTTTTGGCTGTGCTCAAATGCTGTATCTCGTCTATGACAAGCAAACCCAATCCGTATGTACGGGAAATCTGAGACATGGCAGGTTGAAGTGCACTGATTGGGTAGCGTGCAGATCCGTATTGGCGGTAATACCGCGTTCCCAACAACAAATCAACATTGCGAAAGAAGTCTATGGTTAAACCCTTGATCGAGCCGTCATGGGGGCAATCGAGTTTCAGCCAAGTTATTTGATACGCACTGAATGGGGTACCTTTGTATTCGGAGTGAACAATTACCTGGGGATAGAGCGACAGGATTCTGTTGATTGCTGTGCTCTTCCCCAATCCGCTCGGTCCGATAATCGTCAGTGCTGACTGGGTTGAACGAAACGCCTGGTTCCTACTCAACTCTACAGTGCGGTTTCGCATCCACTCTTGTCCCCCGTCTATTTGCTCCAGGAAGCCAGGTTGAATCGCATTACGATACAAATACCCCTGCCGTATGAGGCGTGAAATACGGCTTTCCAAGTCGAGGTGTACGGATAGCGGTTGGAAATATTGAAAAAGGCGTTGAACCAAATGAAACCGTATATGCGTGTCTAACTGCCGTTCAGTCGGATCAAATGGCGGGTATACGGCTAAGTGATCGATTACTTCCTCCTGGGACAGAATCGGTGGAAGTGCCTCGATAAACGGATTGAACCTGTAATCCACAACATCCTGATCTCTGTATTCCGCAACGACAGCTTCACAACCATTCGGAATGAGAACCTTATTCGTCATCTCCGAATCTCTCCCTCTGCTTCTTCCTAAGTAAACTCAGTTCTGGATTGAGTTCATCATCGGTAGTTGGGTTCAGTTGAATCACTTGCCCTTCGTTCGTTTCCACGGGTTGCCGCTTCTCCAATTCAAATGCATCGTTTTGGCGATTCAGGGCTTTCTCAAGATGGCGATTGATGCGGATGTCTTTCACCCTTTTACGCTTACTCTCGCCCGTGGCTTTCTCCAGTTTTGTCATCCGTTTAGCGTCCCGTATAATGTCATCGATTTCAGATAAAAGATCCACTTTGCGCTGTAAGACCTTATCCTGGTTCGCCTTTTGGTCGAACTTCTCTTGTTCGAACAGATGTTCAATCTCCTCCATGGTTTTATCCCTATATCGGGCTTGATGGTCAAGCAGATAGCACTTATCAAATCCCTTACCATCATCTCGTGGTATATAAATGTAATTCAGGTTTCGAGGGTCGTAGGATACAGTGACCTTTACACTCCTGCCATCATTTCGCGCTTTCTCAAACCACCGCTCCCGCAGAGCCTTTTCGGATGAGAAAAACATGCCTTTGAATCGAATTCCTCGCGCTGTAATATTCGCTGTAGAAGTAGGCATCAGATGCAACCGCATCAAATCTTCAGGTATGGAGCGAAGTTTTCCAGCCCGATTCTTTATCCCCCAGTTCCATAGTTTCAGCGGGATGGGTTCAACTCCGTCTTCGATCATTAACGGGTCGCGTTGATACGAGTTCATCCAAGTGCTATTGTGATGCAAAACCGCGCGGATCATGATTTGGGTGAACTGATAGAGATCAAGCGTTGCATCCAATCGGTAGTCATGGGAACCGCGTTCCCGAAAGTCAGGTTGAATTCCGCCAGGTAATATCGGCTTTACGTATCCGTTCAGGATCTTGAAGAACCGTTCGACAATTGATTTCAACTCTGGTCTATAGGAAGGCGTGGTCATTACCTTTATGTTTAGATTCTTGATCATTGGTTCTGCCAGTCTACTGGAAATCTCGCCTTGATCGGCTAACAATGCTTCAGGCAAGTGATGGACTGGAAAATCTTCTTCGGCGATCTCGATGCCGTACTCCTTACAGAATTCGACCTTGTTTTGTACGGTATTGGCGAGTGCCATCATAGCCCCTATCCAACTGGGTCCTTCCAGTCCGACATATAATCCGCAGACCATGCGTGAAAACGTATCGACGATGCCATAAACGACGGGTCTGCCGATGACCCAGTTACGGTTGTACCGTGAAACGAGATACACGTCAGCAATCGTGGCATCGATCTGAAAAATGCTACCAGGTCCGAAAGCCTGAGATGTCCCATCCCCCACAAGGGGTCGATGACTCTGAAGGTAGTTCTTTTTACCTTGCCGAGCGGATACTTCTCGTTTCCAGTCCCGTTCTTTGTAAAAGTAATACTTAAATTGCCCCAGAGTCGGAGTCTTCGCAGACGACTTCAGCTCCTTTTTCTCTGTTCCCTCATCACCCCGCCCTTCGACGGAATAATACTCACGCCTCATCAACTCGTATGAGCGCACAAGCGACAGTCCTTGCCCGTAGTAAAAGCGGTTCAGGGCTACTCGAAATACCCGTTTGGTCTCCTCGTCCACGTTGACCCCGTGCCCGACGATATCTGCAAACTTCCTGGGACGACCCCTTTTCTTTCCTATTGAATTAGAGCGTCGATTTAATGCCCCCGACTTGTAATCAGGAAGAAGCGCATTTTTGTGTTGTCCGCGTTGCCAGAATCGGCGTAGGTACTTGAGGATGGTCTTGTCACTAACCCCAAATACCTCACTCGCCTTCTTTATCGCCTCTGCCCGATGCCTCGGATAAAACAAGTTCGGCAGATTCTCCGCTCCAGCGATCACCTGAACAATCTCCCACGCTTTGTCCCTCATAACACGCTCGTTTTCTGTGAGGGCATCTTCGCTGATCACTCGCTTCATCGGATCATCCGACAGAACGCAGGCTTGTCCTAAAGACAGCAACGTCAAGATGCCACCTGCGTCTCTGAACTTCGGAAGGCTGGTGCGCCCCTGAATCTCAATGGTCACAACTTGCTTATGGTGTTCATCAATCCATAACGCCCGCTCAATAAGATCGGGTGTGCCATCTTTGCTCACAAACTGAATTAGCATATTAACCGTCAACTGCATTCCGAACACCTCCGTCGCTCTGAATGACTGCGATCCCTCGAATCACTTCCTTCGCTGGCTTCCCCAAGTCGATGCGGGTATTCATATCAACCAACACCTGTTTATTCGCAATCAAATGACGCAGTAACAACAAGCCTGACCCTGGTTCGAGGTTAAATTGACTGTCGAGAGCATTGGTTACATCCCTCACCGATTTCCGAGTCCCGTCCAACCACCCAAGCAAAATGCCTTTTAGTCTTGGAACATCCTTAACCGAAAGCCCACCATCGTCATCCAGGTTCTTTGCTGAATGCACCCATTCGATATTCTTCGCCCTGGTGACGTTGATATCGTGTTCGGTCACAATGCCCCAGTCGATCTGCTTTTCTGCAAAATAGCGTCTTGTCAACTCAAAACGCTCCAAGACTTTCGGCTTCTCTAATTCGGCGGCAACTTTTACATTCCGAGCAATATACCGCTTCTTCCCGTCCGTGTCCTTCAGGGTGAGAAGAAAGGTGGTAGTAAACACAAATTGTGTGCCACTTTCTTTATCCCGATATTTATTCAATTCAATGTCGCAATCCCCAAGCGTAACTTCGAGGTCCACCGTTGGGTAATGTTCTCGAATGTCCCAAATCGCCGTGTCACCATCAAATTCGAGCAGATAGAAGTAGCGCGTCTCAATATCGCTAAGAAAATAATGGATGCGACCAGTCTTCCAGCCCTTGATACGACTGGAACGTCCATTGGAGGCGTAATCCTGCGTTGTGAGCCAAGGTCGATACTGGTCGAGTTCTCCCTGACCTCTTCCTTCCCTTATATATCGCTTGAGTGTCTGGTCGTTCCATTTTGCTCTTGGCATGTTAACCTCCGTGTTATATGACTACTTGTAATCTGATCGATGTCTATATGCCCGCCTTGCAAACTCTTTGACAAAAAACAACGGGGTTCCGTTTTTTTTAATAACGGAACCCCACCACGATGGTATCGTATTTCAATTCACAACTCTCAAAATCCCGAACAGCCTACAGCAGTTCTGCCTTGCGTATCATTTCATTCCTACTGGGATGGGCATAAATAAGCGTTGTTCGGACATCCCTGTGACCACATTGACTCGCCACCTCATGTATGGAAAAACCGTTCTGCAAACATAGCGTGGCATAAAAATGACGAAGCCCATGAGGGGTAATGGTATCACTAAACCGCTTGAACAGTTTGTTCATCACTGTTCTATCTACTCTCTCGCCTTTTCTCGATGAAAAGAGGTACTCGCTGTCTGAACTGCGTACCTTTAAATACTCTCGTAAAGCAGTTACAATTTTTGTATTCAAGTAAACAGTCCTCTGCTTACCGCCCTTACCCTTTCGAACCACAAGCTCTTTCGTCTCCAAACTCAAGTCTGAAAGCTTGAGGTCAAGTGCTTCTGAAATCCTTGGTCCCGCATATGCCAGAAGGGTAACTAAAGCGTAGAGTCGTTTGTCTCCTGATTCCAAAATTCGCTGACGGAACTTTTCCACATCTGATTTTTCAATTATGCAAGGATTCGTAAAATCGTGTTGAACCTTAATGAGATCCGACTTCTCAACTACAATATCACTCTGTACTCCTCTATCTATGAGGAACTGATTAAAAGAAGACAAAGCACTCAAGCACCTGTTGACGGTCTTTGCATTGAGGTGCTTACCTTTGAATTTTCTCACGTTCAGAAGATAAGTCTTGTAGTCCAGGACGTTTTCGCGGTAAAGCCGCTTGCAATCCATCCCGTATGTATCGGAAAACCATCTAAAATACTGCTTAACATCGAGAGTGTACGTTTTGACCGTGTTCTCACTTTTTCCTTGAGCGAGGAACGCTGAAAATTCTTCAATCAGTTTTTCCATGCGCCTCCTCCTCACCATCTGGAATTCTGTTGCATTCGACTTGCGTTAGAACTCTTGCAATTCTGTTGCAAATCATAGCCAAATTCTAACTCCAGAGACATCTGAAGAGCAAGACTTTGCAACAGAATGCACATTCTGTTGATAAGGTGATGGGGAGTGGCAGACACCCCGAACCGATAACTCTTAGTTGGAGTATCTGCTGTTCTCGTTCTTCCTCCCCCAGCCAACCTGTCATCTCAAACCGCGACGATTCTATAGATAGAGTTCTCTTCCTTCCAAGGCTCTGGAGCCGCGACTTGTGAAAGATAGAGGGTCATGCGAAAATCCAGTTGATCGTAAAGATTCATTAGTTCCCATGTTAACTGATTTACCCGTTCCCACTGTTCCTGGTTAAACTTGTCGTATCCGCTAAGGTCGATGGAGCATATGTGCATGGTTCTTTTACAATCCCAATTAACAAACGGGCTATAACAGTACACCTCTTGGATATTCCCAACGCATAGAAACAACTGAACACCATGTTCATCAAGAAATGGAGCAACCTTTTTTATGAGGTGCTCTACCATAAGCGTCGGAGTACAAGCATAGCTCTTGTAGATATGCCTTATCATTGTCTCGGCAATTTCACTACGTCTTAATGGTTTCCCAACCCATTTCTTCAACTTGCTCTTTTCCCTTTCGAGCTCCGTATTGATTTGTCGAATCAACTCATCTGTAACGAACTCATCTATCATTTAGATCCTTCCTTTCTTCGGTTTTGCAATTCTTCATATAATATGTGGTCTATCCCCGTAGCAATAAGTCTTGGAGGTCTGACCACGTTCTATCAGCATTGCAAGGGTTGCTTGAAGAGGCAAGGTATTGACCGAAGGGGAATGAGTTTTTCCGCCGCATGTTTCATATCTCCAATTTGGTCAATTCAGTAATCGTTGGTTAGGAGGCAGGTGGGTAAGCCTATTTCCATATGCCTACCCACTCCTGTTACTTACGATTGACTGGGAAAGATTCTGTATCGCGTCCAGACATGACCTCTTGCAACGCTATCAAAGGCTATCCCCTCATGCGAAATTTCAGCGATAATGTTCGAAGTAGTAAAACTGCCTTTGTATGCCTCGTTGATGAACTGTGTAACCAATTCTGAAATCCGCTGTTTGTTGCTGACGTAGACTGCTTCATAGAACTCTATTTCGCACTTCTCACGCGCTTCAATACCATGCATCTCGGTAGTGCATTTCAGAATGTTCATAATCACGAGTGTGCGGGTGTCCAACCAGTCCTCGATTTGGTTCATCACCATGTCGTATGCCTTGTCCTTGTGCATGTAGATCAAGTCCAGCGGACGAACTTCCAACTCGGTACCATTGGCGAGAACGATTTTGAGGGTCTTGCTCTTCCTCTCTATCGAAGCGTACTCTTCACCAACATGAAGAGCATATGGAAGATCGGTGTCATAAGTCCCAAACATTCCAACAAACTCTCCGTCAATGAAAACGTCCATGAAAGCAACTCCAGGTTGAATCCGTTCGAGATGTGCATACACCAGCCCAGGTGTTACAATTGGCTTGTCCGAAACCAGCAATTCCTCCATCTTCCTTGCTTCGACTTCTTTAATGTCCATGCTCATCATTAAAACGCTCCTTTTCCATTAGTCTGAGTGTTGAACTCTTGCACATTGTTGAATAGATTGCGTCCTTTCGCCTTGGAAACCATCCAGTTATTTACAGTTTCCACGCCTTTGGACAAATCAAAAAGGCTGATCCGCCAAAAGGTGCTTTATGTTTACTCGGAGTCACAACGTATTGCGGGTACCCACTACCCACAGAACTGTTGAATATGTCCAAGTAAATTAGCACCTCTCCAGCGGCATCAGCCCTTGCTATAGAGAGGTATAACCGTTATTGCTTTCGGTGTTGCAATCTTTGAGGGCACTCTATCACGAATATTGCCAACTGTCAATACCCTATTCTTCGATGCCCATAATACATCGGCAAGTTGATTTACTCCCCACCTACTGTCTCCATCAGCAATCTGAACGAATCTTCGGTCATGACATCTGGCAAACACGCCCCATATTCCGTGCATCGAAGTTTTTCTTCTTTCACTCGCGCAATGGACTCCATAATAATCTCATGGAACAAAACGTCGTCGTCAAAATAGATGCTCTCCGTATCATATCCACTGTTTTTCCCCACTCCCGATCCCTCCTGCTCCGATTATGGAACATATGTTCGAGAAAGTCGAGAGAACCAGGCAGGGATTGAGGAGGTTAAGGACACGGGATTAAGCGATTTTCGATTTGACTCTCTTGATCATGCCCACCAGCATTCGAATTAGTTCTTCTGATTCATTGTCCAGCTTGGTGTGAGTTTCTGCGTCGATATAGCCGAGACGTAAAGACAGCTCCAGGAAACATCTTGTTTCTTGAAGGGAACCAAGTGCATTAGAAAGGAACATCATCTGTTTACGTGGGTATAACTGGAAGGCGTTGGACTCGCTGATATTCAGCGGCACACTGCTACTGGATCGCTGACCCTGAGATCCCAGAGCGTACAGTTCATGTTTAGGGAATTTTTTTGTCAGGGCGTAGATATCCTCGCAGAGTCTCATGGATCGTTGCCAAACTGTCAGTACCCGATAATCTCTTGCGATAAAGTCGTCGTTGTCGTTATGGTTCACTGGTTCCCTCCCCCCTCTGACACAGATTCGTAAAGCTCAGTTAATCTTCGCATGTGTTCCTCGGTGTCCTGATACATAGCCTCACTGGCGAAAATGTGGACGTTGAATTCACTCTCCAAGATGCGGAACCGCAAATCTTCAAGCTCTTCTACTGTGGTTCCAATGAAGGGGTGACTGAGGAAAGCCTCTCTGATGTCCGTAATCTCGCTTTGCATATCGAGTAATTCATCGAGTGCTTTTCGACATACTGAATGTTCGAACACACCCCTCTCAACCCGCTCCACTCTTGCCTTTAGCTCTTCCATTTTCGTCAATCGATCACACACCTTTCATCACCTTTGTTGCCTTAATGCAATGATAGTCGGTGTCAAGTAGGTCAACCACGTAAAAGGTGTTCTACCTCGTCTGAGCACGAAGCAGGCAATTGGGAATCAGGGCTTTCAGTTTTGGTCTGTTATATGTTGAATTTGAAAACAGTCGGAATTGGGTCGAGGATTTTATGGAGAAACGCGAAAAAAAGTTTGCGTGTGGTTGCTCATTGCCCTTTATTAGCGGCTGGGTTTTTCAAACTGAATTCGATCCAAACACAACCTCAACAGCGGCAACGAGAGGATCACATGAGCGTCGCAGACATTTCGGAGTAAGTTTTTTGAGAAAACGCTGGTGACGTTATAGTGTCAAAAAGTGCAACAGAAACCATCGATCTATTGCCTTGAAAAGCATTAGCTTCCTGAGTCTCCTTTTCGCCCTTACGGGCTTGAATGCACCAAAGTTATAGGATATTATGCCGTAGTAATTGGAAAAAGGATCTATCAATCAAATGCTGTTGGATGAGGGAGACAGCTATGTTCTGCATACTCTGATGACGATATGAAAGACACTGCCTTCATGGAAATGCAATAATCCTGAGCCACGGGAATCATAGCAATACGTCATGTCACAGTGCGTTAACATCACCCTTCCGCAACGGCACTCTGTTGCATGGAGTCAAAAAGTGCAATAGCGGTCATCGTTCTCAATGATTCAAGACACATGACCACCAGTACCTCGTTATGCACCCTTACGGCTTTTACGATCAAAAGTCCCCAGGTTACACATTCCATAGCAACAAAAACATTTCAACAATCAAATAACATGCAAGGTGGAGGACTTCCACATTTTACACACTTCGACAGTAGACGGAAGACGCTGTGTTACCACAGCAAACCCAAGTATCACGAGCAGACAGATCGGCGGCTACTCGGCGGGTGCCATCAATACATTTGCTCCACCTGATTTACAGCAAATTCGATGTTACTCACAGTCACAGGGTTGCTGTTTCACCAATCGGTCTCGGGCATCATTTGCTGAATCCTGGTCGTATCTTTAAATCGCTTGCAAGCAGGAGAGATAACGAAATTGTCGCCTCTCCAGAGTACATATCAACCATGTGAGTTCGCAATTACTACAACACCATGAATCCGCAACAAGGGCGAACAAATTCATTGGACAAGTGCTCTGTTGACAATGTCAGTTGTCATGAGATACATGCACTCCTCCAATGAACAATCATCAACGATCACATTGCGACATGACTCAAAGTAGACAGGATAGGACATCACCCCCTACGCACTGTACCCGCTGTTTCAGAAGGTGGGATACCCTTAACTATTGCATGACGGAAACCCATCGATGTGTTCGTACAGGATGTTCTGTTCAAAATGGGAAATTAGATTCATCAAACAGGTCATCCATGTCACCACACATTTGCCTATATATCGTCCTAATTCGTTTGATGCCATGAATGATATCCTTTCTGTCTCCATCGCCGTAAACCGCATCAACGACTTCTGCTCCTAAAGCCTTGCCAAGATTGTCCATGGTGATGCCTGTTGCCTTGATGCCTGCTTTTTTGAGTAGGGCGGCTCTTCGATTCGCCTCCATCAACACTTCGGTGGTCATGGCAGGAATACGATAGATAGTCACCGTAAACTTATGTGTTTTAGCCTTCTCCATCAAACTTAAATCGATGGGAGGCTGATCCGTATACACTTTTTCGACCAGTCCCAAGGATGCAAACATGTTCACCAGTTTGCAGACCATGGTGTGGTCTTTGCTAACTCCCCGACTCCTTAGTCTTTCTGATATATGCCGTGTTGAACTGAAGAACACACTCTCTCCAGCAATGGATTCAGATTCTGTGAGGATATTAGCGGCTCCAATTTGATTTACCTCTTCAAGTAGATATAGATGTCGCTTGATGTACTTGTATAAATCTGGGTAACGGATAGTCCAAACGGTATCCGCGTCTCGAATGTCGGCGAGATTGCTGGCGTATTTCCCCTTTTGGGCATATCTCCACTGTGCTTCTTCCACCGTGATTAGCAACATTTCGCACAGCTTATCAACCGCATCATAGTAGTTTAAGTCATAGAACAGTTGCATGAGATCGATTATCCCAAACGTGTAGCACACCGTATATTCCCTGTTTCGGCTGAAGTATTTCCAGTTCCCATCGTCATCGTAATTCACCGATGCGATATTTTCAGGAATGAGTGGGCAGTCGAAGTTCTTGCCGCGACCAACTTCCAACCCAAGGAAGCGTAGAAGATTCACTTTTCTGAGCACATTACTGGCAAGGGCATACTCCTTTACACTTAAACCGACTGAAAGTTCATTTCTGATTTCGTTTTCATGTGTAAGATGGTAAATCACAAAGCGGTTGTTGTTGAGATTTTCCTGCCAAATCTCTCGATACTTGTTCGAGTAACGGAACATACAACCCAGCTTGTCCTGGCTCCCTTTATCCTTCGCGCCTTGTGTTGATCTGCCACTCGCCGTGAGTCCCGCCTGATGCGCCGCAATTTCATCCTTTGTCATTATTTCGTAGTTAACGAATAGTTCTTTGTATCGCCCCATTTTCTTTTCCTCCTCCCAGGGTAATCGCGAGACACGGTCACGCGAGACTAACACTGCGTAGTGTCTCGGATTCAATGTCATTGCGAACAACTGCTTCGAATTGATCAAGGTCTACTTTTGCATAGAGGGTATTCCCAAGAATCATGCAGTAACAGTCACCATCGAACTGTATCATCAAACTACGGTATCTCTCTTTTATACGAACCAATTCCGAGGTAACATCCTCGCCATCTACGCCAATTCCCTTGATAATCGCCACATTGAACCTAAACAGTTTCTTGACATCCTCCCGATCAAACGGGAGAACGGGTCGAACCATGCTAACCTGTCCTGCACGATTTAGGATGAACGTTGGGTAAATCGGGGTACTGACACCCGCTCTTGACTCCTTTATGAATTCTCTTACTGATTCTCCATTCATCGGATCGAAGGTTGGATCTATGGCTGTGTTGATAACGTTGGCAACCTTTTTGTATCGATCAGCACACTTCCGATATTCCGCAAGTAGTTGAAAGAAGGGGTCTCCTGTTTCTACGAACAATTCAAGTAGCAACTTATTTGAGAGTGCTGTCCCCACGATTCTGTTCTCTCGCAGAATGCATTCATTGAGGAAACGGGCGGTTTCCCTTGTATTAGTAAAATCAACCTTGCGGTCGTAACACGCGGTAATTTTGACAAGTTCCATTCGTAAACCACGCCCTTGTTCGAGCGCGTCACTCAGGAACTCTTTAAGGCGGTAGCGACTAAAGTAATATTTCTTACGGTTGATATTTGTGACCAAGCTGGTATCCAGCAACGGAACCCCTCCTAAAGTTTTGAGTTTGAAGCACACTGGATATGGTACGCAGTACGCGATTATCCCAAAGCGAGATTCAGTCGAATGCCGCTTAACCCTGTCACGAAACCACAGTTGGATTCTCTTTCAGGCACAACACAAAAAAGCTGGTTTCAGTTGTCAAGGTACCCGTGTTTCTTCCACCCAAAGGGCATAGTTGCCCCAGGGCTTCGAAGGAAGAAACTTACAGGCACCCCAACAACGTAACCAACTTCGGTTAACGATGGGGGAAAGAGACTTCCAGGTAGGAAGTCACATAGAAAGTGTACACTCAGAATAATGCGGTCGTTGCCCATTGTCAACTACTTTTTAGCATTATCCTCACTCAGTCCCAATAGCGTTTTGTTTTTAACGCCAAGACAACACGCATCACACTTTCTGCCCTATCAACCTAAAACACGAACTTTCGCGCCTTTCGCCTTGCTCGAACGCGATACGCCGCGTCTACGCGAATCAAATTCGACGAGCCATCTATGATATAAGACCAAAATTCAAAGGAGGTTTTATATGACAACACAACTTAGCTTGGCAATTGATTCTGGGAAGAGTTCAACCAAATTCGCTTTCTACGTCAACGGGGAATTGCAGAAGATGAGCTTTCGAACCTTGGTTCAGGAGGTGGAACATTTCGGGATGGAGCTTCAGCCCAATAACTATCTGTTGGAACTTGGAGGTCAGACCTTTCTCGTGGGAGATATGATTAGCGAGGAGAAATTCGACTATGACCTGACTAAACAAAATCCCATCCATCGCACCTGTATATTGCTTGCGTGTGGGCTTGCGATTGAACGTGCTGGTCTCGCCAGCCAAGGCGTTGTGAATCTGAGACTTTCCGTTAATGCGCCCGTATCGATTTACAAAAACAATAAGCTAAAGACCAGCTTTGAGCAGTTCATCCAGAACGACCAACGGGTTGTCTCTCTCAAAATTAACAACCGCCCTGCAATTCTACTTCGGATTGAAACTGTGTTGGCACTTCCCGAAGGCATGCCGATGTTTGCAAACCCCAGCTTGTACCGAGATAAACGTTGTGTCATCTTCGACATTGGCAGTTTGAACGTGAATTTCTGCCAGACAGATTCTCTTCGACCGTCGTTAACGGGGATGTTTCTCTCCAATCAAGGTATAGCCATGCTCAGAGCGAAAGTGGCGGAGACGTTGACCTCGGAATATGGAGTCAGCATTGGGGTGGACGATGCGGAGGTAATCCTAAAACGCGGCTACTTATCCGTGAATGGGAAAAGGTTTGAAAATAGCCCAATGATCATCCATCGTATTCTCAAAACTCACCTGAACGAGATCATCAGTTTTGCAAAAAGCCGTGGCATCACATTTACGAACATTGACGAGATGGTTTTTACTGGGGGAGGTAGTGTCATGCTTCAGCAAGTTATCCAGCAGGGGTATCCCAACGCAATCCTCGATCCCAATGGCTCTTTTGGAAATGTGCTGTCGTACCTTGCCATCATGAAGGCGAAAAACCTTGCCTAAGTCTCCGAAGATAAGCATCAGTTTTAGGGAAGAGTACCTCCCCGTTTACGAATGGCTGAAGGGCAAAGAAAATATTAGCCTGTATATCTGTCGCTTGGTCATTGCGGACATGAAAAACGGGGCACATTCGGACGATTTCGAGGCAAAAGTGGAAACAATTCTGCTGAAATTGCTGAAAAACAGGAACTTGATTGAGAAGGACGACGGAATCGAGGTTGAAAGGGATAAACTGGAGTCCTTGTCCAGCGAAGAGAAGGATTTAATTAACTCGCTATTCTAACGGACGAATCACGGGAAATAGGGTCAAACACACAGTAACCAAAACCGCCAATAAGGGAGCCGATAAATGGCTCTCTTTTGCGTTTTCGTGCTCACATTTCAGCAACTTTGTACAATTTTACGCCGCACGTTTGCCCATTTTCCTGATGTTGAACCACAAAGTTGAGAGCTTAACCTTTTACACAAGGTATTCAAAGCCGTTGAGTTCATAACGACAGCGATGCATTGAAGGCTTTGCGGATATGAATCGGGAATCTTAGCAGTGGAAGGTAGGTTAAAAGGTTTTTCCTGTAAAACCTTAGTCCTACCCCCTGTTTCTATCCTCTCGCCAACTTCACGCTTGACTCCACGTCATGCACAGCCTGCCCTGCCATTCCATGGCCACTGCCTGCCATTCTCTGTTTTTGTTATTGCACGATAAACAGATCCAAGCGTTGACTAATACGCACAACATCAGGATTCCCCAAGTCGCGGCGTGCTTCCGCCATATGTACCATCTTGTTCCGTACAAATTCGACGATATCAATGCACCCAGACATGATGATTCTCCCCACCACAAGCCTTAGGTATATATTTGTATGGAATTACAATCAATCTTTTGGATTGCGGAGTCAATAGTCCGTTTGAACCCTTTTGCGGGCAAACAGAATTCCATGCCTCAACATTGCTAAAACTCAGTCCCAGAATTCCTCTCGATTTCTATTACTCCAAAGTCAGTATAATGGGACTGTTTCTCACTTGGCGTGACCCTGGTCACACTTTCCGCTCCTTGTCATCCACCGAAATACTTTCTTCTCTCAATGCCCTCCCTGCTTTTCCAATTCATCCTTCATCAACGCTACATCGATCCGAATGCCAGACAAGCCTCCCGCGACATGTTCATCTACGATGCGTATGATTTTCTCAAGATTGCTGACTTGCTGTTTCAATATGTTGACCTCTATTTGCATGTCTTTCAGTTGATTCGAAACCTCGTGGATATCATATCTGATGTGATCTTCTACCTCCGCGAGAAACTCTTTTATCTCATCGTCCATCATTTTACCTCCGCCCCTTTTCTGCTCCACCCCAGATCAACTTTGTAGCCTTTAATCTCCGCCCTATCCCTCGCTGACTTTAGTCAAGGTCAAACAAAAGCGCCCAGTCTTTACGACTGAGCGGTTCTGAAATCCATATGAAGTTTGCTGGGTAGCCCAAACTTCCTCATCGGTTCTCGTCCTTTGTCTGTACTCTTGTTACCGTCATCATAGCGTTGGGAGTTGTAAGGGTCAAGCAGGAAAACAGGGGTCCTGACAGGAGAGGTTGTGAGTGTGAAACTGGAATCCGTGAACAACAAGCAGAGTCGGTTCAGCCGACTCTACCCGTGTGCCATTGCGTTGCAGGCTATGGACAATACGAATATTGGAATGAAGCTGAATGAATCTGGAAATATGCGGAGCTTATTCGCTCCACACTCCACAGCCAAGTAACAGGAGCGCTGTCTGGCGACTACCCCACAAACATCCAACATCTCAATCACTTGCAGTAACCTACCTACTGCACCATGTTTTACATAGGCTCTTTTCGTATAGATTGTTGCTCTTTGGACGATACTGATATAATGACGGATACATCATATGAGTAGACATCCAAGGAGTGATTTCAGTGGGTAAGACGGAAAGTTTAATTGTTGGACTTTAGCCATTCATTGCGGTCAGCCCAAAACATATTGCCGTTAATAGCGACAACGGTGTCATGGTAAGCCTTTCTTTTTTACTTTTCGACAAAAAATTTATGACCGTATTCAGCAGTAAGTAAACCGCAAATAAATAACATACGCCCTTTTCTATTCCGTGTGGAAATCCAATAGAAATCACATTTCCCGATTGCAGTAGATCTAATATTCCAATAATTTGTATGAGTACCGAAACTACACACGCCACTCTGATTCGTTTCGGCATGATTCTATATTTTCCACCCATGGCAAATTCTCCGTATGGCAACCCAAATGCTAATAATACATATAGAATAGCGATTCCTAAGAGGGTAATGCTTCCAATCCATGCCGTTATCATCAGGACTCCCCTTTTAGCGATTTCTAAATATTTGTTGATAGAGTTATTATACAAAGTTTTAGGGTACAACCATTGTTTAACTAATCGCAGAGCAACAATCTATACGAAAAGAGCCTTTACATAAAATGAGTACGAACTTTGGATTTAGGGGACTTCGCTTATCGTTATGTTGTAAACGCCAAGCGGTGTGTCGCACCCTACTCTCCGAAAAAGACCCAATCACCTGCGCCCAGTAATGTCATTCTTGATATGGCTTAAAAAATGTCTTGGGAATCGATTCGAAAATGTCCCTTCTTACGCTGTTCTTAACAAACTGAAGTCCCATTTGAGCAAGTTTTCTCTGTCGTTGTATCGGGTTCTCATACGTGGTTGGCACATTCCAGGCGGCATCAATACGTTCTGTTATCCATGATTGTAATGACGGAGGCAAAGAGTCGATACTCGCACTGGAATCAATCCAATGTGTAAGATGGCTTCGAAAAACGTCGGTGATCGTTCTTCCCCACGATTGTAGTAGTTCGATGGCATAGGCACCTGCGATAATGTTTGCCTCTCTCGGAAAATCCCTTGTTTGAGGGAGAAAGGTGTCCAAATGTAATCCTTTCCTCGCTTGCCGAACGTTAGCCACAGCCATAACGCTTGCTTGAGCGATTAACCGATTTTGCGGTTCATTTAAATACAAGTGGAGTGTGACAGGTATAAATTGATCGGATTCCTCATCGGATGAACATTTCTGAGCTAAGGTCAATAATGCATTTACAACCCTTGCCTCAAATTGACTCGGTATAACTGCCGTATCCATAGTGGCGCGAAACTTGTGTAATGCTTGCGGGAATGGCTCGTCATCTACGATTCTCTCAATCGCATTTACTTCGTGAATCGTAAGAACCTTTCGGGACGGAGGAATTCTCGGAGTCAATATATCGGAAATTTCATCATCATGTTTCTGTTTAATAGTTTCTTCGGCAAGTGCTGATAAGAATGATTCAAATGCTTCTTGATGAGTTTTTGAACCAGGGAACTCCTTCATCGGATCAATGACAGTAACCCCATAGGAATTACATAGCGATTCCAGTTCATTGCTGTATTCAAACGCAATTAAGTAAGCACTCGGTAGTTTGCCACGAAATGCGTTGTGTAGCCCTGACAACAATAGCTGGATGTTCTTATCTCGAAGGCTATACCCAATAAATAGTAGATTTTTTGCTAACAAGTCGGAACGGAGACGGATATTGAGAAAATGATCGGGATCGTCAATTCGTTTCTGGTAGTCTTCACTTGTAAACACTACCGAGTCAGGGTTGGATAAATCTCCATGATACTTAAACAGCAAGCGATCTGCAGGTACTGACTCTGCTAAATCCTCAAGTTCAATAACTGGCTTATAATTACGTCCAAACTGCTCAAAGCACTTCTCAAGAATGTTATCTTGGTTGGTGGTATAAATAATACCAAGACCCAGGCTCATTATTTGTAACTGAGTTGTCCCGCGCTCCGCATCGAAACCATCGACCAGTAGCTTCGGTTTTAAAAAGTCGCACAGCCCGCTCTTTCCATAACTGTCCACATACTGCTGTGCTATGACAAGGTGATCACCAGGTTCGACACCAAGAGCGTAAGCCATTTCATCGCGAATTCCATCCCAATCTACGTGCAAGATAGGAACGGAACATCCAGCACCCAAAAACGGAACCAGTTTGTGTCTTGCGGCAAGAGGAGCTAAAACTGAAACCATAGGAGATGTCGCAATCATTCATTAGTCACCTTCATCAAAACAGAGTTTCCTTTGCCTTTTTCAACTTCTCCCAAACCTTGAACACCGCATCCGTTGGGTCGAAGTAAAGATGGGCTGAACTTTAATGGGCAACGTCGGCGGCATCACTTGCAAATCAAACAACCGAAACCACTCAACACCATCTTTCCTCAACCCTTTCTCCTATACTCGTTGGAAACTGTCTTCAGATTCGAACTTCATCAACGAACCCACGGTTCAAGCGGCTCCAACAGCCGCCGAACAATATCGTATGCAGATAAGTCATCCTGCCCTTCCTCTGTGATCTTGCCAAGTGTGAACGTCACGAACACATCCACCTAATACCAGCTAATGCCTTCAATTGAGCCAATCCAATCGAGGAGAATCCTTAAATCCGCAGGCTCCTTACGCTGTTCATCCCACCATTGACCCTGGCGTAGCTGGATTAGTCGTTTCCCGCGTTCATCCCCTGCCTCGATGAGATCAGGTATTTCAACTCTGACTGCAATTCCGATGTCGTTCCCCACTGACTCCTGTATCGTTGTTAACCTCTCTCCCACCTCCCTATTCGCCAATGCATCGATGAACACATACCATGCCCATGTGTCGTTTAGTACAAGTTCAGGCTTATTATCAATCGATTGGATTAAGCCTTTTTCAATATGTAACCCAACCTCAAATTTGCCATTAACCTCGTCCACGAAGAACTTCCCAAAACGGAACGCGGGATAATCGGCTGACGGGACAATCCACCACATAGAGCGTTCGATATCGAAGCGATTAAATGGACGCAGAGTGTAACGCCGCTCTCTTGTTTTCAGGGACTCGTTGATCATTACTGCTAATTCCCGCGCATTTTCTGCCACAATGCCCTTCAATCCCATCACTCCCTACTCCCATTCACTACAGAACTCACAGATCCACTGATTTAATTTGTCATCGAACCATAGTTCCTGGCTCCACCCAGCCCAGAGTCCGCTTTGGCACCGTGGACACACTGTAACGGAGTCTGTTATCAGACAGCCTTCTGCCGAATCCTCATATCCCAAGTGTTCATATTGCTTGATAACAGGCATCAATGAATCATAGCACCGCTGTCTATCCTGTTCAGTATCAAAAATCAGGAGTTGGCGGCTCTCTGTATAAATACCACCTTCGTTCGTGCGATACAGTGCCTTCAATTCGGATTCCAGGAGTTCCTCCAGTATGTCGTTGACCTGTGGTTTCATATCCTCCCAGTACACAACCATGCCAGGAACATCAACAATTGGAGGATGCCAGTCCTGTATCATGACGAGTAGAGCCTTCAAATCGCAGACTAAGCGTTGTCCCATACGTGCAAAGAACAGGTCAGGGTCCAGCTCCTGCCCATCAAACCACCAGTCGCGCCAGCTTAGTAAATCCTCTACGACTTCCGAAAGGTCATCCTTGTCATCATACGATACCATTTCGTTGTACTTCCGATAAACCGCACGATTCTTTTCAGCAAACTCCGAGTAGTCCCAGAACCCTTCCTGCTCCTGCTCTTCTGATGGAACACAGTCTTTACTGCAATATGTTCCCGATGGGGTTATGTAGGGGATTTCAGTGAAGTGTTGACCACATTCAGTGCATCTTCGGGACTTGTTCACCGCGACAGTCAGTGCCCAGTCTGGCATGTCCACATCATACTTCAGACACGACCTTTTCACTTTCGCTCGAATCGTGTCCCATGTACCATCGCGTAAAGACTTGGCACGGTGCTCTGGGATATCGAAATACTCGATGGAGCTAAGTAACCGTTCTCTATCAGAAAACAGATATGATGAGAAATTAACTGGCAATCGCCTAAAACTCATCGCTACTACCCACCTTAAAGGCATTGTTCAATTCCATGGCAATCTGTTGCGCCGCACGCAATGACTTGACTGTGAACTGTGTCCCAATAAACTGATTGCCTTCATAGACATCAATGTCAATTGATCCTGGAGTTTCGTCATTGACCCTCCAATTCATGGACCTGCCACTTTGCCTTGCCAAGTATGCTGTTCGAAGTGATAGAGCAACCTGTTCTGCAAAATCCCTGGACTTAAATGACAACACCTGCTCAACCAGTTCGTTCCCGCGATACATAGCAATAACATAAGCACCGTCCGACTTTTTCACTACGTCATAGGTAACTGACTTATGTAAAGTATCCATGCGTCCTTCACACTCCCCCACTGTATTTTCCCACCATCAGCCTCTTCATCCCTTTATTCAGGGCGCAAGGTCATAACCCCTCGTTCACCAATACCTTGCAAATTATGCGTAACGATGGTTTCGTCTGACCAGAATCCAATTGGAGCATCGGCAGGCTTTGGCTTTTTTACGTCACTTTCTACCATCTGTCTGTATACCGTGTCCGAATAGTAATTCAAACACCCGTCTTGACTGACACTCTCCAGCCGAAAGAGTTCCGTGATGGGTTCGCCGATGATTGTTAAATCCAGGTAATCATCCGACACCCCAACGGTTGAGTAATACATCACTTCTCCGTGATGCAAGGCACATTTGGAGGGAATATCCAAGTCGTTAAGCGTCAGAATTGCATCGCGACAGAAATTCTCTGCTCGCCTCAAATAGTAATACAAGTTTTCATTCTGGATAAATGGTTCTCCGAAAATTGCGATGATGCCATCACCAATAATCTTTTCAACAACGCCGTCGTATTCGTAGATTAAGGGAATCACGTTGGCATAATACATATCCAAAACTGCGGCAATCTCATCCGCACTCATGTCCTTCGTCTGTTTGGAGAAACCCGATATATCGATAAAGGTCAGAACGACTTCGTATTTTCTCCTCTGGTCAAACTCGCGAGCGAACTCAGGATTCAAATACACCCTTTGATAGTCAAAGCTGTCCGTTACAACAACCGTTCCCAACGACTTCTGAGTGTATGCGACTTTCCGCCCCGCCCCGTATTTTCTGAACAACTTACCATTTTCATTTAGATTCGGCATACAACTACCCCCTTCACCCAAATGCCCATAGCTTCATCGATATACAGACCAATACGGAAAGTCCCACAAACGTTAACACAACCCATACGCTCCAGTTGAACAGCTTGAACTTTCGCATAACAATCTTGGAGTTTATCAGGATTTGGTCTGCCAATTGTCCTTCCCATTCTGAAAGCTGGCATTTGAATTTTTCTTTCAGAGCTTCCTTGTACTGGGGTGACTCGTATTTAGAGATGTCACCGAAATACAGTAGATTGTCGTTCTTGGCGATCCCGCCTTCTGTTCGAATTATCTTGCTGGAATTTGTGATAGGGGAAAATGAAAATAGTGAGATGAGCAAACTTATTGCTATTCCCATCACAAAGATGGTGACGGGTACTTTAATCGCCGTCGCAATCGAACTGTTTGTCAGCAAACTAATCAATCCAAACAGTGCCGCAGTATCAAATGTGATGATGGCAACGTGCTTTGCTTCCGCAAACTTCAGCCAATCATTAACTTTATCGAACAAATACTTTAACTCGTCTTTCATCCCTCTTATCCACCTTCAGCATCATGAGCATCGGAAATGGCTGTCATAACGATATCCGCTGTGTAGCACGAAAGTTTCTTATCCCCAACTCCAACTTGTACGGGCTTCCATAAGTTCTCCGTGATATCTCTTGAACTGGTTGGGTTGCGCCTCTTGTACTCGTCAAAAACCTTCTCGGTAATAATAATTGCGTCGTACCCATCTTTATTGGCTTGGTCAGTCAGTTTTGATGCCCGATTCGCTGGACGTCCTAACCACACCAGATCCTTGTAATTCCCGTGGTCTTCGGTACGACTGATTGTTCCGACTTTGGTCACGAGCATCGAGCCGTAGTCGATGCCTATCCCGCATTCGATTGTATTATTGTAACGTTTCTTGAAATAGGGCTTTATAACATAGGACATAATAGAGTTCATCAAGTATGCCGTATTCACGGCATTCGTAAAACAATCCTTTCCGTTTTTCTCTCTGTCATAAACCACCATCACACGATCCCCAACTATTCCCCTCACATGCCCACCATGGTATCTTGCCGCTCGAATCATCTCTTCAACAAAGGATGAATAGAGTTTCCCTGTTGTACCCTTTTGATGCTTGTCGGATAAACTCGTAGAACGGCGAATGTCGATATACAACACCGTAGATTCCAGAACATAGCCAACGTTGTCAAAGGTGAGCGATTTGTCATTCACCGATGGGACAGTGATGACATCAATCAATTCAAAATCCTCCGCAAAACGGTCAGATACTCGTTGCTTGCTCTCCTCGTAGTATTCCTTTAACCCCATTCAAACCCCTCCCCGCGTGAAAGTGACCTGGTTCGCGGCAAACACTGCTTGTCCACTGCATCAGTTCCCGCCTACAAGTCACGAACTATTTCTTCGTCCAGGATGGCTTTTCGCTTTTCCCAATCAGGCATCAACGCACTTAGAAAGCCGTAAAATCTCTCGTTGTGGTTCTTGTGAAGAAAGTGGGTCAATTCGTGCAGAACAACGTATTCGATGCAGTATTTTGGAGCCTTGATCAACTCGAAATTGAGAAGAATGGCGTGGGAGTCCCTTAAGCACGACCCCCACCTTGCCTTCATCGTGCGAATCTGTATCTGTGGCTTTGAAATGTCGTATTTTTGTAGTGACGAGTACACTTTCTCCAGAGACTCAGAAAAGACAACATTAGCCTGTTCCCTCATCCACTGGTCAAAGAGATTCTTCTTCCTAACGGTATCGGTTACGTTCTTTACCCTCAGATAAATGAAGCCACCATCAAGCGTTACTCCTTCATCTTGTGCTTCTTCCACTCGCAGTCGATATTGCTTACCAAGGTACTGAAAGGACTCACCGCTGACGAACTCCCGTTTTCGTTCACTCTCTGGTTGCACGTCTCTGAAGTAGTGAACATTTTTCACGATCCACGGAGCCTTGCGCTCCACAAAGCCCAGAATAAACTCAAGAGGTACACTCGGATTGGCTGAGACCGCAACGGTCATGTCTGGCTTGATGTGGAGGTTCACGTGTTTGACGTTTTTCCTCTCCAACGTGAACCTGATTACCTGTTCCCCATACTCAACCTGATGAACCTCCACACCGCTTGACTTGTTAGTATCTTCGTAAGGCAACGGTCTTCACGCTCTCGATCAGTTTATCGATCTGGTTAAAATTCAACTCAAAGTGATGCTCTGCCGCGAAGTCATAGAGCAAATCGTCCAATTCTTGAGCGATTCGATTATGCACCTCGATGTTGTCATGCCAGTCAACCTTGCTATGGCTTTCAATGATTTGGTCAATTTTAAGTGCCAACTCACCCAGTAATTCCTGCTTGTCGTTCACGTCATTGGATTCTTGGAACACCTCCAGTACAACGCCGTAGAAAGCTTGGGCATTGACATTACTTCGTAGGTTAGAGGGATAACTAACGCCCGAAGTGCCCTTGCGAAAGTCCCTCATGATATCCTGCATTCTTGACCAGTATTCAGCTTCACTAATCCGCTGTTCTTTATAGGCTTTGATGGTTTCTTCGATGCGCTGTGAGAATTTCTTGTAATAAACTGGGTTCTCATCCCACTTGGCGTTAATCCGTTTGGACAACCTGGTTCGGATGGCATCTGCCCTCGCCCTGGGCGATTTGAGACGCTTCAATTCTTCCTCAAAGCCCTTCTCATCCATAATGTCCACGGGGTTTGTGATGCGAATGATTTCCTCCGCCGAGATATAGTTATCCATGAGCATCTGCATCTTGGCTTCATATTCTTTATGATCGATGGTATCGCTGTAGCGGAGCTTCACGCTCTTTCTGAGTTCCTGGTAGAACTTTAAGTCACGTTTGTATCGATTGAGTTCGTCCGCGCCGAGAGCGTTATAAATGGCTTCGGACTCCAATGCGATACCAAGATTCCGCCCGAACGAACTTAACACGGAATAGAAGTGCTGTCGCAGTTCATCATTTGCAAGTAGAACCTCGTACTCTTCTACATCGTTCTTGTTCTTCACTGGAATGAAGATATTCACAAGCTCCGTATAGTAGTGGCGCAGATCCCCGATAATCGTGATGACATCATAAATGGCACCTTTCAAGTCTTTGGGGTCGAAATTCTCCAATCCCGCTCCAGCATACATTTCCATCGCTTCGTCCAGCTTAGTCAACAACCCGCGATAGTCGATAATCAAACCGTAGTCTTTTCCTTCATACAACCTGTTTGCTCTTGCGATGGCTTGTAGAAGATTATGCTCCTTGAGAGGTTTATCCACGTACAAGACGCAGACATTTGGCGCATCAAAGCCAGTAAGGAGCTTATCTACGACGATTAACAGATCAAGCTCATCCCCGTTTACGAACTCATCCTTGATGCTATCTTCGTAATTGTCCTCGTCGCCATACTTGTCCATCATCTTCTTCCAGAACTGCTGAACCTTGTCCTCCGATGCTTCATCGACTTCACTGTAACCTTCACGCTGATCGGGAGGTGAAATGACAACAGCACAGTTCAAATCACCGAGTTCTTCAAAGGCTTCTAAATAGCGAATGGCTTCGAGCTTGCTGTTTGTGGCTAACATCGCAGTATAGTGGATGTCCTTCGTTTTGTAGTGCTTTAGAAAGTGCCCGTTGATATCAAACGCGATCAACTTAATCCGCTGATCCGATGACGCAATCCGTTCAAACTGCGACCACTTTTTCATGACCTCTTCTTTTTGCTTATCGTTCAAGTGACGGGTGATCATATCCAGACGGAGGTCGATGGCTTTTCGGTTAACCGTCTGATCAACCATCTTGCCCTCATAAAGTAATGGAGCAATAATCTTGTCCCGAACACCGTCTGCCATGGTATATGGTCGGAACATCTTCCCGAATTTCACGATGGTATTTTTCTCTTTCCGCAACAGAGGTGTCCCTGTAAAGCCTAAATAGCAAGCGTTCGGGAACACCTGTTTCATTTTTAAGTGTAACTCACCATACTGTGTCCGATGAGACTCATCGACGAGTACGAACACGTCCCTGGATAGGATTTTTTGCTGTTGCCCTGATGCGGTGTCAAACTTGTGGACAAGTGTGGTAACGATATCCGCGCTGTTATCGTTGATCAGGCTGACCAGGTGTTTTCCAGTCGTCGCACGACTTGCCTTAAGCCTGGAATGATTGAAAGTACGATGAATTTGTTTGTCCAGGTTCTTTCGGTCAGTAACCAATATCACCTTCGGGTTATACTGGGTCAGTTCAGACAGAATGTATTTCGCCAGCATCACCATGGTCAGGCTCTTCCCAACACCTTGGGTGTGCCAAATCACCCCACCTTGACGATTCCCATGTTCATCCGTCTCGTGAAGAATGGTGTCAATGATCTCCTTAATGACGAAATACTGCTGATACCGTGCGATCTTCTTGACATCCTTATCATAGACGATGAAATATTTAGCCAGTTCCAGTAACCGTTCAGGATGGAACAACGAGATGATGTTCTTGTCCTGCGTAGTAGGAAGACGGTCATGAACCGTTTGGCTCAGCTGTTCCTGGAGCCATGCTTCATCTTGCTCCTGCCACACAGTCCAGAATTTCTTCGGAGTAGCACATGTGGCATATTTCGTCTCATTCTTGTTGGTTGACATGATAATCTGAACGAACTTAAAGAGTTGCGGGGCATAATCCTTACCGTGATTGCGAAGCATTTGGCTGATTCCCTGATCCATCGAGATGGAAGCCTTTTTGCACTCTATAACGGCAAACGGAATCCCGTTGACAAACAATACAATGTCAGGACGAACCGTCTCTCGCCCGCCCATTCTTTCGACCGAGAATTCCTCAACAACATGAAATACGTTATTATCCCAATGATCCCAATCGATGTACTGAAGGGTAAATGACTTTTTGGAGCCATCAGGTAGATTCTCCGAATAGCTCCTCCCTAACATCAACGACTCGTAAATCTTCTCGTTGGTTTTGACAAGTCCATCCGTCAACGGTTCGTCTAAATCGCGAATTGCCTGCTGAATGTTCTTCTCGCTAAACTTGTAAGTATTACCCTTGTACTCGTAAGAGTTCTTTCGGAGTTGCTGTTCCAGAACTGCCCGCAAGAGAACTTGATGCAAGTTGCCCCGCATCTTTTCTGCTTCTTTCGCAGGTAAATACGTGTATTTCAGCCTTCGTAAGACTTCGATCGCTGGTATTTGGCTAATATTCTCTTCATTCAGATCCTCTGCCGATGGCATCTTACCATCCTCCTATGTGTTGCACAGAGTTGAAACTCAATCCAAATTCAAACCTGAACCCTGACCTTACCTGTCAAGAGAAGTTGCATGAGTCCACTTTTCTGTTGTTTCAACGCGGTTAGTTCCTCTTCGAGTAAATCAATGCATTCATCGTAAACTCGCAAAAGCTTTGCTATTTCACATTGCTCATCATAGTCTGGCAAGGGTACTTTTATTTCAGCCAAGGTAGACGGATAAATATGAACAACAGAGTGTCCTTGACCAAGCTTTGCACGCTGGATAGCCGCCTTACCCGTATTTAACGCGTATGACAGAAATAAGCTATCGACCTTCACTTCTGGTCTCAAGATGATGATGTCTCCACCAGCATAAGCTGACTCATCCCCTAAATATGCAACGCACTTACCTATCTCCTCTGCAGTTTCTCCAGAACCAGCGAACAGAATATCGTTCTTTCTTATTTGCGTACTACCCGTGGCATCCTCGTCATTGATAAATGAATAAAATTTCCTGATGAAAACATGATGCCGAGTATAAATCTCACCATATAAGACACAGCCGAAACCATTCTCTACCACTTGGTCCTTTGAAATACCTTTGCCTTTCAAAAATGACCCAACATGTCTTAACTCGACCTCCTTCCATTCCCCCTTTGCTGATGACAACCTGATCTTTCCTGTTAATAAATTTTGCATCAACCCAATTTTCTGCAATCCAATTTGCTCAATTAACGTCTGCTTTAGTTTAATCACCTTATCCCAAGTCAAGAGAATTTCAGCAATTCTTCGTTGCTCTTCGAGGGGAGGTACGTCAATAGTCGTTTTCTTGAATATATTCATCGCGACTAAATTAGCCATTGCTCCGCCCTGTGTATTATCAATAATTCGCCGTTGGAAACTCTCCCACTGGAAATACTGGTAAAAATAATCGCTGTCAATTATTTGATCGTCAGTTTTAATCAGAAGAAGTGCCTGATTGATAATGCCCATCGGAGAACCTTCAGGTATTCTGAAGATACGACCTATAGTGCCTGAGCAACTCACAATAAAGTCTCCCGCTCCGACTGCAAACCTCTTTAGCTCCTCATATTTCTGTGCATCAATAAAATAGTCTCCCAATTGGGCATCTTGATAAATCGCATTCTTTTGCTCGTACACTTTATAACCCGTTCGGACGAATGACTCTTTCTTTAATGCCCCTCCGAACGGACCTCTTATAAGCCCCTTCTGAACACAGATATCTTGTAGACTCTTAGCTTCCCATCCAGGAGGTACTTTCGCTTTGTCGGATGGATCGTAGGTCAAGTTGATCAACTCCATCTTCATTTGCGCCCCTCAAAAACCCAAGGTTTTTAAGTGTTGTTCCATTTGAACCTCTAAATCCCCAATCTGCTTCTTGATACTTGCAATAGTCCTCTTTACTTGCTCCATATCGATTTCCGCTTCTTCCTCAAAAGAGTCTACATATCGTGGTATGTTCAGGTTGTAGTCATTTGCCATGATCTCATCGATGGTTGCAACATACGAAAACTTTTCTTGTGTTTGGTATACTTCGTAGGAATCGACGATTCGGTTGATATCAGCTTCTCTTAGGAAGTTCTGATTTTTTCCTTTCTCATAACATCCTTCACCTGAGGCATCGATGAACAGAATGTCCCGTGTCGCCCTATTCTTCTTGAACACCATCACACATGCTGGAATACTTGTTCCAAAAAACAATCCTGGGGGTAGTCCAATCACTGCATCGAGTAAATTTAGATCAATAATTGCCTGGCGAATCTTCAACTCAGTTCCGCCCCTAAACAAGACACCGTGCGGCAGTATAACTGCCATCCGCCCATTTTCCGCCAGAGAGTAAAGCATGTGTTGGACAAACGCATAATCCCCCTTTGAACTTGGCGGAACCCCCCATTCGAATCTACGATACGGGTCGAGACTTGCCTCCATCTTAAAGGGTTTGTCGCCGTCAGTTCCGTCGCCACTAAAGCCCATTGCCCACTTATCGAGAGAAAAAGGAGGATTAGCGACAATCACCTGGAATTTCATGAGCTTACCGTCCTCAAGATGAAGCGGGTTCGACAACGTGTCTCCCCAGAGGATCTTTGCATCATCAATACCGTGAAGGTACATATTCATCAACGCCAACGAGTGAGTCTGACCGTTGCGTTCCTGTCCGTAGACAGCCACTTTCCGATTTGGTACTTGATTGACTACGCGAATCAAGAGCGAACCCGATCCGCACGTCGGATCGTAAATCCGATCATTCTCCTGCGGATTCACTAATCGCGCCAACAGTTCTGATACCATAGAGGGAGTAAAGAACTCTCCCCCCTTCTTACCCGCATCGCTGGCGAACCGCTCAATCATATACTGATACGAGTTGCCAATGATATCGTCGTGACCGACTACCGAGGGTCTCAGATCGAGTTTGTTGAAATCCTCCAAGAGCGTTTTAAGCATAGCATTGCGTTCTTTGGGCTTACCTAAAATCGGCTCTGAGTTGAAGTCGATGTTCCTGAACACGCCACGCAATTTACCCGTGTTCTCATTTTCCAGGTGCTCTAATGCCTTGTTGATAATCATGCCAATTTCAGAGTTATTTCTTTGGGCGTAAAGATAGTCAAATGTCGAAATCTCGTCCAAGACGAACCGCTCTCGCGACATTGCCCTATTGACCCGCTCCTCGTCACCCTTGTAACGCTTCTTGTACTCATCCAACCGCTCTTTATAGGTGTCACTTAGGTATTTCACGAACAGCATGACAAGGATGTAGTCTTTGTAGATACTGGAATCAATCTTGCCCCTGAATGTGTCACAGGCTTGCCAAAGAATGTTGTTAATCTTACCTTGAATATTCTCTTGCTGGTCCGCCATAGAAATCCTCCTCAACGTATGTTCGCAATCTTATAAGCCACTAACGTATTGAGTTTCTGTTTCTCCACAATCAATTGTTGGTAAAGCCATATTTCCTTTTGGTGCAAAGCATTTAGCTCAATAATTATGCGCTGTTTCTCAATCGGCACACGGGGGATATCCAACTGTGCAAGAGCACTCTTGTTGGTGGTCGGGATGTTCGTCCCCGTTTGGTGTCGGCGCAGTTCATTTTTCACAGGTTCGGTATTCAAATACCAGGCTACGAAAGCGGGTACGATGATACCACTGGACTCTAACCGAATCACCGCAAAGTACGACGGGATCAGTAGTCCATCATGTCCCTCTTGTATGTAAACCGCCGTATACGGATAGCTCAATCGAACCAATATGTCACCAAGGTGAGTGAAATAGTCCGCACCCAATTCGTCGTTGCTTTGAAACAGCTCAAATGGCTCATCGGAGAACGTTCCATCGAGATTGATGTTCCTCAGTGTGACCAACCGATATTGTGCTTTTACATCGTAGTCCACTTCCGCCTTCTTTCTGGTAAGCACCAGCCCTGTCTTAATCCCCGCTACTTGACCAAGTTTCATCCGCCGCCTCCTCTCATGTTAAATATACAATTTTGCATCGTCGATGTTGTTGTTAAATAAACAATATAACATTATTTTTTCGTAGTCAAGTATAATTTACCAAGCTTGCGAGGGGATCAACATGTAGGGAGGAAGAAGAGCCGAGAATGGTGGGCAAGATCGCAGAAACGGGCATCTGAAACTTGTTCTTTATGTATTGGCGTTGGTTTCCCAACGCCTTTGCCCTCCTCTCTGCTCTATCACGCCATCTGACGCTCATACTGCAAGATATCGAACAACGGATAACCAATGTGTTTGATCATCCTGCCGAAAATCCGCGCCAATTCATCCACAGTGGCTTCCACCGAGTCCAATACCTTAAAGTAGCACCCGATTCTGTTGTCTTGAACCTTCACCCTCTCATCAATCTTTTCCCGCAACAACCACGGTTTTGCCGCAAACAATCGAAATAACTCACGATTCGCTTCGTCAAATCTCAACTCTACAAACGCCAGGTTGCGCCTGTTCCGCGCCGAGATGTAGAACTGTATCCCTGTACGCCCGCCGCCAAGGATAAGCGTGGCATTGTCCTCGACAAAGTGCTTCTCTCGTTGGAGTGGCAGGAAGTTGGGTACCGCCTCCCGCAAGCGATACAACAGGTATCGATTCACGTCTACACGCTTGGTAAAGTCGAACTCTTGATTGGTTGGAACAGGCTTCAGGCTCAGGTGCTTGAATCCTGGATGTTCAATCGTTTTGACAACCCGAAGGAGATTTGGAACTTCACGCAACGCCCCCAATGATCCATATACCTCCAGCTTATGCTTGGAGTTGAGCGTTTCAAGTGGTTCCATAATCTCATCCGTGATCCGAACCAACAGCAGTTTAATAGGTTTTCCACCGCAACCCACTTGTTGCTCCAATTCTCGAACATGCGCGACCTGGAAACCAAATGCGAGGTAAAGCAACGTCGTCCCTTCATCCAGTACATCGATGAGCTTCAACAGCCGCTCCTGGTGGTAGCTGTCCGATTTACCAAGCCACAGTTCTGCAATAACGGATGTTCCCATAACCCTGTCATAACCGAACAGATCCAGCTTATATCCCTTCCAGTATGATTCGAGCAACGGTTCGGTTATCCCTCGCCCCATGACTTCCTCCAAAATGGATTTGTGCTCCTTCAAGTACAGCGAGAAAATGAACTCACGTTCGCTTCCTTTCAAACTCACAAAACACGCCTCCTTTATGCTCTTCCTGTAACAAAGCAGAGAGACCCCCTATCAAGGAGTCCTCCCTGCCTGCTCTACGGTTATTCCCGAATCAATCGAAGTAATTCCCGTACCTTTTCGATAATCACGATGCTGTCACGCACCTTGTTCGCTCCGTCAAGGTCGCTACTCATCACCGTTTGCAACAATTCGGCGAGACCGTCCTTCATGGGTTGCGTCGCTGGGATACCATTACAGATGGTGTAATGATGTGTGAGAACCAGCTCGATCACATCTTTTTCCCTCTGCTCCTCTTCGCTCATCTCCATAAGTTCCTGAGGTGAGACGCCAAGGGCAGGTGCCAGCTTGTAGATGATTGGCACGCTCGGAGCCTTTCTATGATTCTTCTCCAGCCGATTGATGTAGCTCGGCGACACCCCCGTCATACGTTCCAAGTCCTTGAGTGAGAGGTTGAGTTGCTTACGCAAGTACCGAATCCGCGCCCCTACTGAATCAGGGATTTCACGCTTACCGTGATCATTGCCCACATCTGTTCGCCTCCTGCAATGTTTCCCAAGTGGGAATCCTGGTGTATTTTCGAATCTATTTCTTTTACTCAAGAGGCATAGAAGTTATTCAGTCACAAAGGCGCAAGAAGGACGGAATCAGGGCGAGATAGAGGCAGGCAGTTCGGAGGACTGGTGCAACATCAATTGTCTTTCGGCATCAAGAAACGCCTATGTAAGATGAGACATAACCTTATCAATCAGTTGAACCAAAAATGTTTACACAAATGGAACAATAAATATTTACATTTGTGTAACAACAACCATATCCGTAAACCACATGGGATTGTGGTTTGCATCCTTCCCACGAATAGATATGACGCTGTTCACTTTAAAGCTTACGATTCTATGCGGCTCACATATTAACTGCCGCGACACCGCCTACACAGGGAAGTCGTGAGTGTATGAAAATTTTACGACCACTTGGCTTATTGGACGTCGATATCTCTAACACGGTGCGCCTGACGGTGGTTCACGAGCGGTGCAACTGATGCGTAGATTACCTACGGCGGCTGTAAGCTCTCCGCAAACCACAAGATCCCTGAGCATCCTACATTGGTGCAGATTCACTTGCGTTGTTGTCATTTTGCAGACCTGCATACCTGCAGTTGAGTACGTTCCTGTTGACCAATTCCGTTCTCCCCACCGCGAAGGCGTTGATTGATAAACGGTTTTATCCTTAATCACAGGCAAACCATCCAGGGCAATGAGGGTACCTTGGTGCCAGTAGTCAACCCTTTGAGTTTTCTGCGCTTTTAGACCTCCGCTCGCCAGAAGGGTACTATCGACTCCACTCCCTTCCGCAATGCTCTCATGTCCCATTTGCGTTGATTGAGGCACGTCTTTCCCCTTACCGCAGATATCAATACCACTGCAGTTTTACTACCTCCGAAATTGGAGATGAACCCGTTACACTTGCCTGCCCTTCCACTTTGGAAGAAAACTCAATGGTTTGGTCTCCCTGTTCCCAGTAATTTTCCACCTGTTTTTCTCGTATATATAGGTTTATGTTTTCCGAATGTTGTTTGGGTCGATCTTGCTTACAGGGAAAAGTTGAACGAGGAGATAGGTTCGACGGGATAAACAAACGTTGCAAGTTCCAAATCAGTAAACAAAAATGGTTACAGATATTTAAACGTAAACATAGGAATGGATTGCAAGCTCAGAATCAAATAGAATCTGCTTTGTTGGAGGTGATTCCAGTGGGATATAAAGTGAACGCCGTACCCACCGTTGCGCCGTTCGGTGCGTTGGTTATAATCTGGGTTCCTCTTGGAAACAGCCTACCCAATCCGTACAAGGAAATCGTATGGATAATTGGTTCAGCTCATCTGCTTGCCTGGGTCGGATTCGCCTTCTATCTTGCATTTAAGTATCGGAGACTCAGCATAACGGATAGTGAACTGATATTCTCCAAAACGACGTATACAGCAGAAGACGTAAGGAAAATTCGGGTGCTTGAGCGAAGTTCCACGTTCTTATTGTATTTCAAGAAGCGTAAATACCCGCTTTCGATTTCGTTCAGTCTTGTGGATACGGACAAAGTGATTCAGGAACTTCGAGGCTGGGCGTGGCGAAATGAGGTGACTCTGGAGTTGGCACCACGACGGCGGAAAAGGTGATGTTTGGTATATGGGCTTCGGGTCTGAGGGCGTACCAGTCCTCTACGTTGCATACCCCGAACAGATCCTACACCAGTACAGTCGCATCATTGTGTGTGAACTCCGCTCCATGACTTCCCGTCTTCTCAGCCGACACCACAACATCCACGCGGAGGGGGATGGCTTGTATTCAGAAAGTGGGAGGTGTATGGAGGGGTTATCTCAAATCCCTTGCCATTTTTGCTGTTTTACTTCTATCTCTTTCACGTTTTCCCCTATAGGTCAACAAACACCCCCATACCCCTCCCAAACTGGATGAGAAGTACCATCTCCCCCAGTCCTGTGGATGCGATGGGTCTTGTGATATGGACGAGTGGCGGTCGTGCAGGCATTCGTCGTGCGGGTGCGGTTGGCGGTGCTGACGCTCCAAAGTGCCAACAAAGAGTAAGAGCCAGCCCTGTCCAAGCTGATCATCGTAATGTAACGATAAGTAAAATTGACGCGGTACGTATGATCTACATTTCACCAAACTTCAAGTTCCACGATGTGCCGTGTTGCTGTCCAAACACCATTACTGAAGCCCTACTATCCGTTCCCTGTATTCACCCTGGATACTTCACCATCACCGCAAGCCGATAAAACGCCTGGTGTCGGTCAGCAAACAGGGTTCGCATCATGAAAAGGTCGGTTCCAACAAATGCATAGGTTACATGGGACTGATATTGGAAGAGAGCGCGGAGCCGCTTCAGCAAGAGGTCGTCAATCTTGTGGATCACCTGAAACTCGTGGAACCAGACGACC
Source organism: Alicyclobacillus tolerans (assembly GCF_900142255.1). GTDB lineage: Bacteria > Bacillota > Bacilli > Alicyclobacillales > Alicyclobacillaceae > Alicyclobacillus_I > Alicyclobacillus_I tolerans. The sequence goes on along the minus strand of NZ_FRAF01000017.1, from coordinate 23,726 downwards.
AGCCGCCTGTTGGATTGCTCAGGGATGCGTTGCATGAGGCTTATGCTTTCGTCCAGGAGTTCTAAAGAATGTTCCTTGACCCTTTGCAAATATGGTATGTCAACAAGGTCTTGGATTTTTGCACGGATCTCAGGTCGGGACAGGCTCTCTATCAAGTCGCTAAGGGAGGAGTTCGGTAGGGAGGTAATTACAATCCGTAATTGAAGAATCCCTGTTAGCAAGCGAAATATCAGTGCCTCAATCGTTGAGACGTCAGACAGGTCAATCTCCGCTGTGTAACATCCCCGCGCTTCCAGCCTGCTCAAAACACCGCGCGCTAACAAGGTGCTCCTATGATGAGGAACTGCGAATGTCACACTGCAACCGTCATATAGCCGCTCTTCAAGCTCCCGTAAAAAACAGTCATACTGAGGAGGCGGTGAGGGTACAATGCCCTCGTGAGAGGACGCCATATCGTTATCCATGTGTAGTATTCACCTCGTATGATGTTTTCCGCATCTTATAAACGTTAAAAACTCGGCGTCCCAATATACCGCGCTTACAGTTTAGACGCACCAAGCTTCTTTCTTGAGCATTCCCACCCGTTAGTTGAACAGCACACAGGTTGACTACTGTCAATGCGGCACGAGTAGCACAAGGAATCCTGGAACCAAAAATGTAAATAAGGCGATTGACATTAGTACTATCGAAGTAAGAAAATACATTTTTCCACTTCTCTTACGCTTTTTGAAATAGAGACCTACGATTAAAGAAATGATTCCCACAAGAGCCAATACGTAAGGCAAATATACCAAACTAATAAATATGAGCTGTTCAAAATTCCCCATGTTATCCCCCTCCTTCCGTGTGCGTCGCGACAACCGTCTGTCACCTGAAGAAGTCGTCAAACCCCTTCCTTTTTTGAACCGACTCAGTTTTTGTCCTTCTGTGCTTTTAAGATAGCGTTGTTATCCTTGACAACTTTTCCGAAGTGCCGTGCCTTGTTCTTCTCGACGTAATCCACCACACATCCAAGCGAACTATTCCCACCACTCTCTGTTTCCCCGCTATCCTCAGCAACGCTACGTAACGCGGAGGCAACAGCCTCGATGTCGTCTTCGAGCAAAACACGGAGCGCATATGGGAAATGGGGTCGAGTATTAGGTGCGTTAAAATACCGAGAGAAATCGCTCATGTAGTCGTTCGCATATTCAATCAGTTGATTCGCCAGATTGAGTCGAAGTTCTTCCACTGTCGCTCCATCCGCCACGATTAACTCGATTTTGCAAATAGAACCTGCGAAACGTCCATCTTCATCAACTTCATATTCGTAATTGAGGGGATAGGCGGTTAGTAGCTCCCGCATCTGATTCAGGGATGTGACGATGATGATATCTCCATCCCGTTTCACCACCTGAGGTTGACCGCTAACTGTCGCGTCGAAAAACTCGTCAAAATTCGACACAACGTTCATCGTACTCACTACGCCTCGCAGTAGCATAGCCCTTCCCCCTCCAATCCCTGTGAAGACACGTTCATTCTGGGACCTTCAACTCAACGGCGAACCTATAAAATGCCTGATGACGGTCTGCCCAACGTGTCCGCATTAAAGCTGGATCACTGCCGACAAACGCATAGGTCACATGGGTCATGCTACGCCCCTAACACGCATATGGTTTGTCCAATGCGCTTGTGAGGAATTCATTTCGCTTTTTACTCAATCATTCAAGCCCGTCCATCGTGATCGTTTGCATCCATAAAAACCTTCGGATTTTGTGCAAAAAGTTCAACACGTCCGCACTTCGGACAAAGGTAAGCATCAACTGCCGAAGACCTTCTGTTAGTAAAAGGTCCACCCTTCTTCGATTCCTCCAAAATGATCGTTCCTGAACCAGAATTCACCCACACCTTGACAAGCGATTCACCGCAAGCCCTACAATGTCTGTCCATGCTATCCTCCACTCATCTATCCCCAATGGGCGTCATCGTAGCATTTTTGAGTCAGTTTACCGTGATACAGCTTTTCGTTTTAGCATATCATACGGGATTAAGTAATGTGGTTATGTTCCAAGCATCAAGAGACTTTGATAATATCCGACACGTTGATTCCATCAATCCTGAAACTTTTTTGTTGTCCACAGCAAAGGCGGATGTCGGAAAGGGGTTCTGTGCCGTTTCAACCTTATGCCCTGTCTGTTAACCTTTAGGCCCTGCTCTTTCATCATCCAGTGTTTCCTCAGAAGTTCTTCCGCCTGTTCTTCTCTTGCCGCTTTCAAGTCCAATCGGCAGTAATGAGGTGCTAATTTGATGAGGAACTGCGAATGTCACACTGCAACCGTCATAGAGCCGCTCTTCAAGTTCCCGAACAAAACGATCATATTCAGCAGGGGGTGCTGGCGGAAGAGACTCGTGTGGGTTCGTCATATCGTAGTGTTCCCTTACCGCATTTTTCGCAATTTAAAAGTACAAACAAGACGTGCAATACACCGTCTTAACAGTTTGGATGGGTCAAGCTTCTTAAACATTTGCACCCGTTAGCGACAATAAACTAACCTTAACGACAGTATTTAGTGCAACACTCTTTGACGGGTTACCCATCGCAGTAATATCGAGGTGTGATAGAACAACAACGCTGGAAGACCGCCAGCGAAAGCCAATCGTAATGCATCGGCAACAGGTGTTGGTTTTTTGACAATAACCACCACGGTGCCTGACTTAAAGACATGCCTAATGAGTACGATGAGAAGGATGCCAGCAAGGGCATACAGAATGAATTCCGTTAAATATCTGGATAAGGAAGAATGCAACTTTATTCTGTATATGACGCTATCAATTAGCATTGAGCAGGGTACTCCCCCTAATAAATATGCAGGTATCGCATAGAACTGCGTAATGAGGGCAAACATCCAGATTGATCCCATGACAGGGTCATGCCATGTACCCCAATAGCGAATCGATTCCCCTATGAGGACATATACCCCCACAAGTAAACTGGACACCAAAGCGGTAAGCGCTTTGAACAGCACGTACTTAAAACTTAGTTTCATATCGTGTTCCTTTCCTATATCGTTTATTTCATTCTATCACTCGACCCTTCCGTAAACGCAAATCATTTACGCTATATCGCACAACGTATAGAGCCGCTATGGAACACTCCTGCCCATTTGTGCAATAAGCGTACCACGCAGAAAACACATTTGACATACACCATACATATACATGCCTTGATACGTCGGAATTCGCCCTAACTTACTTGTCCCAACCAACTCTCATTTTATCATCATCACCCTTCCCTTGGTCATTCCAACCAGTTGGTCGGGCGTTAATTCGAAAACCGCTTTGAGATGCCCTGCCGCCTCCCAGATCGGTTTGAACTGGAAGAGATCTTCGTCAATGATGTTGGGGATGGTTTCCTTGTGACCGAGCGTCGGAACTCCGCCTATGACAAATCCTGTACGTTCACGGACGAAATCTGCATCAGATTTCAGCAGTTTATCGTTGGCGAGATTGACCCCGCTTGCAACCTCCAATAACGGGCAGTCCGAGTTCTTCAAACGAAAGATGATGGATTTTGCAATCTGGGCAACCTCACATCCGATGCATCAGCCGCTTCCTAAGCGGTTCGTGTGCTGTCGGGTAATTCTACAACCTTGTTGGTATACCCCAGCCCTAACAACCTGTTTTGTACTTTGTTATGCGTCTTTCAACTGACTCATCACAGTCAATCCCCTCTGCATGATGGGCACCATTCCTCAGGCTTGATTGCGTCAATAATCAAGGAAACAAATTCAAGTTCCCCGTTCTGGTTTCTGTGGTCGAACCTCTTCGAGCGATAAATGAACCCGTCATTCTCGTCCCAGTCGTTGTAATGGAATTCGCCATCTTCATCGCAATATTCCAAGAGGCGCACCTGGAATCCAGCCTCTTCGAACATGCTTTGTAGTGTCCGATATGTATGAACGATTTTATGACCTGCCGCTGGGTGATCGGCTGGGCCAGGACCGCCTATCTTCACAAGATTCTGATACCACTCGTTTCTGAAGAACCCATCAGGCACTGCACATCTTACATATCCACCTGGCTTTAAGAAATCATAGCAGGTCTTAGCGGCTTCGATGCCCTCCTCATACGTCAAGTGTTCCCAAACGTGTTCGGCGAGAATGGCGGAAATTGAATTTGGAGTAAATATGCGTTCCCAATCACTACGTTTCAATAGATTTAACTCGTCCTCTTCTGTGTGCACCCAACCGACGTTGTTCTTGCTTCCGCCAGATCCAACTACCACTCTTAAATCACTGCTCGGTGCCACATTCACCACCATCCAGTTCTTCCTCAGAGTTTCCTCCGCGCGTTCTTCTCTTGCCGCCTCCAAATCCAGCACAAAGCTTCCATCATCATCAGGTTGGTTGAGAATCCCATACAATTCTTCGGCAGTCAGGATCTTTATGACTTCCAATCTGCTCCCCTCCTTTTTGCACTATATACTGGGTCAAAGCTTGTGGGAATACGGTGCAGGGGTTCCCTCAGTCCTGCGTAACCTTAGCCTCGAAACGACGAAAAGGCGGCATTTCGCCACCCTCTGACAAATCTTTTTTCAGCCCCACTTCACAACGGCAGGGGGTCTCCATTTCTATTGCTCCCAGATTATTCAACCTGGGTTCCTACTCTTAACGGTGGTAGGTCACACGACTTTTTGAGGCAGGGATCAGTAAAACAGGCTTAGGGAATTCCTTATTTTTCCGTTCCCACTTGTCCCATCATTGATTCGCACCTGTGCGCCATATTCTCAATTAACCTCTCCGTGACGCGCGGGGAGGAGCCTTGCAAGTTGAACATAGCAGATGGATTGCGTTGGATCAACGATTGATTAAGGGATTCGAGCGAAAGATTTGAAGGACGAAATGCGTATCAGGTTCAAGAAACTTAACCGAAAGCGTTTGTTGAAATGGAACCACAAACGTATCCATAACCTGAAACATTTCTGTATACATTTCTTGAACCCTGTTTAACTTAGCCCCATCTTCTGCCCTTACCGCTCTCTGCCCTCGAACATGCTCCGACATAAAAACAGCTGACCAAAACTTGACTTCATGATAAATTGGAATCAAACCGAAGAAGGAGCGATTCCATGCCTCGTACAATCGAACTTGGCGAAGATGCACTGACGATTCGTTTATCGGGATTGACGAGTATCGCGGCATTTAAGCGCAAAATCGTGATTCCGTACAAGTTCATCGCAAACGTGGATACCGCCGCACCAAACTTACAATCGCTCATTCGGTTAGGTGGCACTTCCATCGGAGATATTCAGGACGGACACTTCTGGCACGGAGAGGATTGGTACTTCCTCTCTTATGAGCATCCTGACAAGGTGATTTCCCTCACATTGAACGACTACTACATCGGAGATCGCCTGTATAAAGTCATCGTTGTCGGTGTGGACAGCCACCAAGACATGAAGGCTATGATAGAAGCAAAGCTTGACCACCATTGATTGGAACTGCACTTTGGTTTAGAACTATATGTAATCTGAAATGGAGCACAATGTTTCATTAACCCGTTACAGAAATGTAAACATCAGTTGAAACGTAAGCGATTCCGTACCCATCCGTGCCTTTATCAATCTTAACATAGGTTGAACAAGAGTCGCTGGGTTTATATGGAATTGATAAAGAACAGGGTTTGGGCATGTAGGATACGGCAGGGACAATAAAAGGTGATGCCGATGTATCGAATGGTTTTGCTGACGATTCTCTGGACATTAACAGTTCTGTTACTGCTGTTCTCGTTTATCAGCTGTGTGGTGGCTCGCATTCCTGCTCTCATCAGTCTGCTGATCGCCGTTGGAGTCACCCTATATCGGAAACGAAGCACCTCCTGGTTGTGGACAGTAACCTGGATCATCGGAATCCTCGTAGCCCTGAGTCCCGTTTATTCGGCTGTCACAGCGCATGGAACTTCGGCAAGCTCGTCGATACAGGCGACAGCACGTCACCATGCCTAAGACTTTCAGGGTAGATAGGCTCGGTGGTGAATAAGGGAACGCAGTCGATAGCAAAACGTTACTTGCTTTACACAGTATAGCTTTGGGAAGTAGTCGATTCCGTTGATGCTCTTCGTGTTGGCGATAGTATTCTTGCTTTTATTCTTAAGCGGTATATTTCAGCTATTGCAGGCTTTGTGGGAATTGAGAGTCGGAAGCAATAGGAACGCATTTGTTGGTAAGGGCATGCTGGGGGTTGGGCTGATAGCGATCTCATTTTTAGTACCGTATCTCGTGATGTTCATGTCATCTGTTCAACATGTTCAACAGGCACAACTGCCATAGTTTCCGTTCTTTCTATGTCACAGGAGATGTGAGGAAGGAGGAACTTGAAGCAGACACAACTACCCTGGATTCGTTTTTCATCATCTGAGACTTTTCGGGGTTCACCGCAGTGGTTGTGACCGAATGAAATGGATATGCCAGCGGAGAAATAACATGCCAAGGAGATAAACTACGCTGGAATACACAATGTTCCATTTGTGAACCGTACTATAGCCAGACCACACGGTTAATAGTTCAAAGCCGTCCGAGAACAACATAACAAAAGTCAAATACGCTACAAACCTCGACCACCTTTGCGGCATGAAGTCCAACCATATTACACCAAATAACATCTCCTTGTTAGGAATGGCGTATGACCTATGTGTCCGTACACTTCAAGAAAGAGTTCTGTACTGTTCAGGAATGAAGGGAATAACGCGGCGGACGGAAGGGATTCGCTGTCTGCCTGGAAACGACAGTCCATCTTTTCAACGAGTGGGGCTCAATCATTCTGAGGTTCAATCCAGACTTTGTATCGTGGCTGTCCATCTACCACATCAATCAATGAATGTACGATCACGGCTGGCATGGATGGGTTGTGGCTTCTGAGGAACTCCGCCCAGCGCGGTATCTGTCGGATCAGAAAATCTACGACCTTTTGATCTGGCGTGGCATAACCGACATTGACGAATCCCTCACCTACGGTATCGGGGTACAGGGAATCCGTCCATTCCTCCGCTTCCCACGCGGAGTCGAACACTCGGCTACCTTCTTTGTAACACCCATGAATGCGGTTGATGATCATTCGTACAGTCACATCCTCAAGAAAAAAGAGGTGTGTAGAATACCGAGAATCACATGGTTATCCATTGTTATGGGTGTTTATGCAGTTTGGTTATCATTCGTTTTAAAGATTCGTACTGGTGGTTAAAACAGATTGACCTAATCATTCAATCCCTTTCCATCGAGAATCTTCTGCATACATTTTTCTATTCTTGACTCACGAGTTTTGGATTGCTTGGGTACTGAAAAATACAAAATGTATGCTCTTTTCCGTCCTGGGGTCAATGCCTCAAAAGCGGTTTTCAAGTCAGGCATTTCATCCAACTTCCGTTGAAACTCCGCAGGCATTGGTTCATGGTTCCCTTTAATCTTCGGTCTCTCGCCTGATTTCTCGACTTCAATGGCTTCATGTATATACTCTTTCAAGATAGGTTCCATCTTGATGATATCCTCTACATTGGTGAAGCGAATCTGACGACCCACCTGCGTATTCTCTCCAGGTTTGACGAGGATACCATAGGCATCCTTCAACAAGGAACCTTTCATAAAGTTCAACGAACAGTATTCTTTAAATGCACTCATCATCACGACGTTTCGCTTCTGGTATGTGTAACAAGGCTGAGACCACTTCAATTCCTCCGTTAGCCCACAGTCAAGGAGGATCGCTCTCAATCTTTTCAATTCATCCTCCCATTTATGGACTTTGCAGTCTGGAGTGCCTCCCAGTTTGCAACGCATGCAACCCTGAGTGAGATATGCATCAACTTTAGGATTCATCGCTTTGTGTGTCATTAAATCCTCCCTCTTTTACATCCTCGTCAAACCACATCTTATTGGATCAGCCCACCCGCGCCATCGAGTAACGGCATTTATATCCGCCTAACATGCGTAGTATTTGCGGTAGTGTGTATATAAATCAGAACGCTAAACACAATCGAGGGGGAGCTTACCATCCCCCTCGTCGTTGAATCGTTTCTCAATCTATCCGCTCATTCGCCCTGCTCTTCCACCGTCTCCACGCTCGCCGCTACTTCGTCATTCGCATTCGGCACTTCATCGCGGACTTTGACATTGAAATGCTTCTCGAATTCCTCGGTCATGATTCTGAGGCGTTTCTGGACATTTTCCTTTTTCGCGCTTCCTGAACTGCACGCTTCGACATACGATTCAGGCGGAGCCTCCAAAAAGCCTCTCGCCCATTCTCCAAACGTCTCCGCAGGAATCTCTATCCCTCTGTGTTGCATGTCGAGCGTCAACTTGAAGAGCATTGGGATATGCACTTTCCGCAAGAGCTTTTCTTTCTCGCTGGGGAAGGCTTCATTCAGGTAGAAGCAAACATTATTGAATTGTGATTTGAATCGATCACGCTGATGGTCATCGCGCAACTTCTGAACAAAGTCCTTCATTTCCTTCTTGCTAAATCCCGTTAGAGGGTCGTTGAGTAGAGCGAGGATTTGCAGAACCAACTCCTGATCGACGAAGTGATTTCTCGCCGCTTTTGACAAATTGATCTTATCCGTGAAGAATGGAACTTTCGCCAAGTTCTCCACGAATTCTAAAGCCGACTTGCCGAGTAATGCCCTCGTCGTCTCAATGGGGCGAAGTGGGACACCATTGTTGAGTCGGCAAAAGATGTCTTCGATCTCCGACTGACTGATTTCATCTACAACGTCGATCTCAAATTGGTACTCCTTAATTCTCTGTTGGAACTCATCCGACAACTGCTTAAATGTCAGTCCCTCTACATCAATACCATCCACACTGGGCTTAGGTGTTTGCGCGAAAGAGAGCGCAAATTCGTCATTGAGAAAAGCAAAAATGCTGGACAGGCGTTGCTTACCGTCCAGAAGGTAAAATACGTTCTCGTCCTTGGTGGCGAATAGATTCGGAATCGGATAACCAGCCAGAACACTGTGGATAAACATCGACTGGCGTTTCACGTCCCAGATGTTCCCCTTTCTTTGTATCGCCAAATCAAAGGACAGCTTTTTCCCCTTATACATCCGTTGCAGTTGCGAAACCTTGTGTTTGACTTTCGATGCCTTCATCTGCGTCACTCCCTGGCGAAATCCTGCTTCTTTTGTGCCCTCACGATGAAAGGACAAAACCAATACAGTTACGTTCTAAACATTTTTCATCGGTATTATAACGCAAAAGTTCAGGGACAAGGGTATTTTATTTGAGGGACATTAGAGAAAATATTTTGATTCCTAACAGGGCACAGTTTGAAGTACATGCAGGCTGTATCGCGGCAGAGGTAGAACGCCAAGGGCGGAAATTCACGGGCGGAGATAACGGCACAGCTTCTCTTGTGTTCGGTAAGTCAAGAGGCGTTCATAGACACGTATGCTTATTTTCCCTTCGATACCTTTCTCCACGCTTTCACGAAACCGTCGGTAGCGGTATCAGGGTATGCCTAATCGCGGCGTTATACGTAGATGGTGGACGGATCAGCATGAGGACGTGACCTCGTGTGTAGACCAAAAGTTGTTCCTGGGCGTCCATTGAGGTAAATCAGAATCCAATTATGATAGAATCGAACCGAAAAGTTGTTCTTCAATCGTTTTATATATAGTGGAGGTTCTCAAGCAGAACAACTTTTTGGTTCCCCATAATGAACTCTGATTTTCTGAATGCGCGTATCTCTACATTGTGTGGTCGCAAAGTCTAAAGTTGCATTTCAACGTTCTGCGGAAAAACGCTCAAAAGATGGCTCATCAGGTCAGCAAGGCTCTTTTTGCGAAATGTTATTCCTATCGTTGGCGAGGCTTGTGTGGATGGTTTTCAACAATGCCCTGCGGTATAGGGGACATGTGACTCTGTGCATACGATTCAACTTCTCTGGATTGTGGGAGTCTGGTCGTCGTGCAACCAAAACGCTCAAGTCTTCAGGAAGGATGGGCATCCTATCCCAATGACGACTAATGCGATTGGCGAAACCCCTAAAGACCACCTCAATCAGCGAAGGATAGGATTCAGTAGTAAGGGACAAAGGCTTCACCGAAGTGTGATACCCGTGGCTATGGCATTTCCAGGGGTCACCCATTACAATATGTGAGGGCTTTCGCAAAGCTAAGTCATAGCGCACTGATGACCCGCAAGAAAGCTTGAACGCCCTGTTTTTCATGTGCTTAGCCACATCTACTCTGTTTCCCTATCCTTCATGGCTTCGTCTGAAAGAATGCCATGCAGAATGTCGCTGTCGTCATCCTCTTCGGTCAATTGAACTGTCCGTCCGAAGAATCTCCACCCTTTGCTCTCCAGTCATTCGATGAATGCATCCGTGAATTCATCTTCAGATACCGTGGTGTATACGTTTCCGATGATACGGATCGTGTTCATATCATCTGGACGTTCGAGAATCCACTTCTTTATGTTGCTTGGTTTTGCTCCGTTGCCTTGATCAATCATGGTATCAGCCTCCTGACGAGTCAGAATAAACAGACAGTGCTTGTCGGGTCGAGGGTCTTGGTGAGGCGCGAGCCTTTCCATACCCTTCAAAAACAACTCCTCTTAGCCCAACAATCCCCGACAAACGCTCCTGACCCACTCATGCTGATGTCTCCAACAGCCCCAAACATCGATCATCCATTCGCGAATCATGGCATCACGCTTGTCCCCAGACGGTTCGTGCAAAACATCCATGACCGTCACGGAATAGGATCTCTGGGGTAGAGATAATGTGTCCCAAGGGTATTTCAAACGCCCCAACAATGTGTGGACACGCTGAACCTGTTTTCCGTTGTATCCATGTTCCACAGCGTAATACAACCCAATTAACGCGAACGCGGTGGTGATATTTTTCATACCATTACCTGAATGCTGGGCGGCGTAGGCATCCACAACATGCTGATGGATGAAGTCGTCTGCCCTATGGCTCAGCGTGTAAGCCGTCAGTTCACTGTATTTTTCATAACACTCCAGCGAAGCGTTGTAGCTATTCCTCTGCAAAATCTGCTGTTTTGGCATTGTCAGTCCGCACCCTGGACAATGGGCGGTCTGTAGGTTGGCATCCATCATTTCAGTGCATACCCCAACGCAACTGCCGAGAAATTGGTTTCAGGCGTCTATGGAGCGGACGAATGTCGTCACATTCCCCAAACAACAACTTCCCTGCGGATTATTGACTTCACACCCACAGCGATCTGCCTGCACCTGTTCAGTGACGTATTGGACGGGATTCTGATTGTTGTGAACTGCTTCCACGATCCGCTCCCTCGTCCACCCAAAGCAATAGCACACAGGAACATCCATCGCCCCATCTTTCTGAAACACAGGCATTTTAAGATCATCTTTGTTGAATGTCTGTCCCTCGGAGAAATAAACAACTGAGCAGTCTGAATTCAGGCAAAATGCGTAAGAAAGTACTGGGTTAAGGTTGGGAAGGGCGTTTGGTGTAAGTAAGGCTTTGAGCGTAATAAGTTGAACGCGCTTCCCATTTTGATGGCATGCTGGGCAGTTTAAAGGATCAGATTTGATGTCTGGTATTTGGCAACAATCATCCATTGGAAATCCTCCACGAAAAACGATATTTCTCAATTACTATCGCCCAGGGTGAGCAACGACACGGAGATCATGAAAGCGAATAGCAATGTAAATGAGCTAAAACGTGCGGGACGGCTCCTCATCCCGTAAGTTAACACATGTCCCTGTCTTTCACATCATTCTTCCACACCCTGGACATTTCTTCAACACATGCCGTCTCGCTCCATCTGCTTAACCCGATTCATCTCCGAACTAAGTTTTCAGTTCAAGTGTCTCCTTCATCCCCATGACTACCTGATCTGGATACAGCTTTTCTCAGATGTTACGCAGTGCCTACAGGAGCTTTATCCGTTGTGTATTGAATCAAGTTCATGGATCTGAGTTTGTTCCTAAGTTGTGTATCTAACGGAGGGCAAGCGATACATAACAAATCCTTTGCTCGACTTAATGCTACATACAAAAGCCGCGTATCATCGTTCTTTGAGTCGATGTCGGGTTTAACAAGTTTTTTGACATCATCTAAATCTGTTAGGTATAGCAGAACCGATTGAAATTCTGCCCCCTTTGCCTTATGAATCGTCCTTACATTGGCACTCTTCTCTTCAGGCAAAGTTAGATTATCCAATAACACTGTCAAGGTCGTTTCATCTGAAAACTGTTTGATTTTTCCGCTGGTAATCTTCTTCAATCCGTAATTCCTTACCTCAAAGAATTGGCGCAGAGATTCATAGAAATCCGTGAATACAATGTCTTCCAGGTTGTTCAGTTCCCCAACCATATATTCAAGCAGATCCACTGCCAAACTCCTCTTTATCAGCGAGCTGATGAGTTGATTCTCCTTAAACGGATTTCTTAGCATTCTATCCCTATTTGATCTAAGTGCTCGTACGATCTCCTTAATGGCAAGTTCCTGTCTGTTATCCATCGCCAACTTGTAACCCGTTAGAATGCCTCGGATGAAAGGTTCACGTTCGGAGGAATCAGCCTCCTCAAAGACCCTCCAGACATCAACCGAATTAGAATTACGGAGTAGCTTTACAGTTTCATTTTTTCGAGCCAGTATGCAATAATCGGAATCCATCCCTAAATGTCTCCGCAATTCATGAAAACACTGAACGATCTGCGTTGGATTCCCATCCTCCTCCAAGAAGTACACCTCATGGACACTGTTATGCCTAATAGTCGATTGGGTTACATCATCCGCGTCACGCAAGAAGTTCAGCAATTCTACAATCCTGGTTCCACTTCTCCGATTGTTCTCAATCACGTATGTAGATTGATTTGGAAGTGTGAAATTAACGAAGGCTTCGCGAGAGGCTCCTTGAAAGCTATAAATAGACTGTGCTGGATCGCCAATAACGCCTACTATACTCCCAGCATTGGCGAACCATTTTACAATTTCTACTTGAATTGTATTTGTGTCTTGAAACTCATCCAAGAATAAAAATGGATACTTTCCGACCAAATGACTGAGGATGATCGGGTACTTGTTTAAAATCGTATGAGAAAAATAAAGCACGTCTTCATGATGAATTATTCCCCGTTCCCAGAACGCTTGTTTATACAGGGGTAAGTCTGAGTACCGAATCTTTAGTCCCTGCTTGTCCTCTGGTCTTGGACGGAGAGCGATGTTATTACCATCGAGTTGCCATTGTAAACCCTCCAGATATTTCTTAACCTTTAGACTATCCCCGATATGCCAATTATTAGCCTTTTCATGCCATTTACGTAACGCCCATTTACTCGCGACATTATCGGAATGACCATCCATGGCTTTTACATCAACTGATATCCCGTTTTCATCATCATTCAAAAGATAAAGGTACGGCTTCACTACGTTTGTATAAAGAAAACTGTGAATTGTTGAGACCTCTACTTTGTCCTGGTATCCCCCTAACCGTTTTCTAATCTCTTCTGCACCGATAGTCGTGTATGTAATACAGGCAATCCTTGAGGTCTTATGCAGGGTCGTGGCATTTTGAAGTACATTCTTGATGTGCTCTACAAGCCAATGCGTCTTACCTGCCCCTGGACCAGCAATAACTTTGAAATGGTTATACATATCAGTTATTCTTTCATCAGAGGCGATGGTTATCACGTTATTCATGATTGTCACCCGTACTGGAGTCTTTGTGGCATACCCATTCAAGAGCTTTACAAATGTGAACTGGAACTTTTACTTCGATTGCTGTTCGCTCCTTCATTCGACTTGCTAAGTCAAATGCAAGTTCACCTTTTCGCCCCTCGGCATAGAGAAGGAAACTTGAGGCATATTTTGCCTTTTCTTTGTCCTCTTGCTCCCAGTCGCAATCGTTAAGTTCATCTACCTCCGTAATTTCGACTTCCTTGGTGAAGAGAAGCTCGTTACTTGGATTCTCCCACGCCAAGTCATACTCAAACGTCTTTCCTCTTTCCCCTTTGAAGTAGATACCAACATTTGATCGCTCACCTGTTTGAAGTAGAAGGTTTTCTATTGCGCTTGATCTTCCTTTGTATTCATAGGAGGTATTATCGTTACGTATTTCGAATGGCCAACACTGTTCCCATCTCCGCATTTTTCCATCTTCTCTGTCAGTTCTCTTCTTCATAGGATCTGTGTCTACGATACAACCTACTCGCTTCTCCAACGCATATTGTTGATATTCGGGCTTGACACCTGCTCCAAACAGCTTAATAAAATGCTTGAAAGTCAATGCATCTACTCTGACCAGCGAGACATGATGTTTGTCCAAATCACAGTCTATTCTTTCAGCCAATACAGGGAGTAAAATTAGCTCCGCCATTCCTTCTACCAACAAGACTGACGTTGCAAATAACATCGCCGACTTCGTTGCATCAAGAAATCGCTCAACATATTTTTTTGATTGTTGGTCCTCATCGGAAAACACCCTGCCTGGGTACTTGGGAGTCGGCTGTGAACCGTCGCTTCGTTCCAAACAAATAATCGGATCTAATCCGACAGCAGAAGTGATTTGGGTAGAATGAGTTGTAATAAAGATTTGCCTGCTGACGTTTTGACGCGTAACTTCCTCCTTGAGAAACTTCAAGAAATTGTATTGCAGGGCTGGATGAAGGTGCGCTTCAGGTTCTTCAATTAGTAATATCGGAAATGTCTTCGCGTTGTCACCGTAATCGTTAGAAGTAATCACTGTAAACTTAGATAGAATCATGGAAATATAAATCAGATTATTATACCCCATCCCGTTGTTAACAATGGGAATCTCAATCCCTGTCTGATCTTTAACAATGAGCCGTAGAGTCGATAATACGTCACTTTCCTCCAAACTGCCGTCTAATGTGGGTACCCCTCCTACTGATGCACCTGTCTTCTCGGCGAAGTCTAAAATCTCCTTTTGATTGACGCGACCAATCAGATTACGTACCAAAATTTCAGAGTGCTCAGCAAAATCATCATCATTGCCTGTATTCGTATCCGTTGATTCTGTGTGGTTATCTTTGAAATACTCAAGCAGTTGCCTTAACAAACTATTTTTCCCCGTAGATAATTTACTCTCAACATCCCGAAGAGCGTCTAACGTTTCGCAATGGATTTTATCCAGATAATCAGCTTCCGCACGAATGTTATTGACTATATTTCCACCATAAATCCTGCTAACATAACGCTTTAGAGTTCGTTCAACCAATCTCCAGCGTTCTTTCTGATTCGATGTCTTATCGTATTCTTCGAGGTAAGACGCATGGTATTGCTCTGGAAGAAAAAATCTGTAAGTTAATTCAGCCTCCCAAGGCGACTCCAACTTCGTCAGCCAACTTGCAACGATTGCTTTATCATCAACCGTATCCGTTTTCGAGGACCGTAAGGTTGCTGTAATATTAACCTCTGGAGGCGTTGACAAATCAACTCCTTTATAAAAATCATCTACAGAGTTAGATTTGGTAGTTCCCCGCTTAAAGACCAACTCCAACGCCTTAATTACCGTGGTTTTCCCTGCGTTATTGCTTCCAATTAACACGTTCAAACCATCATTAAATTCGATAGTGCAGTCCTTGAAACATCTAAAGTTCTGAATGCGTACCTTGGATATATACATGAGACCACCTCACCTCCACATACACTCTTGGTTACATTCTCCTATTTTCCGCCTTCAGAAAAATGACGCACTATCAATATGACTACTTCTTTCTTGCCGCCAATCGATTATGTACAAATCGAATCTGCGGGTCACTGATATTCGCGTTATTGATCAATTCGTAAACACGGTTGATGTCTGAATCAGACAAAATCGGCTCTGACATTTCAGATCTAAATCTCAGTAGCTTCCTCTCGATGTAGTTGGACAGTTCCACATCATAAATCACCAGTTCGTTCGACTGGATTTTCCGTAATTCTGGGTCTACGCTAAACCGACATCGAAGCGTGAACGATATTATGGACACGAAAGTAAGGTTCTTGAATTCAGATAAGATGTTTTCTAATACCTTGATGTGCCCGTAATTTTGCCGCAGTGGATTGTATGGATTAAATCTGCCGCTGACATTCCAACGTTTATCAGTTCGCTTCCCTTTGATTTCGCCCTTATAATTCTTTGTCTCAATCACAAACAGACCATATGGCGTGATAACAACATGGTCGATTTGAGAATATCCCGTCCTGGACTTGGGATTACGAATCAGCACGTCGCTGATGTACCTAATTTCTTTTGGCATTTGGCGAAGCTGGACATCAATCTTGTACTCTCCCAACTCACCAATGTGTGAAGGGTCTACTCTTCTCTTTTGTTGTTTGGTATTCGCTACGGTGCCTTTCGCTCTTGCCTTGTCTTGTTTATCCGATCTTCTAAATAGTGATGCTAATTTAGCCCAAAACATCGATTATCCCCCAACGTTACCCTCATAAACTCTTCGAATGGACTGCTGTAATCAATTGGATTTCCCATTTGGACAATACCTTGAATCCTCAGCTCCCTGAATGATATCTGCTGACTACATCTCATCCCGATGCAATTTATATACTCCGCGTTCAATCCTTTCGAAGTCATTGTAAACAGTCCCATGATGACTCGGAGCGTTTAGACAACAACGCGAAGTAACGTGTGTTCGGATAGTTGACTCTGGGTACATGGTTTGTCTTTCCTTCATAAAATCAACGACCTCTTGTACCGTAAAACGATTTATCCCTCGCCGCTCGATAATAAACCGAGCGGCTGTTAAAACTTCGTCTCAGCAGGACGAGTTTCGTGGTAAGCCACTCCGTACATCGGATGATTCTGGCTTACTGCTCCTTGCCCCTTCGTTGACCGCTCTGTCTGTAGCCCCGTTCTTCCCCCTCGCGATATTCCATTCGGAATTCAACGTCTCAATCAGTGTCCTCTCGACCTCGAACCTGTCTTTTGTTTCATGGAAATACAGCTTGATATCGGCACTTTCATTAGCCGCCATATAGATGTGGTGGTTGATCCTACAGTTCGTCGGCTGACCGCCTACGAAACAATTTCTCGGCGAAATGTTTCCGTATCCCATGTTGAACCGATGACCCAGGTTCTCACATTCACCTACATACTTAACTGCACCGTTAACACGAATGAGGTATACCCCTTCTACGGAGAGCCTGGGAATTGTGAATCGGCAAAAGGGACCTGTTCCATATTGATGTAACGGCAGGTTCTCCCGATTTTCATATGCCTGCTGGGGAAAGAACGTCCTCACCTTTCCATCGACTTTATCAGGTACGATGTCGCGAATATGATCAAATCGGAGGTTGTCCACATAGAGATTCTCCACGAAAACACCTCCTCGTATTGTCTCGTAATCATGCGTCAGACGACTTTAACTCCTCATTCGCATCACTTGGATTGCGTTCTTGGAGCAAATGCCGAAATATAGCCTTGCGCCACTTGAATCTGTTCCACGGTTAGTCCTGTTCGCTCCGCTTGTTCCTTTAGCGTGAGGTTTATAATGGAGCCATCCTCATTCACGCTATGAAGGTACTTTACGACCGAGGTAGTTGCACCATTTTGCCATACATCTCGCTTCAGAACAGTGTACGCTCCTCTACCTTCCTGCCGAATGAAACCATGCTTAATTAACCGCTTAATGTGGTTTGAAACCATCGGTTGATTGGTTCCAACAATTTCTGCGATGTAGTATTGAGATAGTCGTGCGAATCCGTCCGCATCCGACTTCGCCGCCATAACATCGATGATTTTTTGGTCAAGTGCATCTCGTTCCATCATCGGTTTCAGAAACTCACGAAACTTTGCGGGTATTTGCTCAAAGTCCAGTTCGTGCACTTGAAGTCCCCTTCCAAACTGACTGCTCTCACCTGCACCAACACAACTCTTGCACTCTGCCAATTCCATCTATTTCTATGGTAGCATAACCTGGAAAGGGAGATTTGATAGGGTTGTGCGTACTCTGATACAACGTATTTAACATGAATAAGGGAGTTCTGCAGGGGTTATCGACTTAATTCTCAAAGCAGGGAATTCTTCTCCTGCGCTGACAGAAGGTGTTTTAGTGTCAAGTCACATATGGATTCTTATATACACCCTGTTTGTTGTGGTGATCCAAATTCAAGCCTTATACGAGGGACTGCGAAAGAAACGTAGACAGGTCATCAAGCCCGATTTACATGCAACACCAAGCCTAATATTCGTTTCTCTTTTTGGTCTCTTTGTAGTTCGGTGGTTTCTGTTTTTTATTGCCTGCATCCTCCTGCCAAATCTTTTCACCATCATTACTGCTTGTATCCTTTTCGTGTCGCGTTTGTGGGTCTTTCTGATCGACGCATTCGATCACGATGGAAACGCCAAGCAACTATCCCCTGCAAGAAACACGTTTTCGACTGTCGTTGGTGTTTTTGAAACAGCCTTCGTTGTTTATTTCTTGATCGCATATTTTCTAATATAGTCACTTCGGTTTTGTCTATCGTTGGAGGTGAACATTTTGGTGCGTTGGGTTATCTCAATCGTTTTCGGAGCACTTGCGGGCTTGGCTGAGTATTTTCTACTTATTCATACGCCGATTGTTGCGGTTTTGGTCGGTCTGAACTTTATGCTCACTTTCGCTTTGGCGAGAGTAAAGGTTCCATTTTGGACAAAACGCTGTGGTACATCAACTTCGTTGGAATCTTATCGGGACCATCTTTGTCAGGCTCTTATCACTTGCGTGTAGGGGTATCGATTTTAGTATTGAGTACAGGGTGGGCAGTATTGTCCCTTGCAAGCCGACGTTCCGTCGCTTGATTCTCGCGGTCAATTAAAGAACACCAGGCATTACAGGGCGATAATGCTTGTAAAGTGAGCCATGGAAAACACCGAAGGGGTGAAAATCAATGAAGAAAGCCTCCATCTATCCCAATGAAGCATTTGTTGTTGAATCTGTTGCCGATTACTTCACCACCCACAGCTACAGAACTGCATTCGCACAGAACAACTTCGAACCAGACTTAATCGCTGTAAATGAAGAGGATAGAAGTGATTATTGGACGATTGAAGCCAAAGGACATACCGCCAGCATAACCACCGACCACAACACAGCACTTGGTCAAATCCTTAAACGAATGACCGACAGGAACAAGAAGTATGCAATCGCCGTCCCTGAAACCCCACAAATGGTCAGGGAATGCCGCAAAGTACCCCTGTGGTTAAAGCAATCCATCGGGCTATACGTTATTTTCGTTGACGAAAAGGGGCAAATATCGATCTACGCACCTGACCAGCAAATTTAGGCGCAATTCTCTGTTCGGATGCCATGCGGGACGGGACACGAGAGGTGCGCCGTCGCCGCTCTCTCAACCATTCGCCAAATTCAATTGCCATGACACACCGAACTTGTCAGCCACCCACCCAAAATTCCTACTGAAAGGGTACGTCGTCAAGGGCATCAAAATCTTCCCATCTTGAGCAAGAGCCGTAAATAGCCTTTCAATCTCATTATCTGAATCACACGTTACATATATGGAGATCGACGGGGTGAAGCTGAAATTATGTTTCACGTAACTGTCAATGCACATAAACTCTTGACCATGTATTGAAAATGTAGCTTGTTTAACCGTTCCCTCTACCCCATCCTCATTGGCTCCATAACGTGAAATGCTTGTTATTTGTGCGTCATCAAACACGGAGGTGTAGAAGTTCATCGCTTCCTCTGCCTTGCCTTCAAACATTAAAAAGGTCGTGATTTTTGCCATAGGGAACACTCCTCCCACTCGTCCCGTCCGTTGTTATCAACGGTTGAACCCCTCATTCGCACACAAATCAGTATCCCCACTGCTTCTTCTCGTCAGGAGAAAGCCTGTTAAATATGTCAGAATCAACGGTTAACCCGTGACTGAGTTCCGCTGGAACGGATTCTAATTCCGAACTGTTCAATATTGCGTCGATGCAAGCCTTTGAACCTCCAACATATGTCCAGCACAAATCAACATCCGTGGCAACACACCAGGACTTGTCGTCAGGAAACCAATATTCAGGTGGTTCCCGATGTTCGTCAATACCCAGATCCCGTGTATCATCAATACCGCCATAGTACGGCAGATAATTGCGATGGGGTCTCTGTACGCGAGGTTGCGACGTTGGGAGTATGCTCCCATATCCATCCCACACCAGATACCATATCTTCTCTGGAGTTGTCGTGAAGGGGCGAAGTGTATGTGAAAGCGTATCCGCATGACTGAGTGGCATGTGATAGGGTACTTGACCATCCCATGGCATTGGGGCACCCCTGCTTCCGTGCACTGGTGTTGCAATGGACTCAAATTACATAGCAAGATGATAGGTGCGTCCTGCCCATGTGGCAATTTCAGCCCAGGACACGTAACCTGATATACTTTGTGCTGGATGCAGGATTCGCGCATAGGCTTCATATCCTCGCGGAACGACGGAACCAGCTAAGTAGCTTTCAAACGGAAATAGCCTGTTGACCAGCCAGTGCGCTACAGATAAATCATCTGAAGGAGTGACCATGCACAATCCTCCAATGGAACTTCTGGTTTCAGGGATATGAGGGAGTGTTCGTTATTTTGATGTAACCACGCAAAACACTTTATCGTTCTTCAAGATTTGGTGTTCACTACAAACCCTTCAATATTCCCAAGTTTTACGATTTGTTCTTTTGTCATCCCTTTGGTATCAAGGATGAATTGTCCTGTTATCTTATAAGTAGCGTTTGGTGCCAAAGACTTGTTTACGGTAATCAGGGTGCTACCTGAAAGAACATGGTTCAGTAACGAACTCGGCAACTTTACTCTTACGTTTGTGACATACACGGTGCGGTTCGTGTTATTCCATATGGTCGCTGAAAAAGACATCTTTTGTTTGTCAAAACCCGTATCACTTGAACTCACCGCTCCAATTCCACTGCTCCACCCATTTACTGCAACAGATGGCTGGGGTTTAGGTGTGTTCAACGCATTCTCGTTTCGTAGCCACGTAACACCCACGATTACCACAACAACCAAGATTACAAGCGTTACCCATCTTCTCAATGGCATCATCCCCCTTACTCCCACAATAACAACTAATATCCATGCATAACTGACCGCCGCGTTTTTCTACATTTCTAAACTGCGGGATACGCTGTAAGACAAGAAACGATTACAGTTACCACGTCATGTGTTTGTTGAAATACTCCCAGGTTTCCCGCCACAGTAAAACCGAATTTGTTGATCCAGGTCGAGGAAAAGTCCACTGACCTATTATCTCTCCATTCTTGACCGTTCCCATCAGGTATAAAAACGTATACACCGTTGAGCCTTGATAGTCATTCAGTGTAAAGTTGGTTCTGTCATAACGACTTACATCTTCGTCCACTAAAATCTCCTGTAGTTTCAGTAGAATCGGTGTCCAACCATTCGACGACAATCCCACGATTTCTTGAATCTTGAACAGCGTCAGTAGCTCTTTACTGTTCGGCTTTACGTCAATCACCAATGCATTCCCATCTAAACTCAGGGTTCGGATGAGATCCGAAACGTGTACATACCATTCAAACGGTTCAGTTGAACCGCTACTCAGTTTTTGCCTAAGATATTGGACTATTAAGCCCGATCTATTCCCAGCCAGTGCGACTTGGTTTCGTCTTTCAAAGGTCGTAGATAGTCCATTCGTCTCTTCTTGATACATGAAATACATCCTGGGTACCCCCCTTTTTGCCCGCACTTAGTCCCATCACTTCATCACCATATTCCAGGAAACATTCTCCACGTCCGCTTCCGATACTCTAAGTATTTCTCCCCGAAATGTTGAACCAGGACTTTCTCCTCAACCCGAATTCTGTACGCATAGATCAGCAACAAGCCGATGCCACACAACAGGACTCCCCACCAGGTTCGAAGACCAAGCCCTATGCCCACGGCTGTAATAAACCCACCCGTATAAGCGGGATGTCGAATCCGACGGTATAGCCCTGATTGCACGATCTCTTGGTTTGAAACCACCCCGACAACAGGGGAGAAGAACCGTCCAAGTTGGATGATCGCAGTGAATCGAATGATCATGCCCGCAATCATCAAAACGTAGCTTATATACTGCGTCCATCGTGGTAGAATCCCCAGGTGACGTATCGAGAAAGTAATCGATATGAACAAAAGCACATACATCCCGATCATGATTAACGCGGCTGAACCACGGTCATCGTTCTGCTTCCTTGGCTGTCCGCGTCGAAGCATTCGGGCACGCACCCAGGATATAGTCTCTAAAACGACCCACAAATAAAACAATATCCAGAACCATGCGCCCTCATATGAGTAGACATTCATTGATAAACCTCACACTCTATCGCATCGTGTCAACAACGTCATCATTATAGAGTACAAATTGCCCTAAATTGGCGAAATGTCGTTAAATGCTTCTTTCAGAGAATGACAGCACGAATATGACCTGGTTCACTCTTCCGATCACCCTACCCATCCTATCTGTCAAATAGAGTTATGAAACCAACTCTCTTATTCCATCTTTTTACATATTCTTGTTCTTGCGTTATGATGTTTAAAGCTGAGTGGATGAATAGTTTGTGATGCGGTTGTTAGGTTTGGACGGGAACGGGGAAAGCAACTTTACGTCAGACTACCGCGTGGGTAGAAGGAGATGGCTTACCAGTGACGGACGATATGGAACGGTTCATTGACGAGTTTCGGCAACAGGTTAGACGGGAGACCCTCGAAATGGTAGCATCGCGATTGATGAACAGTCTTCCCGTTCACGTCATCGCGCAGGTCTGCCAATTAACAGTCAGCCAAGTTGAGCACTTGCGTGTAAAGGCGGGACTGCCCGAACAAGAGAGACCACGCCGAATGCTCCTCGACGAACCCATTGCCAAGACAACCGTCCCCATGGCTCTGAGTACAAAACATGTGCTACAGAGGCACAAAGAGGCGACAGACAAACTGAAACGATACCTGCAAAAACGGAGAGATGCTGAGTGGTAAATGATAAGGATTGGGATGACCACTTTCCCGATGGCGTATACGCCGTATCCCCAGACCCGAACTCGCCTCGTTTAATGGTTCGTAAACTGGTCGATTATTGTAAAGAACATGGAATCCCGCTGTCAGATATTCAACGCTTGCCCCCAGAAGTGATGAAACAGTTTCTTGTTTATCCGACCAAGGACGGAACACAGGACGAAAAGAAACCTAAATAGTCCCGCAAATACGGAGCTGGAGGTCAGAGGAACACACATGACTTTGGGATGTTATGCTATGCCCAAAGTACAAGTTGCAACATTGGCGAGAACCAAATCACCTCATCTCGAATCATAAAGGGTGAATACCGAGAAAGAGGTGTGAAGCATGAGCGTATCAGAGTTGGTACTTGATTGTCGTAATGGGAACCGCGAAGCTTGGACTGCCTTAGTCAATTTGTTTCGACCAAAGGCGGTCAATTGGGTACATCAGTTCTGTAGAGATCGGCACACCGCAGAAGATGTTGTGCAGGACAGCTTACTATTGGCGGCGCGTCATTTGTCTGAACTGCGTAATCCGCAGGCGTTTGAAAGTTGGTTTTTTCAAATCGTGAAGACCCAAGCGTTCCGTTTCTTAAATAAAGAGAACAAGCGAAAGACGGAATCCATGGTCGAAATCTCGGACAACAGCAATGTTGAGGCAGATGTCCTCCTGAAAATAGAGTTTGAGAAGGCGTATTCAAAACTGCCCCTGGATCTTCAGCAAGTGTTTCTTCTCGCGGGTATCCATCAATGGACGGTCAATGAA
>NZ_FRAF01000047.1 GCF_900142255.1 Alicyclobacillus tolerans | reverse complement strand
GCTGGCACCGACGTCGGTTTTACATAAATAATCCTTAATCCATGTCACGCAGTGATTGCACTCAAGCAGTTTACACCACTTGACGGGACACTACCCTTCCATAACTAAGGAGAGTCGCCCAAAATGGCTTGGTGCTATGAACAATTTGGACTTGCAACGGCTGATTTGCGATTATGGTAAATCCTCTAGCGTTAAAATTCAGTGTAATCATCCTTTTATATTTATTGTTTGGGGTTGTGAAAAGAGCCTCCAAGAAAGGGCTATTATCAGTGATTATATCGCTCTCCACGGTAAGCATAAAGTACATGACCGTTGTGGACGCTGGTCATTGAATTTCTTCTCAATCGGCCTCCATGCGACAAAAAATGATATGATATAGAAGAGGTATACGAACGTATGTGCCGAATAACTGGAAGTAGTGATTGATAAACTGTGAAGTGGGGTGGCGTGCATGCCTTTCCGACTAGGAGAGTTGTTTTGTGGGCCGGGCGGCATTGCGCTTGGTGCAATAACTGCTCGCGTTGTTGCCGATGGTAAGGAGTACACAATCTCCCACGAATGGGCGAATGATTACGATAAGGATACTTGCGAAACATACCGTCTGAACATTTGCCCTGACAGGCCCGAGTCTGTCATTTGTAAGGACGTTCGAAAGCTTAAAATAGAGACTTTATCCCCAATTGACGCTTTTGCATTTGGTTTCCCTTGCAACGATTTCAGCGTTGTTGGTGAACAAAAAGGTATTGATGGGGTTTATGGCCCGTTATACGAATATGGGGTAAAAGCACTCAAGCATTTCAGACCACAGTGGTTCTTGGCGGAAAATGTGGGCGGACTGCGTAATGCCAACGAAGGTCGTGCTTTTGATCTTATCTTAGAGGAACTGTGTGATGCGGGGTACAACATCTATCCGCATTTGTACAAATTTGAAGAATACGGCATCCCCCAAGCCCGCCACAGAATTATAATTGTGGGAATTCGTCATGACTTGCCGGTGCAGTTTCGGGTTCCTAAGGCTCCACATATAACTCGGACATGCCGAGATGCACTGGAGAACCCTCCTATACCTGCTGATGCTACAAACAACGAATTGACAGCACAGGCACCACAGGTGGTTGAACGGCTCCGTTATATCGGCCCCGGGGAAAATGCGTTTACCGCTGATCTGCCAGAGCACCTGCGATTAAATGTTCGCGGAGCAAAGATCAGCCAGATATATAAGCGGCTCGACCCAAACAAACCTGCTTATACCATTACGGGCAGTGGTGGGGGTGGAACACACGTATATCACTGGGAAGAACATCGCGCTCTGACCAACAGAGAGCGGGCTAGGTTACAGACTTTCCCCGACAGCTACACATTTGTTGGTTCTAAGGAAAGCGTGAGGAAGCAAATCGGTATGGCTTTGCCGCCAGACGGTGCAAGAATCATTTTTGAGGCTATCTTGAAAAGCTTTGCAGGGGTTTCTTATGAGAGCGAACCTACAAGTTTTCCGGTGAGACTATATGAATCAAGGTTGGTTTTGGAAGGGCGAGAGGCTTGATAACACGGAATTTGTTTGAGAGTGCGCTTGTTACTCCCGCTCGACAAGGAGCCAACAAACTCCTGATCGTTTCGGGTTACGCAACTGCGGCAATGGCGTTTCATCACTTGGATGTGTTGAGACGAGAAGTTGGTCGTGGTATTGCGGTAAACCTCATAATCGGGATGACACCAAATGATGGCATTTCAAGAAGCAATCATCTTGGGTTCATCGAACTGGCCGAGAGTGAGTTTAACGGCCAGTTTACTTGCAGTTACGTGATGCTGGATCGGTATCCCGTGCATTCAAAAGTCTACGCATGGCTAGCAGATGATGAGCCTCTGTATGGTTTCGTCGGTTCGGCCAACTATACTCAAAACGCATTTCTTAGCAACCAACGAGAAGTTCTGGCTATCTGTGACGCTGAAGACTGTTTGAGCTATTTCAACGAGTTGGTTTCAGACTCGATATACAGCACCCATCCGGAAGTAGATGAGTATATACAGATTTCCAACGATCAGCATTACAACAGACGACGAAATATGGTTCGACGGGACGCCGACCAAGACCGACCAATCGCAGAAACAACGGAAATGTCCGTGGAGCATGTAAGATGCTCCCTGCTCGACAGGAATGGGAATCTACCTGCGACGTCAGGATTGAATTGGGGACAACGTGAAGGACGGGAACGAAACCAAGCGTACATTAGGTTGACTGCAGACATCTATCACTCGGACTTCTTTCCTCCCGTTGGGGTACATTTTACGGTACAGACAGACGATCATCGTGTGCTCATATGCACTCGCGCACAACAAAACGGGAAGGCAATACATACACCGCACAACAACAGCCTCTTGGGTGAGTATTTTAGAAACAGGCTTGGACTGGCGAACGGTGCCTTCATAACGAAGGAAGATTTGATCAGGTACGGCAGGACAGATGTTGATTTTTACAAGATCGATGACGAAACATATGTCATGGATTTCTCAGTGTAAGGTTATGACGTGGAGTTGTGCCAACCTTGGGGAAGTTTAAGGTGTGATCAAGCTGACCGATAACCTCAACCAGGAAAATAGGCGCAAAAACATGCAAGCAATCAGGTCCTCAAACACGTCCTTTGAAAACCGGGTAACTCACGAACTTTGGTCACGAGGTTTGCGGTTTCGAAAGAATGTGAAAGGACTAATGGGGAAACCTGACCTTGCAATCAAGAAGTACCACATTGTGATTTTTCTCGATTCCTGCTTTTGGCACGGATGCCCACTGCATGGCAGGAAGCCACGTTCCAACAGCGATTATTGGGAAGCGAAACTTGAGCGGAATAGACTAAGGGACGTGGAGGTTACTGAATACTACGTCCAGCATGGATGGCACTTGTTGCGGATGTGGGAACACGAATTCAAGTGTGACTTCGACGGGGCAATAGATAGGATCTTTGCATTCGTTACGGGAATTAAAAGCCGCTATGGTACAAAGACCTGATAAAAGTGTTGGCGAATCGTCGTATAAGCGGAACACCATGCCAACAGAGATAGCAATATACGCTTAACTCTAGTTTGGAGAGTAAGGT
Organism: Alicyclobacillus tolerans; assembly: GCF_900142255.1. Lineage (GTDB taxonomy): Bacteria > Bacillota > Bacilli > Alicyclobacillales > Alicyclobacillaceae > Alicyclobacillus_I > Alicyclobacillus_I tolerans. The sequence continues at coordinate 1,546 of NZ_FRAF01000047.1, read as the reverse complement.
GATGTACGTGGAAGAATTTAAGCGTGCCCTTGATTCAGTAATTGCATCGTGTTCGTTACTTAGCGAGGCTTGGGAGAAACTTGACGAATCATCACCTAAGATATTGGCTAAGTACCCGTTCGACAAGGATTTTCGCGAAGTTATTGGTGTTAGAGTTTCAGGTAGTGGTGTAAATTCAGCGGCTTGGTCTTGACGAGAAAGCCATCGAGTGCAATCTACTAAAAGTGACCAACAATCAGTAGAGGAGGCACATCGATGGCTTCTAGAGACAAGATCGCACTTTTGGAGTTAATTCGCAAGATCGGATTGGAAGATGGTGACGTTGATTTCTTGAAGGAGGGGCTGAAGGTGCTCACCCAAGCCGTGATGGAAGCTGAGGTCAGTTCCCTCATTGGTGCTGAACGCTATGAACGCAGTGATAAGCGCACGAACAGCCGCAATGGGTACCGAACCAGGGAATGGGATACTCGTGTCGGAACGATTGATCTGCAGATTCCAAAGCTCCGTAAGGGAAGCTACTTCCCCAGCATCCTAGAGCCAAGGAAGAAGGCTGAGAAGGCACTCCTCTCCGTTGTTCAAGAGGCGTATGTTCATGGTGTGAGCACCCGAAAAGTGGATGAGCTTGTTGAGTCGATGGGGATTCAGGGCATCAGCAAAAGTGAAGTATCTCGGATTTGCAAGGAACTGGACGATGTAGTGCAGGGCTTCAAGAACCGCTCGCTGGAGGGAACGTACCCGTATTTGTGGTTAGATGCGACATTTCCCAAAGTTCGGGAAGGTGGGCGTGTCCAGAGCATGGCGTTTGTCATTGCGATCGGCGTGAGGGCTACCGGTGAGCGAGAGGTCTTGGGATTTGACATTGGTACCAGTGAGGACGGTTCATTTTGGTTGACCTTTATCCGGAGCCTTGTTGCCCGTGGTCTGCGTGGTGTTCAGTTGGTGATCAGTGATGCGCACGAAGGCCTGCGCAGTGCCATCGGATCTGCCTTGACGGGAGCAACCTGGCAGAGGTGCCGGGTTCATACCATGCGTAACATTCTGAGTCAGGTGCCCAGGTCGTCACAGGCGATGGTCTCGTCCATTATCCGGACGATATTTGCACAGCCAACTCAGGAGGCAGCGAAACAGCAGCTAGCGGTCGTGGTCCAGCAACTGAAGGGGAAGTTTTCCAAGGCGATGGAGGTGCTGGAGCGTGCTGAGGAGGACGTACTGGCTTACATGGCATTCCCGAAGGAACATTGGAAGCAAATCTGCTCCACAAACCCGCTAGAACGCCTAAACCGTGAACTGCGGCGTCGTTTCGACGTTGTAGGCATCTTCCCCAACCGAGATTCCGTGATACGCCTCGGAGGAGCAATTCTGGAGGAGCAAAACGATGAGTGGATAGTTGCACGGCGGTACTTTAGCAGAGAGTCGATGGCGAAATTGACCCGAAGCTCGGATCAAGAGTTGCTGGCACCGACGTCGGTTTTACATAAATAATCCTTAATCCATGTCACGCAGTGATTGCACTCAAGCAGTTTACACCACTTGACGGGACACTACC
>NZ_FRAF01000048.1 GCF_900142255.1 Alicyclobacillus tolerans | reverse complement strand
TTCTTCTGCACACTCCGCCGGATTCGGCTCTATTTTCGTCTCTGTCGCATTTTCGACGGCAGTCTAGTTCCTCATTACCTACCGTACTCGAAAACGCGAATGTCGGGCAAATAGGGTGCTTGGACAAAGAGTTCCGCTTTGACTCCGCACAAGATCACGCCTGCTGCAAACGTTGTTCTCTTCGATACGCCGTCCAATCTCCACCTGGCACGACCATGCCGTTACGCCCGCCGCGCAAAAACCGGCTCAACTGTTGCTCGGTCATGTAGTACACCACGCCCTCGATGTTATTCTGCACATCCCAAACATGCGCTTTACTATAGAGCGTAGGGTACCCCTCCAGTCGATCTAGTGCCGCCATCCCCCGCGCCGTGACCCGAAGCCACTCACCTACTACGATGCCTGGCTTGTCCAGTAACACCGCCGGGTACGCTCCCAGAGATACCATCTGTCCCTGAATGCAACCTTCCCCAAGCGTGTTCAAGATATGCGGCTCCAAAACACCACGGTTGTACTCACCTTTTCGCAAACTGCCATACACAAATACCGTTGTATCCTGCATCCCAGTCTCACCTGTTTTTATTTTCTATTTTACCTAATTTTAGGAATATGTCAATAGAGTGGCCAGAGCATCAGGGTGCCCAACAGGGACACAACGGCAAAGTACACCGCCATCGGCGCTTTGTGGCGCACATCCGCTGGTGTGTATCTTGTGCAGAAGCGAGACCAGAACTTCTCAGTTACCAACGCCAGAAAGAGTGCTAGGAGCACCAGAAGACCTCCAAACCACCCAAATCCAAGGCCAATGAGCACCACCATCTCCACGTCGCCTAAACCCGTGCCATTTTTTCGGTGGGAGCGATACCAAAGGAGGCCAAGAATCAAGGCTGTCCCTGCCAGACTGGACACCGCGAGTACCTCCTCCCCACCATGAACTTGTCCCGTTCCGATTTCCAAAAAAACCATTCCGATTCCACCGAGGATGATCAGCGTCTCGGACACCTTGCGAATGGCCACATCCAGCACAGCGTTCACAACCAGTATCAGCGTCAACAAAAGATGCACAGGAACTGTACCAAACACCGAACCCGCCTCCCAAAAGAAACATCTATTTTCAAAAAATCAGCATAGAAACAGCAAAATCCGCCTTTTTGAAACCTAGATTTCGACTACTTTCTCGCTACTTTTCGACTACTTTCCTTGCAACTGTTCTGCCATCCAGAAATCCATGCCATACCCGACCGGTTTGGTGCACCACCACGTCGCCATCGGCGCACCGACGCGACCGTTTCATCACGCTTTTCCGACGTTTTTAGTTCACCATTCCGACTGTTTTGGTCGACCATTTTCGTCAAGTTGGTCGACCATCTTGACGTTTTTGGTTCACCATTTCGACCGTTTTGGTCAACCACGCTCATGTCTCATCTCTTGTACAACAAGCTTTTACAGTTTTTTGCCCGACCGTACATGCTGACATTTTAGTGTTCCGTTCATACATACCAAGACGACCGTATCTGCTGACAAAAAGGTTGACCCCAAAAGACCGCACCTTCCGACGCATCCACCGACTGTACCCACGGTCGAAAAAGGCGCATCGTTTCCGTCAATCATTCCCACCGTTCTTCCCCCGCCACAAAGAACTGCATGTCCGCTCGATCATCCTGCAACCGCCTCCAGATATCCGCCAGTTGGTCTCGCCGTTTCTCCGTGGGTGCAATCCACATCACACGGCGAAAACTTTCATGAAGCCCCTCCACTGCAGCGGCCCAGCGCTGCAATTTGTGCAAAATCACACGAGCAGACTCGGTATCGTTGTCATACTCAATCCACCAAAAGCCTTGTTGTCCTTTGAGCGCCGCATCCGGGCGTACCACGCCTGTACGCATATCCGCATCACTCTCCCCCAACGCCACATGGCGAACGTACGCCAGTTGATCCGTGGCTTCCCGCGTGCTGTACCAATCCGCGCCGTCTCGCCCGTACCGATGGATATAGCGCATGAGAATCGCTACAAGAGCCAACGTATGACTGGTTTGGTGACTGACCGGTTGCGGGGGTTTGGGTAAACTCAAAAAGTGTTTGGCAAAGAGTGCCCCCATCTCGGTCAGGTAGACAATTTCTGCCCCGTCCCGATGAAGACGGCGTTTCGCAAGCGGGTTTTCCAGATACGCTTCACGAAATTGCCGTCTGTGTCGCCAAAGTTTTGTAGGACTCCAGTCTAGTAGTTCGCACAAGTCTTCCACGCGAATCACGCCGGCATCCGCTACCGCGCCAATCATTTTTTCAAAGGCTGTGTAGTCTCCGTCTTTCCAGTGCAAAAGCACCTGCCATCTCTCCTTCTGACAAAGAAAGAGTGGAAGGCTATTTTTGTGTTCCCCTCGACCTTTTTGGCTCACTTTTTCGACCGCTTTGGTTGACCCTTTTCGTCAGTTTGGTCAACCATCTCGACGTTTTTGGTTCACCATTTTGACCGTTTTGGTCGACCATGTTCTCGAATAAATCCTTGCTTAGCAAGCTATTACAGGCTTTTGTCCGACCGTACCTGCTGACATTTCGATCTTCTGTTCACGCATACCAAAATGTCCGCACCTACGGTCAAAAAAGTGTGCTATACTTTCCACCATCACCCCATCCGAGGAGACGATGGAACATGCCTAAGATGACTCGTTGGGAAACTGATCATGAAGTCATACTGGCCTACTGGGAACAATTGAAATCCCTGTCCCCTTCTGTACGCAAAGCCGTTTGGGAAGAGACAATCCTACGGGGGATTCGCGCAGAGGAAAAACTGGCCGAGCGGCGCAACAAACGAAGTCAAGCGACGGTCAAAGCGTCCACACCTGTACCCAGCCGTCCCATCTCTGTGGATGAACCCGCATCCACGCCCGTAACGCAAGAAAGCGCCAAGGAAAAAACCTTGCCGCCGGAAGATGTCATGGACTTTTTGAAAGAGTTTCGATGAGAGTTGATGGGATGAGAGTTTATCTACGATTTAGATCTCAACATTTATTTTTTCTGACACGTAGGTTTGAATACGGACGTGCTCAGACTTTTTCGCCTGATACAAGCTTGCATCTGCCAGGCGCAGTAAAGTTTCTTCTTCTATAGAGTCTTCTGGAGAAGATGCAATTCCGATAGATGCCAAAATAGAAAGCGTATGCTCTTTCCATGTTACAGGTTCTTCTAGGACTTTATACAAATCCAGCATGGTTTGGAACGCTTCTTCCTTGTGAAATCCAGGAAAAAGGCATGCAAATTCATCCCCTCCAAGCCTTGCTACTCCAAATTCCGATCCTATCTTTTTTTGTAGTCTTTGAGCCACGGTCTTCAAAACGAAGTCTCCTGCCAGATGACCATAGGTATCATTAATTTCTTTAAAATTATCTAAATCCAGAATCGCTAAGCTGAGGGGCGTATGCTCTTCCCTAGAACGTTCCATTTCCTTTGTCAGTAGTTCATGAAAAAAACGACGATTAGGGATTTCTGTAAGATAATCATAGTGAACCAAAAAATCATTTTCTCGGTCTAATTGTTCTTTTTCGATAACTAGACCTGCGATTTGAACGTAGGGCCATATGAATGGACGTTCCGCGTCTGTCAGTGTACGTGATGGATGAAAAGCCATCCCCATCCATCCCACACGATGACCTTTGGTATTTAAAATAGGAAAACCGTAGACAGAATCGATTCCTAGATCTCGACATTGTTCTTGGAAAACCATAAGCATGGGGTCTGTCGGGGAAGACAGTGACGGTTCATCTGAAAAGTGGAGTTCCCATGCAGACATGTCTATGGATAAACGATAAGTTGCGAGTAACATCAACTTTCGTTTATGATCACGTCGTTCTTCTGCCCAAATCGCGGCCATAGATTCAGGAAATCGAATATGTAATCCCTGAAGGACTAAAGACAACACTTTTTGGGGAGATTCCCCCGTCACAATCCCTTGCATAATTTTCATTTGCAATTGGACAGCCTCTAAAGAGAGAGCATATACCGGCTCCTTCTTTCCTTCCGCCACAAAACTCACCCCACCCCGAATAAGGAATGCTCTATATCATACGCTGTCCATTATATCGAACCCAAGCCATATAGCTACCCAAGAATTTAACTAAAAACCAAAAAATTACGACCGATCTACTGATGCCATCTACAAGTTTCTCAACACAAAACACGAGGCAATAGCTATAGAAACGTCCATCCACCTTAACGTGGAGAGAATACCTACATCTGCTGTGAATCCTCTCATCGCGGTCTGCCATATGGCTTTCCTCTTCACTGTTTTCTCCACTCCCCTCGTGCAAAAACATACTCCCCTTGCCGAACGCCATACATCACACCGCGTTTCGTACCGCGTTTCCCTGTGGCTTTCTGAATCGTCACACTTTGAGACTGAATCCGCACATCACTGATGTGCTCCAAATGCAAGGCTACCTCGCCTGCCTGTAACGCGTGAATCGTGGTCCCCGGTGGCAAATTTCCTTGGGTCCAGGCGATATGCGTCAATGCCCATAATCGTCTTCTTTTCCCATTCGCTTTCCTACGCGGCAATACGCGCCCATCCACCACTCGATGGGCGCGAAAAAACCAGCGAAAAAACGACCACAGGAATTTCGGCAATGGTTTTCCCGC
>NZ_FRAF01000049.1 GCF_900142255.1 Alicyclobacillus tolerans | reverse complement strand
TCTACTGATTGTTGGTCACTTTTAGTAGATTGCACTCGATGGCTTTCTCGTCAAGACCAAGCCGCTGAATTTACACCACTACCTGAAACTCTAACTGGTAATCTATTGTACTATCTGTCCCCGGACACAGAGCAAAAAGCGATTTTAAATTTTATTGAACGACGTTCTCAACAAAAGGGTCGTTATGTGGAGGATTGGGACATATCCTTTGACTTCAACAGGGAAGTTATTATTGCTTAATAACGGATGTGGTTGCCAACCTAGTTCGTATATACAGAGGGCAACCACATTTTTGGGGAGGATTATCAGATGAGAGGTACTTTTAAAAGCGCTACTTCTGGATTCCCATTGAAGGTCATCTCAACGTCCTATCACATATCCGGATGTCTAGAATCTTTTGATAATCGAGATTCCCTAAAAGTTGGCCAGATAGGTCAGGCTGTTTTTGCTTGTTCCCAAATTGCACATAGGGAATGCGTATCAATACAGTATAGCAATAACGTTACAAATGGGCTTACATTGATGGCTGTTTTTCAGGATGCTCGTCTTATGATGAATATTCAAATAGAACAAGAATGTATCATTTTTGATCTTTGGTCAAATGAACCGAGCTTTCCTACACGGTTTTTAAATGCATTAGTATTGGTTTTGAAACCTAGTCAGGTCCATATCGATGACAGGGGAATCGGAGAGTGCGATGAAAAGTAAGAAATCACTGAATTATAATGTAGTACGTTTAGCTGCTATAGGTACCCTTTTTGCATTATCCCAGTACATCACCTTACCAGTAATGGCATTGTATTTGAATCAATTCTTTCATATCTCAATCCCAATGGTCGGTATCCTATTGGGTATCCCTATGATTATATCGTCTATATTTGGAAGATTCGCATCCGTAGTTGCTAGACGTCTCGGGAATGTGAATACTTTAAGTGCGGCGCTAATATTATATGCATTTGATTATTTGGGTTATACGCTTTTTAAACACCCAGATATTATTTATTTAATATCCTTATCCATCGTTGCTGGTTTAAGCCGTATTCTTTGGCAACCAGTTTTCAAAGGTATTTATGCCCAAGTTGCCACTGAGAGTTCAAATGCTGATACAATTTTTCGCATAAATTATTTAACTATTGTAGCAGGTGCAAGTGTTGGACCGGTATTAGTCATTCTATTGGGTGGATTTCAGCCAGTTATATGTATATATTCAACATCATTCTTGTATATATTTATATCAATCTTAGTGTTATTCAATCGAAATTTCTTTAAAAGCTTTGAATTAGGAACGAATATTCTAAATAGTGACGAAACCAAGTCGGATGTACAGAATAAGCGAGAGCTAAGCATTACACTATATTTATATATATTCGGTGGGTTTCTTATTTATTGTGTTTTTTCAGAATTTGAATCCGTCTTCCCGCTTGCCCTGAAATTTGTTACATATCGTCCCGCCAGTTTGTTTTCGGAGTTATTAATTCTAAATTCTATTTGTGGATTTGTGTTCCAATCATTGATGATCTTTTCAAAGAGAAAGCCACGTGACTCACAAGGTCTATTTATAGGGAACCTTGCATTCTGCATTGCGTTTTTGACGTTCGCAATATCTCTATGGATACACGTCATACTTGTAGTGGGGACAATCATATTTACTATTGGGGAGATATTCGCTCTTCCAGGTAGTGACATTGCTATAAACCAATTAGCACCCAACGGACAAAAGGCAGCATTTTTCGGATTGGCGGAATTCCGTATATTGGGCTTTACAGTTGGACCAGCATTATTTGGATACTTGTTATATCAATTTGGATACGTAGAAATGTTCTTGTTCTCTATTCCATTTATCGTTCTTGCAAGCTTGTCCTATTGGTATGGATACCGCATACTCAAACGATACCTGCATACGGATAGAACCGATTTGTCACAATCAATTATAACGGAGAGATAATCGCAATCCATCATTTTGATAGAGTAGGCCGACCTCTTCCGAGGCCAGCCCCTCAATGAACGGCTCGTGCGGTTTTCCCGCAAACCGCTCTACGTCACTTACTCTCGAACTTGTGTACACGTTCTTGTGCTCGTTCATACGCAGCTGCCCGTCGAGACCAGTAGGGTGTATCATCAGGCTTACGTTGCCTTTTGGCTAAGGCTGCCTTTTCCCGACGCTGACGAATGACTGCCAAATATTCCTCATCCGCCATTGGCTGGCCCGTGGCTGCATCCCGGATGATTCTTTCGGCGTATCGAAGTCCGGCTCCCACAAGACGTTCGTGAGTGTAGATTATGCTGAGCATGTTGGCTCTCCTGTACGTCTTGCTGCCACCTCTCTGAGATAGTCGGCAACGACGAATGCTTTGACGGACATACGAATCAAGTTTGGCCGTTTGCTGCCCGAGCAATGCTGTGGCGCAACGACATTGGCCTCTGATTGTCCGGTAGACTTGTACCGCCTTGGCGGCCTGTGCCCAATACGCTGCTTTCCCCATAATCGTCGGATTCACTCTATCAACGAGTGCTGCCAAACTGAGCGTATGTGTTTTCGGAGTCTTTTCCTTGATTGCCCCCCGGAACTCCTTCATGGCTTCCGGAGTGCATTTTAGTCCAAAACTCCAACTTCCATCCCGCTTTCTAAACCATCCTTGGATAGCTACTCCCAAGTATTCTAACTCTGGAATCGTTCTCCCGTTTGCATCGCGATGCTCCATAAGATGCAGAGTCCGCGTCTTCTCCGCTGAAAGGTCAAGTTTCAACCTTCCCATGACATCCTGCACGATAGCTTTTCCGTGCTGAACTCCCACCTCGTCTTTCGAAAAGACCAGAAAATCATCGGCGTACCTCACAAACTGCACTCCAGCACGTCTGAGTTCCCAGTCTAGTTCGTTAAGATAGATGTTGGCTAACAGCGGAGAAATGACCCCACCCTGCGGAGAGCCGGCCTTTGAGAAGCTCCTCACTCCATTTTCCATAACCCCAGCCTTTAACCATTGCCAGATGAGGCTCAGAATGGAGCGATCGGCAATCCTGCGCTTCATTATCCTTAGGAGGATGCGATGGCTTATACAGTCGAAGTACCCTTTGATGTCAGCATCGTACACCCACACATAGCCTTGTTCCATCATATGGATGATGCGTCCAAAAGCATTAAATGCACCTTTGCCGGGACGAAAGCCCACAGAGGCAGGATGAAACTCCGTCTCATAAAGAGGCTGGAGTATATCAACCACCGTCTGCTGAACCACCTTGTCACGGATAGATGGTAGTCCGAGCGGACGCTTCTTGCCATTTTTCTTTGGGATATAACGCCTAAGCACCGGCAACGGCTTATAGGTTTTGGCTCTGAGGTCGCTGAGAAGTTGCTGGAGGTGTTCCTCCAAATTTCTTTCGAAAGCGGACAGGCTTATTCCGTCCACTCCTCCAGCTCCTTTGTTTGCCTTGACTTTCAGCCATGCCTCGTATAGTCGCTGATAGCTCAGCAATCGGCCATACAGATTGTGCCATTTCATGTTCGTGAACGTCAAATCCCGCCCACCTTGCACTCCCCCCTCATGCTGTAGCAAAGTCGTATATGAAAGCAAACCCCGCCGGGGAGCCAGCGGGGCAC
>NZ_FRAF01000050.1 GCF_900142255.1 Alicyclobacillus tolerans | reverse complement strand
GAAACTAAGAACTATGGTGTTGACATTTCAACCTTGGTTGACAAATTAGAGAAAGGCGAACTTTGAGCTTTTTCAACCCCAAAATCCGAATACCCGATATTTCCTACTGCTAACGCTTATCCTTTAAGCAACTTGAGAAGCAACGGAATTTGTCCACGATGATGGGTGGTATGTCCAATAGCATAAGTAATCAGTTGTCTGCGATTCAATTGACCCACTCGTAAGTTTAATCCTGGTTTTTCAAGATCTGACGCGTTCAAAGGCTCTAAAACCGATTGAGCGTAGGGAAGTATTTCCGACCACGCCTGTTGTACAGCAGAAACATCCCAATGATCGACTTTAAAGGGTAACTGAGTATCCATATCCATGGGATTCCCTGAAACAGCAGAAAAGAATTTTTTTTCTACAAGAATTACGTGATCGAGAATAGAAACAATCGAATTAAAGCCTGCCTTGGGACATTTCTGCCAGTCGTCCTGATGAAGACCTTCCAACATTTGATCGATACTTTGATGAACCATGGTCAGTACTTGATATTGATCTTCAACTTCTTTTAACATACACGTCATTCCCCTCTTGTTCCATTTACTGACTAACAAATTCCTTAATTTATACGCGTTCAATCAGTAGTCCATAATGATTGGTATTGGGCTGAAAACGCTGACTGCGCCAACCCATCTCTTTTATATGAGCCTCCAAAGTCTCCGCATCTAAACGTTCATCTACAGGTGGACCAAAGCCAGTCATCTTTTTTTCCCATTCCAGAAACAGCATTTTTCCATCGGTTTTAATAATTCTCTGAAACTCAGAAAGCACTTTCTGTAAATTATCGACTTCATGTAAAACAAAAGAACATAGTAATCGGTCAATACTCTCATTAGGTAAGTCAATCTGTTCCGCTGAACTCTGAATAGGAATGATATTTGGCATGTTTTCTTCTTTAGCTCGATCCGTCAAATAGGCGAGCATCTCTGAAGAAACATCTACTCCATAAACACTGGACTGAGTCATTTGCGCGGCTGGTAGAGTAAAATAGCCAGGACCACAACCAACGTCAGCCACCGTATGCATAGATTGGATGTCGAGTTGAGACAGTATGGGTTCAGGAGGTAGAATCGTTCGCCGCTCTTCACTCAAAAGCCTGTCCACATGCGCTGGATTAAAACGATGCCCCATACCCAACTCAACCTTTCTTAAAAATATTTATTTGGCTGCATCTATCGCCTGAACCAAACTTGTTTCAACATCTTGAGCAATACTTGACAATGTGGAATCTCCAATGATGTCCATTAATTGACTTGGTTTCGGCAAACCAATATGTGTCTTCCCATTCTGCTCATAGACTACTATTTTGCACGGCAAGAAATAACCAACAAGCAAATTCTGTGTTAATACTTTTTTGGCTTCATGAGGATTACAGACTTCAAGTATACGGTAAGGTATTCTAAAATCAACACCTTTTTCCTGCAACTTGGATGAAAGATCGAGCTTCCAGAGAACACCGAATTGATGAGCTTGCAAACTTTCTTCCAAAGCACGGACTGCTTCGTCAACCGTTTTCTCTGTCACAACTGAATAATAAAAATCCATATCAGGTAACACCTCTATCTGGATTTCATCAATAATTCTATAGCTTCCTTGACCACTTTATCTGCAGACTTTCCGCCTGAAACTTCTTCTCGGATACAATCTTCCATATTCTGCCCAACTACATACATGATAACGCGATCGACCGCAGAGCGAATTGCCGTTAATTGGGTCACTACTTCTTTACAGCTTTTATCCTGTTCCATCATTCCAAGTACACCTCGTACTTGGCCTTCTATTCTTTTCAGCCGATTTTTCATTTGATCGTTATAATTCATTCTTGTCATCCCCCTTTGCAGTTTTTCTTATACTCTATATCGAACCTGTAACCAACATATCATTTTCTCTATTTTCATGTAGTAAAACGCTTATTTCGTCGTTTTTCCTCTCCAGGCCATAATGCCTCCCGAGACATTGATGACTTTGGAAAATCCTTTCTTTTTTAAAATTCGCGCAGCTTGCATACTTCGCATACCACTTCTGCACATCACTACAATTTCTTTATCTTTCGGCAACTGATCTGTTGAACTTCCAAGCTTACTTAAAGGGATATTGCGAAACCCAGGGATATGTCCAGAGCTGAATTCATGCGGTTCTCTTACATCAATAAACTCTGGCCTGTCTGTATTTTTCCGTTGCAAATAATTTTGCAATTCTTCTGCCTGAATGGAGGATATGCCCTTAGTCGGCAATACCCTCCTTATTACCATAAATAAAACGACTATCAATAAAATAATCCAAATGATATTTTCCATTGTATTCGTTTTCACCTACCAATGTAGAGTCGACAGATTGTCGTAAAGCATGTAAATGGCCACGATGATAATGATCATGGAAAAAACGATTTGTAATGTTCTTTTGTTTTTACCCAATCGATTCGATAGCAGGGCTCCTCCTATACCGCCCAAGATACCGCCAATCACATAAAGCAGAAAAACCCACCAGTCCACCAAACCTGAGAGTGCGTAAGAAATTGCTGTTGTAAGCCCAAATGTACCTACAGAAAACAAAGAGCTTCCAATGGCATCTATCATGGTCATTCCTGTTGCCAATATCAAACCAGGTACAATAAGAAATCCTCCGCCAATACCAAAAAATCCAGAAATCATCCCTGTAGCTGCTCCTGTACCCAGTACAGGACCTATTTTGATCTGTTGCCTTGCAGTATCTTGTTGGTCCACCTGTTTCTTTCGCAACATTTGAATGGCAATCACTAGCATGAGTATAGCAAACAGAAACAGTAAAGCCTTACCGTCTACCATTTTTCCAATGAAAGAACCCAAAACAGCCCCAACCGCTCCCGGAATGGCAAACAAAATTGCTGCTTTCCAACGAACATGTCCAGCGCGCCAGTGAGGAATAAGATTGACAAAAGCATTGACTGCAACAGCTAATGCGGTTGTACCAATGACAACATGAGCATCATGAATGCCCACAACATACAACAGCAACGGAACGGCTAAAATAGAACCTCCGCCGCCAATTAATCCAAGCGTAAAGCCAACTAACCCACCTGAAATAATGGAAAGGATGGTCTGGGCAGTGGTCAAATGAATAGCAATCATGAATAATCTCCCTTCTCAACCACTCCGTACGTATAGTTGTATGAGTATATAAGGAATCGCAACAAATCGAGTAGGAGGGGGTGACTAACCCCCGTCCTCTCACACCACCGTACGTACCGTTCGGTATACGGCGGTTCATGTTGTGGAACGAATCAC
>NZ_FRAF01000053.1 GCF_900142255.1 Alicyclobacillus tolerans | reverse complement strand
AACCTGGAAAATCAGGAAATTCTATGGATATTCCATCCTCAGCGAAATGAAAAATCGCTGGATAGATGTATCGATCTTTGTACATTTGCCAACCTCCTATTCCACTCATCCGACAGGTGAACTGGAACCTTCAATCGGGTACAAGTAGTCCTGCCTGTTTGAAAATACTCCTTACTGTCTTTACAGGAATATCTTTCACTGGATGGGTTACCGTTACTTTTCCAGGTTTGATGGGATGTTTAAACTGATGATGATCACCCGCTGCTCTGACAAAATACCATCCATCCTCTTGAAGAATCCGAATGAGTTCCCGTGACGAATAACTTTTCATCCGTTCCCTTCCCTCTACCATTTCCTTTATTATAGCACGTATTATCACACGTGTGAATTTGTTACTTCGATCATTGTAACCCGGTTTTCCGAAACACCACCGTTTTCGCAAAGGTGTCTGCACTCTTAAAAGCCAGCGCCCCTTTAGGCAATCCTACGGTACTGTCTTCCTGTTCCGTCTTCAAAATCAGCACGGGGCGCGGCACGACCCCGCGATACCAAGGTGCTTGCTCAAACGCTCTGGCGTTATACCAATCAAGCCGTTGATCCCACTTCTCTGTCCAGGCTTTCGTGGTGAGTGGCGTACGTTGAATTTCTACAAGATACGCCCTGCCCTGCCACTCCACATACACATCGAAGCCAGCACTGTGTTTGGGTTCGGCCAGGAATACGTGGGGCTTGCCGCCTGTGTGGAATAGAGCTTGCCACAAATCCCCCACAGAAAGCCAGTGCTCAATGCGACTGGAACAAGGACTGACCGATTTGAAATCCAAGCCCAACTCCTTTTTCGCCTTGGGAGAGAGCCGCCAGAAAAACATGCCTCCGCGCTGCGCTACGAGGATTTCGAACTGCTCTCGATAGGGTCTGAGCATGGCACTGGCACGTTTTTCAGGTTGCGTGCGCCACGCCAATAAAGGATGCTTGCAAAGTTGACGCATGGTAAAAATTCTGGCGGCAGAAGCTAAAGAAACGGCATAGTCGTAGATCGAGATCGAAGTACTAATTGGGACTCATCCACCTTTCACGAAGTCATGGAAGACGCGGGAGGACGAGGAGGGAAGCCCGACTCGAGAAGTTTCCATCTCGTCCGCCTCCGTTCCCCCCTCCTTGTCTTGGCTGAACGTATCCACGTTGTCCGCACACGATGTTTCCTTTTTGTCCGATCTGTTCGTATCCATCCTGTCCTCCATCCAGCGCCGAAGCAAGAGTTCGGGGATCATGCCAGTCTGTACCACTTTCTCGCCATCCGGTGTTTGGTAAATCATGCGACCCTTGATATTGGGCAACCTGGCTGCCTTTTCATTTCGGAGAAGGATTCCCGAATCCAGTTCATTCTGTGTGCGATACGCCATTGTCGCATCCATTTGTCCACGGATGCCTACAGGGAGTGTTTCATTGGAGGGGCGCTGGGTGCTGTAGACCAGGCTGATGCAAGGTTCGCGGCCCACTCTGGCCAAAGTAGATAAATAGGCCAAGCACTGGCGTCGAATCTTTTCGTCCTGTTTGGCATAAGCAGGCGAGAGTTCCCCACCCTCATCAATCAACACGAGGATGCGCGGAAACGAGGGAATCGGCAGAAATTGCTCTCTGGCTCTGCGGATCCGCTCCAGACGCTTGTTTTGTATGATTACAATGTTTTCTAACGCCTGTGCCGCGTTTTCCGCATCGGCATAGATACGCCCGGCCACATGCGGGAGACGAGCAAAATGCGCAAAAGAAGCGCCGCCTTTCATATCGATGATGTGGACCTGTAACTCGGATGGACTTTTTTTCATGACCAGTTGCGCCAAAAGGAGCTCCAGTCCTTTGGTCTTTCCGCTGCCGGTTGCCCCACCAGCTTTCATATGCGGGATCGCGGCGAAATCATGGTAGACCTTTTGTCCGAAGGCGGTTTGACCCAGATACACTCTCCAGCCTTGCACATCCGGCTCCGTGACCACGACACGTTTAGGAATGCGGTAACCAAAGAGTGCCGCCCCCACTGCAGCATAAGGAGATGCGCCGATGAGCGCGGTGTCTTCCAGCGACATGTCTCCCAGGGCACAGGCGGCCACGCTACCCACTGCCAACATCGTGGCGTAACTCATCAGTTCAAAGACGCCGGTTCTCCTTTCACTTCCACTGGATGCCGTCAAAAGTATGCGCCGCCTCTCGTAAATGGTGAAGCACTTCCTGATCGACCGGCACATCGTTGCCCACCCAGGCACTGGCCGCCACCGCACTGAGCGCCAACGCCACAGCTGCCACTTTCCCAGCTACAACACCCGTTTTGACGACGACAATGAACGGCGCTTGCAGAGCTTTCACAGCCAAAGCTTTGCCAGTAAGTGTCACGACATGCTGGCCGTTGACCACAAGCGCTTTTTTCCCAGCCTCTGTGACCGCGACTTTCGCAACGATAGCGCCTTTCGCACTGGCTACCGTCTTCGCGCTGATGGGTTGATGACTACCGATGACCAGCGCCTTGCCTCCCCCTTTCAGCTTCACCACGCCCGATTTACCCAGAGTTTTCCCTAACGTTTTGGCGGCAAGACTGACCCATCCCATGGCTTCACCCCCTCCCCGTCTCCTTTGCTGCCGACGCCTCCAGGAGCGGACACGTCCACGGGGGGAGGGCAGGTTTTTTCCACATTCTTGTCAGTGCGACGCCCGCACCCCAGATCGCTACAGGATAGGAGGCGCTGACCATCACAGCTGCCACGCTGGCCGCCGCAAAACTGGTGAGAAGTCCTATCTGGCGTGGATTCAGCACCCTGTGCCACCTCCGAAAAGATGAAGCAGTGCATCCAGTAGTTCCGTGCCGTTCATCTGCGCGGAAGCATCCTGCGCCACTATGCGTTCAACCATCCGACCAAGCCATGCCCACACGTTGAAACCCCCTCCTCGTCTGTTTGTCGACGAGCCTATGCAGGCAAAGATTGTCCGTATGCCAGGACAACAAAAAAATGCCCCTCCATCATCTGCAATGACAGAGGGA
>NZ_FRAF01000056.1 GCF_900142255.1 Alicyclobacillus tolerans | reverse complement strand
AGACCCCCAATTATACCTACGAAAATGGAGAGAAGAAGTAAAAGCAAAGGTTCCCTATAGGGCTTGTTGAGCCAGCGAGAGATAATAGGGTCTTTTGCACTCACTGTTACAAACTGGTTATGCATGGGTTGATCATACACCTTCTTCTCATTTATGTTATGGAATTCTTTTTCTGATTTTTTTTTTGCATCACAATGTATCTTCAGAGTACAAATGTCAGTATATCAGAATCACTCAAGTTTCGCGTTCTTAGGCAGCCAGTTTCTCTTGATAGAAATGGGTAAATGAGTCATAAACTGCAGAATTATCATATCGATTCCGGTGTCGTATGTACGTTCCTGTAACTCCTTCGCCAGCCGGAGGGTCTGACTTGCTCGCCTTGAAAAAGGACTCAATATCCCAGTGCTTGTCATAGATGCGAATGACTTCATCGTCCGACAGACTTATATCCGTGGATAGCAGAGCCAGCCACTGACAAGAGAGATTCCTGTCTCGCACGAACACGATTTTTGCAGGAACGGGGTTCCCCTTTGCATCCTGTTCAATTGTGTCATCATGATGGAGTTAAGGATTTTTGCCCATTCACGGCCCTGTCAGCATCAGTTGTAAAATCTCCACTAGGAACCTGACATTCTCCCTGAGGGGGAGAGAATCTCGGGCGAGATCGAAAGACCATACGTGGATGGCTTTTTCAGTAGGAACCTAGAGCTTATCATCACATATCTATCAAAACTGTTGTCGAACCTTATGCGGAATTTATCCGAAAACGGATGCAGGATGGTTGTGTGAATGCAGTTATCTTGTTGGATAAGATTGGGTAACAAGGATATATCGGGGGTGTGACGACGCTACGCAACTTTATGCGTCCATCTTTAGGCATGGGGAGGATGTCAACTTTGTAAATTTGAAGGTCATTGGTATTAGTGATATGTGTGATTGTTGCTTGGACTTTCTGTGTATTTACAATATATATGTTTAAGGTGTACAAACACTCCAATAACTCTAAACATAAAAACAATCCATACATCGTTATCCTCTTATGAAATAAAATTAAGTCTTTTTTTGGTCATAACTGCCGGATAGCGACGGAAACTAGCAGTGATTCGTCATCGCCGAATTCATCCCACACAGTGTTTGATATCCAATGAAATTTCCAATACGATTATGGAAACTGATTCGTACATATGTCCAGAAAAAACCGCTTACTTACCGCACGACAACTCGTGAAGGCCACAGGGAGTACAAATCTGATCCAGCAATTTGCAAGACAAGTCCTCTTCTGGCTCTGTGTACTTTGTCCCGCAACCAGCAAAAAGTTTTGGTACGACACGTATGGGAGGACAGCAAAGAGAGGGTCCAAGAGTACCGATTTAGTAAATCTGGGAAACGCCTATACAGACTCAGCAAGCAAACCATTGAACGAGGTTTGCAGATGCAAAACAGCTTCATAGATACAGATATGCGGAGTTCCGAGGCAGGGACAAAATGTTCAAACAGTCACTAATGACTGCTGTCTTTGAGAACATGAAAAAATCTCCTTTTACCTAGCATAACGAGTTGGATAAAGGGAGATTCACATTTCCTATTTATACAATTCTGTATAGATAAAACCACAAATATATTGCTTTAATTGAAAAAGACCAATCGCAGTGGTCTTTTTCTACAGCCTGATTAACTATCTTATAGTTAATTTATTCTCGTCTTCGTACATATATGACTTTAACTACAATTGCTATAATTAATACGTTCACTAGGATCCATATTCCTGTAATAAAAATTCCCAGAAATTCATGTTGCAGATGTTTATATTCGTTAGTAACTAGCATTATATAATTAAATTGCATTAGTAAAGCAATCATTGCAATATATCTAGATATCCTAAGTTTTTTTCTGTTATTTGTTACTTTAAATGAAATTTTCAATATATTACCTCCATCGCCTATATGTAAACACATAACAGTTCACTTATATGTAGAATTGATTGACAATAACCTATTTTTCGAAAATTAATATTAACACCTAAGAGTTGTTGTTGGATTGTTTATCTTTCTTAGAAAAATGCAGGTCTAAAATATGAATTACATATGAGAAACATGTAATATCTAATAAAAAAGTACTATATACTATAGCGCTTGCCAATATAAGTATAAATGTAATTTGAATACTATTCAATATTGCGCGATCACTCAGCTAAAATCTTACCGAAAGGGTATCGGCTCACTCAAACAGAAATCTTACCGAAGGGATCGATGTGCGGATGTCCATGCAG
>NZ_FRAF01000057.1 GCF_900142255.1 Alicyclobacillus tolerans | reverse complement strand
TGCATATTCCGGAATCTCTTGGACAGGGATTCCGTTAAGTCTTGGACGTTAATTCCGAAAACTCTCGGCCCTCTATTCCAATAACTCTTGGACACCAATTCCGAAAAGTCTTGGACAGATAATATCCTCGTTCAAGGCCTTCCCACTTCGCTCCTCCAAATCGTCTGTGTGGGCTACCAAGTCAAGCAGGGAACTTACCCCTTTTGTCGGATTTTGTTGTATCCGCGAAAGGAGGCACTGTCTTGGCTGAATGGAGGTTGCCCATGCCAAAGCTCAAGGAAATCTTACGTCTGTACCATGAAGGAGGAATGAGTCGTCGAGCTATCGCCGCCAGTCTAGATATCTCACGTAGTACCGTCACCAATGTTCTAACTCGTGCTGAGACAGCTGGTGTTGGTTGGCCGTTACCTTCCGAGTTGGAGGACGAGTCCAAACTGGAATCCACGTTGTACCCCGCTGTCACGGGTCGACCGCGAAAAATTGAAGAGCCAGACTGGAACTACGTGCACCAGGAACTACGTAGGAAAGGCGTCACCTTACAGTTGTTGTGGATCGAGTACAAGCAGGAGCATCAGGATGGATACCAGTACAGCCAATTCTGCGAACATTATCGCCAATGGAAAAAGAAGCTAGATATATCCATGCATCAGCAGCACCGCGGTGGTGAAAAGATGTTTGTGGATTACGCAGGACAAACGGTATCAATCATCGACCCAGACACTGGGGAGGTCCGTGAAGCGGAGATCTTCGTTGCTGTGCTTGGAGCCAGTAATTACACGTACGCGGAAGGACAATGGTCGCAGAGCCTCGGAGATTTCATTGGTGGACATGTGAATGCCTTTCAGTACTTTGGTGGCGTACCCCAACTCATCGTTCCGGACAATCTGAAATCAGCAGTTAAGAAGTCAGACCGCTATGAGCCCTCTACAAACCGAACCTACGCTGAAATGGTGCGACATTATGGTTGTGCCGTCATGCCAGCACGGCCCTACCGACCGAAAGACAAGCCGAAGGTCGAGGTGGGCGTCAAGACCGTTGAGCAGTGGATTCTCGCAGCCCTGAGAAATCGAAGGTTCTTTAGTCTTGGGGAGTTGAATACTGCCATTCATGACGCCTTGGAAACGCTCAACAATAAGCCGTTTCAAAAGCTGGAGGGCACGCGCGCATCCCTGTTTGCCGCCGTGGATAAGCCGGCCCTCCGAGCGCTACCGGCCATCCCCTACGAGTTTGCTCGTTGGGTTCAGGCCCGTGTGGCTCCAGACTATCATATCGAGGTCGACAAGAACTACTACAGTGTGCCCTATTCACTGGTGCGAGAGTACGTAGATGTACGCATCAGCGAAAAGATTGTTGAGGTGTTTTTACGTGGAAAACGAGTTACGAGTCACGTTCGAGAAACACATAGCAAATACAGGCACATCACTGAACCAGCCCATATGCCAAAGTCCCATCTGGCGCACATGGAATGGACACCAGAAAAGTTTATCAACTGGGGCAGAACTTTCGGACCGTACACCGCCACCGTAACAGAGCAGATTTTGCATCGAAAAGCGCATCCTCAACAGGCCTACCGTTCCTGCCTAGGGCTACAGGCTCTCGCAAAAAAATTTAGCAGAGAACGAATCGAGTCAGCTTGTGCACATGCGGTTTCCATCAATGCGTGTACGTATCGTAGCGTGAAATCCATTCTCGAAGCCGGCATTGATCAGGTGACGTTAGACCTCGACACCGATAAACCCACGCCGATTCATGAAAACGTTCGTGGGGCTGCGTACTATAGCTCCAGTTTCTCAACCGGGAAGCCAAACTAGTTCAAGTATGACCGGGTGCCGGTGTTCGGGTGCAACGGACACCGGTCAACCCCATTAAAATCTCTTAGGGGGAATCTATCAATGCTCAGTAACCAAACGATTAACACACTTCGCCAACTTCGACTCAACGGCATGGCAGACGCCTACTCTCGCCAACTCAAGGATGCTCACGCCGCAGAACTGACCTTTGACGACCGCCTTGGACTCCTTGTCGACCATGAATGGACGCTCCGTCAGAACCGCCAGTTATCTCGGCTGCTCCAAGCCGCTCATCTCAGGGTTCAGGCGGCGCCGGAAGAGATTGACTACCAAGTACCCAGGGGCTTAGACCGCTCACTCATCCAACAATTGCTCACAGGCCAGTGGCTGACAGAACGACACAATTTACTGATCTCCGGCCCCACCGG
>NZ_FRAF01000063.1 GCF_900142255.1 Alicyclobacillus tolerans | reverse complement strand
TGGTTGTTACTCCAAGACATGTAGCCCGCTACCATGACCAAACCTGCCGCCAACGCAATTAACCCATATAGCAACCATCTGCTGACAGAACCCATGATTTCCTCTCCTCCATCATCTTGTCGCCAAATTTTGCTGCGTGATGTGTACCAAACTCTGACCTGCACTCGTGCTGGCGCTTTGCTTTTCCGCAGCAACCCCACTCACCACATTCGAGAGAACGGGTAATATCACCGCTAAAAGCAAAAGCAAACCCAAAATTGCCCGCCTGGTGACAGACACTTGTATCCCTCCTTTCCGGCTAACTTTATCGTAACAAATTATACAGAATAAAAAGCGCCAAAAAAGTGCCATAATGTATCAAACACTATTGCAGGAATATCTCAAAAGTCATATGCTAAAGATAATAAAAGCGGAAGGGCGAGGCTGGCTAGAACCAGCCCTTCCGCTGGGACGTTAAGAGCGGCGATTACGGGTGGTGTCCCTGCCGCTCTTTCGTGTTTTTCCCTTAGAATGCCGCTTGATTCTTCGTGTGGATGCCCACTGTACCAAAGCAGTACATAGACCTATCACAGAAGTGATCAAACTAATCCAAGAGTTGAACACATTCACGCCCCTCACCCCCTTTCTTGCGGGAGTGAAGGCGGAAATTACGCACCTTCCATGTGTCATTCTATCAAAAAAGCCCTACACGCGTAGGGCGCTTCTTATCCTATTTTTAGTTAAATAGACAACCCACCAGGCAAATCAGAGGCTGACTGCATTCCTAATGCATCTAATACATAAAGCGGCATCAAGGTAGTCTTGCTAGCTGGTATTCCCGTTGTATCTCCAAATGCATTTTCGTCCAACGAATTCAGTCCTATCGAAAATCCTACGCCTGGTTGAAAAGGTATGTTAAATGTTTTTCCACCGTAATCACCAGCACCATTTGGTCCTCCTTGATATCCGTAAGCCCAGTTTCCGTAATTAACATCCCATGCCACATTTGTCGGACTTCCTTCGGTGTTGGGTAACGTCAACAACCAATCGTTCCCCGACTTTTGGAGCGTCACCTGGTCATAAAACTTCGCATCTTGGGTCAATACCGCCTCATAGTCCGCCAAGGTATAGGGCGACTGCGCATTCACTTCGTCCGCATACGCCACATAATAGCAAGTTAACGGCATATGCAATTCATAGGCTCCATCAGGCAACACTTTATATCCATTCAACCACCACTGGAGATTCGACAGCACCGTTTGCGCTTGGCTTGGTGTTAAGGTTTGGTTGGCACTCGTAACCCCTGTAGTGTCGTAGAGACCATTGATTTGTCCCCAAACGAACGGATTCGTCGAAGCCGTATACTGTATGCTGAACCAGTGGAAAGATGGTGCAGTTTCCCCATACCCTTGAGCCTCATACCCAATTGCATGAGATGCCCAATCGGACAGGTAATTGGCAACATCTCCTGCTGTGACGGGCGCAGTAGCACTTGGCATCACTCCAGCTTCGCTCATTGTTGGATGCGTATACACATCCCA
>NZ_FRAF01000059.1 GCF_900142255.1 Alicyclobacillus tolerans | reverse complement strand
CTCAGTCAAGCCTGTTCCAGCGCCGCAGATTGTGTGCCCTACGCCAGTCCCTTTGACCCTGCGGATGCCCTGATGGCGGGAGCCAAGTATCTTTCGTATCTTCGGGACTTGACGCATGGCACCTGGGAGAGTGCCAGCGAAGCCTACTACGGTCTGAACGCGACAGCGGATGCACAGTATGCGTCCGATTTGGTGGCACTCATGATGGCGTACACGGAAGATTTTATCCCGCCAGCACAGGGTCACGTATTTGGTTCCTTTCCGGTGACGCAATCCGGCGGTGTGGTGACGGCGGGAACGCTCACACCGAAAGAAGCCATGTGGTCGCATTCGGTACCGCTTTATGCGCCCGTATCCGGCATTGTGACGCGTCAGATACAGGGAGGGCGGGTCATCCTTGCCTTGCCAGATGGGACGGGTCTGACGATGCCGTATGCCGACTTTCTGCCGTTTGCGTTTGCCAAGGGAGAGCACACCGTGAATGTACAGGCGGGGGAGATTGTGGGGTATGTGAATGTGGCATCCGGGAGTGTAGAGGTGAACAGGGATAGGTGAATCTTTGGAGTGAGCAGAGTCACTTGAGGTGCGTTATAATCAAAGAAGTCAAGAAAGTTGGAAAATCGGAAGGGCGGATAATGGTATGGCGGATCCGACGGAACTTGTTTTTAAACGATATGAGGCTTATACGCGCGGGGAGGATATCCAGATTGACCTACCCACGTATGCACGCTATGCTGTGACCAATTTTCGAGGTGGTGTTGGAAAGACAACGCTGACGTTTAATTTAGGGTATGAATTGGTGAAAAAAGGACAAAAAGTTTTGTTTGCTGATGTTTGTCCACAAACCAATTTGTCGGAAATGTTTTTGCGTGATCAGTTCATGGTTGGAGCCAATCTTTACGACACCTTGACTACCGAAATTATGCCCGGAAGTGGTGGCAAAGGAGTCGGAGGCAGCGCTGTACGAGTGGGCGCTTCCTGTCCTTCTTTCTCGTATTCCGATACGTATTTGTTGAAGGGTTCGATGGATTTATATCTTTTCCCGGGCACGCTCTATCTGCAACTCAGTACGGCGGCTGCACTGATGCGGGAGCGCGCTATGGATACCGTGCGCAGTTTGTTGTTGGCATTGGATAGGGTATTGGCACGAGAAGAGCAGATGGTCGGTACCCAAAAAACGTTAATCGATTCCAGCCCATTCTTTGCCGGAGCCACACATTTGGCATGGATGGCTGCTGATGCGCTGATTGTACCTGTAAGAGTGGATCATGCATCCATTGTTGGACTGGATCTCTTATTACGCATGCTGACCGATCCCAGTATGGAATTCATTCGGTATTTACGTTTGGGTGGACTGGAGCGGGTGCCTAAGATTCACTCTATTCTCATTACTCACGGCAGTTGGTCAAGACGCAAACCTTACGAACCGGATGCCGCCACGCGAAATTTTGTTCATGCGGCTGTGCAACTCTCAGAACAATATGCTTCGGTCTTCGAGAGTCATCAACCAGAACAACACGTGTTTTTGTTGGATGATTTTCTGTCTTCCGGCAAAGTCAGTGGAGAGCGAAGTATCCCGATTGGTGAACTCAGAGCAGGGCAACAATTTTCTATTCGTGGACAAAAATTGTTTATCAACGAGTCTGTAGTGCGCTATCAGAAACAACTTCAATTTTTAGCTAAATTGCTTTAGGTTTCTGTAGTTCACAAACTGGACTTTGGTCTTTGCCACCTCTTCTTTCCTCTACAAAGCGAACGGAAAGGTGGTGGATTACCATCGGTTCTCTGCAAGTATTGCCCATGATTCTCGGTGTACTTCTGTTTCTCGCC
>NZ_FRAF01000060.1 GCF_900142255.1 Alicyclobacillus tolerans | reverse complement strand
GAGGAGCACATTCTCCAACTATCCCTATTCTACGGGACAAATCTCATGTATTTGCGAAGTTTTGACAGTCAAGCTGTCACGGATTTATTAAACCCGGATTTCGACGATTGTGTCCTCGTGCACCGACCTGAATAATTGAAAAGGCGCTCCCCGTAAGGCTAAGATGAGTTTGTCGAGAACCACATCGTTTGCCAGAAAGGAGCACCTTTTGGGTGAAACAATCTAATCATACACGAAGTCAATACGCTCGGAAAAGCTGTACGATACATACTCGCTACGATTTGAATGGCGCCACCTCCTTTGGCGGTGCAACTGGTCTCATAGATTTCGTTTTGGGAACGGGTATTGACAGGGAGTTTTGGGTACATGAATTACGCAAGGGTAGAAACACCCAGTTCCACATGGACGATATTGCTTTGACCGTGATTTTCGGTTCCTTGCTGGGTCAGGAACGGATTTTCCACTTTGAGGACATCGAACAAGATCCCCTGTTGAAGCTGAAGTTGGACGTGCCGAAACTGCCTGATACGTCTCTGTTGTATAAGGACATGAAGCGGCTCGGTTCCGACAATGGCATCAAAGCGATACGTTCGGCGCATAGACAAATCCTAAAGTCACTTCTCCCCAAAGGACAAGGCATCGTGGTCGATATCGACTCCTCTGTAGAGACTGTTTATGGTGCGCAGCAACAGTCCGCCGTTGGATATAATCCACACCATCACGGACGGGCGAGTTTCCATCCCTTGCTGGCGTTTGATTCACTCACTGGTTGTTGTCTCTATGATGATTTGCGCTCTGGTGACGCTCATACATCCGATGGATTTGCGGATTTCTACAAGGCGATAAAAGACCAGTTGCCGGATGGCGTCAACATTCGCGCCGTCCGCATGGATAAAGTGTTTACCGGGGAAAAAGTGTTTCAGATATTGGAGCAAGACAAGCGAGATTACGTGATCAAACTGAAGTGGACCAAACGACTCGCACAGTTGGCGCTAGCGCCAAATCTCCTCTGGCACTGCATCACGGTGAGTGACCGGGAACATTGCGATGCTGCTTCCATCATGTATCAGGCAACATCCTGGGACAAGCCTCGTCGGGTCGTGATTTTGCGTCGCTTAGACATTGACCCACAGGAGTGCCTGTGTGCGGATTGGCTCTGGGAATACGAGGCGATTGCCACAACGCTTGACTGGAGCGGCGAGGATGTATGGCACTTCTACAATTTTCGTGGTAACGCTGAGAATCACATCAAGGAAGCCAAATATGGATTCGCCATCGACCAATTCTCCAGCCAAAATTTCGATGCCAACAAAGCGCTGCAAGGTCTAAAGCTACTTGCGTATAATCTACTCCTGCTGTACAAGCACGTCGCGCTTCAACCGGGGGTGCGGCAGTGGACCGCCGGACGGCTCAGACGAAGACTATTCCATCTACCTGGGATTCTGGTTCGTCATGCACGCCAGTGGAGCATTCGTCTTCCAGTGTATGCAAAGCATCGGTCGTTGCTCATGCTTCATGCCGCCACGTAGACTTTTCTTCCAACTGAAAAAGTGGAGTTCATAGCCCGGCTTGGGGAGGGGGGAATTGTGTCCATTGCTCTAGTTACCGTACCATGATTTCGACGTGATCGTTAACAAATCCACTAAATACTGGAGAATAGACTCCAGTTACTGACCTCAATCACCTAATCGTCGAAATCTGGGTTTAATAAATCCGTGACAGCTTGACTGTCAAAACTTCGCAAATACATGAGATTTGTCCCGTAGAATAGGGATAGTTGGAGAATGTGCTCCTC
>NZ_FRAF01000064.1 GCF_900142255.1 Alicyclobacillus tolerans | reverse complement strand
CCTCAACGAAGCAGGAAAGCCAACTAGTGATGGTTGGAATCCCCTGCCTTTAGGCATGGGGAGGATGTCAAGTCAACCGTTTTGCGATTTCGGAAATCACATTGACGGTTACGCTGTTTCCTGCTTGCTTGTAAAGTTGAGAGTCCGATACGCCTGACTCCTTCGCTTTATCAAACGCCCAATCAGGGAAACCTTGAAGCCGCCAGCATTCTCTCGGTGTGAGTTTGCGTATTCTGTACTGTTGGTTCTCTCCAATGGCGACACCGTGTCTGTCTTGACCAGTAAGGGTAAACATCTCCTCGCCATCATCTTTGAACCTACGCCCGTTCTGACGCTTCTCCATGCGGTCAGGCGTAAGGACTGGTCGAACCTCAATCATCGGATGATTGCCATGTGAATTGGCTCTCAACGTGCCTACCGTATCGGATTGAGTGATGCCGCCACGAGCATCAGAGTTGTATACCACGGCGTTCTGCTTCTGATTGCGGTTCAATCCACGCCAATCTGACGAATTAAGTGTGTGTGCTACGTCCAATGGCTCTCCAACACCGTTCTTGCGGTCATATTCAACCAATAAGAAGTTCTTGCTCGAACCACCTTCAGCACCTTTGATGCAGTGTGATATCCCATCTTTGCGGGTCTCGAAACCTCTACTATGTATCAGCCCGCTCTCAACACGAATATCGCTTATCCGTTTTTGACCTGAGTCATTAGTTTCCGTGTCATATCTTCGGATAGGAAATACTTCTCTGACACGTTCTCCTCTAAGATGTCCGATAATGAAGACACGTTCTCTGTTTTGGGGAACGCCAAAATCTTTGCTGTTAAGCAATTGCCATTCGACATCATACCCCAGTGATTCCAGCGAAGAGAGGATAACACGGAACGTTTCCCCTTTGTCGTGATTGAGCAACCCTTTGACGTTTTCAAGGAATAGAAGTTTAGGTCGTAGGATGCTTGCGAATCGAGCCACATCAAAGAACAAAGTTCCTCTTGTATCTTCAAATCCTCTTCTCTGTCCAGCGACGGAGAAAGCCTGGCAAGGAAATCCGCCACAGATGATGTCAACGTGTCCGATTGATTCAATGTCGTGTTTTTCAACGGTTGTGATGTCATTAGCCGTCCACTCTCCCTCGGTTTGGTGTATTGCTTGATACGATTGCCGTGCGTATTTGTCAATCTCAACGAAGCCAACGCATTCGTGACCAGCCGATTCCATACCCAATCGGAAGCCGCCGATGCCTGCAAACAGGTCGAGAAAACGCATATCATCTATACCTCCGTTTCACCCTAAAGTTTCAAGATAGTAAGTAGTCACCTATGTCATCTGTTCACTGTGTTTTCACTCGGAAAGTTGCATACCCTATAGAAACGTCCATCCACCTTAACGTGGAGAGAATACCTACATCTGCTGTGAATCCTCTCATCGCGGTCTGCCATATGGCTTTCCTCTTCACT
>NZ_FRAF01000061.1 GCF_900142255.1 Alicyclobacillus tolerans | reverse complement strand
GGGAGGACCACCTCCTAAGGCTAAATACTCCCTGGCAACCGATAGCGGAGAGTACCGTGAGGGAAAGGTGAAAAGAACCGCGGGAGCGGAGTGAAAGAGAACCTGAAACCGTGTGCTTACAAGCAGTCGGAGTCCGAAAGGATGACGGCGTGCCTTTTGTAGAATGAACCGGCGAGTGATGGTGATGAGCGAGGTTAAGGCAGGGAAGCCGGAGCCGAAGCGAAAGCGAGTCTGAAGAGGGCGAGAAGTTGATTGCCATCGACCCGAAACCGGGTGAGCTACCCCTGGTCAGGGTGAAGTGCGGGTAACACCGCATGGAGGCCCGAACCCACCGGCGTTGAAAAGCCGGGGGATGAACTGGGGGTAGGGGAGAAATTCCAATCGAACCCGGAGATAGCTGGTTCTCCCCGAAATAGCTTTAGGGCTAGCGTCACGGATGAGGGACGGAGGTAGAGCACCGATGGGGTGCGGGGCCCGACCAGGGTTACCAAGCTCCGTCGAACTCCGAATGCCGTTTCATTGAACCGTGGCAGTCAGACTGCGAGTGCTAAGATCCGTAGTCAAGAGGGAAACAGCCCAGACCAACAGCTAAGGTCCCCAAGGGTGGTTAAGTGGGAAACGATGTGGCGGTGCATAGACAACCAGGATGTTGGCTTAGAAGCAGCCATCATTGAAAGAGTGCGTAATAGCTCACTGGTCGAGTGACGCTGCGCGGAAAATGTAACGGGGCTAAACCACACACCGAAGCTATGGCTGTGGGAAGACCACAGGGTAGGGGAGCGTTCCATAAGCGGAGAAGCCTTCTTGAGAGGGAAGGTGGAGGTTATGGAAGTGAGAATGCCGGTATGAGTAGCGAAAAGAGGGGTGAGAATCCCCTCCGCCGAAAGCCCAAGGTTTCCTGGGGAAGGATCGTCCACCCAGGGTTAGTCGGGACCTAAGGCGAGGCCGAGAGGCGTAGTCGAAGGAGAACGGGTTGAGAATCCCGTACCAGATGGATTTGCATGACTGAAGGGGTGACGCAGGAGGCTAGAGCGAGCGGCCGGATGGAAGAGGCCGTCCAATCCGCAAGGGGGTCGCGCAGGGAAAACCGCGCGGCGAGAACTCTGAGCGGTGATGGGGAGGGAAGAAGAGTACCGAAGCGCTCGAGGTCACACTGCCAAGAAAAGCCTCTAGGGAGAATGCATCTGCCCGTACCGGAAACCGACACAGGTGGGCGCGTGGAGAACACGGAGGCGCGCGGGAGCACTCTCGTTAAGGAACTCGGCAAAATGGCCCCGTAACTTCGGGAGAAGGGGCGCTCTGAAGAAGAGCCGCAGTGAAAAGGCCCAAGCGACTGTTTAGCAAAAACACAGGTCTCTGCGAAGCCGAAAGGCGAAGTATAGGGGCTGACGCCTGCCCGGTGCTGGAAGGTTAAGAGGAGGGGTGAGGGCGAGAGCCCGAAGCTCTGAATTGAAGCCCCAGTAAACGGCGGCCGTAACTATAACGGTCCTAAGGTAGCGAAATTCCTTGTCAGGTAAGTTCTGACCCGCACGAAAGGCGTAACGACTTGGGCGCTGTCTCAACGAGAGACCCGGTGAAATTGTAATACCTGTGAAGATGCAGGTTACCCGCGGCTAGACGGAAAGACCCCGTGGAGCTTGACTGTAGCTTGATATGGGAGACGGGCATGTCATGTACAGGATAGGTGGGAGACACAGAAGCATGGGCGCCAGCCTGTGTGGAGTCGATGTTGGGATACCACCCTTGAGATGCTAGTCTTCTAACCT
>NZ_FRAF01000067.1 GCF_900142255.1 Alicyclobacillus tolerans | reverse complement strand
CCAAACCCCTCTCTCTTCCCTAGAAAGGAGGTGATCCAGCCGCACCTTCCGATACGGCTACCTTGTTACGACTTCACCCCAATCATCGACCCCACCTTCGGCGGCTGGCCCCCTTTCGGGTTACCCCACCGACTTCGGGTGTTGCCAACTCTCGTGGTGTGACGGGCGGTGTGTACAAGGCCCGGGAACGGATTCACCGCGGCATGCTGATCCGCGATTACTAGCAATTCCGGCTTCATGCAGGCGAGTTGCAGCCTGCAATCCGAACTACGAGCGGTTTTCAGGGGTTCGCTCCAGATCGCTCTCTCGCTTCCCGTTGTGCCGCCCATTGTAGCACGTGTGTCGCCCAGGACATCAGGGGCATGATGATTTGACGTCATCCCCGCCTTCCTCCGACTTGCGCCGGCAGTCACCTGTGAGTCCCCACCTCTACGTGCTGGTAACACAGGTCAAGGGTTGCGCTCGTTGCGGGACTTAACCCAACATCTCACGACACGAGCTGACGACAACCATGCACCACCTGTCTCCTCTGCCCCGAAGGGACCTACCATCTCTGGTATCGTCAGAGGGATGTCAAGCCCTGGTAAGGTTCTTCGCGTTGCTTCGAATTAAACCACATGCTCCACTGCTTGTGCGGGCCCCCGTCAATTCCTTTGAGTTTCAGTCTTGCGACCGTACTCCCCAGGCG
The DNA here is from genome assembly GCF_900142255.1 of Alicyclobacillus tolerans. GTDB lineage: Bacteria > Bacillota > Bacilli > Alicyclobacillales > Alicyclobacillaceae > Alicyclobacillus_I > Alicyclobacillus_I tolerans. The sequence goes on along the minus strand of NZ_FRAF01000067.1, from coordinate 622 downwards.
GAGTGCTTATTGGGTTTCCTTCGGCACTGAGGGTGGTACCCCCCAACACCTAGCACTCATCGTTTACGGCGTGGACTACCAGGGTATCTAATCCTGTTTGCTCCCCACGCTTTCGTGCCTCAGCGTCAGTCACTGTCCAGCAAGGCGCCTTCGCCACTGGTATTCCTCCACATCTCTACGCATTTCACCGCTACACGTGGAATTCCCCTTGCCTCTCCAGTACTCAAGTCCTACAGTTTCCAAGGCATTCCCAAGGTTGAGCCCTGGCCTTTCACCCCAGACTTGCAGAACCGCCTACGCACCCTTTACGCCCAGTGATTCCGGACAACGCTTGCCCCCTACGTATTACCGCGGCTGCTGGCACGTAGTTTGCCGGGGCTTCCTCTCGGGGTACCGTCTCGCAAAGAGCATTCCCTCTCCTTGCCGCTCTTCCCCCTTGACTGAGCTTTACAACCCGAAGGCCTTCCTCGCTCACGCGGCGTTGCTCCGTCAGGCTTGCGCCCATTGCGGAAGATTCCCTACTGCTGCCTCCCGTAGGAGTCTGGGCCGTGTCTCAGTCCCAGTGTGGCCGGTCACCCTCTCAGGTCGGCTACGCATCGTCGCCTTGGTAGGCCTTTACCCT
>NZ_FRAF01000068.1 GCF_900142255.1 Alicyclobacillus tolerans | reverse complement strand
CCCATGATGGACACCACCAATAGTTGGGCCATCTCATCCATCGTCCGCACCGCCCCATCGATGCCAAACATCGCTTGACCCTGATCATCCTCTCCCCAACGCTCCAGCGTATCATGGTACAGCATCGCCATTCGTCGCTCTTCTTCCGCCCGTTTCCGATCCGTCGCTACCTGACGCAACGCCTCCAGATAACGCGGCATATCCCACTGCTTGCCTTTGTACAACACATCCAGCGCATGATACATCGCGTTTTGCGCCCATTGACTGTCGCGATCCGATCCCAAGTTGAGTAGCACCGACAAAAAGCCTGCCGCAAACTGTTTGCACTCTCTTGCGTCTTTACCAAGACGAAACGGCGTAAACTGTAACGTGCTATCCAGTCCAAACCGCCACCATACGCTTTCTTTGGGCCAAAGTTCCACTAGACATCGATACTCCATCTGTTTGGGGTCCACCACAATCCCCATTGCCCCCCAGGAGAGCATGGTATCCACCGCATACTTGATGGCGTTGGTTTTTCCGCTCCCCAACGTTCCTAAAAACGCGGCGGCTCCCGTGCGGTTTTCCTCCATCATGGCGCGAAACCAGTCCACCCACACAGGCTTCCCCGACAGCGCGTTCATGGCAAACCATTGACCCGCCGGATCGCCCACCCGCGCCGTACCGAGGACACCGGATGCCGCCAAAAACAACGGATCACAGGCATTTTGCCAACGAGACTCCAAATGAGCCGTTCCCCCAGGGAAAAACGCGTCAAACAGCGCATACGCATCCCCCGGCGGATGCACCAGACGAAGCCCCCTCGTGCTGGCCGCTTCCAAAAGAATGCGTTCCCGCCGCAACAATTCCCCTTCCTTGTCGGCTCCGAGTGCAAAAAGGGGCAAGAATTCCACGACCGGCTGACCATCCTTGATTTTTTGTTCCAGCCCCCGTGCCGCATCGAGCGCGTCATAAATCTCATACGGCACCTCCCCCGACAGCGCATACTCCTCTCCTTGCCCCATCGTCACCTTGCGCTTTCGAATCACCAAATCCCTGGCCTCGGACGGGGAACGTACCCGGAACGAGATACACACATCAACTGGAAATTCTTGCATCTCCACCAAATCATACACCCACTCGTCGCCAAGCCGTTGGATATGCTCAGGGGCCCGCGCCGCCGCCATGACGGATTGGAACGAAGTCTGGCTATCCGCATGTTCCACGCGAACGCGAAA
>NZ_FRAF01000069.1 GCF_900142255.1 Alicyclobacillus tolerans | reverse complement strand
ACAGTGGTCGTTGGTCAGGACGAGCAAGGAGAGGCGATTTGGAATGAACGATTTGCCAACTTCGCTGCACATCATGGCTTTGCAATCCGACGCTGTCAGCCACATCGCCCCCGTACGAAAGGCAAAATTGAAAATGGCGTTGGATACGTACGAAAGAACTTTTGGCCGCGTATTCGAGAATTCACCAGCTTATATGATTTGAATCTGCGCGCTCGAGTGTGGATGGACACAGTGGCCAATGTCCGTATTCATGGCACAACCCATGAGCAGCCTGTGGTGCGTTGGAAGGATGAGCATCTCAAACACTTCAATGTAACACCATTTGAATCCGTAGAGCGTTATTCACGAAAAGTCCCAGCAGATGCATTGGTTTCGTACCAAACGAATCGATACTCAGTGCCCTATCGATACGTTGGGCAGAATATTCAGATTCAGGATGACAAAAACGGCATGTTGCGTTTTTACAGTGAAGGAACGCTGATTGCAGATCACCCAAAGTCGACGGGACGATACCAAGTACTCACCAATAAAAAACACTTCGAGGGGATTCGAACAGCGAGTCAGAACAAGGTTCCCCAACCCACGCCTCGCCTGGTCTCGAATCCAACGCCCGAAGTGGTTCAACGCCCACTGTCTGTGTATGAGCAGTTTCTGAATGAGGAGGGGATCTCGTGATTGTGGAAGAACGTCTGCAAGCGACATTGAAGCAGCTCGGACTCGTCCGAATCTCTGAGATTCTCCATCTTCATGCAGAACAAGCGTCTAAACACAATATATCCTATGTAGAATTTCTAGACAATTTGTTGCAGGAAGAAATGATAGCCAAACACGACCGATACATCCAAACCAAGACACGTATGGCTCACCTGCCATTCCACAAAACACTGGCGGACTTTGACTTTACATTCCAGCCGTCCATTGATGAAAAACGGATTCGGGATTTGGCCACATTACGATTCGTGGCTCACCAGGAGAATCTCATTTTCCTGGGTCCGCCAGGTGTCGGTAAGTCGCACCTATCTGTGGCACTCGCGCTAGAGGCCATTGCGCAGCGCTATACGGTCTATTTCATCACAGCACATGACTTGGTACAGACGTTGCAACAAGCTCACCAGAGCAACAGTGTGCAGCAGAAGATGAAAGCATTTATTAAGCCGGATTTACTCGTGATTGATGAAATTGGTTACC
>NZ_FRAF01000070.1 GCF_900142255.1 Alicyclobacillus tolerans | reverse complement strand
ATTCCAGTTCTCCTCACTACAACCTTGATCGTGATCACGGCTAAACGGTTACCTGTCTCTGCCTACCTTCACTTTGCGATTATTTCTAACAAATGCAAAAAATACGTGACCATTCCTCATACTTTTAGTAATATTAGATTGCATGCTTGAAAACCTTGCATGTCTAAGCTCTTCTTCGTTGTAATACTTTTTACACCAAAGAAATGTATGTACTCTGTGAAATTTGGTAGACCAAGCCATCACTGTCTTGACCGAGATGATATATGCACTGGATTTCATGATGAAGCTATTGGCAAGTACGGAGTGTATTGCATATTCGCCCCCTTTTGTGCAAGTAGATTTCGTAGTATATTCCAACAAAATAGCACGTGTCCGATCACTTGACACCTGCATTGTAGCGAATCAGTTCGTCTATTTTCTGAGTTTTTATCCTCTCGTGCTACCCTGCGTAACTCTGTAACGTAAAACGGACCATGATGGGTTTTGTAGACGTTTATAACCCAAACTCCTCTAACTCCGGTATGTCATTTGGGCGCGGTCCAAGTTCCCAATGAAAGAGTCGATCCTCCTGAGTGATGGGCAAATCGTTAATCGATGCATGACGACGCACCATCAATCCGGATTCATTGAACTCCCAATTTTCATTTCCATAAGAGCGAAACCAATTACCCAAATTATCGTGCCACTCGTACGCAAACCGTACGGCGATTCTGTTGTTGTGGAATGCCCATAGACTCTTAATCAAGCGATAGTCCTGTTCCTTATTCCATTTCCTCTTCAGGAACTCAACAATTTCCGATCTGCCGGATACAAATTCAGACCGATTCCGCCACTGACTGTCTATGCTATAAGCCAATGCTACGCGCTCAGGGTCGCGGGTGTTCCACGCGTCCTCAGCCATTCGGACTTTTTGCCAGGCTGTTGATTCGTCAAACGGGGGAAATGGTGGGCGAAATTCTTGCTGCATGAACATTACGCTCCTCTCAGTGTAAACGATTCTCCATTAAGAAAAGGATAAATTAATCTTGGTTTTTCATCTACTTGCCGCGATCACTCAGCTAAAATCTTACCGAAAGGGTATCGGCTCACTCAAACAGAAATCTTACCGAAGGGATCGAAATGCGGATGTCCATGCAGAGTCGGCAAGAGTACCTGAGTACGATGCGCGTGCGTTACCTTAAGGCACGC
>NZ_FRAF01000074.1 GCF_900142255.1 Alicyclobacillus tolerans | reverse complement strand
AGCGGTTGGAACAGGTGAGTTTGTTGTTGGCGGAACAGGCCAAGGTTATCCAGGACGAACTGCTTGGCTATGCCCTCTACTGGGGACGTGGACGGCGGGATTGATATTCAAAGTCAGAATAAAAATCTCATCAAATAGAGTGAAAAATGGAGCAAGTCCTACCTCTAATGTCCCCGGCTCGGGTTTGGTATATCTAATCGGAGTGCATAATCTAGCACAATACGACTACATCTACTCATAAGCATTAAGAGGGTCTGCTTTACCCCAGGGCAGACTCTCTCCTATGAATGTCATTATTGATTTGCCCCCAAATAGACCATCGAACTTGCCATTTTTTCAATCTGAGTTTGTGACACGGATTTCAAGTTTGAACTGATGGTGATGTGGGTCTTACCAATCCAAGTCATAAAGTAGTCACTGAGTTTATTTGTTTCAGTTGGTACTCCTTGATTGGGCACGTACCAAGTACCCATCGCTCCGTTAGAAAGTTTAACTGAATTAGTTTTGTGAATAGCCAACAGAGAAGGTTGTTGACCGCCGATTCTTACTTTGAATCCGCTAAAATACAGAGTCACGCATGCCCCAAATACTGCACTCGCACCAAAATCGGCATTCAGAAATAGCTGTCCTTGCGGAATTTGTTGGGGGACATATATCTTTATCTCTCCATCTGCAAACGTCATTTGGCTTGGGTTTCCTCTAAGTTTAATGATGGCCGTTTTAATCGTTTGGATTTGAGCCTGAGTTAAATTCAGATGTACCATCCCTGATGTTGAAGAAGACGCCTGAGAACTTGGTTTTGTATTGTTACTGACTGTCGAGTTATTGTTGAATTGATGAGTACTAGTCGATGTGCTGTTTGCCGTTTTACTTGCAACGCTATTCGATGGTGTTGATGTATGTGTAACATTCGATGCGGGGCTATTGGTCACATTCTTCGTTGGAGTCGAACCTGAACTCACTCCACCACCTGTCCCACATCCTGTTAGGAGCCCGACTATTGTCAATGCAATCCCTGCTGTAGTCCA